>JBDXGY010000006.1:0-600000 GCA_039989895.1 Hyphomicrobiales bacterium
GAGTTCGAATGTATGGCTATCACCTGCATCGACGTCTGATACGGAGAGACTTGCCACCACAGTGCCGGCTGCGACGTTCTCATCAACACTTGATCCATCGATAACAAGATCAGTTGGTGCTTCATTGACGTTTGTTACATCGAACGTGATATCTTCAACCAAAACACCGCCATTGCCATCATTCACTAATATAGTGAGAGTGAAAGGTGATGTCGTTTCAAAATCAAAGTCCGCGCCTTCGCTGACAACGATTTGATTTCCGATAATCTCAAACTCATCGCTATCGCCAACAATGCTAAAAGAAAAACTGTCGCCATCTACATCGGAAGCAGTAAGCGTTGCCACAACCGTGCCTGCTACAGAATTTTCTGCGAAAGTATTGTCAGAAACTTCAAGATCAGTAGGTTGATTATTGATTGGAGCTTGCGGCCCATCATCAACAGTAGGTGTATCTGAAGTAGGCTCAGTAGTTGGATCTATATCGGAGGCAACGGTTTCTGAACTTTCCAAACCTTGTCCATTGGCTCTGGCTGCGTTTGATGGTGTATCGTTTTGTGGAACTGTAGAGCGGAATGCGGCTGTGGAGTCGACAACATCTACACCATCTGTTTGAATACCTTGATTTGATGCATTGCTATCGATTGGTTCTTGAGGCAGTCCTTGTGTTCCATTGAGCTCATTAGCATCGGCACTGATTGTTGAAAAATCAATATTATCCAACGGAGTTTGCCCGCTCGATGTAGAATTATTAGCGACGGGTGAAGTTGTGTTCTCTGTATCCTCTACACCTGATGTTGTCTCAGATGTTGACTCTTCGCTTATCGCGCCATTTTTCTTTATCTGAACGCCTTCAGTCCCAAAAAGCACGCCAATGCCGTCAGAGTCATTTCGGGTAATCGCGGGGTCGGTTAATACAAAATCATTTGCACTTGATAATTGATCTTCGGTTTTAGTTCCTGCTGATGAACCATTGCTATTGCTAATTTTGTCAGCCATCTGATTTCAATCCAACCTTATGATAAAGTCTATTGCACCGCAGCCCAGAAAGAAATTGGGCTTTTTACTCCTGATAAAGATGCTTGGAGACAATCTGAAATCCGTTAACGACGAGCACTTTTAGGTGTTCATTGGGATTTTTTGATATTCATGCTTAACGATAAGTAAAGATGCACTGCCTTAACGGCGCGGTTTGATACACTGCTATTTCGCAACTTTAGATTGAATATGTGGTTGGTTGCATCGTGGTTAAGTAATTCAAAACACTTTTCATTCAAAATGTGAAAAATTATTAATCGGATATGATCTGGATGAGTGAAAACAATGGGTTACGCGCTTCTGCGTTAGGCCAAAAAAATAGCGAGCCAGTTACTAAAGTAGATAAGAAGCCTATTTCTACTGTTCGGCCTAAGTATAATGCTGCTTATGATAAGGAGCCGCATAAAAATTTTGTGCAAAAATTGTTTGGACCAATTATCGGTATTGGCTCATTAATACGCGAACTTTCACCTAAAGGTTTAGCGAAACGCGGCATCCCGTTTTCAGACACGTTGAAAATGCCGAAATCAGTGTTGGTTGCATCAATTATTATAAATTGTGCAGGCTTGGCTTTGCCGTTGGTTATTTTGCAAGTCTATGATCGGGTCATCCCTAATCAGGCTATTGATACTTTTGCTTTGATGATGTTCGGGCTTGCGTCAGTGGTGATTATTGAGGGATTGCTACGTGTGGCGCGCTCTTATGTCGTTTCATGGTCCGCGACGCGGTTTACAAAGGCGATTACTCAAGATCTCATAAGCCGGTTTCTATATGCTTCGAAGGGCTCGTTTGTTGGAATCTCCCAGGCTAAAACGATAGAAAAACTATCTAATATCAATAGGGTAGCAGAGTTTTATGGTGGCCAATCGCGATTAATGTTTATTGATTTGCCATTTGCTTTGCTTTTCTTGGCCCTTATGGGCCTGATTGGTGGATGGCTTGTGGTGGTTCCTTTTATGATTTTGTGTCTTTTTGGTGTCGTGACCATCACATCAAGTCTGCAGTACAAGAAAATACTGGAAGAAAAAGAAGAGCATGAAGCGCGGACTTATGATTTTGTGGCTGAGAGTCTCAAAGGCATAGTGACAATGAAATGCCAATCTGCGGAACCTTTTTTGGTCAGACGCTTTGAGCGGTTGCAGGCAAAAAATGCACAGCTGCATTATTCAATTATTGTGGCGGCCATGGCCAGTCAATCTATTGCAAGCTTGTTAGGAAATGGCACGATGATTGCCATGGTAACAACGGGTGCGTGGATGGCGGTGCATGGTAACATGAGCGTTGGAGTTCTAGCGTGTTGTTCCTTACTTTCTGGCCGTGCGGTCCAGCCGATTTTGCGTGTTGCAAGTACATGGAATGATTTCCAGCGTGCTCGCTTATCAGTTAATGAAGTTTCAAAACTATTTGCCCTCGAAGATATTCCGGTAAAGGCTGCAATTGATAATGATCCGCCGACACCAGAAGTGACCGCACAATCTGTATCTATAGATATGGGGCCGACTTCTATAAGTTTGAGTGATCTGAATTTTAAAATTGAATCAGGCGAGTCTATAATGATTATGGGACCTGATGGCTCAGGTAAAACCTCGGTTTTGAACATAATTGCAGGTCTCAACCGCCCGACATCAGGCACGATCACATTGGGTGATATGCCAGCATATGAATTTCGTCGTTCATATCGTGCAGCTGTTGGGACATCGGATGCGAATACCGAAGTGTTTGCAGGCTCAATTTTTGATAATCTGAGTTTGTTTGGTCAGGGCGCTAATGTTGAAGATGTGCGCTGGGCGACGGATATTATTGATATTGAACGAGAAATTGACAAGCTGCCAGAAGGGTATGACACGCCGCTGGGTAGGGGTATCTCCGAAACCTTGCCTGCTCCCTTTATCAGTCGCTTGTTGATGGCAAGAGTTTTAGCACAAAAACCGGTTCTATGGGCACTCGATGAGCCACAGGCAGAACTAGATGCGCGCGGGCAAGAAACTTTTATCAAGGCAATTGATAGCCTGCGCGGTTGGGTCACTGTTATTTTCACATCTAATAGTGAAAGTTTAGCACGTAACGTAGACCGTATTTTCTATGTAAATAACGGCAGGCTGACCATCTATAATTCATACGACGAAATGAAAGCGGATCTGATCAACAATAATTTTGTTAATGTTGATGTGGATTCAAATTCGGTTGTTTCTAAAAGCGCGGCAGCAGGTGGTTCAAGATAATGACCAACAAACAAACAAAAGATGAGAAAGCTCATCAAGCATCTCAAGATGCTTCAAATGGTGATAGTCCGCTTGCCGACTTAACTATGAGTGACTTCAAAAATATAGGCTTGCCCATTACTGAGAATAAAGGTGATGAAGGCACAGAGCAACCGCACCCTATAATGAGCAGTGTCGCTGATATTAAACAGGCTTTCTCGCCGTTGGTTCAAAATCAAGATAAGTCGACCTCGAATGCTTATGATCGTTGTTTGCGCTCCTTATTGGTTGAATTGAAATGGCCAGGGGAAGAACGTCATATTGTTCAAGCGATGCCACATTTCCAAGACATGGATAGTCTTATTCAGTTTCAAGGCGTTTTGAGTCACTTAGGCTTCCAAAGCTCTGTCACTGCTGTATCCAGCAGAAGTCTTGCATCCAGATTACCTTGCTTGGTCGTTACTGATGAGGAAACACCCTTTATTGCCCTGAGAATACTGACTAATGGTCGCCTGCTTATCTATGATGGCCCCAAGGGTGATTTGTCAGAAATTGATATGCCAAAGGGTAAGTCGCTTATCTGTGCTGTTGAGACGGAGAACAAAACAGATAGCCTTCATCGTAATCGTAAAATCAGTTGGTTTTATGATGGCTTGCGTAAGTTCAAATCCAAAATTTTAGTTATTTTTGCTCTAACGTTTGTAGCTAATCTTCTAGCCTTGGCGACACCAATATATACGATGAATGTATATAATCGAGTCATTGGATCTAAGTCATTAGATACACTAGGTTATTTAGCTTTAGCTATTATAGCGACCTTGTTCTTTGAGGTATATATTCGTCGAGTCAGAGGGCGCATGGTTGCCTATATAGGAGCGCGGTTTAACACGCAGCTTTTGACGCGTGGTTTTGAGCGCATCTTGAATTTACCAATCAAAATGACGGAGTCTGCCTCCGTTAGTCAGCAGATCGTGCGGTTGCGCCAATTTGAGAACGTGCAAGCTTTTTTCACGGGTCCCTTGGTCAGTGCTGGCCTTGATTTGCCTTTCACGGTCGTTTTCATTTTAGCCATTTCTATTATCCATCCCACATTGGCATTCATTCCAGTATGTCTTGCGATAATTTTTGCTATCATTGCTTTGTTCTCTATGCCCATGACAAAGCGGAATGTTTTGTTCACGGGGAAATCGCGTCAAGAGCATCAAAATTTACTCATTGAGACGGTCAATAAGCGCGAAACTGTGCGTCAGTTGAGAGCTGAGGATGTATGGATCAAACGTTGGCATGATATTGGGCAGCAATATAGTGCGCGCCGGTTTAATGCGCAGTTCTTTGATACAATCATGCATACATTGGCACAAAGCCTAGTGATGATCGCTGGTATTGCAACTCTATGGGTTGGTGCTCTTCTTGTTATGAAAGAAGAGTTATCTGTTGGTGCACTCATTGCTGTAATGATGTTTGTCTGGCGTATTTTGTCTCCTATTCAAACCGCTTTTTTGAGTTTGAATCGAATTGGACAATTTTCGGAAACGGCAAAACAAGCCGATCTGTTAATGTCTTTGGCGCCCGAACGTCAAGTAGGTGGGACACCAACGCTGCGCCGCCATTATGACGGTCGTATTACCTTTAATAATGTCAGTTTTCGCTATGGCTCAACGGGCGATCCGGTTTTTCGCGGTTTGACAGCGGATATTCCAGCCAAGCAAGTTGTTGCCATAACGGGCGATACAGCTTCTGGTAAAGGAACCTTTTTAAAATTGATTATGGGTCTTTATCAACCTTTGGGCGGGACTATGTATCTCGATGGCCTCAACCTTAAGCAATTGGATGTTGATGAAGTGCGTACATCCATTGGTTATGTTGGACCAAAGCCTGATTTTTTCTATGGCACAGTCGCTCAAAACATCCGGCTGGCCCATCCTGATGCAACAGATAGTGATGTAGAAGAAGCTATGTCTCGAGTTGGTATTTGCTTGCCGCATCCACAGTTGGAAGAAGGCATTAATACGCGCCTTACCTCGGAAAGACTATCCTCAATGCCAATGGCGCTTAAACAAAGTTTGTCTCTCGCCAGAGCCTTTGTCAAAAATGTACCAATTTATTTGTTAGACAGCCCCATGACCTTGTTGAATCCCTTTGAAAAGCAGGCACTTTTTGATCAATTAGAGGCTATTAGAGGGAATGCGACAGTCGTCATTTCTACGAATGACGATTCACTCATAGATAAGTGTGATCGCGTGCTCTATTTAAGGAATGGTGTCGTTGCATTTGATGACACACCAGAAGCGTTCTTTCGAGCAAAAGCAAAATCAAAAGCAAGTTGATGCGGTGCTCCGCATGCTTACGTAACAAGAAAATATGCATTAATTTTTTGTTTAGTATAAATAAATTTAGTACTCAGAATACGCACTTTTAGTGTTTTGGTTAAGTCCTTATCAAGTCAAGAATGGTATTTTGCTCACGGTATTAATGTGGGTGTTTGCGTTGAGATTTTTCAAAGATACAGTAAAAGACGATAATAATTTGGCTTTACCATTGGAAATCGATGGTGGCCATTGGGATGGTACTTTCCGCCGTTTTCTATGGGCTTTAAGTCTTTTCGTTGTGGCTATTGTGGTTATTTCGGTTTATGCACCCGTGCGTGAAGTGGCTTTGGCAGAAGGTGAGATTATACCAGTTGGATCTGTGGTTTCAGTCGAGCACCTTGAAGGTGGCATAGTCGATACAGTTTACGTCGGCACCGGTGGCCTTGTAAAAAAAGGTGATTTGCTAATAAAGCTTCGTCCTGAAAGTGGTTCTGGTGATTTCAATCAGATACGTGTGCGTCGCGATCTCATCTCAATGCGTCGCTTGCGGCTTGCTGCCCATCTGGGCAATAAGGAGCCTGATTTTAGCGCGTTCGCAAAAGAATATCCTCGTGATGTAAATGAACAGCGACTATTATTTGAAACAGAAAAGAAAACTCTTGCCTCAGCTGGCCGGATTTTACAGTCCCGGCTTGAGCAGCGCCGTGGTGATGTTTTAGCACGCGAAAAAGAACTTGATGTCGTAATGGCCCAACGTGAAATTTATGCAGAGCAACTCGAGGCTCAAAGAAAACTGATTGAAAAAGGGTTTTCATCTAGAAATAGACTACTGGCAGCTAAAGCCCGTGTTGAAGAGATCCGTGTTACATTGACACAGCTAAAAGGATCAATTGAAGCGGCTAAGGGCAGCATTGTTGAAATACAAAGTGAAATAGAACAGGCGAAAGATGCAAAACGCCAAGAATGGTCTGATTTGCTGGTATCAACGATTAGCGAATTGTCAGAGCTTGATGAGCGTTTGACCACAGCAAAAGACAGAGTGCAGCGCCTAACTATCCACGCATCAAAGTCTGGTATTATACAAAGTTTAACGGCGACATTACCTGGTCAGGTTATTCGCCCTGGAGATGTCGTGGCGGAAATAGTTCCTGTGCATTCCAGCATCGAGGCTGAAGTGCGAATATTGCCTAAAGACATCGGCTACGTGAAAGTTGGCCACCCGGCAGAAATAAGCTTGTCGACATTTGATCCAGAGGTATTTGGAAAAGTGAATGGTTCTGTGCGTAAAGTGTCGCCGACGACGTTTGAAACAGAACGTGGCGAGAAGTATTTCAAAGGCCTGGTGACTTTAGATCGCAGTTCGTTGAAAAAGAATGGGCGCGATTTCCCAATAACTGCCGGCATGGTGGTAACCGCAAGCGTTATAACTGGATCGAAGTCGGTGATGCAATATATTATGAAGCCCGTTGTAAGGTCTTATGGACGTGCATTCTCTGAAAGATGATACTGACTGAACAAAAGCGCGCACATCTTTATCCTGTAAGAATGATAATTTGTGGGATAAAGATATTGCCGTTAGATATATAATCTCAAAAATCGATATCGACCGCTTTAAATGGTGTGTGAATCAAACTGCCGCATCAAATGAATTATTTGGGAATCAGGTAAATCTCGATGTTTTGTGCGCAATTTTATGATTGCATGGAAAGTTTCCCGCGAGAGCTCTAGCTGATTACAAAATTTTAAAAGATGAGTGCCATTCACCTTGCCCAAGGCCGTTGTAATTATCTCTTCTTCTTGTTGAGTATAAGCGGCGATAACCTGACATAAAACATGATGATTGCCTAATTCACAAAGTGTCATGAGACTATCATTGAGTGATTTCTCACCACGACCAATCTGATCAATAATCGTTTTAGTCAGCGGTAGAAAAAGTTCTCTTTGGTTTCTCAACTTATGCGCTTGCAAGGCTTGTTCGCCAAATTTGATGCGAAGCTTCTCACCCTTCTCCATCAGTTTGCCATGTCCCATCAGGCCAAGATTTTCCATGAAATCGGCGGCTATTTTATAGGGCATGTCTGATCGATCGATAAGGCTCTTGGCAATTGAATCGTTATTTATGCCGATTTCGGTCAGCTTCTTAAAGCTGTTATGAGAAAAAGAGGCGCCTGTATTTTGTATGAGCACGGACAATATTTCATTGTCGGGCACATCCATCAGGCTATCGGTTGTGCGACTACTGAGAATTTTGCGGTTTACGATGCACTTTAGATATTCAGCATTGTTCTTGAGAATAATTTCAATCAGGTCGTCATCGCTAAGAATAAGCGAATTTTCTAAAACTGGAGCTGCAACTTCTATCCTTAGATGCGCCAATTTATGGATCAGACCATGTGGTGCTAATTTTAAGTGCGCAAAGATTTCTGCTGTCTGAATCTGTGTATCTAGATCAACGTTATCAATCAAGCTCTCGGAAATGTTGCCAAGTATCTGGATATGCTGGGCAGTAATATTAGAGTTATTTTGCTGCAAAAGACTGGAAACATATTTTAAAAGCATAGAACGTTTTTCTAGCGAACTATTATTTAATGTCTTTTGCAGTGCTTCCAATTGATTTGTGTTCATTATCTTTCAAGCCGTCGAAATTTATCAACAAATTCAATATAGGTTCAAATTATAAACAAACACCAAATAGCCTAATAATTAATAATGCATTCGTGAGCACCATTTTGATTTGAACTATATGTGTCATGTGAATTTGCCATATGAAAATAAATTCAATCATAGGTTGCATTATAAATTAATGCAATTATAACGTTTATTTATTATGAAACATGTATAAGTTGTATTCGTTGAGTCGCATTGAATATTTTTTGTTCTAATTAAGAGTTGAATTAAATTACTTTCTGTCAGTATTTGCAGGGGTGCCACCCTTCTGAAGTCTGACGGTAGAGGCCGGGTGTTTCTTTTATTAAAGGATCGGCAAATACCCAAACGCAGTCCTGCAGCCGGAATCCCGGCCTCATTTTTTAAAATTTACTCGAATAATATACGGTTCATTTTATCTTCTCCAGCAGTGAAATCTTTGTATTTGCTCGTTATTTGTAGCTAGCAATCTACTTTTGTGCGACGCACCATAATCCTGCCATGATTGCTTCATATGGACAGAATTGCGGGGGGCTGGATGTAAAGCAAAGTATAATATTAGCTATTGGAACTCTAAATGCCACATACCATTTCCGCGATGAAGTTACTTATTGCGCTATCTATTTTCATATCACCGACGCTTAGCCACTCTGAAGGTATTTTCGGCAATCAACCACTGCATGGAGCTGATACCAAGTCGATAAGCAAAACAAAGAATAGTCAGCAAAACAAGACTGATAAAGCCGCAAAGTCAGAAAAGAGCGAGCAAGCGAAGACTAAAAAGTCCCAGTCGCCCAAGACGAAGAAGGTTGCGACATCAAAAAAGGCTAAACCAAAATCGCGTAGGGTAGTTAAATCTACCAAGAAGAGTTCTAAAGGCACAATTAAGTCATATGTTGCCTACAGAACATCAGGCAATCATGTAAGTACGCGCTGTTTTCCGCCGCGATTGCGTGCTGTACTTCAAAAAGTACAACGCCGTTATGGGGTTAAGCCTATTGTCAATTCAGGTTATAGAAGCGCTTCAAAAAACCGTAGGGTTGGCGGTGCTAGAAAATCCTATCATGTGAAGTGTCTAGCAGCGGATATTAAAGTTCCAGGTGTCAGTAAATACGCACTCGCTCGGTACCTAAAAAATGTGTCTGGTGTTGGCGGTGTTGGTACCTATGCATGCAAAAGTTTTATCCATGTAGATATTGGGCCCAAACGCAGTTGGCACTGGCGTTGTCGCGGCAGGTCTGGGCGCCGCGCATAAGGAGCGGTCGTTGCAATATATATTTTTCAATTTTCGATTTGCCAACGAGGGGCAGAGTGGGTTAAAAGGTTTGCGAATTATCAAGCTACTTTAATATGTTATTAGCTTGGAATTGGTGAGGTTTACTATTGCGACATGTGCCTGATAAATTAGATTTAGTTGCAATGTGCTGTGCAGCTGTTTTGATATCTGGCTGCAATGGCTTGAATGATGAATTTGAAACTGCAGCGGTGGCTAGCACACCTCAGGCTACTCAAAATATCGTTTCACCTAATAAGGCTACGATTGAGGATTTTTCTGAAAGTTCTCGCAAAGCGTCAGAGCTGGGATTGCCATTTCCAAGACTTACGCCACTTGCATCAAGTCAACTCGCTGCTGCGGCTCCTGTAGAAAAAACTGATAAGACTTCTGTTGCAGATACGACCTCTGTTGCATCAGTTGCCGCACCTTCAAACACAGCGCCATTGACCGATGAAGAGTTATTTCTTACCGAAAAAGAATTGAAATTACTTGAGGAAGGCGAAAAATTTGCTTTGCGTGAAAGAAAGCGAAAGTCACGTCTACCTAAGTCAGCTTCATCGCACTCACCAGTTAACGACGGCTCTGTGGTCACGGCGCAAGCTGCGACATTTCCAACAATCGATGATATTTTAGCAAAAGCAAAAAGTGGCTTTGATCTTAAATCTTATAATTCGTTCCTCAAATCAAGAAGTAGTGTCGATACCTCTTGCTTCCCACCTGAGCTTAGAAGAATATTGAGTCTTGTACATAAAAGATATGGAACCAAACCTGAGATCAGTTCGGGCTTTAGATCAGTTGCGTATAATAGACGGATCGGCGGCGCAAGAGGTTCTTATCATACAAAATGCCAAGCAGCGGACATCAAAGTAGCTGGTGTCAGTAAATATGTTTTGGCAAAATACCTTCGCACAATACCCGATATAGGTGGTGTAGGGGTCTATGGTTGTAGAGGCATCGTGCATGTTGATGTTGGACCACGCCGCAATTGGCACCGTCCATGTCGCAAACGTAGGCGTGCCTAAGCTGTTGTCTTAGCGCAGTCCAAATAGAGCTGTGCGCGCCTAGTTTTCTTATAAATAAGCTTCCAGTGGTTTTTGCGTATAACCTTTGCGCTCATTTAAGTCTGTCACAAGCTTTTCCGCCGCCGCTGATATAACGGTGCCTGGGGGGAAAATGGCATCGGCTCCATTTTTATATAATTCAGGCATATCTTGTGGCGGTATAACCCCGCCAACGACAACCATGACGTCGGTTAGTCCTTGGTCCATGAGTGCTTTCTTTAAGGCAGGCACGTGGGTGAGGTGGCCCGCTGCCAGCGATGAAATGCCAACAATATCAACGTCGCTTTTCGCTGCCTGTTTGGCCACTTCTTCTGGCGTGGCAAAAAGGTCGCCCAGTTCCACCTCAAAGCCAATGTCCATAAAGGCGGACGCGATGACCTTTTGTCCGCGATCGTGCCCATCTTGCCCCATTTTCGCTACCAATATACGCGGCTTCCGGTCATTGTTATCCTTGAAAGTGTTGACCATGGTTGCAACGGCGTCGAGCTGTTCAGCTGAAAGGGCTGCTTTGCGATAAACGCCTGCGGCGGCCTTTGAAACGGCAGTATGGCGCGTGAAGACTTTCTCCATGGCGTTTGACATTTCGCCAACGGTGGCTTTGGCTCGTGCAGCTGCAATACAAAGGGCAAGTAAATTATCGTTCGATGCGGCGCCCTTGGAGAGGGCTTCAAGGGCGGCATCACATGCTGTTTGATCTCGTTCGCTGCGCAATTGTGATAATTTGGCAATTTGCTCTGCGCGCACTTCAGCGTTGTCCACTTTAAGTACATCAATCGGTTTGTCATCTTGGGTGAGATATTTATTCACGCCGACAATAGTTTGTGCGCCCGTATCGATACGCGCTTGTGTGCGTGCGGCTGCTGCTTCTATGCGTTGTTTGGGAATGCCGGCTTCAATCGCTTTTGCCATCCCGCCGAGAGCATCAATTTCCTCTATATGGGCTAGGGCCTTTTCGGCAAGGTCGTGGGTTAGTTTTTCGACATAATAAGAACCACCCCACGGATCGATCACGCGGGTTGTACCACTTTCTTGATTGAGAAAAATTTGCGTGTTGCGCGCAATGCGGGCTGAGAAATCAGTTGGAAGCGCCAGCGCTTCATCCAATGAGTTTGTATGCAGACTTTGCGTGCCGCCTTGTGTTGCCGCCATTGCTTCAATCGCTGTACGGGTAACATTATTAAACACATCTTGTGCGGTCAGTGACCAGCCTGATGTCTGGCAGTGTGTGCGAAGTGAGATCGATCGAGGATATTTGGGTTGAAAGCGTTCAGACACAAGCTTCGCCCATAAAAGCCGTGCTGCCCGCATCTTCGCAACTTCCATAAAGAAGTTCATGCCATTCGCCCAAAAGAATGAGAGCCGTGGCGCAAATTTATCAATATCTAGCCCAGCTTCAATGCCGGTTTTGATGTAATCCAGTCCGTCAGCCAGCGTATAAGCAAGCTCAAGGTCTGCGGTCGCACCTGCTTCTTGCATGTGATAGCCGGAGATCGAAATCGAATTGAATTTAGGCATATTTTCAGAGGTATAGGCAAAAATATCCGACACAATGCGCATCGAAGGGGCGGGCGGATAGATATAGGTGTTGCGCACCATGAACTCTTTTAAGATGTCATTTTGAATGGTGCCGGAGAGCTGACCCTGATCAATGCCTTGTTCTTCACCTGCCACGACGAAGAGCGCAAGGACAGGCAGCACGGCACCGTTCATGGTCATGGAAACCGACATTTTATCAAGCGGAATACCATCAAAGAGTTGACGTATATCAAGAATGGAATCAATCGCGACACCGGCCATGCCAACATCACCGGAAACGCGCGGGTGGTCGCTGTCATATCCGCGATGGGTGGCGAGGTCGAAAGCAACGGATAAACCTTTTTGACCGGCAGCCAGATTGCGCCGATAAAACGCGTTTGAATCTGCCGCTGTTGAAAAACCAGCATATTGACGGATCGTCCAAGGTTTTTGCACATACATAGTTGGGTAGGGGCCGCGCAAATAGGGCGCGATTCCTGGCTTGGTCTCAAGAAAATTGAGACCATTCAGATCTGTCTCGCCATAGGTAGGTTTTACTGGGATACCTTCTGGCGTTTGCCAGCTCTCGCCTTTTTGCGGGGATGAATCAGATTTTGCAAAATCGATTTCAGTAAAATCAGGGATCATGATGTCGCCCCCAAAAGTTCTTCATCTCGTATCGGAGGCAATTTATCGATTGTGTGAGCACCTTTGGTGATAATTAGATCATCGCGCCGAGGGACATCTAAAACACTAATATCATTGCGCCCATCATGACCATGAAGACTAATGCCAAGAATAGGCATCTCACCTGATTGAAGAGCTGCCTTGCGCGCAGCGTTTGCGGCGTTAATCCACCCATGGATTAAGCCGCCCATAAGGGCTTTATCAATGCCGCCCATTTTCTCAATTTCTTGAAATTTAGCCCAAGCGTCAAAGGCGAGAGTGTCGCTTAAGTTTTCAAAAGCACCACTGCCCGCAGCTGGATCGATCACGCGGTAAAGATTGGATTCTTCCATTAAAATCGATTGCACATTACGCGCCATGCGGCGTGCAAAAGCATTCGGTAGACCCAGCGGTCCAGTAAACGGCGAGACGGTTACACTGTCTGCACCGCCAATGCCAGCGGCAAAGGTGGAGGTCGTAATCCGCAACATATTGGTATTCGGATCACCCGCCGTCATCATGCGCCAGCTTGTTTCTGCGTGAAGGGCCGTGGGTGTTGGTGTTAAACCACTTGCTTCTTGTACTCGGTTCCACAAAAGGCGCATCGCGCGAAACTTGGCAATATTGATAAACTGATCGCAATCGACCGAAAGGGTAAAACCAATCGCATCGGCGGCGGCGCGTGCATTGCCGCCTACGGCTTCCAGTGTGCGTAAAAAAGCAAGCCCATTGGCAAGCACAATAGCAAGCTCTTGGGCTTCGGTTGCGCCCGCGTCATGAAATGGACGCCCATCAGCCTCAAAGAATGGGCCTTTGAAACCATCATCCAGCCGGTGTTGCCATTCATCGCGCATATGCTGTTGGATCACATCAAACGGCCAGCGCATGGTGCCGCATGCCGCCACGGCCCCAATCGCATCAAGTCCAAAGCGCACATTCAACCTTGAAGGCTCATAACCTGCCCGCTTTACGTAATCCGCAAAAAGCGTTTGGGTTTTTTTGCCTCGCGGGCCGGGCTCAAGTCGAAGGTGGATCGCATTGAGGTCAATGTCCTCAAGTGCAACATCGAATGTCTGTGCCTCGGCACTCAGTCCAAATCCACGGGCTGTGTGGCTGTCAGCAAATACCATGGCAAGGCCCGTCGCCCCATTCATCAAATCCTCACGGGCCTGAGTATTGGCGGCAAGAGGGTCGATATGATCCATTTTTTGAACCAATGTCCAAGGCGCTGCACCATTGGGGCGGGCGAGGGAGGCGCTTTGTGGACGGCGTTCATAAAGTGGTTCAATGGGCAGGGTATCTGCTGTCTTGCTGCGCAAAGCCGAGTCAAAATCTGCGCCTTTGAGCGCTTTTTCTGCGGCCACGCGCCATGTATCCATGGTCGGTTCTGGAAATTTGATGTCAGTCTCAATGGCCATAATCTAATGAGCCTCCTACGGCTAACCTGCTTATATCAGATGATAAGGGGGAAACCCAATAGACGAACGGTGAACGCAAGACAGCTTCGCAATTTTGCAAGGCTTGATCATGATCTAGCCATACAAGTCTTTGTCTTGTCTTAAAATCGCGCTAAGTGTGATGAAATGATAAAGGAATCATGATGGCCGACACCAAAATTCCCAATGATCTCCCGCGTGAGCTGATTGCAAAACTCATTAGTTTCGACACGGTATCACGCAACTCCAATATGGTGCTGCTTGATTTTGTGCGCGACTATCTGGGGCAACTGGGCGTTGAAAGTAAATTGGTGCCTAATGAAGACGGCTCTAAAGCCAATCTATACGCGACAATCGGACCCAATGTTCCAGGCGGCGTCGTGCTTTCAGGCCATACGGATGTTGTGCCAGTCGACGGGCAAGATTGGTCAACGGATCCGTTTTCACTGGTAGAGCGCGAAGGCAAGTTTTTCGGACGTGGTGTAGCTGACATGAAGACTTATTGTGCTTTGGCGATGGCGGTGCTGCCAGACTTTTTGAAAAGCAATCCATCAAGGCCGATCCATCTTGCTTTTTCTTATGACGAGGAAGTCGGCTGCATTGGCGCGCCTTCCATGATTGAGAAGATGGTTGGCGATGTGCCAAAGCCGATGGCCGTGATTGTGGGTGAGCCAACAGATATGCAAGTTGTTACAGGTCACAAAAGCATCCTTGGCGTGCGCACCCATGTGACAGGACACTCTGTGCATTCGTGTCAAGTAGACCGAGGCGTGAGCGCGGTGATGACAGCGGCACGTCTTGTTACTTATCTTGAAGATATGATGCTGGAAAACAAACGCCTTAGCGACCCTACATCTCCTTTCGACCCGCCATATTCAACAATCCATTGCGGTGTGATTGAAGGAGGAACGGCGCATAATATCGTCGCTAAAGATTGCCGGATTGTGACCGACATTCGCACGGTCGCTGGTGAAAGCCCAATGGAATTTTATGACCGCTTTGAAACGCATATACGCGATGAGATCGAGCCGAAAATAAAAGCCATTGCTCCTGATGCGGGCATTGTTTTAGCACCGGGTAAAATGGTGCCGGGCTTGAAACCAGAAGTAAACGGTGCCGCCGAACAACTGGCACGCCAAATCACAGGCGATAATGGTGTTCATGCTGTCTCTTACGCAACAGAGGCAGGGCAATTCCAAACTGCTGGATATTCCACGGTTATCTGCGGTCCAGGTTCCATCGACCAAGCCCATCAGCCTGATGAGTTTATCACGCTTGAACAGGTAGCTGAAGGTTGGGCATTCATGCAGCGGGTGGCTGAGGTTCTGCGCTAAAATTATTCTGTCAAAGGCTTAGTTTTTCCCGCTATTTAGCGAGTATATTTGGAGAGACTGTCTATCATATGTCATGCTTTTATATGAAAATGCCCTACAGGGATTTACAATTTTCATGCAACCTTGAATTGTTTTTGATAATAATTACTACTATGTATCTACGAATCGCAAACCAAAGGTAATTTTCATGAAATTCTCCTATATCCCTGCATTTTTTGCCGCTCTCGGCTTGATGCTTTCCGCTCTTGTTTTTGCACCCTATGAAGCGCGCGCACAATCTGCCTGTAAAGGGCTTTCAAAATCAGCCTGTGAGGCTAAAGGCGGCTGTGCGCATGTGAAAGCACATACTCGTTCGAACGGTTCAAAGGTTTCTGCCTTCTGTCGTAAAACTAATGGCAATGGTTCTTCAACTGCAAAAAAGAAGTCAACCACGAAGAAATCGACGGCCAAAAAAGATAGCTCTAAAAAAACAACAAGCAAAAAATCGAGCAACTCAGACAATAAAACCAGCAAAAAATCGAGCAGCTCAAGTAAAAAAGATACGAAGAAAACAACTAAAAAGACGACAAGCAAAAAAAATAGTACGTCTTCAAAAAAGACCACATCTAAGAAGAAGCCTTCAAGCAAGAAAAAGACCACAACAAAGAAAAAAACCACTAAGAAAAAGCCAAGCAGTTAAGCATTAAACATGGCGCATAGTTGCGCATTATATAAGATCAAATCAGGTGCAACGCGGTATCGTGACATTGAAATTCACGAGGATTTAGTAAGGCGCGGTATGTAAATTTTTGATTAGATACAGGGTAAACACGCAATAAAAAGTTCGGCATGGTGATCGCCATGCGGTTCTTTTGTTTTTGTGGATGATTAATGGCGCCGCATTGTAAGCGTTATTTTTTAAGGGCGGCGCTTCCAGTAAGCAATAAAACACCAGTAAAAACCAGATAAGCGCTTGTTTTTCTAATGTTTGACTAATTGGAAGGAGGGCGCACAAGACTCCAAAAGCGAAGAAAAGCCACGGCAGGTAATTCCCGAATACAAGACAAATCCCACTTTGTCGCATGTTTTTGGGGGGCTATAAATTTAACTATTTAGTAAATTTCAAATCTTTTTGGGTCGATTGGGTATATATCCCTTTTAAATATACTGGTTGGTTAAGTATTTAGCTTCATAAAATTCATCAGTAATACCAAGAGATTTCGGCACTTTTTCCAAGAAAACGCTCTTTGTGAGATATTTTTTCCTATCAAGTACAACACTTTAAAACGCTGATCTTCGTTTAGACCCCCCCGAAAGCTTACATTTAGTGCAATAGCCGCGCGTGCGGCATGAACGTTATAAGGACTAGAAAACATGCAAGCGATCACAGCTAATCATCTGACAGGTGGCCATGTTCTTTTCTTTGCAACCGGCGGTGGTTGGAGCAAAGATATTTCTGATGCAGCGCTTTACAGCGATGCAGATAGTCTTGCGAGCGCCTTAGCACTTGCTTCGAAGGATGAAGAAGCGGGTCACATTGTCGCAGTTTATGAAATTGACATCATATTTGAGGACGACGCTCCTGTTCCGAAAAAGCTGCGTGAGCGCATTCGTGCTGAAGGACCAACCATTCCTTATGGCGCAGAAATGAAACTCGAAGGCTTCTACGCCGCTTAGACGGCCGTCGCTTTATTTCAGTTACCAACGAAGGTTTTGAATATATGTATCGCTACGATGAGTTTGATGCAAAATTTGTGAAAGAGCGCGTTGACCAGTTCCGCGATCAAATTTCACGTCGTCTTTCTGGCGAATTGACAGAAGACGAGTTCAAGCCTTTGCGCTTGATGAACGGCCTTTATCTACAGCTTCATGCTTATATGCTGCGCGTGGCTGTTCCTTACGGCACATTGAGCAGCAAGCAAATGCGCATGTTGGGTCATATTGCACGCAAATATGATCGTGGTTATGGCCACTTTACTACGCGCCAGAATATTCAGTTCAATTGGCCTGCGTTGGAAGATATTCCAGCGATACTCGATGATTTGGCAAGTGTTGAAATGCATGCCATCCAAACGTCGGGCAATTGTATCCGTAATACAAGCGCCGACCATTTTGCGGGCGCCGCCGCTGATGAAGTAGCCGATCCACGCGTTTATGCTGAAATTATTCGTCAGTGGTCGACCATCCACCCTGAATTTACCTTCCTACCGCGCAAGTTTAAAATCTGTGTCATTGGTGCAGAAAAAGATCGCGCAGCCATGAAGACTCATGACATTGGCCTCCAAGTGAAGCGCAATGAGGCAGGTGATCTCGGCTTTGCTGTTTTTGTTGGTGGTGGCCAAGGCCGCACACCGATGATTGCGAAGCGGGTCAATGATTTCGTCGCAGAAAATGATATCATCGCTTATTGCGAAGCTATTCTGCGCGTCTACAATATGTATGGTCGCCGCGACAACAAATATAAAGCCCGCATCAAAATACTGGTTCATGAAACTGGCATTGATGTGCTGCGCAAAGATATTGAGGCCGAGTTTGAGCGCATCAAGGACGGCGTGTTGCGTCTGCCTGATGAAAGCATTCGTGCGATTGAAGAGTATTTTGCTGATCCAGATTTTGAAAAATTGCCATCGACCAGCAAAGCCTTTGAAGACCGACTTGCAAGTGATCGTGCTTTTGCCATCTTCGCCGAGCGCAATCTGCACCCGCACAAAAAGATGGGCTACACATCAGTGGTCGTATCTGTGAAGCCTGCCGGTTCGCCTCCAGGCGATGCGACCGATGATCAGCTAGAGGCGATTGCTGATATTGGTGAGAAATACAGCTTTGATGAATTGCGCATCAGCCACGAGCAAAATGTGATTTTGCCGCATGTGAAGCTGGATGATCTGCCTGCCGTTTATGATGCATTGGTTGAAGCAAAACTTCATTCTGCTAATGCCGGTCTTATCACTGATATGATCGTCTGCCCTGGCCTTGATTATTGTGCTCTGGCAAATGCCCGCTCCATTCCTGTCGCTCAGCGTTTGAGCGAGCGGTTTGAAGACATTGAGCGCCAAAAAGACATCGGCGAATTGAAGTTAAAAATTTCAGGTTGCATCAACGCCTGCGGTCATCACCATGTTGGTCACATTGGCATTTTGGGTGTGGATCGCAAAGGCGAAGAGCTTTATCAAATTACGCTCGGCGGATCGGGCGACGAGAATACATCAATCGGCAAAATCGCCGGACGCGGTTTCACATCAGACGAGATCGTGGATGCGGTGGAGACAGTGGTCGACACTTATATGGATGTTCGTGAAAAGGCTGATGAAGCCTTTATCGATACCTACCGGCGCGTCGGTGACGCACCGTTTAAAGAAGCACTCTACGGCTAATCAAAGAGACCGGAAGTAAACGAGATAAAGGATAAAACCGATGACAAATGCTACAATTTGGGAACGTGGTTCATTCTATAAAGACAGCTTCAATGCCTTCGAAGAAGGTGGAGCGCGTGCTGGTGACTTGATTATTGATTTTGCTGCTTTTGAAGCGCATGACTGGTCGTCTCATGAAGGACGGCTTGGTCTTTCCATTCACGCAGGCGATGATATTGAAGCGATTGCTGCAAAGCTTGATGCTTTTGATCTGGTCGTTGTGAACTTCCCGTCTTTCGCTGATGGTCGCGCGTTTTCAATCGCACGCCTGATCCGTGATAAATATGAATTTTCCGGTGAGATACGTGCAACGGGCGCCTATATTTTGGACCAAATGCCGTTGTTGCAACGCTGTGGTGTGTCAACATTCGAAATCACGTCAGAAGCATTGAAAACCGGTCTTGAGCGTGGCGCTTGGCCTGATGTGCCGCGTTACTATCAGTTTGCCCTTGATGGTGAAGGAAATAGCGCGCGTGTGCGCCCTGTAGACACCAAGCGTCCTTGGTTGTCTGTGAATATTGTTGCAGAAGATGCCTCTGAACGCAGCGCTGCATAAATTTTGATAATGTGGTGGCTGAATATCAGCCACCCATCTCTAACAAAGCCCCACCAATCGCACCAACATTTGAAGTCTGCCACTGGTAAAAACAGAGGGAGAGGGATGTAGCGTGTACATACTCTAGGTGGCTTTCAATTGACAGACGCCCATCCGGCTAGTACGAAACATGACTATTCAGCTCAAGTAATATATAAATCTGAGAGTAGCGTGTTGGCGAGCGACGATTTTCCTCTAAAAAAAGATACCTCAAATCTTCCACATCAAAATAGCATTCGCTTTGCGGGATTGAGAAAGCTGGATCGCAATTTTATCATCATCGTAAGCGTTCTTTTCGCAATCGTTGCGATGCCCTTTGTGGCGCTTGGTGTTTTGTCTCTAGGTGGCTTTGATAGTGATTTATGGTCGCATTTGAACAATACGATTTTGTGGCCCGCAGTTCGATCAACGCTATATTTGATGCTGGGCGTTGGTGTGGTGGTGACATTAATAGGGGTTTCAACCGCTTGGCTTGTGACGGTGTGCCGTTTCCCCGGTCGAGGTATTTTGTCTTTTGTTCTTTTGCTGCCTTTAGCATTGCCGACCTATGTGTCGGCTTTTGCTTATATTGAAGCGCTTGGCTTTACTGGACCAATACAAACGGGCATCCGTGCGCTTTTTGGCTATACCAGCATACGTGAATATTGGTTCCCTGATTATCGAACATCAACGGGCGCGATTTTTGTGATGAGTGCTGTGCTCTATCCTTATGTTTATCTCACAACCCGCGCGTCTTTTGCTATGCAAACGGAATCTGCCTTTGATGCTGGTCGCACACTGGGGGTAGGGCCGTTTCAATTGTTTTTCCGCGTGGCGCTCCCCATGGCGCGGCCTGCTATAATCGTCGGTGTTGCGCTGGCGCTCATGGAAACCGCTAATGATATTGGTGCGGTGGAATTTTTCGGTGTGCGCACACTCACCACTACGATTTATGATGTTTGGTTAAATCGCTCAAGCCTTGCCACGGCCTCGCAGATTGCCTGTTTATTCTTAAGTTTAATCATTCTGCTTCTTTGGTTAGAGCGCCATGCGCGCCAAGCTCAAAGGCTTTTTCAAAGTTGCGGTAAGACAACCAGCTTCAAACCATTTCAACTGCGGGGGCTTCGTGCTTTTGTGGCTATTATTATTTGCGCTTTACCGGTTTTAATAGGGTTCGTTGTGCCTGTAATGGTGCTGGCAGAAAGCGCGATTGCTTATGTGGCGATTGATGGCTTTACCGCTCTTTTGACCCCAATGGCAAACTCTTTGTTTCTCGCCATTGTGGCAACTGTAGTGCTTATCATAATAGGCTGTTTTTTTGCATATTTGACCAACAGCTTGCCTACGCCCATGTGCGATTTACTCGTGCGCCTGACAACTCTTGGTTATGCAGTGCCTGGTGTGATTTTGGCGGTCGGAATATTGATCCCTCTTGCGACCTTCGATAATGCCTTTGATAGCTTCATGCGCGGTACATTTGATATCAAAACCGGTCTTGTTTTATCAGGAACAACATTCGCCTTGATATATGCCTATTGCATCCGATTTTTGCCAATGGCTTATGGTGCTTGCGATAATGGATTTCAGCGCCTTACCCCAAACTTCGGTTTTGCCGGTCGCACGTTGGGTCGTTCGCAAATAGCTGTTTTGTATGAGGTGTATTTTCCGCTGCTGCGCCCAGCGATTATCACGGGTGCCATCTTGGTTTTTGTGGATTGTATGAAGGAATTGCCCGCCACTCTTTTATTGCGGCCTTTCAATTATGAAACCCTGTCCACACGCATTTATGAGGCAGCGTCTTTGGAGCTATTTGAAGAAGGCGCTTTACCGAGTTTGGCGATTATTGCCGTGGGGCTTTTGCCGGTCCTACTTTTGTCACTGCAAGACCGGCAGAATAAGTAGCAACTTAGTCTACAAGAGTTGCCTCGGTCACGGCTTTGACTTCGTCAAGCGTCACATCGGGTGCAAGCTCTATGATTTTTAAGCCACCTTCGACAACATCAAAAACACCATAATTCGTGATGATGCGATCAACCACGCCAGTGCCTGTGAGTGGCAAGGTGCATGACTTCAACAATTTGCTTTCACCACGTTTGTTGGCGTGGTCCATGGTCACCACCACGCGCTGGACGCCAGCAACTAGATCCATAGCCCCGCCCATACCTTTGACAAGCTTGCCAGGTATCATCCAATTGGCTAAATCGCCATTTTCTGCAACCTCCATAGCGCCCAGTATGGACAAATTAATATGCCCGCCACGGATCATCGCAAAACTGTCGGCTGATGAAAAGTAACTGGAACGATCAAGTTCCGTGATGGTCTGTTTGCCGGCATTAATAAGATCGGCGTCAATTTCGTCTTCGGTGGGAAAAGGTCCCATGCCGAGCATGCCATTTTCAGATTGCAGGGTAACATCGATGCCTTCAGGTATGAAATTAGCAACGAGAGTTGGAATGCCAATACCAAGATTGACATAAAAGCCATCATGCAGTTCCTGCGCGGCGCGTGCGGCCATTTGATTGCGGTCCCAAGCCATATGGGTGCCTCCTTTATTTGTGTGGCCCTAAGCGGCGCGAATTGTGCGTTGTTCGATGCGTTTTTCGTGTGTGCCTTTAAAAATGCGCTGCACGAAAACACCCGGTGTATCGATACGGTCAGGATCAAGTTCATGCGGTTCCACGATCTCTTCAACTTCTGCGACGGTCACCTTGCCGCACATGGCGGCCATGGGATTAAAGTTTTGTGCCGTTTTGCGATAGACAAGATTGCCATAGCGATCACCTTTCCACGCTTTTACAATCGACAAATCCGAGACAATGCCGCGCTCCATAATAAAGGTCTGGCCATCAAAATCTTTGTGCTCTTTGCCTTTGGCAACTTCTGTACCAACACCTGTTTTGGTGTAAAAACCGGGAATGCCCGCGCCGCCTGCACGCATCCGCTCTGCCAGCGTGCCTTGTGGATTGAATTCAATCTCAAGTTCACCGGCCAGATATTGCTGCATGAATAAATCATTTTCGCCCACGTATGATGAAATCATCTTTGCTACTTGGCGGTCTTGCAGCAAAAGCCCAAGACCAAAATCATCCACGCCCGCATTATTGGATGCGATGGTGAGACCTTTGGTGCCAGCTTTTTTAATGGCGGATATAAGATTTTCAGGAATGCCACAAAGGCCAAAGCCTCCTGCCGCAATCATCATCTTGTCAAACAGGAGGCCATCGAGTGCTTCTTCTGCGGAATTATAGACTTTTCCCATTCTCATCTTTCCATTTTGTGTTGTTATTGCTCGTTTACGTGCAGTGCATATAATTTGCTGTCGTGCAATATATACTATAAATTTAACAGTCGATACGGTGCTGACTATAGATAGTGATTTTCATCATTTTTGATATGATGTGCATTGCTACTGCTATGCTAAATGTTTTTCCATACAACATGAATGAATATGGTTATATCGTGTGTAGTTGTTCTGGGATATGATTATTCAATCCGATATTTGAAATTATATGGTGGCTCACAGCCATGCTGATGAAAGGCGATAAAAGCTTTTGTTGAAAAGACTTCTCTATATTGTGCCAATTATTTTATTGGTTATGACTGCCGTGCTTGTTGGTAGTTTCTACCTTGTGCCAACCGATCGCTTGAACGCTGTTATTGCGCGCCAGCTAACAGATGCTTTTGGCTCTAATGTAACCCTTGCCGGACGACCAACTGTTAGTTTAGTTCCTTTTTTAAAGGTGAGTTTTGGTCCTGTAAAAGTTGCCGTCAGCGGCGATGATAATAAGACCTTGATGAATATTGAACGTGCCAGTGGTCGGTTGTCGACAACATCACTTTGGGAAAGAAAGCCAGCGCTTCGTTTCATTGATTTAGAGAACGCCAAAATTTTTTTGATACGTGATGCGACTGGTGAATCAAATTGGTCTGCATCGCGGTTTTTCTCAAAAGATAAAAATGATGGGCTGGATGCGCCCGATGTGCCCGAGTTGAAATTTTCAAAAATATTGAAACGCATATCATTCGTGAACAGTACGCTTGTAATTGCAGATCCGGACCTCGTTGAATCTCATATACTGACTGAGTTTAATGCGACTATCACAGGCCCGCCGCGTAGTGCTGACTTCGCTGTTAAAGGGTCATTCATGTGGCATAATGAGCTGGTTAAAGGTGCCGTAAGCATCGAAAAGCCGGGTGCTTTCATGGTTGGTGATACAAGCTCAGCAAAAGTATCAATTTCTTCGGATGCGGTCGATGCCATATTTAAAGGTGATCTCAAATGGGCGAAGCAATTACGTGGTGATGGCACTTTAGAGGCGAATATTCATTCTGCCTTAGAGGCTTCCAAATTGCTGGGTCTTTCTAGCGGAAATATATTGCCCGAGGGGCCAATACGACTTATCGGGGATGGTATTTTTACGCCTGAGGCCTTTGATTTTCGTCCGATCGGAATTCGTTTCCAAGATAGTAAGGCAGACGGTAGGCTGCAACTTGATTTAACTGGTTCGGGCCTTGGCTTATCTGGAACTTTAGCTTTTGATCAATTTGTTTTTAGCGACAAAGTATCCGAAAAGACCAATGCTCCATCATTCTTGGATGCCTTGCTTGAAACAGGGCAATCGGGTGCCAAACTGGATCTGCGCTTATCTGCGGATACGGCACGCATTGCAGGGCAGGATATTCAAAATATGGCTGTTGGTATTATTCTCAATAAGCCATCTCTTCTCGTAAATATCGGTTCCGCTGGCATGATGGGTCTTGGTGATACTGATGTGCCACTCAGCCAGTTGCGTGGTGAAATTGCTATAAAATTTGTTCATGAACAGAAAATAGCGAGTGCCAATTTAACGCTCAATAATATGACGATTGACGCATTAGAAGAAACTGTGGGAACCGCGCTCCCATTAGATGGCAATGCGTCGATATCCTTGCAGGCTTCAGCTAGTGGCGAAAATGCGCAAGAGCTGGAAGATGCTTTTGAGTTAAAAGTCGTGGCCGATATACAAGATGGGGTGCTGAATAATTTCAACCTTGTTGAGGTGTTGAACGCGGATCGAGCACCTGATGGTACAGCAATAAATAATGAAAACTTCAAAACACCTTTCAAGCGCGGTCAAATCAGGGGAACGATAAATTCTGCTGGTATTTTTTCTATTTCAGAGATGAATCTTCAGGCAGAAAATATGAATGCGAGTGCAAGCGGTCGCGTTGACATTGCTGGCAATCTTCTTTCCATATTGGGCAGTATATCGCCTATAAATTTAGCTCAAGCGCCTGAAAATTTAAATACACAATTTACACTAGGCGGAACAATTTTTACCCCGCGTGTCTCAAGCATAAACGGTGTGCCAGTTTCCACGCCACAAGGACCTCAATAACAGCAGGCGCCGCAAATTTATCTCTAGCTAAAATCGTAATCCGAAAAAGATCGCATATTTAAATCTTGCGTGCCCGGTCTCATAACGGGAGGAAAAGCGCGATCGCGGCAATTTGCGACTTCGCACAGACGACAGGTAACCCCAATTTGTTTAGGGGTGACACCAGAAAAACCATCTCCATAGGCAATGTCACGGGCGTGGATGAGATCGCATCCAATGATAAGTGTTCGTCGGCGTGGTCTGTCGCCATGGCCAAAGGCGCGGGTTTTTTCTGCGTGGGCAATAACCAACCATTCAGGCCCGTCACTTAGGGCAACGCTCTCGACAGCCACACGGCCATGGTTGGTGTTGACGCCTGGCGGAATAAGCTTGAGGCAGGGGTTTCCCGCACGCGCCAATGAGAAATTAGCGCCAGGGTTAAAGGTGCAAACATTGCCGACCGGGTCAAGCTCGATCATAAAAAACGGCACGCCAGTACGCCCCGGTTTATGCAGGCTGGTGATGCGTCGTACGACATCGCGCCACCGCACCTGAAAACGTCTGGAAAGTAGACCAATATCATAACGAGAGCGGGCGGCGGCTGTGTAAAATGTCTCATAGGGCATGAGCAGGGATAGGGCAAAATAATGAGCACATTCAAGACGCAGTAGCCTGTCAGTCTCATGATTGTTGAAACCAGCTTGTTTAATGGTTTCGTCAATCAACTCACCAAACGCTAAAAGAGCGAACTGGGATGCAAGCGCCATCAAGCGTTCTTCCGGTGTGAGGCGTTCTGAGAGGAAGATGCGCTGAGAATGCCTGTCATACCGTATAGAATGATCAGCCATTGTATGGATGGGCAAAACTTTCACATTGATCTGGCGATCATTTAAAATATAGGTTTTGAGGCTTGTGAACATATCATCATTTGGGGCAAGCGCCGCATTGAGCGTGGTCGCGGCTTCGTCGAGTTCAGGGAAATAATAAGGGTGGCTTTGCAGGTGGTCGCGCACTTCATCCAGCGGTAAACGGCTTTGGGTGACAATATGTGCTTTTGCATCATCTGACATGAGATGCGAAAGGGTAGAAAGTTTGTCGTTGCTTTCTTTATAGGCGCGATAAAGATGAATAAGGCCTGAGACCAAATTGGGAACACTATCTGCGGCTTCAATGAGTTCAGAATCCGAGGCCACTTCACCAGCCAGAAGGGGGTCAGAAAATATTTCTTTCAGCGCCTCATTTGTCTGGCCACTTTCATCTCCTTGCAGCTCTTTCAAGTCAATTTCATATTTGGTCGATAATTTTAAAAGCAATTGAACCGTTAGCGGTCGCTGATTGCGTTCGATTAAATTGAGATAACTTGGGGAGATGCCAAGTTGTTCGGCCATATTTGCTTGAGTTAAGCCCAATTGTGTTCGCACGCGGCGGATGCGGGGGCCTGCAAAAATCTTATGATCTGCCATCGTTTGCTGTCGCTTTCATGGGTCTAGAGCGGTTGTGTTAATTCTCATAATTACAAGATTTACAAAAATTTATCAGTGAACTGAAAATTACTTTACAAAAAAACTCTTTTAATATCAATAGGTAATAGACTTTATTGGAATAATTGTAAATATTGACAAGGATACTCTAGATGAACATTGAAAGTATCTATCAATGATAGATGCTTAAAGCTGAAAGGAAACGGAAATGAGCGCTGAGAGGAAACCTGAGCAAGATATGAAAGCCAAAGCACGTGTTAAAGAGCGGGCTGAAGAGCAGGTGGAACTACTCGACGATGAGCAGTCCACTGCAATTCGCATGCTGGCCAATGAAATTCACAGGCTTAATCAAACAGTTGTGCGCGCTGTTGAAGCTGGCGTTTCCGTTGAATTAGTCCGCACCGCTCGTCACCATTCTGGCAATGGCAACTGGGGCGACCTTGTGGTGCCGGTTATCAAACAGAGCTAATTTTATGGTTGTGCCATTCAAAAGTTAACTAGGGGCGCGTCAAAGAGGCGTCCCTTTTTGATCGTCCGCGTTGCTTAGCGCGCCAAAACCCGTTCATTTGGGAAAACCACTTGAATAAGTGTTCCGTAATTAACACGTGAGTCGATTATAAAGCGCGCGCGGTTCGCCTCCACTAGTGCTTTTGTTAAGGGCAAGCCGAGGCCAGTGCCTGGTTTGCGGTTCTTTTGGTCGACCTCAACCTGTCTGAAGGGTTGCAACGCGTATTGAAGATCATCTTCACTCATACCAATGCCAGTATCGCGCACTCGAATGGCTACTTCACCATTTTCATCCAAAGTGGTGGAAATAATCACTTGGCCACCTGCTTTGGTGAATTTCACCGCATTGGACAAAAGATTGAGCGCGATTTGCCGAATTGAGCGCATATCTGCAACAACAGGGGGAAGGGATTCCATTAAACTGGTGCGAATGATAATCCGGTCCTTATTTGCATCAGGCTGCATCAAGGCCACACACTCTTGAATAACAGTATTGAGTATGACGGATGAAAAAGTTAGATCAAGCTTACCTGCTTCAATCTTGGAAAGATCCAGCAGATCATTCACCAAGCTCATCAGGTGATTGCCCGATGCGTTGATATCGCGTGCATATTCCAGATAACGCGGATTTTCCATCGGGCCATAGTGCTGTTCCATCATCACTTCTGAAAAGCCGATAATAGCATTCAGTGGCGTGCGTATTTCGTGGCTGATGGCGGCAAGAAAATCTGATTTTTGAGCATTGGCATTTTCTGCAATACGTCGACTTTCGAGCAGTTCTTCTTCGGCTCGTTTCCACTGCGTGATATCACGCAGAACAACGCAAAAGACCCCGTCGGCAAATCGCTCATTCTTCTCAAGCCGTCCAATCGTAATGAAAAGCGGTATAAGGCCACCGTTCGACTCTTGGGCTATTAACTCACGTCCATCATTCAACACGCTGGCAACACCGTTGCTTGTTAAGCCATCCAGATAATCTTGGATCGATTTTTGGCTTTCTTCGGCAAACAAGGTTGTGATTTTCAAGCCGCGCATCTTTGAGCGATCACGGTCAAAAAGAGCTTCCGCGCTTGAGTTCGCATGAATGAGTTTGCCAGTTTCATCGATAATTAAAATGCCATCTGAGGCGATGTCCATCACATCAGTCGATTGACCTAAAAGATCGCTCATGCGTTCGCCATCACTGGCGCCTGTGTAGGTGGTATCAGTTTTTGCTGTCAGCGCCATCAATAAGGCATCACTGCCCTGCCATTCTCCGGACTGGAGGCGCAAATCAACGGCGGCTGTTGTTCCATCGGCCATTTTGGCTCGAACAGCTTGCGGGATATGGCCTTCCTGATGATCTGCTTTAATGACAAGATGTTTCAAAATATCGCGTCCAACAAAAGAACCTGGATCCGTTTGTGTGTCTGCTTGAAACAGGGTGTTGATACCCCCTGCATCCTCAAATGATTGAACATCATCATAGCCGAGAAAGTCGAGGACGGACTGATTGGCAAAAAGAACATCACGATGACGCGAAACTATCAGGCCAAGCGGTAATCTGTTTAAAATGCTATCTCTTTCAAGCCGCATTTCAGGGGTGATTGTTTCAGCCTTTGCACTGATTTTATCTTCATCGAGATCCGAGTCGTTATCATTATCGTCTGGGTCATCTGGGTGCTCGCTAGAGCCCGAGCCTGCATTAGAGCCTAGAATAGCTGCGGCACCGGCGCCTAAACCTTTGGCAACATTGCTTTTGGATGGAGTGCTTTGTGGGTCAGGGCTTTTGGCAATAAAGGTGTCATCCAATATTTCGGCTGCCCGTTCGTCGATGGTTTGCTTTTTAGGCTTTTCAGTTGTTGCTGGCTTGGTATGCCCCTCTATGATACTGGCAGCATCCAAATCAATATTTTCATCTTGGTTTTCTTCTTTGTCGCCATCAAGCCGTGCGCTCAACGCATCTGCGATTTGTTTGAATGCGGTTCGTTCTGGCTTGCTAAGCGAGGCTGTTTCATCTTCTGTTGGCTGTGTTGGAACACCGATGGGACGGCGATGAAGTGGAACAACTTTGTTGTTTTCATCGTCACTACTTTGATTGCGCTCAAATAATTCTGCTAAGGTATTTTTTTCTTCAGTCTCGTAATCTTCGCTCCACCGCAGCTCATCTTCTTCGGGTTGGTCTTCGTCATCCACGTTTTGGGCTTCATTGGTTGTTTCATCGTCAGGCAATGGTGTTGTTGCTATAAACTTTTCCCATTCCTCACTCGAAGTGCCAGTCTCGCCAGCCTCATCAGCTTCGACTTCCACCTCCATATCCAGATCAGCGTGGACTGTAACATTTGTTGTTTCAATTGATCCAAAACCTCTGAAACCTTCAAATTTACGCCCTGAATTGAAGATCGGCATGGCGGTCATGGTGACGGGAGCGCGCAGCGGGCCTATTTTCTCATCTCCATCAGATGATGCCGTTCCGCTGATGGGCCAATAAATGGTCTCAGTCCAAATTGATTCCCGTTTGATTTTGCGTGCGATTGTACCCGTGGGGTCCATATTAAACCGTTTAGAGACATCGGCCCAGTTCTGACCTAATATATCTCCGGTTTCAGACCCTAGTGTTTCCACAATCTCAGGTGAAAGTGTGGTTACGTCTTGGTGTGCGTTTAATGTAAAGAGAAAGCGTGTCGGCGTTTCTTTTGAGATGAATGTAAATTTATCCTCTTGAGAACCGTCATTATCGTCTGCGCCAAGGTTAGCCACAAGTGCGTCTTCTCGTGTTTCATCGCTGCCAGTTTCACGATCAGTTTTACTGTCTATTTCATCATCAATAAAGACGACTTCTTCTGCCTCATTGATTGCTGTGTCGGAGATTGTGTCCTGTGTTTTCACAGGGGCCTCATCCGAAATATCCACTGCGTGAGGGGCTTTTTCTAATGGCGTCTCATTTTTTACATCGCTTAAGGCTGCAAAGATATATGACGCTGCTCCATCGGCGTCACGAAGAACTGAGAGATGAAGGGTGTGATCTTCATCTGGCAGGGTGAGTGATGTGCTATAGTGGTTTTTGAGTGAGCGTGCAGCCTTTCTAAGAAAAGCTTTATCAATATCTGCATCGTGAAAGGCGTTTGAGGCCTCTTTAACTTTGCCTTTAATTGAAAGCAGGGCCGCGGCTGCGTCGCCGCGTGAAAAAAGTTTCATCAAGCGCCGGTGATCTTTAGGCGGAGAGTAAGATTTTGCCTTGCCTATAGTGTGTTCTGCGCGAACAAAAATCGCATCTTGTCCATTCGTCAACTGAATGCGCTCAAGTGTAGCGTCAATCGTGATGGGCTTCATGGCTTGAAAAAATTTCAAGGTACTTTTAAGGGGAGTGCCTATTTCTGTATTTGTTGCCATACGCGCGATTTGTACTGTGGCAGGAGATACCCGACGAAACGTGCGTGAGAGAAGGTCCGGCAATGACTTGGTGTCAAAGAAACGGCATCCAGCCTCATTAGACCACAATATATTCTCACCAGATGTTGACCATACCCAAGCCGGTTGAGCGATAAAAAGCGCTTCTGCCACCAAAGGGTTTGATAATGCCTGACTATAGATTGCGTTTGGACTACTCATTTTTATATCCTACCAATAACCGCCGGCTTATGAATTCCATTCTATCAAGACTGTTTTATATTAAGGCTTTTGAACGCCTTTTGAAGTCTGTTGTATTCTTGAATAGCCCTTATGAAGGCTCTAGGTCTAGTTAGTTAAGGGCATAAACGGCGATGACAGTAATATTTGGTTAACCAGTAAGGTTTCTGATTTTGGTAAACAGTGGAGATATTTTGCTATGCGGTGCGCGCAATGCTGCGATGCAAAATAAATGTTGCGCTGCAGCATAAAATCATTATATAAGCTTCATAGACATCGGGCGATAAGTGATGCGCTCAAAATTCACATTCCATGATTTTACCAGTTGGGGACTATATAATGGCTACGACAGCAAAAACAAAGACAGCAAAAACAGCAGCACAAGACGCCTTCGCAATTCCAGGAATACCAGCTATGGAAGTGCCACCAGCAATCCGTGATATCGCTGAAAACACAGTTGCACAAAGCAAAGAAGCTTTCGAAAAAATCAAAACATCTGCTGAAGAAGCAACAACATTGTTGAACGAAACAGCTGATAAAACCCGCGATGGTTTGTCACAATTCAATGAAAAAGCCATTGATGTTGCAAAAACAAACACAGACGCCACATTCTCTCATGCCAAAAACGTTATGGCTGTAACATCATTGGCAGAAGTATTTGAGCTTCAAACAGCATTCATGAAAACACAGATCGATGCTATTCAAGATCAAGCAAAAGTTTTTCAAGACATGACAGCTAAATTGACTGAAGATACAACAGCTCCTTACAAAGAAGCTTTTGAAAAAACAGCTCAATCTTTTAAAGTAGCGTAACCAACGCTATTGCCTCGTTATGAGGTCCGACTGTTGGACATTTTGTCCCTCAATTAAATCAGAATTTAAAACCCGGACATTGCGTTCCGGGTTTTTGTTTGAAAGAAATTAAAGGGTGAACCCCATTTCATTTGTAAAATGACTTGAAATGCGCATCAATTGCGCTTAGTCCATACGCAAATGATGTGCAGTCGTAGCTCAGCTGGTTAGAGCGTCGGCTTGTGGCGCCGAAGGCCGGTGGTTCGAACCCACCCGACTGTACCATTTTACATCCTGAAATTTATCTAGCCTTAAAACAGACTGCCTTGCGTCGTGCTGGGTTTTTTGTCCGTCGTCTGTTTTGGCTTTGCGCCCATAGGAGGTGTTGTCCCCCCTTTGCCAATGACATCAGCATGGCCGTCGGCCAATTGCACCGCATAAGAGGCGCCGGCTTTGATCGCTGTCGCTGAGCGAACTGGCTTGCCTGCCTCGTCTCGCACAAGGGCAAAGCCACGGGTGAGGACGCTTTGGTATGAAACAAGAGAAAGCGTCCGGCTGAGACGTTGCCAGTCTGCGCGTTTGTTATTTAAGAGAATTGTACTTGCTCGTTTTCCACGTTCATCTAGATTTGCGACATCTGTTTTATATTGGCTAAGCTGCCGTGACAGGCTGGAAGGCGAAAGGCGTGCGGTGAGGGTGGATAATTTGTTTTGCTCACGTGCAGCGCGACGCTCCAACGCATTGCCTAATTGCTGGCTTTGATTATTAAGTCCTTGTCGGTGCTGGCTGATTTTAAGGGCAAAGGCATCAATTGAATGTTTAGCCGCAATCCGCTCCAATCGCCCTTGTGCCTCACGCAGGCGGTTGTTCGCTGCGCGCGGCAATCGGTCACTGGCATCATCAAGGCGTTGGCGGTTGAGCGCGAGAAGATTTTCAGGTTTCGGTAGTGCCCGAGCAAGGCCTCGCAAATGGTTCTTACGGTTTTCTAAATGGCGCCCAATCGCACCTTTGTTGCGTTGGTTGAGATCATCAAGCGTGGCGAGAAGATCGGTACGGACACGAACCGCCATTTCAGCCGCGCCCGTGGGCGTGGGCGCGCGCACATCGGCAGCGTAATCAATCAATGTCCAGTCTGTTTCATGGCCAACGGCAGAAATCAGCGGAATGTGGCTGTCAGCAGCTGCCCGCACCACTTCCTCATCATTGAAGCCCCATAAATCCTCCAGCGAGCCGCCACCACGAGCGACGATCAACACATCGGGTTTAACCAGCCCATTGGTGCCGTCAAAAGCATTGAACCCGCGTATCGCATTGGCCACTTCTTGCCCACATGTCTCACCCTGAACCCGTGCAGGCCATAGTAAAACATGGGTCGGGAATCGATCCTCAAGCCGGTGCATGATATCGCGGATAACCGCGCCTGTTGGCGAGGTGATAACGCCAATAACGCGCGGCAAATAGGGCAAAAGTTGCTTGCGTGCTGGGTCAAACAGGCCCTCAGCTGCCAGTTTCTTTTTGCGCTCTTCCAAAAGCGCCATCAAGGCACCAACGCCCGCAGGTTCGAGCGATTCAATCACAATTTGATATTTTGAAGAGCCGGGGTAGGTGGTGATTTTGCCTGTGGCGATCACCTCAAGACCTTCTTCTGGTTTCACTTTGAGGCGGTTATAAACACCTTTCCAAATCACGGCTTCCAGTCGTGCCTTTTCGTCTTTCATTGAAAAATAAGCGTGTCCTGAACCATGCTGGCCGCGAAAGCCCGATATTTCACCGCGCACCCGCACATAGCCGAAAGCATCTTCCACCGTGCGCTTTACCGCATGAGAGACTTCTGAAACAGAATATTCTGTGGCATTTGTGATGTCACCGTCAGCCATGCATTGTCCTTGTTATTCGTCCACGCTATGACATTCAGTATGGCGCGCTATACTTTTAAAATGCAACGGTTGTTCATTGCCAATCCACTAAATGGTGACGGGGATAATCCACTGGAAAGCGGCAAGGAGCTGTTGCTTGATAAAAATCAGTCGAATTATCTGATCAATGTTTTGCGAATGAAGGCTGGTGATGCGGTTTTGGTTTTCAACGGTCGCGATGGTGAGTGGCGTGCAAAGCTTACGAATGCTTCCAAAAAAGCCGTGGTCCTTATGATTGATGAGCAACTACGCGTTCAGCCTCGATCATCAACGCTTGATTATTGTTTTGCCCCCCTCAAGCAAGCGCGCCTCGATTATATGGTTCAAAAGGCGGTGGAAATGGGGGCAGGGCGGCTTCGACCGGTTATCACGGCCCATACGCAGGTGACACGTCTCAATCTTGAACGCATGCGGGCTAATGTTGTTGAGGCAGCAGAACAATGCGGCATTTTATCTATTCCTGAAGTGTTGGAGCCGGTGAAACTTGGTGCTCTTATCGATTCATGGCTGGAAAAAGACGTTGAACGCACCCTGATTTTCTGTGATGAAGGCGATGAGGGCGATGATCCAATTAGACTACTGCGATCGCGAAAGGCCAAAAAACAAGCGGTAATAATCGGGCCAGAGGGTGGTTTTAGCGAAGAGGAGCGGCATTTGCTGAAGGCGAATGATTTTGTGACGTCTATTCCGCTTGGTCCTCGTATTTTACGTGCAGATACAGCAGCCGTAGCAGCGCTTGCCGTGGTGCAGGCAGCATGTGGTGACTGGATGTTGGATGATGAATAAAAATAATTGAACGCTCAATCAGTATTTTTACGCTTTTCAAATAGAGTCATATATGCTTCACGAAACAAGTCTTCTTAAAGTGCGCCGCGCTTGAGATATCACTATTGGAGTTCTCGCCATGGCGCGCGACGTTGTAGATGAAACACCTATCGAAGATCTGGATGTCCTGATCGGCTGGATTGCAGAAGGCTGCAAGCCTGAAAAGGACTTCCGCATTGGCACTGAGCATGAAAAATTCGGGTTTCGACTTGGAACCAATGAACCGATTCCTTACGGCGGGCCAGATGGCATTGAGGCTTTGTTGCGTTCGATGGAAACATTGCTAGACTGGGAAGCCATTACCGATGATGGACGCATTATCGGGCTGGCTGCTAAACAAGGCGGTGGGGCGATCTCTATTGAGCCGGGTGGTCAATTTGAGCTTTCTGGTGCACCGCTCAAAAGCATTCACGATACTTGCCGTGAGGCAAATGTGCATCTCACCAAAACGCGGCGCTGTGCTGAACCATTGGGTATTGGCTTTTTAGGAACGGGATCGTCACCCGTCTGGTCGTTTGATGAAACGCCTAAAATGCCAAAGTCGCGTTATGATATCATGCGCGGTTATATGCCAAAGGTCGGTACACGTGGCCTTGATATGATGCACCGTACCTGCACCATTCAGGTCAATCTCGATTTTTCAACTGAAGCAGACATGGTGAAAAAGATGCGCGTGTCACTGGCATTACAGCCGGTTGCAACAGCCCTTTTTGCCAATTCGCCCTTTATGGACAATGGCCTGACCGGTCGCTTGTCCGAGCGTTCGGAGATTTGGAAAGATACGGATAATAACCGCGCAGGCATGTTGCCTTTTGCCTTTGATGAGGGTTTTGGCTTCGAGTCTTACGTTGACTATGCTCTTGATGTGCCAATGTATTTCTTGAAACGCGGTGATATCTATCACGATGTAACAGGCACAACTTTCCGCGATTTCATGGGTGGTGCGCTGAAAGACAGCGTTCCGAACGGATATCCAATGATGGGCGATTGGGTGAACCATCTTGGGACAATTTTCCCCGAAGTGCGCTTGAAACGGTTCCTTGAAATGCGCGGTGCAGATGGTGGCCCGTGGCGAGGTATCTGCGCACTACCTGCATTTTGGGTTGGGCTCTTATACGATCAAACATCGCTTGATGCGGCCTATGATTTGATATCCAGCTGGACAACCGAGGAAATGCAGACGCTCAGGGACGAAGTGCCGATTCATGGTCTAGGCTCACAATTCCGCAAGCAAACAATGTTGGAATTGGCTAAAGATGTGGTGGCCTTGTCGCGTGAAGGATTATTCCGTCGACAACGCTTGAGTGATACCGGTTTAGATGAAACCCATTATCTCGAGCCAATTCAGGAAACATTGGCAAGCGGCATGACACCAGCGGAGAAAATGCTCAGTAAGTACAAAGGCAGCTGGGCAGGGGATTTATCGCATATCTTTAAAGATTATGCGTTCTAAAGCATTACTGTTGTTGGACTGTGTTGGAAGAAGCAAGCTGAATGTCTGGTGTAAGTAGTGGACTGTCGCCTTTTGCCGGTCCTGCATGGGCGATCAAAACACCATTATTTGTGAAGTGCCATTGAATTTTGACAGCTTCGTTTGCCGCCAGTTTTTCAACTTCCAGACATTTAACAATAGTCACAGGGAAGCCTTCGGCAAAATGTTCTTGAGCGGGAACATCACTCTCGCATTGTTCTATTGTTGTATAATAAGGTTGGTCAAGCTCTGTAGGTTCGCACTGTTGGGCATTGTGGGCGCAACCAAGAATCAACATAATCACATTAACTGTCTGCATAACGACCTCCTAAGAAAAAGAGGTGGGTATTTTTTTAAAAAATCCTAATAAAAAGTTAATCACGTATATGTAATGGCCCCAGTTTTAACCTTTTCAACCGGCCACATTCGCCCATGAGAGCGCATAAGCTGTGGTGGCGATGGCGGCGATCGTGGATATGAGTATGGCAGAAGATGCACGCCGCACCATCACGTCATATTGTTGAGCAATAACAAAGACATTGCCGGCAACAGGCAGGGACGCCAAAACAACACCAATAGCAATGGATTTACCATCGACTTCCAAGAAGGTGAGGGCAAAAAATACGGCCAGTGGATGAAGAATAAGTTTTAAAAAAGAAATTACAAAAATCGATGTGATATCGCCCTCAAACCTTAGTTTAGCAAGTGAAATGCCAAGCGCGAAGAGAGCCGCAGGCCCAGCAGCACCGGCTAAAAATTCGACAAACCGCTCGCTAGGTCCGGGTAAGCCGATACCTGTTGCGGATAGAAAAAAACCGATAAAAATTGCAAAAATAAACGGATTGAGAAGAGCGCCTTTAACAACGCGTTTAAAGGTATCTCTTGCGTTGCCTCCGCCTGATGCTTCCAATATGGCGATTGAAATTGGGATAATGAGCATCAAATCAATTAAGAGCGCCGTTGAGGCAATACGTAATCCCTCGTCGCTAAAGGCTGCGGCCAATAGAGGAAAGCCAAGAAAGCCATTGTTGCCGATTGATGAAGCTTGGCCGGTAACAGCGAACTCGCCGATTTTGCCTGAAAAGAAAAGGCGACTGATGATGCCGCCAATGGCAAAAAGTAACAGCCCCGCGACCGCCCAACCGAAAAGAAAGCGCCCATCGATCAGAGCATCAAAATCTTGACGTGCAAGGCCGCTGATGACAAGGGCAGGCATTGTGAAGTTGAAAACAAAAACATTGATAATTTTTGCAGCAGAAGCATCAATCATATTGGTGCGCACAGCAAATATGCCCAGACCAATGACGGCGAAAAATGGCAGTGTGAGATCGAGAATAATTTCCATGAGGCCCCCAAAGAAAACTAAGCTTTCATGGAAATTTCAGCAATAGCTGAAAGAGCTTATATTAAAAAAGCGGCATGTTTACATCGTGTAGAAAAATTCTTCACGGACGATTTTTCCCTTTTCAACTGTATAGATTGCAAGCTCCTTCATCGCCATGCGCTCCTGATTTTCCTTATTGGTTGCGTCAAACTCAAAAATAACGCCGAAGCGGTCTGTGCCATGAAGAAATGGCCCATCAGCTGAATGGGAATGCACTTCCATCGTATTATTCCACCATTCATGCTTGCCCCTGATACCACCAAGACCCACGGTCTCGGGGCTATCCTTACCCGGCATGATAGCCGCCTCTACAGAAACCGCATTCTCGCTATAAAGGGTGTTGAGACATTCTTCTTCTTTATGATCGCGGCAATAAGCGACAAGCTTGTGAGCAATTTCTGATAGTTGTTCGACAGACATGATATTTCTTTCAACTGAATTCAGTCTATGGAACAAATCATAAGCATATAATTATGTAAAGAATGAGATAAAATCGATCTTTACAAAAATAGACGACTGGCTGTTGACCTCATAGCTCTGCAAGGCAACATCATGAAAAATATGGCAGGCAGCGACATGCCCGATATGACGCCACAAGGGGATGGATCGCAAAATCCAATGGCAGATAATCCCTTTGGTAAAATGATGGAAAATTTTCTTGGAAGCGCGATGGGCGGGGCGGTAAGGGCGGCACCTGAAAACCCAAAAGCTCCGGAGCGCGGCGAAGATATTTTCGGCGATATGTTCGAAGCAGGTCGCAAAGTGCAAGATGACTATAAGAAGAATGTCGATAGCATCTTTGACAATTATCTTGATGGCATGCGCAAGCTTTAACATTCCCTCACAAACAAGCACTTGGATGCCAGTCAGGAATGTAACCACCCCTTAGAACGTCAAGTGTTGCTGGCGGCGTCAGGCAGGTGAGCTTTTCGGGTAGGTCATCAAAAGCAATATTGGCAGCTTTGTAGCCTTCAAAATTCCACGGAAGTAAGGCTGAGCTCTTTAAAGCATAGTGTGTTCCATCATGCTCAATAATCGCACCGTCAGGCAGCGTATTCTTAGCCAATTGATGCTTCTGCTTCTCGCGACCATCAAGGCGTTCTTTGTGAAGCTGGGCATCCATTGTCGCGACCTTGGGTAGCTCACAGAGTTGAGCCGCTTTTTGCCATGCAGCTTGATAGGCTTTGGCCGCTTTGCGCCGGCATTCAAAGCACGGTCTGTGGCCTGCGGCGAGGGCAGTCACCTCATCCAGAAAAAACAATTCAGTATAGGATTCTCCCATTAATTTGCGTTCGCGCCCTTTGAATTGGGTGAGGCAAATAATCCATGCCTTGAGCGCCCACCGCCGCTTTAAAAGCAACTTTGTTTGAGGGTCATGAAGTCGCCCCCGATTGCCCATGAAAAGCCCACGCGAAGAAACGGCACAAATGTCACCAGTAGGGTCAACTCTATTTTGTAGGGGCATGTTACTTACGGCCTTTTGTTTGATTGGAAAAAATCGTAGAACGGTCAGGCAAAATAAGAAAGTACTCTAAAAGCGAGTGAAGAAGTAGGCAAGGCAGAGGCTCTTGTGGGCAATGTATTCAAAAGTTTAACGCTTAATACCATCAGCTATTATTGACGGCGCACAGGGTTCAGTGTTGGTAGTTGGCAATCGATGAACGACAAAAAGAAAGTTGTAATATCATGACAATGATCACGGATATTGCAGATTTAAAGGCGCTTGCGAAACGCCGTGTTCCTAAAATGTTTTATGAGTATGTTGATACAGGCTCATGGTCGCAAGGTACCTACTTGGACAATGAGGCAGCCTTTCAGCGACAAAAATTGCGCCAGCGAGTGGCTGTGAATATTGAAAACCGCTCACTCGCAACCAAGATGATAGGCGAAAGCGTATCGATGCCTGTGGCCTTGGCCCCAATTGGGTTGACCGGCATGCAGCATGCTGATGGTGAAATACTTTCAGCACAAGCGGCGGAAGAATTTGGCGTGCCTTATACGCTCACCACCATGGCGATCTGTTCGATTGAAGATGTAGCTGCGCACACAAAAAAGCCGTTTTGGTTTCAGCTATATGTGATGCGGGATCGAGGCTTCACAGAATCGCTGATTGCGCGCGCAAAAGCGGCCAATTGTTCGGCCCTCGTTTTGACCCTTGATTTACAGTTGATTGGACAGCGTCACCGCGACTTGAAAAACGGCCTTTCCACGCCTCCGAAAATTACACCGCGTTTTGTCGCTGAGATGATGATCAAGCCGTTTTGGTGCATGCAGATGCTGAAAACCAAGCGCCATACCTTCGGGAATATTGTTGGCCATGCGCCAGGCGTGGATAACATGCTTTCGCTGTCGGAGTGGACAGCTGAACAATTTGATCAATCGCTGGACTGGTCGTCAGTGGAGTGGATCAGGCAGCACTGGGATCGCAAGCTTATACTTAAAGGCATCAACGATGTGGAGGATGCAAAAATTGCATCTGAGCTGGGGGCGGATGCGATTGTTGTTTCTAACCATGGCGGGCGGCAGCTTGATGGCGCGGTCGCCTCTTTCGATGTGTTGCGCGATATTGTGGATGCAGTTGGAGATAAAGTAGAAGTGCATTTTGATAGTGGTATCCGCTCAGGGCAAGATGTTTTCAAGGCAATTGCTATGGGCGTCAAAGGCACATTCTTGGGGCGCGCTTATATCTATGGGTTGGGTGCAATGGGCAAACCGGGCGTTACAAAAGCGCTTGAGATTATTCACAAGGAATTGGATACCACCATGGGCCTTTGTGGCGAGCGAGATATCAAGAAGGTAGGCCGTCATAATCTGGTGTAATAAAGCACTTTAACTGACGCTATCTTTTGGCATTAAAATATCGCCAAGTCCTGCTTCCCAATAAGGCGTGGAACCGCCATAGAGTGAGTTTAGAAAATCCAGAAAAACGCGCACTTTTGTTGGTAGATATTGACGGCTTGGATAAATCGCATAAACGCCAACGTTCGGAGTGCCTCGATACTCAGGCAAAATCACTTTTAAAGTGCCATTGGCGAGTTCTGGCCCCACATCCCATGTTGAGCGAAAGGCAATACCAAGCCCAGCAATCACAGCTTCGCGCACCACTTCACTGGAGTTCGTTTTAATCGTAGCGTCAGGCTTGATATTGACGTGCCCATCAGGGCCGATGAGATGCCATATTTCCTGGCTTGCTGCAGCAATACATTGGTGATTGCCCAGATCAGAGATGCTTGAGGGTGTGCCGTGTAATTCTAGATATTTTGGCGTGGCACATAAAACACGTGTGTTCGGGGCCAGTTTTTTGGCGACGTAACTTGAATCTTTTAGTTCCGCAATCCGGATTGCAACGTCAATGCCGTCGGCGACGAGATCAACGAAGTCATCAGACAAATCAAGTGTGATGGTTATGTCTGGATTTTGTTCCATGAGCTTGTTCAAATAAGGAGCGATATGTAGCCGCCCAAAAGTTGTTGGTGCTGCGACTTTAAGGCCGCCTCGAACGGTTTCTGTCCGGCGGGTGACATAATTTTCAGCTTCTTCAACGTTGGCTAGAATGACCAAAACCCGCTCATAAAACCCTTGGCCAACCTCGGTGAGCGCGATTTGGCGCGTTGTGCGCTGCATAAGGCGTACACCTAACCTTTCTTCAAGCCGCTTCATTCGCTTAGAAATCAAGGCAGGAGAAAAACCGAGCTCACGGCCTGCAGCTGTCATGCTGCCTGTCGCTATGACACGGGCAAAAATATCGAAATCGTGAAAGGACGCCATCAGACCTTACTTTTTACAGAAATAGTTATAGAAATGATTCTTGAGACTTAATGAGACATTGATATCAGAGATGGGAGATCTATGAATTGTATTTTTTTATTTTTGTCTATCTGCCATCAAAATGAGAAATTTAACTTATTTTTGAGCAATAAAAAAAGAGATACCTAAGTTATTGTCAATCGTTACAAGTACTTTAGCGTTTGTTTTAATCTATACAACTAGAAACTATTTTCGGTTGAATCACGGCAACTAATTGATTGTAAAGTTGATTTATGCGATCAGGCTCAACTGGATAAATAAATTTACCAATTTAAAAATATGAGCTATAATCATAGCAAGAAGCGTGCATGAGCAGTATTTTTTACTGCTTCTCCTTGTGGTCTCCTTACTATTCGAAGACAATCCATTTTTATCCGACATGAAGAGAATATTATGGCAACGATAAAACTCCTTGAACCAGACCCATTGATTTTGGCCAAGCGCGGTAAAATTATATCCGCACTTTCACAGATGGTGCCTGAAGACAGCCTTATTTATGATGAGCGCGAACTCGTGCCCTATGAAACAGATGCATTTACTGCATATCGTCGGGTGCCATTGGCTGTCGTTTTGCCTGAGACAACAGCACAGACCGCCGCGGTTATGAAATATTGTTCAAGCGAAGGTGTCCCGGTTATTCCTCGTGGTGCTGGCACATCGCTTGCTGGTGGCGCGATCCCGCAGGAAGATGCGGTCGTTATCGGTGTCTCTAAAATGAATCAAGTTCTGTCGGTCGATTATCAAAATCGTGTTGCGCGGGTTCAATCTGGCGTCACTAATTTGCGCGTCTCTGATCATGTGGGGCCTGAAGGGTTCTTTTATGCCCCTGACCCTTCATCTCAGCTTGCTTGTACGATCGCGGGCAATATCGGCATGAACTCCGGTGGAGCGCATTGCCTGAAATACGGAGTAACGACAAACAATCTGATGGGCGTCAAAATGGTGTTACTCGACGGTTCAATCGTAGACATTGGCGGTGAAGCCCTTGATGCGTCGGGTTATGATCTTTTGGGCTTAATATGCGGCTCCGAAGGGCAGCTTGGTATTGTCACAGAAGCAACCGTGCGCATTTTGCGCAAAGCCGAAGGCGCGCGGCCTGTTTTGTTTGGCTTTGATGACTCGACTGTGGCTGGTGCATGTGTGGCCGATATTATTGGCGGTGGCATCGTACCGGTGGCCATTGAATATATGGACAAGGAAGCGATCCACATCTGTGAAGAATTTGCCAATGCTGGTTATCCTCTTGATGCTGAAGCACTGCTTATCGTTGAGGTTGAAGGATCAGAAGATGAAATGAATGCGATGCTTGAAAAGATCATCGCGATTGCCCGCAAGCATAGTGTGACAACGGTCAAGGAAAGCCAATCTGCCATGGAAGCTGCCGCGATTTGGAAAGGGCGCAAATCCGCCTTTGGCGCAACTGGTCGCGTGGCTGACTACATCTGCATGGATGGTACTGTGCCTTTGTCACAGCTTGATTATGTTTTGAAAAAAACAGGCGAGATTATCGATCATTATGGCCTTCGCTGCGCCAATGTTTTTCATGCTGGCGATGGCAACATGCATCCATTGATTTTGCACAATTGCAATGACCCTGAGGAAAGCCGCAAGGCGCATCTTGCTGGCGATGATGTTTTGAAACTTTGTGTTGATGTGGGTGGCTGTCTCACGGGTGAGCATGGGGTCGGCATTGAAAAACGCGATTTGATGTTACATCAGTTCGATCAGGTAGACCTTGATCAGCAAATGGCCGTGCGCGCGGTTTTTGACTCATCATGGCTCATGAATCCTGCAAAAGTTTTCCCGCTTGAATCGCGGGCCAAGAAAAAAGATAAGGCTGCGGCATGACGACCTTTACCCCGAAGAGTGAAGAAGAAGCAGCCAAGGTTGTCTTTGCGGCAAAATCCACGAAGACATCGTTGCGCATCCTTGGCGGAGGAACACGCTCGACCATTGGCCGAACAATGAATGCTGATGCATCACTTTCAACCTCGGCTCTGTCAGGCATCACTCTTTACGAGCCAAGTGAAATGGTGATTTCTGCAAAGGCAGGTACGCCGTTGTCTGAAGTGAAGAAGAAGCTCGCAGATAATAATCAGATGCTCACATTTGAGCCCATGGACCACCGAAATCTTTTGGGGCTTGAGGGAGAGCCGACGATTGGCGCGGTGGTGGCTGGTAATATTTCTGGGCCTCGCCGCATATTCGCCGGTGCTGCCCGTGATAGCCTCATTGGCGTGCGTTTTGTCAACGGCAAGGGTGAGATCATCAAGAACGGTGGTCGCGTCATGAAAAATGTCACCGGGCTTGACTTGGTAAAACTACAAGCGGGCGCTTGGGGTACATTGGGATTATTGACCGAGGTAACGTTCAAGCTATTGCCCACGCCTGAACGAGAAGCAACTTTGATGATAGAAGGCCTGAGTGATGAGCTTGGTGTAAGTGCGTTATGTCACGCTGCAGGAACACCGTTTGAGCCCACGGCCCTCGCGCATCTGCCAGCAGGCGTTGGGGCAGACGTGGCTAGAACCTTGATACGGGTTGAAGGTTTTTCAAAACAGGTGGACTACCGCTTGGCAGAGTTAAAAAAAGCTCTCGCGGATTTTGGCAATACTACAAAAATTGAAGGCTATGAGCATGACGTCATATGGACGGAAATTCGTGATGTTGAGTTTTTAGCACAGCCACGCGACAAGGCGATCTGGAAGCTATCCGTGCGCCCAACATCAGCACCAAACACGGTCGAGGTGATTAAACAGACTGTTGATTGCGCCTATTATTTCGACTGGTCCGGCGGCCTTGTTTGGCTTGCGGTTGATGAAGAAGATGATGCGGGTGAAGAGACCATTCGCAATGCGGTTAATGCAGCTGATGGCTATGCAACATTGGTGCGTGGCTCACCAGAACTGCGCGCGAAGATTGATGTGTTTGAACCGCAACCGACACCTCTCGCAACGCTTTCTAGTGGCATCAAACAAAGCTTTGATCCGGATCATTTATTAAACCCTGGTCTTATGGTCGCGGGCGTTTAGGAGTTAAGATAAATGCAAACAAACTTCACGTCGGAACAGCTTGAGGATAGTCATGTTGCTCATTCCGAAAAAATCTTGCGCACATGTGTACATTGCGGATTTTGCACTGCCACATGCCCGACATATGTAACCCTTGGCGATGAGTTGGACAGTCCGCGCGGGCGGATTTATTTAATCAAGGATATGCTCGAAAACGATCGTGCAGCTGATGAGAAAACGGTGAAACATATTGACCGGTGCCTTTCCTGCCTTTCCTGCATGACCACATGTCCTTCAGGTGTACATTATATGCACTTGGTCGACCATGCGCGTTCGCATATTGAAAAGACATATAAACGCCCTGTGATGGATCGATTAATCCGTGGCATATTGGCAGCTGTGCTGCCTTATCCAGAGAGATTTAGGGCAGCGACCAGTCTTGCTAAACTCGGCAAGCCATTTGCTGGTATCATGAAATCCATAGCTCCTTTGAAGCGGTTTGGTGCCATGCTTGATCTTGCACCGGCATCGCTACCAATGAAGACTAAGGTCATGGGGCCTAAAACCTATTCGCCGATCGTGGAAAGACAAGCGCGTGTGGCAATTCTCACAGGCTGCGCGCAGCCGGTGCTTCAACCAAGCATTAATGAGGCCACGATCTCGCTTTTAAACCGGCTTGCGATTGAAGTTGTGTTGCCAAAAGGTGAGGGCTGTTGCGGTGCATTGGTTCATCACATGGGCAAAGAAGACCCAGCTCTTGATGCGGCGCGCAAAAATATTGATGCATGGACAGCTGAGATTGAGGGCGAGGGGCTTGATGCCATCATCATCACCGCGTCTGGCTGCGGCACAACGATCAAAGATTACGCCCACATGCTGCGTGATGATAAAGCCTATGCTGCCAAGGCGGCCAAGGTTGTGGCGCTTGCCAAAGACATCACGGAATATCTGAATGAGATCAGACTGCCTAAACCATCATTCATTCCCAGCATAAAGGTTGCTTATCATTCAGCCTGTTCGATGCAGCATGGTCAAAAAATCACCATGCAGCCGAAGAATCTTTTGCGCGGGGCGGGCTTCCGCGTCGCCGATGTGCCTGAGGGGCATTTGTGCTGCGGCTCTGCAGGTACCTACAACATCATGCAGCCCGAGATTGCGGGCGGCTTGCGTGAGCGTAAAGTCAATAACATCAAGAGCACCAAGCCCGACGCGATCGCAACCGGCAACATTGGTTGCATTACCCAGATATCTGCAGGCATGAAGGAAGATGGTGCCGACATTCCTATTGTTCATACGATTGAGCTGTTGAACTGGATTTATGGAGGCGCTGCTCCCGCTGTGCTTGTCGAACGCGGATTGGATCAGAAAAAATTGGTTATGTCTGAGGCGGCAGAATAAAAGCCAAATAAAAAAGCGCCACTCTTTGTATCGAATGGCGCCTTTTGAATTTTATAATGAGTTGTGTTGTTTAAATTACAACAACCTTTACGCCAACTCTCACGCGATCATATAGATCTTGAACATCTTGATTGCGCATTCTGAAACAACCTGATGATACAGCTTGACCGATTGTCCATGGCGCATTTGTACCGTGGATGCGGTAAAGCGTTGAACCGAGATAGATGCCGCGTGCACCCATTGGATTTTCCGGTCCGCCGGGCATGAAGTTTGGTAGGATGCGGCCTTTAGCTCTTTCACGAGCAATCATTGATTTTGGTGGCGTCCATGATGGCCATTTAGCTTTGCGTGTTACACGCTCTGTGCCTGTCCAGCCAAAGCCTTGTTTGCCAACACCCACGCCATAACGACGTGCTTCACCATTCGCCTGCACAAGATAGAGGTAGCGGCTTTTCGTATCAATAATGATGGTGCCTGGTTTGTGCTTGGTATTATATTCAACCTGCTGGGGGAGAAAGCGCGGGGCAAGGCTTTGGCGGCGTTGCTGTGTTGCGCGTCTTTGGCTTTGTGCCCCTGAACTGAGGGCAAGCTTGCGTTTAATGGAGCGTTTTTTAGCTGCTTTTCTCTTCTTCTTAGTGGGGGTGTAAGATCTTGTTGAGCGAGTTACCACCTTCGCGCGCTTTGGCGTGGTGAGTTGCAACTGCCATGGCTCTGTGAGATCAGGGCTTAAAACAACTGGAGGGGCTTCCGCGTAGCGGCTGCCTGCTTGTGCTGCAGGTGCTGATAAAAGTGAACCTGCGATTATAATACCAATACCAGCCAAAGCTGACCGGCTAAACCATTTTCCAAACATATGACGTACTCTCTACTAATCGTCGAACAATAAGACACAGTAACCCGTGTCAACTAAGAAGAGGCTAGGGTAAATACTGTTTTAATGGGTAAACAAAAGGCTATCTCACGCTCATGTGAGCGGCAAATTATAGATTAAGGTTACTGATATGTTTGCGTATTGGGTTAATGAATTCTTAGCGCAAAAGCCCGCCATCATTGATATGGCTCAAGACGGCTGGAGACGGGCAATACAATCACGTATGACATTTGATATGATTTTTTTGACCTGCTTCTTAGACATACCTGCCTTAATGCGTGGATCATAAAGGGCATTGAGCAAGACGCGGTCATGCAGCGTAAAACTGTGATGCTTGGATGCTGAATTGAAAACGCTATATCCTTTATGCCCTTTGTCAGCGAGTGGACCAAGGCCTTGTAAAACTTCTTCAACAAGGCAGCGATTAAATGTTCGCTCGTCTCTGTCAGACACGATCACAACATCAGTTGCACTGATGCCCTTTTGTTTTCCGGGTGAGACGCGGACAAAGCATTGGCCGTGAACTTTTGCGTTCTTATTTTTAAGGATATCTTTGCGCATAACTGCAGCATATTGGTTCTTATCAACAACATGAATTCGGAAATTGGCCTTATCAGGATTTGAAACAACCGAAGCTTTTAAGCCTTTGATTTTTTGTGGTAATTCCCAAATAAAACTTCGAACAGCTGGGCGACGGTCCAATTTTGCATGATTGATGATCGCAAAGCGAACGCTCGTATCATATTTTTTGATAGAGTTGGCAAACTTGGTATTACCGCCAAATTCTGCAGATAGCATGATGCGCATAAAATCGCGCTGGGCTATTTTAACGTCGACATCATTTGACCCAGCGAACGAGGGCTGGCTCATGAAGGCTGCCGCGATAAACAGAGCCAAGCTATAGAGAAAAAGACGAATACGGTAAGAAAAATGGCTAGTGATAAATGAGAGTTCTTTGTCGGATTTTTGATCGCTCACTTTAACATCCCGCTCATAACAAACCCGCTACTTTCTTACGAAAACAGCCAAAACCCTGATGTTATGCCTGAGAGAAGTATCTCACACAGGTGTGATCAAATCAAGAGCCGTACGTTATCCATCCTCATTTTGATGAGAAGATCATGAAAAATAAGTGTCTTTGGCCTTTGGTAGTTAATCTCGGTTTAACGCTTAAGTGGCAATTTAAACTTAATCTAGAAAGGGTGTTTGACGATGAAAGCTAAGCTTTACAAATTTGAAACAATGAATGCACCTGCTGAGGCAACGCCAGCGGCAGCGGACGGTATAACCGTGGAAATGTACGAGAAAATCATGTCGGAGATTTCTCTTCTGCGTGCCCATATTTGTCCTGACATGCAAGGTGGTGAAGAGCCTAACGGTGGTGCATCTGAATCAGCGCCCGTGATTAAACAGAATAGTAATTTGACTGAAGCGTTGAGCCTTAAAGCGGAATTAGACGAAATTTATGGAGCGATTTCAAAAACGAAAAAAGAAATTGCAACAATTTCTTCTGTTGGTTTTGATACAGAGCACGCCCGCCCAGTTGATGAGCTGGATGCTGTGGTTAAAGGAACAGAGGCTGCAACAAACCAAATTTTGACAGCGATCGAACACATTGAACGAGATGCAACTGTGCTCGCCGATTCACTCGCTGGTGACGAGGGGCTTCTTGCTTCAAACATTCAAGAACAAATTTTGACGGTTTATGAAGCGTGTAACTTCCAAGATATCACGGGTCAGCGTATCAATAAGGTTGTTAATGTCCTGCGCTTCGTTTCAGAACGCACAGATAAGATGATTGAAATCTGGGGTGGCAGCGATTCCTTCGATGAAGTTGATGCGGACGAGGCGATTGGTCGCGATGGAGACTCAAAACTTCTTAATGGCCCAGCCATGGAAGAAGATGATAACACAGCCTCACAGGGCGACATCGACGATATGTTTAGTTAGAGCAAAATCATTTGAAATAAGTTAGTGTGCCTCCGTTGATAAGACGGAGGCATTTTTTATGGATAATAATAAAAACCCCATTCGCTGCTGGTGGCCAAATGATGATGCTGACTATATCCGCTATCATGATGAGGAATGGGGCCATCCGGTTGTTGATGACACGCGGCTTTTTGAGAAGGTGTGTTTAGAGGGATTTCAATCGGGCCTCTCATGGCTGACCATATTGCGCAAGCGCGAAAATTTCCGCGCTGCATTCAAAGGCTTTGATATTGCCACGGTCGCGGCCTTTACGGATGCAGACGTTGAGCGGCTGGTTTTGGATGCGGGTATTATCCGCCACCGTGGCAAGATTAAATCGACAATCAACAATGCAAATCGGGCGTTGGAGCTGCAACAAGAGTTTGGCTCGCTCGCTGTCTATTTTTGGGGTTTTGAAGAAGAGGCGCAAATTGGCCGCCCAATGAAAATCACCAAGGATAATATTCCCGCTTACACGGAAACATCGACAAAGATTTCGAAAGATTTGAAAAAACGCGGCTGGTCTTTTGTTGGCCCGACCACGGTTTATGCCTTCATGCAGGCGATGGGTCTGGTCAACGATCATGTGGACGATTGTTTTTGCCGCGCGATCATTGAGGAAAAGCGTGCTCAATTAAAACGGCCAATAAAAACTTGAAAGCTTGCCGCCACTCCTCTGATCGGCTAGGAAAGCGCCAAGAATTATGACCGCTTGAAAGCACCCGTGATTGATCATGTCCGATAAAAAGAAAAAACCGAAAAAGCCAAAAGCCCGCTTGCCGCGTGGCTTTGTTGATCGTTCATCGGATGATATCCGCGCGAGCGATGAGATGCTCGCGAAAATTCGCGAGGTTTATGAGCGTTATGGCTTTGATCCGGTGGAAACGCCGATGTTTGAATATACTGATTGTTTGGGCAAATTTCTGCCAGACACAGACCGCCCGAATGCGGGTGTGTTCTCGGTGCAAGATGATGATGAGCAATGGATGAGCCTGCGCTATGATATGACCGCGCCGCTTGCGCGTCATGTGGCAGAAAACATCAATGAGATTCAGCTTCCTTTCCGCTCCTATCGTTCTGGCTATGTCTTCCGCAATGAAAAACCGGGGCCGGGTCGTTTTCGCCAGTTCATGCAATTTGACGCCGATAGTGTCGGCGCACCGGGTGTGCAGGCAGATGCCGAAATGTGCATGATGATGGCCGACACCATGGAAGCGCTGGGCTTGAAGGGGCAATATGTCATTCGTGTCAACAACCGCAAAGTGCTTGATGGCGTGATGGAAGCCATCGGCCTTGGCGGTGATGTGAATGCAGAAGATCGCCTGACGGTTCTTCGTGCGATTGATAAGCTAGATAAGTTTGGTGTTGAAGGCGTGAAGCAGCTTCTCGGAGAAGGCCGCAAGGATGATAGTGGGGACTTTACTGAGGGCGCGAAGCTGGATGAAGAATCTATATTAGAGTTGATAAAGCTTATCACAGTAGATTTTGAAGAAACTGATGATGGCCGGTTGGCAGCATCATATGGTGCTGACGTTGGTGTCAGATTGATGGCTAAAAAAATTGAAGGTCAGAAAACAGGAGAATCTGATTTATACTCAACAGGTTTCCAAGAACTTAGCACGCTACAAAAACTATGCCGAAATAGCGGCTACGCTTCTGACCGCATTAAAATCGATCCCTCCGTCGTCCGTGGTCTCGAATATTACACAGGCATGGTCTATGAGGCTGAGCTTCTTTTCGATGTGACAAATGAAAAAGGCGAGAAGGTTCAGTTTGGTTCTGTCGGCGGTGGTGGGCGTTATGATGGTCTTATCAAACGCTTCACGGGCCGCGATGTGCCGGCCACTGGTTTTTCCATCGGTGTGTCACGCTTGATGACGGCGCTGAAAAATCTCGGGAAGCTCAATACCTCACATGTCATCGCCCCTGTGCTCGTCACCGTTATGGACGGCGACACGGAAAGCCTCGGCCAATATCAAAAAATGGTGCAGCAATTACGCGCCGAAGGCATTCGTGCCGAGATGTATCAAGGCAATGCTAATCATAAACTTGGCAATCAGCTGAAATATGCCGATAAGCGCGGTTGTCCGATTGCTATCATTCAAGGCTCGGAAGAGCGTGCGAACGGCAAGCTACAGATCAAAGATTTGATCGAGGGTCGCAAGCAAGCTGAGGCGATTGAATCAAATGAAGAATGGCGCGAGACCCGCCCCGGCCAGTTTGCAATTGATGAAGCTGATCTTGTCGCAAAAGTCCGCGAGCTGCTTAAAGCGCAAGGTGCGGCTTAGGCATGAAAACCGAGGCTCTCACCACTTTATTTGAAAGCGCTGGCTGCACAGGCATTGAGCCATCTGTGCTGCAACCGGCAGACCCGTTTTTAAACGCGGCCGGTGAAGCGTTTCGCAAGAGCTTATTCGTGACGCAAGGCGCGAAGGGAGAGACCCTGTGCCTTCGCCCTGAATTCACCATTCCGGTTTGTCTGGAGCACAAAGGCGAGGCGGCGCGTTATCACTATTCAGGCAGCGTGTTTCGTCAGGCGACAGAAGGACGCGATGATAAGCCACAAGAATTTGAGCAGGCAGGTGTTGAAGCCTTAGGCGAGGCGGATTTTGCCAAAGCCGATGCTGATATGGTGCGCCTTGCGTTAGACGCCGTGCGCGCGCTTGGTGCCAGTGGTGGTGGCGACATTAAACCGGTTGTGCAAATGGGTGATCCGGCTTTTTTCAATGCGCTGGTCACGCCTGTTGGCTTGCCAGAAATTTGGCGCGAACGCCTAACCCGCGCCTTTGGTGATGCGGATCTTGTGGAGGCGATGTTAAAGCGCATGGTGAGCGCCCCCGTGGTCGCAAGCAATGATTTCAAAACAGACGATAGCGCCGCTCTAACCGAAGAAGTCAGTGCCATGATGCAGGCCCACGGCATGATGGGCGCTGGTGGGCGCACGGCTGATGAGATCGCGCAGCGGTTTTTGAAAAAGCGTAACGAGCAGGTTTCTGTCTCGACAACGGTCACTGAGATTTGTCGGCATTTTCTCGCCCTTGAATGCGCGAGCGAAAAGGTGGGCGACACGATGACGCGGTTTGGCGAAGAAAACGGCATTGATTTTGCCGGTGCAATCGCGGGCTATGATGCGCGTGCAAAAGGACTGCAAGGCCTTGATGCTGAGATCACCTTTAGTGCGAGCTTTGGCCGCAGGCTTGATTATTATACGGGCTTCGTTTTTGAAATTTATGACGCCAACAATCGCGCCAAAGGACCGCTTGCAGGCGGTGGGCGTTATGATGGCTTGACCGAAATGCTGGGCGATAAAGCCATGCCAGCGGTCGGCTTTTCGCTATGGCTTGAGCGTTGCCGCGAAGGGGGTGCATCATGAGTGATAAGCTTATCATCGCCATTCCTTCAAAAGGGCGACTGAAGGAAAAGACCGAAGAGATATTGGGGGCTGCTGGTTTCACTGTCGCATCGCCCTTTGGTGCGCGTAATTATCGCGGCATAGTTGAAGGTCAAGAGAATATCGAGGTTGCTTTTCTTTCAGCCTCCGAGATCGCGCGCGAGCTTGCCCGTGGCAAGGTTCACCTTGGGGTGACGGGCGAGGATTTGGTGAAGGAAAATATCGCTCAATATGATGCGGTCACCTGCCAGCTTCAGCCGCTTGGCTTTGGCCATGCTGATGTTGTGGTGGCCTTGCCAGAGAGCTGGATCGATGTCACCTCCATGGAAGATCTCGATGATGTGGCAGCAGGCTTTCGCGCGCGCTATGGGCGGCGTTTGCGCATTGCGACAAAATACTGGAACCTGACACAACGCTTTTTTGCAGGACACGGCATTGCCACCTATCGCATTGTCGAAAGTCTGGGCGCGACCGAAGGCGCACCGGCGGCTGGTCTTGCCGATGTCATCGTGGATATCACCTCCACAGGGTCCACGCTCACGGCCAATAATCTAAAGATGCTCGATGATGGCGTCATTTTGCGTTCACAAGCTAATCTTTTCTCCTCGCGCACAGCCGCATGGAGCAATGATAAAATCGGCCTTGCAGCAAGCATGGTTGAGGCGATTTCTGAGAGCCTGAGCAAAGCGACATCTGATGAGGCTGCTTTGGATGCTGCGAGAGATAGCGCCGCGCGGTTTAAGGCCAGCATTTAATTCTAAGACTGGTTTTGAGTAATGGCTTGCTCAAAAAATAGTTGCATATTGAAGCGTTAAAACCGCGACAATCGTGAGCGCTATACTTTCCTTCTGCCATGTTCGGTGCATACCATGTAGCCATGTTGTGAAGGGAATGATTGCCAAAAGCGCGATGCCAGATAATTGGTGAGAGAAGGTATCATCTGCTTTGAGCTGGGCAATAGTAAGAAGTTTCTCCCAATTGAAAACAGACTTGATAACAACTTGATTTGGTAGGCCATCAAATACAAATTGATAGAGCGTGTAATAAAGCTGTGGCGTGAGAGAAAAGAGAAAACCGAAGAGCGCTAAGCTGATGATGCAATCGGCTATCAGGGCGAAAATGCGGGCGGTTAAATTGGATTGTGTGTGCTGTAAAATCCACCGCGTTTTAAAGGCGAGCAAAACAAAAAAGAGAATGATTGACGCTGTGCTGATGAGAATGACGCCGGCGCGGCCCATTGTGTTGAGGTCATAAAAACCATCGTATCGATCGGCGTTATAAAAGCTCTGCCATAGTTCGGGGCTGCTGAGAATGACGGCGATAAAGCAGGCCGCAACCCCAAACAGCAATTTACCGAAAGACTGAGATGGATAGCGCGTTACGCGCCAGAATAATAACATCCAGATCAAACTTAGCGTGACGGCAAGTACCAACATGTGGGAATCCCAAAAAGGAGTAATTGCTTCGTTATAAATAAAAACGGTGCAATAAAAAAGGGGCGCAAAAGCGCCCCTTAAATTCAATCATAGTGCTTGGGGCTACATCATGCCGCCCATGCCACCCATACCGCCCATGTCAGGCATTGCAGGTGCGCCAGCGCCGCCTTGTTCTGGGGCATCAGCAACCATGGCTTCGGTTGTGATGAGAAGTGATGCAACAGAAGCCGCATCTTGAAGAGCTGAACGGACAACTTTCATTGGGTCAACGATGCCCATTTCGATCATATCGCCATATTCGCCTGATTGGGCGTTATAACCAAATGTTGCAGACTTGCTGTCGGTGATTTTTCCAACAACGATAGAGCCTTCGTCGCCTGCATTTTCAGAAATTTGACGGATCGGAGCTTGAAGCGCACGGCGTACAATGTTGATACCAGCTACTTGGTCAGCATTTGAGCCTTCAGCTTTGATATCGAGTGAAGCACGCATAAGAGCAACGCCACCACCAGGTACGATACCTTCTTCAACGGCCGCACGAGTTGCGTTCAATGCATCATCAACACGGTCTTTTTTCTCTTTCACTTCAACTTCAGATGAGCCGCCAACACGAAGAACGGCTACGCCGCCTGCGAGTTTAGCAAGACGCTCTTGAAGTTTTTCACGATCATAATCAGATGTTGTGTCTTCAATCTGAGATTTGATCTGCGCAACGCGTCCTTGAATTTCTTCTTTAGCGCCAGCACCATCAACGATGATTGTGTTTTCTTTAGAGATGGAGACTTTCTTGGCTGTGCCAAGCATGTCGAGTGTTACTGATTCCAGTTTCACACCAACTTCTTCAGAGATCACTGTACCGCCTGTTAGAATTGCGATGTCTTCAAGCATTGCTTTACGACGATCACCAAAACCAGGGGCTTTAACAGCAGCAACTTTAAGGCCGCCGCGTAGTTTGTTCACAACGAGTGTTGCAAGAGCTTCACCTTCAACATCTTCAGCGATGATGAGAAGTGGACGTGAAGATTGAACAGTTGCTTCAAGAATTGGAAGCATTGCTTGTAGGTTTGAAAGTTTTTTCTCGTGCAAGAGAATGTATGGGTCTTCCAAATCTGTGAGCATTTTCTCAGAGTTTGTTACAAAATAAGGAGACAGGTAACCACGGTCGAACTGCATGCCTTCAACAACTTCGAGTTCTGACTCAAGTGATTTTGCTTCTTCAACAGTGATGACACCTTCGTTGCCGACTTTTTGCATTGCTTCAGCAATGTCTTGGCCGATTTGTGTGTCGCCGTTTGCTGAAATTGTGCCCACTTGTGCAACTTCTTCAGATGTTGTGATGGTTTTTGATGTGGAAACCAATGACGCAACAACATCAGACACAGCCATATCAACGCCGCGCTTGAGGTCCATTGGGTTCATGCCAGCGGCAACGGCTTTTACGCCTTCTTTAACGATTGCTTGAGCAAGAACGGTAGCAGTTGTTGTGCCATCGCCAGCTGTGTCGTTTGTTTTTGAAGCCACTGCACGCACCATTTGTGCGCCCATGTTTTCAAATTTATCTTCAAGATCGATTTCTTTAGCAACAGAAACACCATCTTTTGTGATGCGTGGTGCGCCGAAAGATTTATCGAGAATTACGTTACGACCTTTAGGGCCGAGTGTTACTTTTACAGCATTTGCAAGAACGTCCACGCCGCGCAGCATAGCGTCGCGTGCGTCTGAACTGAATTTTACTTCTTTAGCCATTGGGCTACTCCAAAATTAGTTATGAAAAGCGTTGAATAAGGTGTCCGGAATTAACCGACCACGCCCATAATGTCGCTTTCTTTCATGATCAGCAGGTCTTCGCCGTCGATTTTTACTTCTGTACCGGACCATTTGCCGAACAAAATACGGTCGCCAGCTTTAACGTCTAGCGCAACAACATTGCCGCTATCGTCACGTGCGCCATTGCCTGCGGCGATTACTTCGCCTTCCATTGGTTTTTCTTGGGCTGTGTCTGGAATGATAATGCCGCCAGCCGTTTTCTCTTCAGAATCGACGCGACGAACAACGACACGATCGTGTAGGGGACGAAACTTCATGTTCGCATTTCCTCTTTGTTGAATATGGCCCACTTGAACTTACTCGTGGGCAGGTACTAATCAGTTAGCACTCAAGAACCATGAGTGCTAACGTTGCATTGAAGTATTGATTAAGCAGATAGATGTCAAGGAGTATTTAGCGATGTTTTATCCTCGCGCAAGCACTTTACGCCGCCATGCTTAATGCAGGAGAGAGCGTATTCTTGGCGTCGGCATTGGTCTAATAGCTAACTAGCGGGTATCTTTTGTCCCAGCCATTTCCCAAGTTTGTTTCTTACGATGAATGGTAGAGGGGCTGATTTGGAGAGCGGCTGCGGCACGTGAAATATTGCCGTTACACACATTAAGCGCGGTCTCAATAATGTCTCGTTCTTGTTCCCAAAATGGCATGATAACACTTGAGCGGTTTTGTGAGTTGCTCATTTGATTTGTCGCCATAGCTTGTTGATTGAGAAGTCCGCTTATGCGTTCGGCAATAGCGCTGATGCTTGCGGGTTTTGGAAAGAAGTCACATGCACCCGCCCGCATGGCAGTGACGGCTGAGGCCATGGATGGTCTGTCAGACAGAATAATCACGGGGGCTGTAAACCGGGCTGTGAGTGTAGTGATGGCATCAGCATCACCGATAGTTTTGAAATCGGCAAGGATAACATAAGGTGCATCAGCACTTAGCGTGTCTTTTAGATTATTAAATCTAACAAGATTCAACTTTGTCACGGCCCTTAATTTATCATTGAATTGAGGATCGGCGGTTGTATCGTTTTCGATCAAATATAGTTGGGCTGGCAATATGTTTTGAGAGCTTGAATTCAACAAGAGCAACACTTTTCTTTTGTTTTGTCGTTGAACGCGTGACTAATGGCAACGGTCGATAATAGTAATATGTGATCCATTCTCTACCAACATGGTAAATAAAGTGTTTTTGTCTTGTAAATTCATTGATATTTTTGATGTTTATATTTGGGTTTTTAAAAAAAGCGCATGATACAATCATGTGACTAGCATGCAGTCGCAAATAAGGTATTATAATTTCATGGCCAACGGCTACTGTTGGTAATTTACTATTGGAGGAAGTATGTGTGGTTTTATAGCAGCTCAACTTGCACGGCCATGGGTACAACCTGAACAGTTAGATACCGCATTAAAAACAATTTATCACCGTGGTCCCGATGGTAATTCGAGTTGGTTTTCTGAAGATAGATTGACCCTTATGGGCCATGTTCGCCTAAGCATCATCGGATTAAATAATGGCACTCAACCATTGAGCCATGATCGCGGCGATCTCAATGCTGTGGTGAATGGCGAATTTTATGGCTATCAGGCTATTCGTGAGAAGCTGCGTGAGCAGGGTTATCGCTTCAAGACAGAATCGGACAGTGAGATCGCGCTGCATCTTTACGATGAACATGGTCTTGGTTTTGTCGATTATCTGCGCGGTGAATATGCCTTAGTGATTTCTGACCGACGTAGTGGCGAGTTGATCGCGGTGCGCGACCGATTTGGAATTAAGCCGCTTTTCTATGCTGAGGTGAATGGCGAAGTTTTCTTTGCCTCAGAGGTAAAAGCATTGCTAGCCCTTGGCCTTCCATCGCGATGGGACCCTGCTGGCGTGATGGCAGAGTTTGCCACCGTACAGGGCCATGCAACCATGTTTGAGAATATCCGCCAAGTTCCACCAGGATGCATGCTGATCACGAAAGGCGGGCGTGTCGAGATCAAACAATATTGGGACAATGTCTATCCGACTGAAAGCGAGTTAGCCCAAGATACACGCAGTGAGGCTGAAATAATTTCAGGGTTTCGCAGCGCCCTTGATGATTCCATTGGTGAGCGCCTGATTGCTGATGTTGAAGTTGCTTGCTATCTCAGTGGAGGATTGGACTCTTCAGCAATTTTAGGATTAGCGCAGGCAAAACTCGATCGGCCTATACGCGCCTTTACCATTGCGTTTGAAGGCGAGTTTGATGAATCGCCTCTTGCTGAGCGAACGGCTAATTTCACAGGATCTAATTACGAACCAATACCGGTTTCGTCACAAGATCTTGGCGATGCCTTGAGCGATACAATATGGCATTGTGAAAAGCCTATTTTTAATGCGAATTCAGTTGCTAAATTTTTGTTATCGCGCGCCGTTCGTGATGCGGGCATCAAAGTGGTGTTCACAGGGGAAGGGTCAGATGAAATGTTGGCCGGTTATGTTTTCGACCGGCGTGATATGATGCTTTATGGCAGTGGCTATAAAAATGAGCAGGAGCGGCAAGCGGCCATTGAAGCCTTGGTCAAAGAAAATCCCTTGTCCAAATCCATCATGCTTCCGGATGGTGCAAGTGCTGATGGTTGTGAACTGATAAGACAAGCAATTGGGTTTTGCCCGACCTGGGTTGAAAGTGCCTCAAAGCAGTTGGACCCCCTAGCAGACCTGATGACAGCGGGTGCTCTCGCAGGTGTGGACCTCAAAGCTCCTTATCAGACCATGTTGTCGGAGATTGATTTGCCGGGCCGTATTCTTGGTCGTGATGCTGTCAATATATCGCTTTATATGTGGCAGAAAACAGCGCTGATCAATGCCATTTTGAGCGTCTTGTCTGATCGCATGGAAATGGCTCATTCCATTGAGGGTCGCGTTCCGTTCTTGGACCATCATGTTGCACAATATGCTGCTGGTCTGCCGATTGATTACAAAATTCGGGAAACAACTGAGAAGTATGTATTAAGAGAAGCAACCCGTGATGTGATCACACCTGAGCTTTATGCTCGCCAAAAGCATCCTTTTATCGCACCGCCTATGCGCAAATCAGATAAAAATAAAGTCAATGATCCTTTGATGCAGCATTGTGAGGATACCATCCGTTCAGTGGCCTTTGCTGATCAACCTTTTTTTGATCCAGCCAAGGCTCGTAACTTACTGGACTCGATGACAAAGATGGACGCTGCAAAACGTGACCAGGCGTCCTTATTGATCCAGCGAATGGCGACAATGAGCATCATGCAGCAGCGTTTTGGTATATCGGGTTAAGTGCCAAGCACTAGCTGGCGAGGCGATCTTCGTTTGAAGTGCGTACCATGGTCACGTCTGGCTTGACCTCACGCGGCGCGGCGAACAAGTAGCCTTGTCCTAGTTTCACGTCAAAATCTAACAGCTCCACAACTTGATTTTCAGTCTCAATATGGTCAACGATTAGCTCGAGACCATTTCGTGCCAGATAGAGCGGTATATCATGAGGGTGGATATCTTTTATGTCGGATGTTTTGGTCGATAATAGGGTTGCGGCAGATACTTTTATAAATTGAAAGCCAAGGTCTGTAAGATGTTGGTAGTCCATAGAAATATCCGTCACATTATCGACGGCAAATCTGAAGCCAAGGTCTTTAAGGGCTCTGATACTTTCTTCTTCAATCGCGCTGAATGATGTGACTGTTTCTTGATTAAATTCAAAAATCAAATGGTCTGCCAGATTTTTTTTAGACTTAAGAAGCAATCGAAAATCGTTGAAAAACTGAGTGTCAGATATGCTGTGGGCGGCAATATTACAAACAATAACAGAGTCTGATTTTCGAGTTAGTAGTCGTTGCAAAATCTGAATTGCACGGACAAGAAGCATTTTGTCTAAAATGGGCATAGCGCCACTGCGCTCAGCTGAGGGCAGATATTGTGCCGGCCTGATCAGGTCACCTTCATCGTTTCTAATGCGGCTAAGGGCTTCATAAAATTTAGGCTTTCGTTGCGGCAGTGTAACGATTGGTTGAAGATAAAGGTCCACATTATTAGCATCTACTGCTGCGTGAATAGCTTTCATGATAGGTGAATTCTGATCAAGACCTGCTTCACTAGCCGATGGTTTAGATGATTTTTTGGATTTAGGTTTTTTTGTCTTTACTGGTTCGTCAAGCAATATGTCCATATAATCTTTGTCATCCTGTGCTGTCTCGCCAGTTGGTGACGAGGCATCTGAGGACTTCGGCTTGGACTGTCTCTTTACGGGCGCGGTTTCACCGCTTGACTGTTTTCTCTCGTCGAGTTCATCTTGTATATTATCAATGCGCATTTCGGCATCAGAGGAATTTTCAGCCAGTTGTTTGATGAGGGAAATAACGACTTCGAGTTCATGTGCGAGAGGTTCTATTTCTGCTTTTGTCGTGGTTTTTAAGGTTTTTCTCAACCCTTTCATCTCATTTGATAGGCGCTCAATGCTAGTCGCATTTTCGGCCTCATGAAGCGTTAAAGCGTCAATATCTTCTTTGAGCTTTTCATAGGCAAATGATTTCCAAATCAGCAAATAGCCAGTGAATTGAATCAAAAAAGCCACCGTCCCTGCAACTACGGCTCCAGTTGTCGCTAGACCAATATTAGCCCAAGCGATGAAGCCTACTGAAAAGGAGACAATCATCATAGCGGCCAAGGTGAAGATATTTCTTGCAATATCCAACTGGTTTTCGTTCCTATGTGTTCTGGTTATATCGTCTTATATACCCAAGTATAGCAGGACGAATCATTTGAACATCTCGCCATAATAATAAAGCTAGAACAAGCATAACCAAACATAGGCTGAAGGTTGTCCCTATCAATCATGAAATGCTTCTGCTAAAGCGGGCGCAATCCGCCGATTTTCTAAGGAAAGTAAAAAATGGCTACACGCTCTTGTGGCACAATACGCCGTCTTAATGGTCTGAAAGACATCGCCGACCAATATAGTGTGGTGTTGTGTGATGTATGGGGCGTTGTTCATAATGGTGTGTCTGTTTTTAGTGAGGCGGCTGATGCGCTTCATGCCTATCGTGCGAATGGAAAACGGAAAGTCGTTTTGCTTACCAATGCGCCGCGCCCTGACTGGTGGATCAAAGACCAGCTCGATGGTCTTGGGGTAAGAGAAGATGCTTATGATGCGATTGTCACTTCGGGTGACGTAACGCGCCATGATCTTGTTGAGCGAAAAGTGACCAAGGTGTTTGCGCTTGGGCCAGACAAAGATCTCAATTTTTATGATGGTTTGCCGGTAGAATTAGTGGCAGCAGAAGAGGCGGAAATTATCTCTATCACCGGATTATATGATGATGAGACAGAGACGCCGGACGATTATAACTCTATGCTGCAAGGCTTTGTTGAGCGCGGTCTTGAAGTGATTTGCGCAAACCCCGACATTGTGGCCGAACGTGGCGGAAAACTAATTTATTGTGGTGGGGCACTGGCACAAAAATATAAAGAGATGGGTGGGAAAACCCATTATTGCGGCAAGCCGTATGCGCCAGTTTATGCCCGGGCCTTGGCTACCTGTAATGCACTAATGGGCAAACATGTTGATAAAAAACAAGTGCTTGCCATTGGTGATGGCATTGCAACCGACATTAAGGGTGCGAATGATGCAGGGCTTGATTGCCTCTTCGTAACAGGTGGGATCCATAGCGCAGAAAAGGGGCCTCTATCGCAGGCGACACCAGATGCTGTTGCTCAATTTTTGAAGGATAAAAACCAAAAAGCTGAAGCGTTTATGCCTCAGCTTAATTGGTAAAATCTATCACGATAATTTTAGCCAAAGAGCGCGTCTATATCATCTTGATTAACGCCTTCACCTTCGTGAGCAGGACCATTAAGTAGATCACCGATAATGTCTTGCGGCTCATCTGTACTTTCTTTAATGGTTTTTTGCTCTTTGTTCTCTTTTTCTAGGCCTGAAATCATCGCACCGATTTGTTCCTCAATCAGATTGAGGGTTCTGACAACTTTAGATATGCGCTGACCTGTAATGTCTTGGAATGAACATGCTTCAAAGATTTCCATGATATTATCATTGACCATTGCTGAATAAGCGTCCGGATCAGATGAATCGCCGCCCATTATAGTCTCAGCAGCTTCCATAATCCGGTTGGTTGCTGTTTCCGTTGACTCAACAACAGCATCAAGCTCGCGACCTGCTTCTGGAATGTGTTCGTCATGCATTTCAACAGGGCTGAAATCCGCCAAGTCTTTGCGAGTATCCGCAATCTGTTGGGAGATTTTTGATAGCCCATCATAAGTGCGCTTATCATTGTCTTCCAAAAGAATTAGCATCGTATTTGTCATCAATTCGGCGAGTCGAATGATGTCGTGCAAGTCGAGGTTATCAGGCTCACTACGTTTAAGAAATTGTTGTATTCGAGTTATATCTAATTTTGTGACCATTTTCAGCACCCCAAATTTATCACCGAGCCATACTTATTAGGGGCGTTTACCAAGGCTTTGCTTGGTAAACGCGCTAAATTATGGCGTGTGAATAATTATTATACGCCGAAAACAGCTTCGATTTTACCTTTCAACGTCTGTGCGTTGAACGGTTTAACGATATAGTTATTAACGCCGGCTTTTTTAGCAGCGATAACGTTTTCGGTTTTGGATTCTGCTGTCACCATAATAAAAGGTGTTTTGGTTAGATTTGCATCGCTGCGAACCTGTTTCAATAATTCATAACCGGTCATGGGTTCCATGTTCCAGTCAGAAATTACAAGACCAAATTTTTGATTTTGCATTTTAGCAAAAGCTTCAGTGCCATCTGCGGCATCTTCTACATTTTCAAAACCAAGTTGTTTTAATAGGTTCCTAATAATACGAACCATTGTTTTATAGTCATCAACAACCAAGACTGGCATAGATAGATCAAGCGCCATAGGAGTACTCCACACGTTAACTGTGAGAACAATTCTTGCTCTCATCCCCATAGATTGCGTTTCTAAAATCGCAACATGTATAGAGATTACGAAACACGATTGAAGAGACCGTTAATCGATCAGTTAACAATTGCGGAAAATGCAATTTAGCGGCTAAAAGCCATTTTTATGATAAACGGGTCGTTAATGAAAACGCAGACATTGGTAATGCTCATGTGTATATAGACGCATGATGAGTGATTAAGACAGCTAACAGGCCGCAGATACGATGATAGTCGAACAATCCCCTTTTTTTGCAGAAATACCGAACCTGCTGGAAACGAGTGATAGCGCGCTGGCCGGTGTGGGTGGTGGCGTTGTGGCTATCGGCAATTTTGATGGTGTCCATAAGGGGCACCGTGTTGTGCTAGATACTGCACGCAACCTCGCGACACAAAATGCTCATCGTATTTCCGCTCTTGCAATGACATTCGAGCCGCACCCGCGCACGGTGTTTAACCCCTCATCCCCCGTTTTTCGTCTTACCCCTCCTTCAGTCAAGGCGCGACTGTTTAAGGCGCTTGGTCTTCAGGGCAGTATAATAGTGCCGTTTGATAGAGATTTTTCCAGCATGAGTGCAGATGCCTTCGTTCAAGAGTTGCTTGTGGAGAAGTTAAAGGTTGCTCATGTGGTGGTGGGCTATGATTTCCATTTCGGAAAAGGCCGAGAAGGCTCGCCTGAATTTTTGATGGAGATGGGCGCGAAACATAATTTTGGCGTCAGCATCGTGCCTGCCCAAAAAGATGACGCCGGCGCCCTTGTTTTTTCTTCATCAACGACGCGTGCATATTTAGAGCAGGGCGCCATTGAACAAGCCAACGACATTTTAGGATATCGATATTTTGTCTCAGGCAAGATCATTCACGGTGAAAAGCGGGGCCGCGATCTTGGTTATCCAACCGCCAACATGGTACTGCCAACAGAAAACGCGCTGCGCCACGGTATCTACGCCGTGAAAATGCGCGTAGACGGTAAGCTAATGGATGGTGTGGCAAGCTTTGGCCGCAGACCCACCTTTGATAATGGTGCAGCTCTGCTGGAAACATATCTGTTTGACTTTGATGGCGATCTTTATAGCAAGCAGGTTGAAATCATCTTCGTTAAGTTTCTGCGCGGGGAAGAAAAATTCGACAGCATTGATGCCCTCATTAGGCAGATGGATAAAGACAGCATTGACGCGCAAATGCTGTTAAAGAATGCGCCTACAGCGACTTCTATTGATGAAGCACTTAATCAATAGATTATATAAGCCGCTTTTTGCCCCTTTATTTGCTGCGCAACGGTTGCTACACAGCTTTAGCAATGCCGATGATTTGAGCCGATGATTTGAGAACCTAATGACCACTGAAAAAACGCCCCAAGAGCAAGATGGCACGATCGATTATTCCGATACGCTTTTCTTGCCAAAAACTGATTACCCAATGCGCGCTGGCTTGCCGAAGAAAGAGCCGGAGATTTTAGCGCGCTGGAAAAAACAGGGCATTTATAAAACATTGCGGGAAAACTCTAAGGGGCGCGAGAAATTTGTGCTCCATGATGGCCCGCCCTATGCCAACGGAAATCTGCATATTGGTCATGCGCTGAATAAAATTTTGAAAGACGTCATCACGCGCTCACACCAGATGATGGGCTATGATTCTAATTATGTGCCCGGTTGGGACTGTCACGGTTTACCGATTGAGTGGAAAATCGAAGAAAAATACCGCGCTAAGGGCAAGAATAAAGACGAAGTACCGATCAATGAGTTTCGTCAAGAATGCCGCGATTTTGCCAAACATTGGGTTGGTATTCAGTCAAGCGAGTTTATTCGCCTTGGTGTTGAAGGTGATTTTGAGCGCCCTTATTTGACGATGAATTTCGAAGCTGAGGCGCATATTGCCCAAGAGCTGATGAAATTCGCCACCTCTGGCCAACTTTATCGCGGCTCGAAACCGATCATGTGGTCGGTCGTAGAGCGCACAGCCTTGGCGGAAGCTGAGATCGAATATCAAACCTATGAGAGTGACACGGTCTGGGTGCCATTCCCGATTGCTAAAGGCCCAGATGAACTGATGGGTTCCAAGGTGGTGATTTGGACAACAACACCATGGACCATTCCAGCAAACCGTGCGGTTTGTTATTCAGATAAAATTTCATACAGCCTTTATGAAGTCACCGCCGCAGAAAATGATTTTGGACCACAGCCTGGGGATCAATATATTTTTGCTGATGCCTTGGCGCAGGAGTGTTTCAACAAGGCAAAATTAGAATTTAAACAGATCAAAAGTGTTGAGGCTGACGAACTGGCCGCGATTTCTCTTGATCACCCGCTTAAAGCTGCAAATCTCGGCGGATATGATTTCACTATTCCTATGCTCAATGGCGATCATGTAACGGATGATGCGGGTACAGGTTTTGTGCATACAGCGCCAAGCCACGGTCGTGATGACTTTGATGTTTGGATGTCTAAAGCCCGCGAAGTTGAAGCCATGGGTATCTCGACTGATATTCCTTTCACCGTCGATGATGCAGGGTTCTATACCAAAGATGTGCCGGGCCTTGGTCCTGATGCTGAGGGTGGTGCGGCTCGTGTGGTCGATGACAAAGGCAAGAAGGGCGACGCCAATCAGCGTGTTATTACGGCCCTTATTGGTGCGGGAAATCTCTTTGCCCGTGGCCGCGTCAAACACGATTATCCGCATTCGTGGCGCTCTAAAAAACCGGTTATCTTCCGCAATACTCCGCAGTGGTTTGTCTATATGGATAAAGAGGGTGTTATGCCTGAGGGTGCAAAAGGCACTCTGCGCGCAACGGCTCTCAATGCCATTGATGAAACCCGTTTCGTGCCGCCTGCTGGCCAAAAGCGTTTGCGTGGCATGATTGAAGGGCGTCCCGATTGGGTCTTGTCGCGTCAACGCGCGTGGGGTGTGCCGATTTGTGTCTTTGTGGATGAAGACGGCAATGTCTTGAAAGATGATGGCGTGAATGCCCGCATATTTGAAGCGTTCAAGGCTGAGGGCGCGGATGCATGGTATGCTGAAGGTGCGCGCGAGCGTTTCCTTGAAGGTGTTCTTGATGCCGACAAATGGAAAAAAGTCGATGACATTTTAGATGTCTGGTTTGATTCTGGTTGTACCCATGCGTTTTGCCTTGAGCAACGCGAGGATCTCAAATGGCCAGCCGATGTTTATCTTGAAGGGTCAGACCAGCATCGTGGCTGGTTCCATTCATCATTGCTGGAAAGCTGTGGCACGCGGGGACGTGCGCCCTATGAGACCGTGGTCACCCATGGTTTCACGATGGATGATAAGGGCCGCAAGATGTCGAAGTCTCTCGGCAATCAAACATCGCCCCATGATATCATCAAGCAATATGGCGCGGATATTTTGCGTCTTTGGGTGATGACGTGCGACTACACAGACGATCAGCGCATTGGTCCTGAAATCATCAAAACCAATGTCGATAGCTACCGCCGCTTGCGCAATACATTGCGCTGGATGCTCGGCACACTTGCCCATTATGAGGGCGAAGAGGTGGCTCATAGTGATATGCCGGAACTTGAGCGTTATATGTTGCATCGGCTTTGCGAGACTCAAAAAATCGTTGAACAAGGCTATCGCGATTTTGATTTCAAGAAAGTCTATACTGCGATCTTCACATTGATGAACATCGATATGTCGTCGTTCTATTTCGATATCCGCAAGGATGCGCTTTATTGCGACCCTATTTCATCGGTCAAACGCAAAGCGGCCCTTCAAGTTGTCGAGCTTTTATTCCGCTCAACCGTTACATGGCTTGCACCAATGCTGTCGTTTACAACAGACGAGACATGGGCAAATCGCTATGGTGAAGATGTGCCGTCTGTGCATTTGCTAGATTTCGTCAATCCCGATAGCGCGTGGCTTGATAATGAGCTTGCGGGACGTTGGGAAAAAATCCGCAAAGTCCGTCGTGTTGTCACTGGCGCATTAGAAATCGAGCGCGCAGAAAAACGCATTGGCTCGTCACTGGAAGCAGCCCCAACGGTCTATATTTCCAATGCTGATCTGGCTACGGCACTTGAGGGTGTTAGCGATTTTGAAGACTTGTGCATAACCAGTGCTATCAATGTTGTGGCGGGTGAGGGCCCATCAACGGCCTTTAGCATGGAAGATGTTTCAGGTGTTCGTGTTGTACCAGAGATGGCTGAAGGTAAAAAATGTGCCCGATCTTGGCGGATTTCACCCGATGTTGGAAGTGATCCCGACTATCCGGATATTACGCCACGTGATGCGCAAGCTATGCGAGAAATTAACCAAGATAATTGATATTTGTGATCACGTGATCGCTATTCAATTATGTTATTTTTCGTTAATTGAAAAAAGTGGTAAAAAGCTTTATAATTCTGCTTGATTCATAAAAATCACACAATTGCCTTCTTTGGTGTTTGTTAGCGGCCTATAAAACTTTTGAGGATTTAGTCTTGTTCCAAAAACGCGGTTTTTTTACTAAGAGCACTGCTTTGATGATGTTTAGCTTGGTGGCATCTGGTTGTTCAATCAGCAATGCGACATATGGTACTGGCCAAACGGCCGGCGGTGCGCTGGCTAAAGATATAAGCAGTATTGCAACTTTTGGGTTTCTTGAAGGTTCCGATGCAAAGACTGAAATCAGCTATCATGATCGCCAGCCGCTTGCTGTTCCTTCAAAAGAGGGATTTAAGTCACTTCCTAGACCGATTACCGGTTTTAGCGCTGATCAAATTGCTCTAAAACGCGAAACAGATGCGTTTGAGAGAGAGTTTCTGGCTGAACAAGAAAGGCTGGAAAACAAACCACCACTGACTGAAGCTGAAAGACGAGCTGAAGAAGAAGCACTGTTTGAAAAACAATTGCTGGAAGAACAGCGCTTACAGGAAGAGGCAAGATTAGCTGCCGAAAACCCGCCGAAAAAGAAAAGTGTATTTCGCCGTTTGATTGGTAAATCAGTCAAAAAAGATAATTCCATTAGATCAAATAGCGAGCTGGCTGAATTGCCGCCCGAATATCGGGTGCCTAAGGAGCTTGCTAGTGCACCAACTGTTGACCCATTAGCCAAGAAAAAGAAGAAAAAGCGTTTCCTCTTATTCTAAATTTGCATAGCTAACGGTCATTTCCGTCGCTCTTTGAAAAAATCTCTTAGCAGTTTCTGGCTTTCTGTCTCCTGAAACCCTGAATATACCTCTGGGCTATGATGACATGTGGGTAGAGTGAAAAACCGCGCACCATGATCGACGCCACCGCCTTTTTCATCGGCTGCTCCATAATATAGTCGACGAATGCGTGCGTGTGATATAGCGCCCGCGCACATGGTGCAGGGCTCCAAAGTTACATAAAGATCACAATCGATAAGCCGCTCAGTCCCTAAGATGCGGGCTGCTTCACGTATGACGATAATTTCTGCATGGCCGGTGGGGTCATGATTGGCGGCGATGATGTTGCCGCTTTTGACAACAATCTCCCCGCGACAGACAATGACCGCCCCAACTGGAACATCACCACGGCTTGCCGCAAGTTGTGCCTCTTTAAGGGCTATATCCATAAATGTCTTAGATTCGGTATTGGTCATAATGAGTTCTTTGATATGGGCGCAGTATTTGATATGTCGGGTCTATGGATAAGCCAAGCTCAAATAAACGTGACGCGCAAGCTGATCGCACAAAGAAAACCGCGCCGGTTGTTGATGGCGGTGTGGATAAAGCGGAACGTATCGCAAAAGTTCTGGCTCGTGCTGGGCTTTGTTCTCGTCGCGATGCGGAACGATGGATAGTGGCTGGCCGTGTAGAAGTAAATGGTAAGCTTCTGGATACGCCTGCGTTCACTGTAACTTCCCGCGATAAAATCGTTGTTGATGGTAACCCGCTTCCTAACAGGGAGCCAACTAGATTGTGGCTTTACAATAAGCCTAAAGGCCTAGTGACGACCAATAAAGATCCCGAAGGCCGAACGACCATCTTTGACAAATTCCCCAAAGAATTGCCTCGGGTTATGACGATTGGTCGGCTGGATATCAATACAGAAGGCCTTTTACTACTGACGAATGATGGCGGTTTGGCTCGGGTTTTGGAATTGCCTGAGACTGGTTGGCTAAGGCGCTACCGTGTAAGAGCGCATCCGCGTGATCAAAAAAATCGAATTACACAAGCCGATCTTGATAAACTTGCAGACGGTGTTGTCGTTGATGGTGTTATCTATGGCGCTGTGGAAGCGACGCTCGATCAGGATAAGGGAACAAACATCTGGCTGACCATTGGTTTGCGCGAAGGTAAAAACCGCGAAGTTAAAAACATTCTTGGCCATCTGGGGCTTGATGTTAATCGCCTTATTCGTCTTTCTTATGGTCCTTTCCAGCTTGCTGAATTGAAAGATGGCGAGGTGCGAGAAATTCGGCGCCATGTTTTGCGCGACCAGTTGGGCCAAAGGCTGATCGAGGCCTCTAATGCGGATTTTGAAACGCCGGAAATGCGAGCAGCCGTTGAACCTGCTAAAGTAATACAGAAGAAAAAAGAAACACCACGCGAGCGTCAAAAACGAAAAGATAAACATTGGAGCGATGAAGAGACGGTGAGCGCTCGTAAAGGCGCAGATATGAAGGGCCGTAAGAAAACACCGATCAAACGGGCATCCACCCCGCGCACCAAGTCAGAACAAACGACACCAAATGGGCGTAGTGTGAGTAAGCCAGCGTCTGGTAGGCGACCACAGAATGGTGGGAAAACAAGGGGTGGCAAGGGTGCGGATCGTCGGAGGTAAATTTCGCGGTGCGTCGCTAAGCGCTCCCAAATCACAATCAATCAGGCCGACCACAGATCGAACACGTGAGAGCTTGTTTAATATTTTGAGCCATAGGGATGATGTTGATTTTGAGGGCGCACGAGTAATTGATTTGTTCGCAGGCACAGGTGCATTAGGATTTGAGGCACTTTCGCGCGGCGCAACTTTCGCTCTTTTTATTGATGAAGGGACAGAGGCGCGCGGTCTCATTCGCTCCAATATGGAAGCGTTAAAGCAAAACGGCAATGCAAAAATATTCAGGCGTGATGCAACCAGACTTGGCGATGTGGGTACATTATCGCCATTCTCGATAGCATTCTTAGACCCACCCTATGAAAAAGGGCTTGGAGAAAAAGCACTCAATAGCTTGCATGAAGGAGTATGGCTTGAGGACAATGCCTTTGTTGTTTTCGAAGAATCGACAAAGGTAGAGGTGGTAATTCCTGCCTCCTATCGTAAGTGTGATGAGAGAATTTACGGAACAAGCATTGTACGATTGTTACAATACACTAGATAAAGACTACGTTGAGTACTAGAGGGAATGTTTAATGATGAAATACTTGGGCCGTATGGTCATAGTTGTTTGGACTGTGTTGTTTGCTTCTTTATCAGGTGCATCGGCTCTTGAGAAAAAACAGAACCTGCTTCCAGAGCCGCTCTTTCCCAATATTGAGACATTTAAACTTGATAACGGCATGGAAGTTGCCGTTATACCTGACGCGCGTGCGACATCCATCACCCATATGGTTTGGTATCGAGTTGGCTCTGCTGATGAAGAGGCTGGGAAAGGGGGCATTGCCCATTTTCTCGAGCATCTGCTTTTTAAGGGAACCAAAAAATTTCCAGGTAATGCAATCGACACAACGGTGAAGCGTGTTGGCGGCAATCACAATGCGTTCACAAGCTATGATTACACGGCTTATTTTCAAAAAGTGACCCGTGAGCATTTGCCACTCATGATGGAAATTGAAGCCGATCGGATGATGAATGTTGAGTTCACACCGCAAGATGTGGATGTGGAACGCAAGGTTGTCTTAGAAGAACGTGCAAGGGGTATTGAAACCAGCCCTCAATCACAACTGGGTGCGGCAATGTCGCTTGCTAGATGGAAAAACCATCCCTATCGCCGACCAATTATTGGGTGGCGACACGAGTTGGAGGTGCTTACCCATCAAGAATTGCGTGACTTTTATGAGCGATACTACACACCTGCCAATGCTGTTTTGGTGGTCAGCGGTAATGTGAGCGTTGAAGAGGTGAGGGCGCTTGCGACAAAGTCTTATGGCACACTCGAAAACCGATCCCCCGCCTATAAGCCCAATCGTCCTACTGAGCCTAATGATCTATTCATGCGCCAGGAAATTACTGTGCGGCATCCGCAGATCACGAATGAAAGTGTTTCTATCACTTTCCGCATTCCTTCATACAGAACGGGAAAACCGGGTGAATATGAAGCGCTTGATATGTTGAGTGAAATTTTGAGCGGTACGACCCGATCACGCATTTACAAGGATTTTGTTGTCGAGCGTCAGATCGCAATATCGGCTGGGGCCTATGTCGGAGGTTCTGCGCGTGATGATACTGAGTTTGGATTTTATGGCACACCAAAGGGTGATGTGACGCTGAAGGAAATGGAAGATGAATTGATGGCTGTTATTGAAAAAGTAATAAGCGAAGGGGTCACGCAAGATGAATTGGATCGCGCGCGGCATCGTATCTTTTCTAACGCTATTTATGCGCAAGACAGTGCCAGCAGTTTAGCAAATCTGATGGGGCGCACTTTAGTAATTGGCCGCTCACTGGATGATATTCGCGCGTGGCCAAAGCGCATGGAGGCTGTAACCCCAGAAGCTGTGAAGGATGTGGCAACAAGGTTTTTCAACCCTGAAACGGCAGTTGTTGGTCGCTTGCGTCGTCCCCTTGATGCGAAGGACCCATCATGAGAATTTTATTTGAGCGTTTTGTCATGTCCCGCATTGTGACGTTTGTTTTTGCCGTTCTTTTTGTTTTCGTACCCTTGAGTGCACAAGCAATCGACATCAAGGAAATAGAGACTGACCTTGGCCTGAAAGTGCTTCTTGTTGAAGATCACACGCTGCCTATCATCACCATGTCTTTTGCTTTTCGTGGTGGCGCAACCCAAGATGAACCTGAAAAATCAGGAGCGCTTAATCTAATGAGTGCTTTGCTTGATGAGGGGGCAGGACCTTATGATGCTGAGGCCTTCCAAAACCGTTTGGAGGATTTAGCAACCAGCATATCATTTAATGCAGGGAGAGATTATCTTTTCGGCTCAATGCGCACTCTAAGCCCGCATGTGGGAGATGCTTTTGAAATGTTGCGTCTGGCCATTTATGATCCGCATTTTAATGAAAAACCGCTAAACCGGATACGTGACCAACTTCTTGCCGGTATTAGATCGGAAAAAAACAATCCTAATGCTCTTGCTTCAAAGGCCATGCGCGAGCTGATTTATCCTGTTGGTCACGCTTATCGTCGTACGGTGCGTGGCACAGAAACGAGCGTCTCAAGCTTGAATGCAGATGATTTGCGCGCCATAAAAAAGCGCGTGATGGGGCGCGATAATCTTGTTATTTCTTTTGTGGGCGACATTTCACCTGCGGATCTAAAAAAACGCCTTGATGTCTTGTTCGGTGATTTGCCAGCGACAGCTGATTTGCGCAAGATGGATGTTGTTGAGCCTGTGTTGGGTGAAACAACGGCCATAGACATAGAACGCCCGCAAACACGCTTTTCCTTTGTCGGCAAAGGTGTTGCTCGACATGATCCAGATTATATCCCGGCCTATCTGGTTAATCAGATATTGGGTGGTTCCGGTTTGACATCGAGATTGTCAAATGAGGTGCGTGAAAAGAGGGGACTTGCTTATGGCATTTCTACAGGCCTTTCTAACTCGGTCTTGAGTAGCCTTTTCACAGGTTCGGTTGCCACACGCACTGATTTTGCGGATGAAACCTTCAAGGTGCTCAAAAAAGAGCTGAAACGAATGGCTGATGAAGGGCCAACTGAAGAAGAATTAGCGCTGGCAAAAAGCTATACAATTGGCGTCTATGCGCTCAACTTCGACGGATCGTCGGATATAGCCAACACGTTGACAAGTCTTCAGATTCAAAATTTGCCCGCCGATTATATTAAAACTCGGGCAAAAAGGATAAATTCCGTGACACTGGAACAAGCAAAGAGTGCCGCTAAGCGCTTGTTGGGTGACGACTCTTATAGTTTCGTGCGGCTTGGACCTGCGCCGAAATAAAGCGGTAAAATAAAAAGAGACCTTGATGTCTGATGAGATGAAAATTGGTTTATCGCTTGGCGGTGGCGGTGCGAGAGGACTGGGCCATATTGTTGTTCTAGAAGTTCTCGATGAACTTGGTATCAAGGTGGATGCGATATCAGGCAGCTCGATGGGTGCCCTTTTGGGCATGGGCTATGCCAGTGGGATGTCAGGCAAAGAATTGCGCTCATATGCTTTGGAAACATTTGCAGATCGAGCGCATGTTATAAGCCAATTGTGGGCGCTTCGTCCTGCTGGGATAGAAAATTGGTTGAATCCGAAAACCTATACACTCGGACAAATAGATCCACAAAAAGTGCTTTCACTTTTTACTCCAGTTGACTCATTACCTGAACGTCTTGAAGATCTTTCTACGCCGCTTACCGTGGTTACGACGGATTATTATGGCTGGAAGGAGGCCGTATTTTCAAAGGGCAATTTGAATGAAATAGTGGCCGCATCCATCTCTATACCAATGATATTCAAACCGGTCCGCGTGGATGGACGGGTCATGATCGATGGTAATATATCAAACCCTCTGCCATTTGATTGTCTACCGGATGATATGGACCACATTATTGCGGTTGATGTTGTTGGAGGGCCGAACCCTTCAGGCACAGAAATTCCCTCTGGTTTTGATTGTAGCCTTGGCGCCAATCAAATTATGATGCAAGCCATCACAAATGAGAAACTCGAAACCGAGGCGGCACCAGATATTCTCATTCGCCCACCGATCAATGAATTTAGGGTTATGGATTTTTTGAAAACCAGCACAATTTTAAGAGTTTGTGATGGTATGCGGGATGATGTCAAACGACAAATCTCTGACATGCTGGATGCTTAAATTTCTTAAAATATCACGGTAAATTAGCACTCTTTGCCGATGAGAATGCGGGAAGGGCAGAACGCCATAGTGGTGGACGCAAGGTTTTATCCGGCGGTGTTTTGCCAATTTTTTTGATTACATGAAGGCACACAATAATTGAAATGATGCCAAAGACGACCGCACCCACACCTTGTCCTGCAATAACGCCTTTGCTTTGCGCAAGAACAGAACCCGCCCATACAAACGGGATGGTGCCAATCGTAGCCTTGCCCCAGTTTAAGGCAGTTGAATAGACAGCAAACCCGAGATTGTTGAAGGCGGCATTGGCGACAAACATGGCACCATTAAACAGGAAGGATACAATCACAATATTGATAAAGAACGCCATAAGAATGGCAGTTTCTCCTGTTGCTTTGAAGCTGTCGATTAGCATATCGCGCAGTAAATACATGATCAGCCAGATAGCGCAGGTATAGACCAATGTGACAACAAGGCTGTCAGTGATTGTCCTTCTGACGCGGTCATATTCTGTGGCTCCATAATTTTGCCCAATGATCGGCCCAATGGCACCGGAGAGCGCATAGATGAAACCAAACGCGACCGGAATAAGCCGTCCAATAATAGCCCAACCTGCCACAGCCTCATCTCCATAAGGGGCGATCGAGATCGTCACATAGGCGTTACCAACAGGCGTTGCTATATTGGTGAGAACAGCAGGCATGGCAATATTCATCAATTCACGCACATCATTGGTGAATTCGCTGAAGGATGGCATAGCAAGCATGTCGTGCACTTTTATAATGCCGTAAAGACCAATGAGAACGGTGACAAATCGGGCGATAACAGTGACATAGGCTGCGCCTTGAATACCAAGATCAAACGTAAAAATGAAAATTGGATCAAGCACTGCGGCACAAATCCCACCGCCCAAGGTGACATACATGGCGCGCTTTGCATCACCAACTGAGCGAAGTAAACCTGAAGCGCCCATGCCCAATCCCATCAGTGGCATTGATGGAATGACAACTTGCAGGAAGTCTGTTGCAACTGCTCGGGTCTTTCCTTCTGCGCCTAAAAGGCCAACGGTCTGATCGATGAAGGGGAAGTAGAGGGCTGTGATGGCAGTCAGAACAAAGGCGACAAATAAAAGAGAAGAGCCTGACAATTTTCTTGCGCGCTCACGGTCGCGCGCACCTAAGGCTCTTGATATGAGCGCGATGGCAGCAATCATGATGCCAATGGAAATAGAAATACTAAAGAAGATGATGGTTCCAGCATAACCAACAGCGGCTGCAAGTTCTTGTTTTCCCAAAAGCGAGATATAAAAAAGATTGGCAAGATCGACCATAAAAATAGCCATCAGCCCAACGGTACTTGTGGAGGTCATAACCAATATGTGGCGCAGAAGAGAGCCTTGGACAAATTTTGGTGGTGGTGATTTCGAATGAGGTGATGTCAAGTTATGGGCGCCAAATTCTAATCTGATATTTCGGTGATTTTTGCAGTCTCTTCAGACAGAACTTTTGCCTCTGTTTGCGGTTCTGTCAAAGGTTCAGGGACGAGTGTTTTTTGGAAGGCAATATCGGCAGCTGCGAATAGTCCTTTTGCCTGTTGTAGCTGTAAGCGGGCCATGTCGCGGCGGCGCACATCTTCGATTACAAAATCGGCGCGGTCCAGCGGCACATCCATACCATCAAGTATGCCACGTCCCATCACAAGAGCGGATTCAAACATTTCGCGAATCTGGAAATCCACTTCCAATTCCATGAGCTCGAGCGTGTGCGCTCGATCATAGGCGCGGGCATAAATTTTTGTTTCAGGAAAGTGCTTGCGCACAAGACTGACAATTTCCTCGGTGCGCGAAGAAGTATCGCTACAAACAGCAACAATACGAGCTTTTTGAATGCCCGCAGCGCGCAACACATCAAGCCTTCGTCCTTCACCATAATAGATGCGAAATCCAAAACGAGCAGCGCTTCTGATGCGTTCTGCATTATGGTCAATAATGGTCACGGGAAGACCTTGTGCAAGAAGTGTCTGGCAGACGATCTGGCCAAACCGTCCGAAACCAATTACCAATACAGAACCGTCAGCTCCTGCAAAATCCTCTTCCATCGTCTCTTCTTTGCTCTTGATTATGAGCCGATTGCCGATTGCAACGAAAAGCGGGGTGAGGGCCATTGTGACGGTAACGATGGCCGTGATGATGGAGGCGAGTTCTATACTCACCACATGAGCGGCGACAGCGACAGAAAAGATAACAAAAGCAAACTCGCCAACTTGTGGCAGGAGAGCAGCAACTCGTATGGCATCATTGTGCGGGGAACCGACAATGCGAGCTGATGAATAGATAACAAGCCCTTTCACAATCATGATTGCTGGTGCCGCAAGCAGAATGGTTGCCCAGCTATTGAAAACGACGTCTAGATTAAGCGAAAGCCCAACAGCCATGAAAAACAGGCCAAGCAAGATGCCGCGAAACGGTTCGATATTCGCTTCTAATTCGTGACGATAGGCGCTGTCAGCCAACATAACACCCGCGAAAAAAGCACCCATAGCCATAGAAAGGCCAACGGCTTGGGTCGCAAAACCTGCGCCAAGCACGACAAACAGCGCTACAACAATCATCATTTCTCGTGCGCCTGTGTTGGCAACAATTCGAAACAAGGGGTTGAGGCAATAGCGGCCAATCAAAAACAAAGCTGCTATAACGCCAACTATCTGTAATGCAGCTTTTCCATCCAACGCAGCCGCGCTTGGGGCGGCCACTACATCTTTTAAAAATTCCGGAACGAGAAAAGGAATAATTGCTAAAATAGGAACAATTGCAATGTCTTGAAACAGCACAATTGAGAAGGATTTTTGTCCATACTTTGTGTTGAATTCACCTTTTTCATCGAGAATTTGCATAGCAAACGCAGTTGATGACAAAGCTAGGCCAAGCCCCACGAGCAAACTTGTCTTCCATGAATAATTCAATGCATAGCAAAGCCCACCAAGGATTAAAGCACTTAAGGTAACCTGAATAAGGCCGGCACCAAATATACCATGCCTTAGTGCCCAAAGCCGTGAGGGTTTAAGTTCGAGGCCAATGATGAACAGAAGAAATACGATGCCGAGTTCCGCAAAATGAAGAAGTTCAACCCCGTCACTCATACGTAGAGGTAGAGCGCCGATCACAACGCCAGCGGCGAGGTATCCCAGAACAGTCCCCAAACCTAGCCGTTTAAAAATAGGCGCAAATATCACAGCGGCACCCAGCAATATTATTGCCTGGAACGCCAAACTATGGGCTACAACCTGTGAAGTTGCGTTTAATGTGGAAGTGGCATCAATAGCCATGGTTTCCCCTAAATAATAATCTATATATACGTCGTATATAATTAATTCTAAGTCTATGCTTGTGAATATAGTTTCAAGACAAAATATGAGGTCATCATGACAACACCCACCATTTCTGATTCGCTCGTTCAAAGGGCATCCGCTTTGGTGGATGCTGCAAAAAAAGCGGGCGCGGATGCTGCAGATGCAGTTGTTGTATCTGGTCAGTCACTCGGTGTCGATGTTCGAATGGGAAAAGTGGAAGAAACTAACCGTTCAGAAAATGACGGTTTTTCTCTGCGTGTGTTCATAGGCTCCCGCACAGCGGCGATTTCTGCAAATGATGCAAGTGGTGTTGAGCAACTGGCAGCCCGTGCCGTTGCCATGGCAAAAGTTGCACCTGAAGACCCCTATGCGGGCTTGGCAGAAAATCACCGCTTGGCAAAAAAATTCCCAGACCTTGAAATGTTCGATGATGGCGAGATAGATGCGGGAGTATTGACTGATCTTGCTCGTGAGGCAGAAGAAGCGGCACTTGCGGTAAAAGATGTTTCTAATTCTGGAGGTGCGTCAGCTGGTTGGGGAACTGGTGGGCTTGTGCTTGTCACCTCTGACGGTTTTTGTGGCAGTTATCGTTCATCCAGCTTTTCAACATCAGTCTCTGTCGTTGCGGGTGAAGGCACTGGGATGGAAAGAGATTATGATTTTGACAGCAAGCGGCATTTTTCTGACCTTCGAGCGCCTGCCGAGATTGGCAAAGGAGCAGGCGAGCGGGCTGTCAAACGGTTGAACCCTCGTAAAGTGGATAGCCAAACACTCTCGGTTATCTATGATCCACGTGTTTCGACAGGCCTGATCGGCCATCTCGCTGGCGCGGTTAATGCGGCGTCTATTGCCCGTAAAACCAGTTTTTTGCGCGACGACATGGACAATCAGATTTTCCGTCCTGATGTGACCATTTCTGATGACCCACACCGATTGCGCGGCCTTGCCTCCCGTCCCTTCGATGGTGAGGGTGTGGCAGCTGAGGCGATGGATGTGATTAGAGAGGGTATTTTGAAAACATGGTTTCTTGATACAGCCACCTCCAAGGAGCTTGGTTTGCAGACTAATGGCCGTGCGTCGCGTGGGGGGGCAAACCCATCACCAGGGCGCACAAATTTGACGCTTCATGCAGGCGAAAAATCACCAGAAGAAATGATCAAAGATATTGGCACAGGCCTTTATATCAATGAATTGATTGGCTCAGGCGTAAGCCTTGTAACGGGCGACTACAGTCGGGGAGTATCTGGTTTTTGGATTGAGAATGGAGAGATTGCTTATCCTGTGAGCGAAATCACAATTGCAGGTAATTTGCGCGATATGTTCGCCCGTTTGGTGCCTGCTAATGATCTTGAATATCGTTTTTCCACAAATGCCCCGAGTATCTTGATTGAAAATATGGCTGTTGCCGGCAGATAAGTGTAGAGCACTGTTATGGCTTTTATGAAAAGTATTGCCCCTGTCCGGAGGACAAAACCTTGAACGATGTGGAACTAGTTATTAAAGCCGCCCGCGCGGCGGGTGATATTGGGCTGGGTTATTTCAAAAAAAATCCTGATGTGTGGACGAAAGGTAATAGTTCTCCAGTATCAGAAGCTGACATAGCGATTGATAAATATTTGCAAGAAACACTTCTTACGGCGCGACCTGACTATGGATGGCTATCGGAAGAAACAGAAGACAATGAAGGCCGCCTTTCTAAAGATCGGGTTTTTATTGTTGATCCAATCGACGGCACCAGAGGGTTCATTGAAGGCACTGAAAATTGGATGGTTTCAATTGCAATCGTTGAAAAGGGTAAGCCGATTGTCGGTGTTCTCTATGGACCAGTGTTGGATAAACTTTATGTTGCAACCTTGGGCGGAGGGGCAACATGCAACGGAAAAGATATTTCTCCCGCAATAGGCCCAGCATTATCGGATGGTGAATATGCCATTCCAGCGCGGATCGCTCAATCAATACAGGATAGTCTGCAGACCCAAATGACACGGTCACGCCATATTCATTCTCTGGCCTATCGCATTGCACTTGTAGCTGATGGCGGATTGGCCGGAACGATTGCACGACCAACTGCGGAAGACTGGGATGTTGCTGCAGCAGATTTGATTTTGCGGGAGGCTGGCGGTGCCTTTACTGACCTCGATGGCGCGCCGCCAGTCTATAATCGCTTCAACACACAGCATGATTGGCTTCTAGCGAGCGGTGAAGCAGTTAAAATACCCTTGAAAAATGCTGTGATAGACGCGATAGAAAGAACAGCTATCTAGTTGTGCTAATTGATGGAGATACTCTATGACTGATAATGCGAAAGATGAAAAACAGCTCTTGCATATGGTTTTTGGTGGTGAGTTGGAGAAATTGTCCAGCAATACGTTCAAAAATTTGGATGATCTTGATATCGTTGGTATCTACCCAAATTATGAAAAAGCCTATGCAATTTGGAAGCAAAAAGCACAGGGGACCGTGGATAACGCTCACATGCGCTATTTCATTGTTCATATGCATCGTCTTTTAGATCCAGATGACGAATAAGCTACTCGTTATTCAATAATAGAAAGCATGGCAAACATGCTAAAATCACTACAAGGTCTACGTTTCACAGGCAAAGTGCTGGCAAATTATTTTAAATTTGTCACGTTAAGTTCCCGTATGACCGGCAGTATGGAACCTCATTTCGCCGAAGTTGAGGGCAACCTTCCTGCCATTTTCACTTTCTGGCATGGCGAGCAGTTTCTTATTCCAACTGTTGTTGCTGGGCGTTTGCCATTATGTGCGCTTGTATCCCGCAATCGCGATGGCGAAATACAGGCGGCTGCCCTTGAATCTTTTGGCGTTCAAACAATTCGTGGCTCTGGCGGCCGTAACCGTGCACGGACCATATCGAAAGGTGGTGTGCAAAGTTCATTGGAAATTCTCAGCGCCCTCGAAAACGGCATCAGCACATGCATGACGGCCAATGTGCCGCATGGGCCAGCGCGTAAGGTTGGTAAAGGTGTAATCGCGTTGGCAAAATTTTCTGGCAGACCGATTTATCCAGTTTCTCATGTTACCAGCAAAAACATGTTTATTGATTCTTGGGACAAAGCTGCCATCAATTTGCCGTTTTCAAAGGCTGCATTCATATTAGGTAAGCCTTTATGGGTTGATTGTGCAGCCGACAAAAACGCTTTAGAGGATTATAGGCAGAAACTTGAGAAAGAATTGCTTCGCATAACAGTGGAAGCACAGCGCCTTGTCGGCGTGACAAGAAACAGGGAAAGTAATTGAAGAATGTCTGATCTTGTTTCGCGGCTAGCCCTGAATATTTATGGGGGGTTTGGATATGTTGCCATGCCCTTTGCTGGTGCTTTTGTACGTTGGCGTGCAGCAAAGGGAAAAGAAGATCTCGACCGTATCAAGGAGCGTTATGGATTTGCATCCGTTAATACCAGCAACCGCATATGCATTTGGGTGCATGCTGCCAGTCTAGGGGAAACCCGCGCAGTCTTGCCGCTTATCAGACACTTTATTGAAATGCGCTTCGAGGTCGTCTTTACAACGGTAACCGTGACGGCAGCTCGTATCGCCGAGATTGAGCTTCCTAAAGGCGCTACCCATCAATATGCCCCTCTTGACTTGAAGCCTTTTCTCAAGCGCTTTTTAAAACACTGGAAGCCGTCAATGGCGATTTTTGTTGAGTCTGAACTATGGCCAACAACGATAATGGAACTCAGCCATCAGAATATCCCGCAAGTGCTTGTGAATGCCCGTATGTCGGCGCGTTCATTTAAGCGATGGAAACAATTTGATGTGGTCTCAAATGCGCTATTTGAAAATATTAGCCTGTCAATTGCACAAACCAAAGAGGACGCGGCGCGCTTTAAAGAACTGGGTATTCATTCGGTTATCAATTCAGGAAATTTAAAATTCGACTCTGATCTGCCAGAGGTGGATGTTGCCCAATTGGCAAAGCTTCAAGAAGCGATTGGCGAACGCCCGGTCTGGCTTGCTGCCAGCACCCATGACCGCGAAGAATTGATTGTTGCTAAAGCACACATCTTGTTGAAGCGCATCTTTCCCAATTTGTTGACGATCATTGCACCACGCCATCCCAATCGCGCGGAAAAAATAACAAATGAGCTGACCGCTTTGAATTTAAAAGTTGGACAGCGTAGCACTGGCGCATTACCTGCCGCGGACGAAGATATTTACATAGCTGATACAATTGGTGAATTGGGCCTGTTTTACCGATTGGCACCATGTAGTCTGATCGGGGGATCTTTAGTGCCGCATGGAGGTCAAAATCCAATCGAGCCTGCACGTCTTGGTTCTGCTATCATCCATGGGCCAAATGTTGCGAATTTTTCCAATATTTATGATGTTTTTTCCAAGCAAGGTGGTTGCTTGTGCGTCCACAACAGTGAGGAACTCGTGCGCGGTGTTGCAGCTTTGCTAAAAAACTCAGAAGAAATCGAACGCATAACAGTGGCTGCAAAATCTTCGTTGAGTGAATTTAGTGGCGCTTTGGAACGCACGAATAAAGCCCTTATGCCTTATCTTAATCCGCTTATTATCACCGAACGCTTGGCGGAAAATAGATGAGCGCGCCAGCCTTCTGGTGGCGTGCAAGAGGAGTGCTAAGCTCTCTTCTTTCTCCTGTCTCTTTCATTTATGCGCTTGTCGCTGATCGGCCTTTTGGTAAGGGAAAAATATCAAAAATTCCCATTTTATGTATTGGCAATTTTGTTGTTGGAGGTGCGGGTAAAACACCGCTGGCCATCGCGTTGTGCAAGCGTTTGATAAAAGAGGGCAAGAAGCCGGTTTTCCTGACGCGCGGGTATGGGGGGACATTGAGCGGACCCCATCTGGTTGATGGTGACACTAACAGCGCAAAATCGGTCGGTGATGAGCCGTTATTATTATGCCAATATGCACCAACAGTAATCGCAGCTGACCGTGTCGCCGGTGTGGACTTCATAGTTTCAAATCTGACTGCGGATGTCATTTTGATGGATGATGGGTTTCAAAGTGCGAAGATAAAACCAGCGTCTTCTATGCTTGTGGTGGACAGTGCGCGTGGTTTAGGTAATGGCTACGTTATCCCTGCAGGGCCGCTGCGCGCGCGATTATCAACCCAGATTGCTTATGCGGATTGTCTTGTTGTTATTAAAGGCAGTGCGCCTGTGGCTGCAAGCACGGCACGGCTTATTGATCAGTTCAAACAACTTGGTAAGCCGGTAAATTTGGCGAGATTATTGCCCGTGCTCAGCAATGAATTGCCAGCAAAAGCAATCGCTTTTTCAGGCATCGGCCATCCGCCGAAATTTTTTCAATCCCTGCGAACCAGCGGCGTTGAACTGGTTGAAGAAATCGGTTTTCCAGATCATCATTTTTTCACGGAACAAGAAGCCGAACACCTGCTTGAAATGGCAGAAAAAATGAAAGTGGATCTTGTGACAACATCCAAAGATGCTATCCGCTTGAAAGGATCGACTGGCGCACTCGCTCGTTTGGCTGATGTGGCTCAGGTTTTTGAAGTTGATGTCGTCTTTGAGGAAAGTGGTGATATCGACGCGCAGTTATCAGCGCTTATGTCTTAGCCCTTGAGTGTTTCAAGATGCCGTTTGAGGGATGCATCCACATCCACATAGGCTTCCTGACGTTCGACGTTCCAATATTTCAAATCGTCCACGGGGATGACCTGATTGGTAACAGCGCAGCGTACAAAGGTGCCAGATGACAGGACATGAAAGTCTGCGTGATCGTATTTTATGCGAGCCTCGCCGCCGGAGGTTGGTATATTAAAACGGTTCATATCTAATTTTTAACGCCGGTCAAAAAGTTTTTCAATCTCATTTAATGAAAGAGTGATAAATGTTGGTCGTCCGTGATTACATTGTCCTGAATTAGGTGTTTTTTCCATTTCGCGCAAGAGGGCATTCATTTCGTCTGCGTTAAGGCGACGGCCTGATCGCACTGACCCATGACAGGCCATGCGTGATGCGATGGCGTTTAGTTTGTCGCGGATCAGGGTTGTTTTGTCCCATTCTGCCAGCTCATCAGCCAGATCACGTATCAAAGCACCAGCGTCTACTTCGCCAAGAAGGGCAGGTGTTTCTCGAACAGCAATCGCTCCCGGTCCAAAGGCATCAACAATGAGGCCAACCTCTGCGAGTTCATCAACTCGCGCGCTGATATTGTTGACGTCTTCTTCTGGCAAATCAACGATATCGGGTATGAGCAGAATTTGTCGTGCGATGCCATTCTGGTCAAGGTTATTTTTCATTCGCTCATAAACAAGCCGTTCATGTGCGGCATGTTGATCGATCAGAACGAGACCGTCATCGCTTTGGGCAACGATATAGTTTTCGTGAAGTTGAGCTCGCGCCGCACCTAGCGGGTGCTGGGTAAGGGTGAGATCATTTTCATTGATTGCCTCTGCGCGACCAGAAGGTGTTTCCATGCTATCGAATGCAGTTTGAGGCGCATCATTGAATCCATCGATGGGGCGTGATGGAGAGTCTTGTGCATCCCACTGTGCATTAATAGGACGCTCGGATGGATAGTCGTAACGAGGTGGGGGGGCATTTTGGCGTCGAAACGCATCAAGTACGGCTTCTGTACTGCTGCTATCTGGTCGCAGTCCAGCCCCAATGAGCGCTCGTTTGATTGCCCCCACCAGTAAGCCCCGCACAAGGCCTGGATCACGGAACCGAACATCGGTTTTAGCGGGGTGCACATTCACATCCACATGCGCGGGGTCGAGATCAATAAAAAGAGCGACCACAGGATAGCGCCCACGCGTTAGTGTATCGGAATACCCCCCGCGTAATGCAGATAGGAGCAATGGATCACGCACAGGGCGGCCATTGATTGTGAGAAATTGATGAAGACTATTAGCGCGATCAAAGGTGGGAATACTAATAAAGCCAGAAAGCTGGACACCTTCGCGCTCCTCGCAGATGACAATTGAATTATCAATAAACTCTTGTCCTAAAATCTGTCTCAGGCGCTCTGCTTGTGCGGCGCTTAAGTCTTCATCCTTTGCGGGTGGAAAATGTGTCTCCTTTCGGTCGCTACCGGCAAGGGTGACGCCGACATTGGGATTAGCGATTGCCATGCGGCGCACGACATCGGTTACGGCATTTGCTTCTGCGCGGTCGGTTTTTAAAAATTTAAGCCGTGCTGGTACTGAAAAGAAGAGGTCTGATACTTCAACGCGCGTGCCTTTTGCCCATGCTGAGGGAGCAGGGCCATCTATCTCACCATCGGCTACATTGATTACAAAGCCGGTATCAGCATCTGATTGACGGGTGGCGATTGATAGCCGCGATACGGCTCCAATGGAGGGAAGCGCCTCACCGCGAAAACCGAGTGTGCGAATATCAAGCAGGTCATCTGTTAGTTTAGAGGTGCAGTGGCGTTCAACGGCAAGGCGAAGGTCCTCATCGCTCATGCCAGCGCCATCATCGCTGACACGGATCAGATTTTTGCCACCGCCAGCGGTCACCACTTCGATATTTTGAGCGCCCGCATCAATAGCATTTTCAACAAGCTCTTTCACGACGCTAGCGGGGCGCTCAATCACTTCACCGGCAGCGATCCGGTTGATCATGGCATTGTCTAATCGTTGTACAGCGTTTGTCATTATGTTCCGCTTTTTAACAAATCGTGCTTGAGGCGCCATAAAGTTGACATCCCGCAGCCCAATTCGTTGCGCACGAACACCATAAGATTGCCCGTGCGTATGAATCTCTTCGTATGCATTTAATTTACCAGCTTGGCAGGGATAACAAAACTAATGAGGAAACTTATGACCAAATATGTATCAATTTTTACCAAATTGGGTGTGATTACTGTTCTAGCTGTATCAGTGAGCGCTTGTAATTTGACACGCACAGAGAGAACAGTCGCAAAAGGCGGCGCGATTGGTGCTGCTACGGGTACTGGCGTTGCAATCCTAGCTGGTGGCCCATTAGCAGCGGGCGCACTCATCGGTGGTGCGGCAGGCGCGACATCCGGTGCTATATTTGAGCAAAACAAAAAGCGTCGTCGCTAATGAAATCAAAGCCCATCAATCAATAGCACGCCAGCCGATGTCACGTCGGCAAAAGCCATTTGGCCAGTCGATTTTATCAACGGCCTTATAGGCACGCCGTTGCGCTTCTTTGACACTCGTGCCCATGGCTGTAACGTTTAAAACCCGTCCACCTGTGGCAACAAGCTCGCCGTTTTTCATGGCGGTTCCGGCATGAAATATTTCTACGTTCTCTGCATCTTGCGCATTTTGAAGATCAATCGGTGTATTTTTATCATAAGAGCCGGGATAGCCTTTGGAGGCGAGCACAACACTAAGTGCGGTTTCATCAAACCAACGCGCTGTGACTTTATCCAAAAGACCGTCAACGGTTGCATTGAGCAGCGTTAAAATATCGTCCTTTAATCGCATCATTAAAACCTGACATTCTGGATCGCCAAACCGGCAATTATGTTCGATCAGTTTGGGGCCATCTTCTGTAATCATTAAACCGGCGAACAAAACTCCTTTATAGGGATGCCCCATATCGCTCATTGCGCGTACGGTTGGCTCGATGATTTTGGTCATTACCTCATCATTCATGGCCTCAGACATTACCGGGGCAGGCGAATAAGCTCCCATGCCGCCAGTGTTTAAGCCGACATCACCGTCACCCACCCGCTTATGGTCTTGCGCACTGGCAAGCGCTAGCGTGTTTTGTCCATCACACAGGGCAAAGAAACTAGCCTCTTCGCCTTCCATAAATTCTTCAACCACAACCTCATGACCGGCTTCGCCAAAGCTGCCGCCAAAACAATCATCAATGGCATGAAGCGCCTCATCCAGTGTCATAGCCATGATGACACCCTTACCGGCGGCAAGGCCATCGGCCTTCACGACGATTGGCGCGCCTTGTTCCCTAATATAGTTTTTGGCAGTTTCAGGGTCTTTAAACCGGCCATAGGCAGCTGTGGGAATATTGTAGTTTGCGCATATATCTTTGGTGAAGCCTTTTGACCCTTCAAGTTGAGCCGCAAGTTTTGTCGGGCCAAAAGCGCGGATGCCTGCTGCATTCAAATCATCAACAATGCCAACAACAAGCGGCGCTTCAGGGCCAACAACAACCAGATCAATCGCATTATGCTTGCAAAAAGCAATTACGGCAGCGTGGTCGGCCATATTGAGTTCTATAATTGTTGCACATTCGGCAATACCAGCATTGCCAGGCGCGGCATAAAGCGTTTCGATCTGAGCTGAGTTTGATATAGCCCAAGCGAGGGCATGTTCGCGGCCACCAGAGCCGAGGAGGAGAACATTCATGGATTTACTTCTTTATCAAAAGGGTCGCTTATCGCTACCATGGCACTTTAGGTGCTGCCAATGCAGATCAATGGGTTACTAAGAGTTTTCGGAGATTTGTGATTGGATCAAACGCGCACAAAGGCTTAAAGAGTGATTTTAGCCGGTTCTGATTAGGTATTTATGAATGAAAGATAATGGAGACAATCGTGTCAGGGATGCAGTAAAAGGGCATTGGGTCGACACCTTGTTGCCAGATTCTGCGCGGCCCTTTGGGCAGCTTGCTCGCTTTGATCGTCCCATTGGATGGTGGCTGTTGCTCTTGCCATGCTGGTGGTCCACAGCCTTGGCGGCTGTTGCATCGGGTGATGGAAGCTTGAACCTGAAACATATTTTATTGTTTGTTATTGGTGCTGTGGTCATGCGAGGGGCAGGGTGCACCTATAATGATATTGTTGATCGCGATATTGATAAGGCTGTTGTCCGCACAGCCTCACGCCCTATCGCTAGTGGTCGGGTCAGCATATCAAAGGCTATTATATTCGTTGTATTTTTGAGTCTAATCGGGCTTTTCGTCTTGTTGCAATTTAATGCATTCGCGATTTTTCTTGGTTTTGGATCGCTTGCTTTCGTTGCCATCTATCCCTTTATGAAACGCATCACAAATTGGCCACAGGTGGCGCTTGGATTTGCTTTTTCATGGGGTGCGCTGATGGGCTGGGCAGCTCATTTTGGCGAAATAAGTGCGGCCCCTCTCGTACTTTATCTAGGTGCGATTTTATGGACTGTGGGGTATGATACAATCTATGCCCACCAAGACCGCGAAGACGATGTTTTAGCTGGCGTTAAATCAACAGCACGACTATTCGGTGACAATACCAAGCCTTGGTTATTTGCTTTTTACTCTGGTGCAACGGCACTGTTTGGTTTGAGTTTTTTCTTAAGCGATGCTGGTATTTTGTCTTATGCGGGCCTTGCAATTGGCGCAGGGCATATGGTCTATCAAGTCGCTAAACTAGACATTAATAACACAGACGAATGCCTGATGATGTTCCGCTCAAACCGTGATTACGGCTTGATTTTATTTGCCGGATTAACGCTGGATGTCTTTTTCTAAAGCTATTTAGATCCAAGACTTTTATGTGCGCGCGATAATTTCACGCCCAGCAATACGGTTGGACGCATCAACGCGACCAGCTTTGCGCTTTGTTAAAAACCGTGGTCGGCGTGATCTAAAGAAGACACTTGGGCGGCGGGCCTTCGCATCTTTAACATCCAATGAGCCAAGACGGTTTGATACCATCTGCTCAACACCATCTGGTTCAATTAAGATAAGAGCGAGATTGAAGCGTCGCCCCCACATTTGCCAGTCTGCGGCCAATTCATCCATATTATTGGACCGGGCCAATGGCATATTTAATGACGCATCAGAATGTAACAATATAAGCTCTGCAACAATTTGGTCGTCATCTGAAAGGCTAAGCTTGGCAGCGACACCACGATAAGAGGATGCTTTGCAAGCAACACGTGTGGTCAGACCGCAGTTAAGTTTCCCTTCAACAACGATACCATCGCTGATTTCAAACTCTGTCTCACCAACAAGCGCGGACCCTTTAACCTGTGTACGCATCACTTGATGCTGCTTAGCAGGGTTCAGTCTAAAATTTTCTTGCGGGCTTATAATCCAGTCATTCTGGACCGTGGCTCCCGCCATCTCTGTTTGACGCATTGTATTTCCCCATGGATCTGTTTTTTTGATCCTTTGAGAGTGAACTTACACGTCACGCATCCAGATAGGTTTAAAGAGATTGGTTAAGGAAATATAGCTTGATTCCAAGGTTATCGGTTAGTGAATCCGATGTTTAGGATTTGGTATTCATATTTACAGGTCAGTTTAATTTTGTGCCGCATTTGTTTACTTTGTTTTGAATAAACAAGGATTCAAATTTTATTTTAGAGTATAGTTAGATAGCAAATTATATTGTCATTTAACTAGAGTAATATGAGTAAATCTAAAGGGCATATGAAATGAGTGATCGGTTTTTACCTGGCTTTGAAGCGAAACATAAAAAGTTATATGATAAGAATACAATTCTTCTTAATCATAGACTTGCTGATTCAGGCTTGTTCACGGAAGAAGCTATTGGCAAGCTTATAGAGCGCTGCAACAAAGAAGATTATATTGTTGCAACAATGGGCTACGATAAAGAAGTCAAAGAATGGCGTAACGGCGAAATAGGCGATCTATCCGGCCTAGAGGTGATTGAGGCTATACGTAAAGGCCGTATGTGGATGAATATTCACCGCATCATGGACCGCGACCCTCAATATCAAGTTGTTCTAGATAAGATATTCGGCGAGCTTATTGACTATATGCCAGCGTTTAAGACGTTTAAACGTAATATGACGCTTCTGATCTCTTCGCCAAAAATCCAAGTTTATTACCACGCGGATATTCAAGGCCAGAGTCTGTGGCAGATTTCAGGTAAAAAACGTGTTTATGTTTATCCCGCGACAGATGCTTTCATCTCAGACGATTCAATAGAAAAAGTGTTGTTGCGTGAGACGGAAGAAGAAGTGCCTTATGAAACATGGTTTGATGATTATGCCGAGGTTTATGACCTTGAGCCAGGTCAGATGGTCCATTGGCCGCTTTATGCTCCGCACCGAGTGGAGAATCAGGACTGTTTGAATATCTCTGTGACAACGGAGCACTGGACACGTGAAATCTGGAACTCATATGTTGTCAACTATGGCAACGGTGTAATGCGCCGCACATTAGGTTTGCAAAATTTCTCGCAAAGGCCTGAAGGTTTCCACGTTTATCCAAAGGCAGCAGCGTGTCTTCTATGGAAAAAAATAAAAATAGCCAAGGCGCGTGAATTCAAACACACAATCGACTTCCGCGTGGATCCAAGAGCGGATCAAGGCCTAGTTGATATAGACCCTTACGAAATAGCAGCCTAAAGCTCTAGAGCGTATAAGAGAGCGATTAAAAAAAGACTGTCACCTAATGAACGTTGGGTGACAGTTTTTTTATGAGCTTTTTGATAAAGGCATTATCACGATAAATATAAGCCGCAAGCAGGCCTTTGATGCCGTTTGTTAAAATCATATTGTAGAGCGGGACGTAGGTTGCGCCAAAAGACTCTTTATAGTCTTCATCACCGATTGAGAAATCAAAGAACTGGATATTTTGCTCTTTGCGAGTGCGCATCATGTCCATGATAGATTGAAGCCCAGGCGAATATTTTCTGTATATTTCATTCGATGAATAGGCGCCTAAAAGCATGATATGGCGTCCTTCATCATAAAGGCCGAATTCTGCGGTAATCAATTGACCATTGGCTTCACCAACATAGGTGACGGCCTTACCACTTTTTGCCTGATTGATGGCGACATCAAGATAGAAGTCGAAATAAGCAGGCTTGCTTAAAAGGTCATCCGGATAGCGTTTGCCGCGTTCATCACGTAGAAAAACAAACGCCTGTTTGATTTCTTCCGCATCAGTGAGAGCCTTGAATGTCAGTTCGCCAATCTCTTTGTCGAAATTACGCCGCTTACGGGCCAAACCTTTGCGGCTTGACTTAGATAATGTGTCGCGCTGCCATTCTTCAAAAGGTGCCACCATTTCCATCTCAAAGGCAGAGTTCTGGTTAGCAGAGCGCGACATGCCACTTAGGAGCTTTGAAATATCAAAGCTTTCAGGCCGTTGTTTGCGAAAAAGTAGAATGTCAAAAGGAGTGAGCGCCTGTTTTAATTGTGCGTCAAATCCTTCTTGATTTTCTAATTGAACAAGGACATCCGGCAAAGCGATAATGGTGTTGTAATCGGTGATTCCAAGGTCTGCCGGTTGCATGATTTTGGTGCCAAATTTAGTTTGACGCACAAATGGCAGGATCATTAACAATTGCCCCGTTTTTGTATCGCTAACTGTGACAATGACAGCTTCTGCGTTCAAAGCATCGGGTAAGGTGCGATACAAACAGTCTAACCAAAACGGGCTTTGAAAAATGGTCGCATTCGATTGTTTGAATAACTCTTTATAATCATCAGACATAAAATCGAACTGACTGACAACACGAATTTCAGGCGCCAAAGTATGTGGTTTTTTTGAGTGAGATGGTGAGGTCATTGTCACGGGCTCTCCCTTAAAAACATTTTCAAAATGGCTTGGTCGGGTCTTTGGGTCACAGGGTCAACAAACCCAAAACCATCGGAATAGTCCCAATGTGTCCATGCCATGCAATGTTCTTCTGCGCGCTCGACAATGGTTTTTAACCATAAAAGGCGAGAAATTCTAGGGGCGTGGTGAGATAGAACACCGAATTCATTTATGATGATGGGGCGGTTGTGTTTATCTGACCATTGCTGCAATCTATCAAAAATGCTGTCGATATCTTCGAATCCCCAAGGTTTAAAAAGCTGTTCTTTAAGCTTGTTAGCGGCAGCAACTTGGCCGGTGGCGATCAACTCACCATAAAGGGCTTGCGTGCTTGGATTGTTAAAATCCATCGGAAAACTTAGCTTTTTGTATTGGCGTATTGGTTCATTTTCTGGAAGCCATGGGGCCCCTTGATGCGTGAAGATGAAGGGGTCATAAAAATGAATGGCGTAGAGAGTATTGGGATCATCGACTGGCGTGATCGGAAACAGGGCCTCATGGCGTTGCGGGCCTGAGGGGCTAAGCACGATTGTATGGTGAGGCAATAATTCACGGATATGCTTTGCAAGGAGTGCGCTGTGTTTTTGCCAAGTGCGCGCATCGGTATCTGGTTCATTCAAAATTTCGACCAACACGTCTTGTGGTTTGAATTGAGCAAGATGCACAGACAGTGCTTTCCATATTCTCATCAACCTGTCCAATGTGGCGTCAGGTGCTATTCGATAGGCATCATTGAATTCTTTGCTTGGATGAATATCTATGGACACGAGATAGCCGATATCGACCAACTCTTTGGTGTAAGCGCTCATATTGTTCATATATGCCTGCGCTTCAGGAGAGCCCAAGTCATTACCCATAAAAGCAGGGCTGAAAACGGGTAAACGAATATGGCTTAAACCACGCTTCCTCAAATCAATCAGCGTTGCTTTGACTAGCTGATTGCGCTGATTAGAAGCATCCCAATTGGGTAGATTGAAGCCACGTGCCACGCGCTCAAGTAGGTCAGGGTTTGGAAAATCTATATAGCGCTCTTTAAGAGGGCATTGATTGGCGCTATCGGTTGGGCTTGCTTTGGCTGAGATACCAAAAAGAACGAAACACACCATCAAAAATATAGCTGTAATGGTTTCTGTTCTCATTGCATAGCTCAAGAGCGGGTCAAAAGTAGCTTTAAAGCCTTGGGGTTCGTCAGAGCATATCTAATTCCCAGACGCTTAGGTTCAAGTATGGCACGATAAGCCCATTCAAGTCCCAAAGATTGCATCAGATTTGGTGCACGTGAACGTCGTAATGATAAGAAATCAAACAGACCTCCAGATGTTTTAATAACACCCACATTGGTCAAAGAATCTATGTTGCGAGAGATAAAATACTGCTCACGGGGAACCCCCATGCTAACCCACAATATATCGGGTTTTAATTCGTTAATATGAGCAATAATATCCGGCTCTTCGTCATGTGAAAAATATCCATTGCGCCGACCAACGATATTCAGATTTGGGTACATCCGTTTGACATTATCAAAGGTGGCTGCGTTCGCATTTTCATCGGCACCAAGCAGAAAGAAGCTGACATTATTTTCTGAAGCAAGCTTGGCTACATCGTGAAATAAATCGGTGGTTGCCACACGTTCAGGAAGTGAAGTGCCTGGTAAGATTTTTGAGGCAAATACCATCGGCATACCGTCTGGTGATATCTGATCTGCTTTAGCAAATTCTGCTTCTAAATCAGCATTATCATAACACATGGCCATGACTTGACCATTAGAAGATGTTGAATAAAAGGGGAGCTTGCCAGACTTACGATGTTCTTTTGCGAATTCAATAAAACCATTAGCTGTTTGCTGACGTGAAGCAACTGTAATTGCCATGCCGCCAAGCATACGGATCGGCCAGTTGATCATATCATCTTCAGTCGGTTTACTCATTTTCAAGCTATGATTATGTGCCATCTGTCGTTCGCCCAGATTTAATTGGATGAGTTTAAGATAAACTCTTACGGAGTCAGATGTAAAATCATCTCGTTAGTCATAGTAAATACAAAATTACAAAAACTTACTACAAATTATTAAGTACAATCTTGACGTCTTTGAAGTCAGATTGAATCGTTCTTTCTGCAATAATGCCAATCTTGTTTTCATCAGGCCGATCGAGAATAATCAGTGTTTTATCGCTGGCTGCTGAAAGTCGACTGAAGTGCGTCTCATTTGAAACATGAGATGCATCTAGGATGATAAGCCCAAAAGTCTTACGGCATTCCTCTATAATGGCTTCAAGAGCAGAGAAAGATTTAAAATCAACGGGAAGATTCCTTTTACTCTCCGCAACCGGGTCTAAGACAGAATAGGGCCGATACATGCTGGAGGACGAAAGCCCACGCTGAGATTCAACTTCAGAATTGGTTGGTGTTTTGACAAGTATGGAATCAAAATGGTTGGTTGCAGCCAGCGTTGCGATTGATTGAGAGATCAGCGTCTTACCTTCACGTGGAAACCATGAACTCACCAAGATGACGGTTCCATAACCATTCTGCTGCGTGCTGTTTAGGTCAGGCAATAATGCCGGCACCTCCGTGAGTTGATTAGCGAGAGCTAACTCAAGATCAAATTCGCTTCTCAGGTTTGAGCGAGGTATATGTGTTAATCCTGCAATCGGCTCGGCATGTTTGGTACTCATAATATGCTCAGCAGCCACAATATTCTCTGCGGCCATAGTGCTTTGGGCAGCCACAGTACTCTTAATGTGCTTTGGCGGTTTAAAAGTATAATTGTCTAAAGGCTTAATGACCGTATTTCGGTTAGGAGTGATATGAGCATCTCGGCTCACATAATCAGGTGCCTCGCTTTTGTTGGCCACTGGCGCAGTGAGGACAGGAGGGGGTGGTCTGAAATCAAGTTGCTGCGGCGGCTGGTAAGGCGGGACCACTGGTGTGTGGCTCTCTGGCTCATCATGCTGCGTGTAAGATGGTTGTGTCCTTGCAACACTGGTCTGTTGAAAGGCTGGTTTTTCGCCAGACATTGCAGCGCGTAAAAAAATTATCATAGTGGACAGAATAAAACTCACCAGGCTGATGATACCAGAAGCCAAAACCATACTGGGTCTGTTTGTGCTTAAAGGGGCTGTCGCCTCGGATACCAATCTTGCTTGCTGATTTTGAAAGCCTTGTTGTTGATCGGTTGATTTGAACCGCGAGAGAAAGTTTTGGTATATCTCGCGATTGGCCGTTGCTTCGCGCTCAAGTTCGCCAAGTGTAACGAGTGCGGTTTCGGTGCCAGCCACTTCGTCTCTTAGCTTGTTGAGATCATTTTGGAGGGCGGTTTCTGTCGCGACAGCCGCATCAAGTCGCCGCTTGCTGAGAGCGACAAGCCGTTGACGTTCAAGTGTTATTTGCTGATCAAGCGAGGTTAGTTTGCTTTGTTCGGCTGCAATGCGCGGATGGCGTGCGCCAAATATTAGGTTTAACTCTGCAAGATTTTGGTTGATCAGATTACGCTGTTGCCCGAGAGCCTGCAATTGCTGGTTCTCGGCTTGATCACCTAGTGTATTGAAGATGTTGCCATTACTGTTGAGCACTTGGTCGTGTTGGGCGCGCCAGATTTCGGTTTGCGATTTAGCTTGGGCAACCTGTTGACTGAGCTCGACCAGTGCGCGCTGCTTAAGCGTGCTGGCCGCATCAACATTGACGATGTTATTTTTAGTACGAAAGTCTGCTACGGCTTTTTCTGATTTTTGCAATGAATCGCGCAGGTCAGACAAGCGTCCTGACAAGGAATTAGCGGCATTTGTCGTGGCAACTATCTGCGAGGTTGATTGGGCTTTAATAAAGGCTTTAGCAACCCCGTTTGCATAGGTTGCAGATTTTTGAGCATCGGATGATGTGTATTTAACTTCAACCACATAAGTTGCTCCAATCCGCAAGACTGATAGACCTTTTCTAAAGGCTTCCAAGAGTTGTCGATTATCGCCTGCATTTGCAAATTTTGATGCTTTTTCAAATTGTGGATCGCTTGCCACATTTAAGGGTTCAAGCAGTGGGCGCAAGAAGCCATCAGATTGAACGAGTTCCACGATACTCGCCAAAACAGCAGCATCCCCATCAATGTTGGTGACCACTTGTTCAGAAACTTTAATGCCTTTTTCCCGCGGGTCGACCAGAATGATTGCTTTTGCTGTATAAGGAAATGGAATCAACTGAAAAAGCCCGATGCTGATAATTGTCAGCAAAAGCGTGAGCAGGATAATTTTTCCCAGATTACCAAAAATAAACCGGACGAAGGCGAGGGGGTCTAAGAGACCATCTTCGTTGCGCTGTCTTGGTTTGTTAACTGCTTGATTGTTCGCCCTGCTATCACGGCTTGCAGTTGCACTATTATGCTCCGCAATCAATGGGCTATCCCATTCAGCCATGTGTCATTCACCTCAAGATTATCAAGCTTATTACAATATAGTATTTGGCGCAGGTTTTAATAAGGTAAATAGAAATGAAATAAATTTTTATAAAATATAAAATTTCAAGGGATTAACCGTAAGATATTTATATGTATTGGTCATTCTGATTACACGCTATAAGTGTGTTGAGCTTTAATATTTTTGCAGAATACAAATTAAGGGTATCAAATGGCTCAGGGATTTGAGCAAAAAGACAGCCCCGCACAATCGTTCGCATTTGTTAATGTGGGCGATAGGCTACTCTTATCATTTTGCGCCGTGGCTTTTTCTGCGCTGCTTATCGCTCTCTCAGTTTCAGCTCATCCTCTGCATCCGATTTTTGCCATTCTGATTGCTTTTGTCTTCACAGTAGCGCTTGCAAACTGGATGCCGGGTGTCGCGATGATCGCGGTCATATTTGCCGCTCTTTTCCAAAACTTTTTTGTTTCGATCATTTCACCGCATTTAATCAATCTATCAGATTTAAATATTGCGCGTGGTTATAGTTTTATCATTTTGTGTTCTGCATGGAGTGTTGCTTTTTTGAGCTATTTTTTCCGTGAACGAGGAAAAATAGCGTCCCTTGACCAGATGATGAAGATTACAACTATGGTCTTTGCACTCATCGGGGTTTATTTTGTGATAGGTTTTGTCCAAAATCCTCTCGGTTCGATCATCTCGTTGAGAAGTACCGCATCCGCTTTTATGTTTTTTCAATTGGGGCTGATTTTTTTCGCGCTTTATCCGCTTAAACTTTCCTATGCATTGACAATCATAGGATTTATTTTGGTAATTTTGGGGTACATAGAGTTTTTCTACCGCGATGAATGGATGGTATGGACCAATGGGCAGACATTTTGGGATTTAACCACAACCGCACAACGTAATTCTGGCCAGTGGGACAAGGATGCGGCGGAACGTGGCATTGTATCACTTGGGTTTCTTGATTCAATTACCGTGGATTTGTTCAATACCCCTTTGCTCGATGGGCTTAAAATCACTATTACCCGCCTTTTGGGGCCAAGTTTTCATGCAATCAGCTATGCGTATGGATTGGCGTTTTTCTTCATATTTGCCTTATACCGAGGTTCCTTTGTTCTCGCGATTTTGTTGGTGCCGCTATTATTATTCGCTAATGCAAAAGGCGCTATAATCCTGCTGATACTTGTGGGTTTAACGTGGATGATCGCCCGTGTTTTTGGGGCCAAGTTTGGCTTCAGTGTTTTGTCTGTCGTTCTGCTTATATATATTGCAGTTGGCATCTTTATTGGTCTTGCTATTGGTGACTTCCATGTGCTCGGGTTTATGGGGGGTGTTTATAATTTCCTTGGTAATCCGATTGGGCATGGGCTGGGAGCGGGAGGCAACCTTTCGACTAATTTCTCCACCCTTGACTGGTCAGAATATCAGGCTGCTGGGCGAACCCCGATTGCGATTGAAAGCGCTGTGGGCGTGATGATGTTTCAAATGGGTATTGGGGCTTTCGTTTATATCGGAACATGTATTTGGATATCATGGAAGACAGTATGTCTTGGTGCGAGCACAAAAAATTCTCTGCACATCGTTGCAGGTTTTGCATTAATAACGATTCTCGTTAACGGAATTTTTCAAGAAGAAGCTTTATTCTCACCATCAGGCTTTGGGCTTATCATGGCATTGAATGGAATGATCTTGGGTGCGGCCATCAGAACAGGTGCTTTTCGTTAAGATGCATGGAATCAACTCTCAACTTATTGAGATCCTAAAAAATGGGATCATCCGCGGTATTATGTCATCGGTCGGCATAAAGGCCTTTTCTGCTATTTCTTCGTTTCTTCTTTTTTTGTTTGCCGCGCGTGTTCTTGGCGATGAAATGTTTGGTCGTTTCAGCATTATCTTTAGTTTGGCATCGATGTTGGCGGTTTTTGCGGCTTTTGGTCAGGAAATGCTGGTCATAAGGCTATGGAACCAATATGGCGCCCAAAAAGAATATGGGCTCTTAAAAGGAGGCATCATTTTTGGCGCAGCAATTTGTTTTGTAGGTGGTTTGATAAGCGCTATTGGTTTTGCCATCTATTTGAATTTTACTGCGAGCATGCTTGTTGGTTATGCTGCTGGGTTTTATGTTTTCATTCTTACGCTGGTCATGTTCTCTTCCCATCTTGCACGCGCCATTGTTGGGGTTTTTACCGCTGATGGGCAGCGAGATATAATCGCGCTAGTGCCGACTAATTTGTTCCTTTTTACTCTTCTTATTTTCAGCCTCTCCACATCATTGGAAACAATTTTTATTATCTATGGCTTGGGCTTTGTTCTTGTGCTGACTATTCAAGTTATCGCTATGCTAAAAAAATTGAAACAAGAGCCATTTGGTGCGTTCAAAGGGCGAGCAAAATATGATTTGAAAAACTGGATGCCGACCTCTTTTAAGCTTTGGGTCGTGACGATGTTAGAATCGTCCAATCAATATTTGGAAGTTGTTCTCATCGGTTTTTTGTTAAGCCCCATGGCTGCTGGCATTTATTTTGTGGCAACTAGATTAGCTAATATATTTTTGACAGTCGCAGATGCTTTTAACATGTACGGTTCAAAGCATATCCCCGATCTTTTTTATCGAGAAAAACATGGTGATCTGGCGAACCTTTTAAAAACCATGGCTATGATGATGGTGCTTGCGGTCGTAGGGGGATTGTTATTCTTTGCTGTGGCTGGCGGTTTTCTAATGTCTTTGTTCAGCGAAAGTTTTTCTGAGTACTATGGTGTGCTGATGATCCTTTGCATTGGTACAGCAAGTCTTGCTGCAACAGGGGCCGCAACACAGATGCTCATGTTGACCGGCCATGAAAGCGGATATCTCAAGGTGATGGCGGCGAGCGTTCTCATCCGTATTGTCGGCTTTTTCATCTTGATTCCCTATTTCGATATTTATGGGGCTGCCTTTGCAAATGCCATATCACTGATTTTCATTGCTATCTTTGTATCAATGACAACAAAATGGCTGACAGGACATGATCCATCGATTGCTCGATTGGTTTATCGCTCTTCAGTGCCGGCAACAAAACCGTCTGAGGCCTAGGCGTTATGGCAGGCAAGGCAAAGCGCGTTCTTTTTATTCAGACGCAGGCTGAAAACGCCGGTGCGCAGGAAATATCGCGGCTGTTGGGGCAGGGGTTAAGCGCACGTGGCCATGAGATCCATCACGCGTTTTTCTATCGAAAAACGGATGGCTTCGATGACAATAAAAACACCATCATCTGCTGCGATGAGCGGCCCGGTAATCCTCTTGCTTTTTTGCGGTTCTTTAAAGGCCTTGTTGGAACAATAAAAAAAATTAATCCAGATATAGTCTTCACCTTTCAGCATTTTGGTAATGTGTTGGGCGCGCCGGCTTGTCGTTTTGCAAATGCTCCCAATATTATTGCTAATCAGGTGTCAGCTCGTGAGACGATAAACCCTATCCTGCGCATGGTCGACTTGATATGGGGTGTGATCCCACTCTACCGACGCATCACGATTAATTCTGAAGTCTTGTTGCGCGATTATGAAACCTTTCCTGCTCTCTACACGCGTAAACTTCTTCAAATCCCTCACGGCTTTGAAGACAAGACGACATCAATCAGCAAACAACAAGCGCGTGCGATGCATGACCTACCGTTGGATGCGCCGCTCTTAGGCACTGTCGCGCGGCTTAATGAAGCAAAGCAGATAGACTGCGCTATTCAGCTTCTAACCCGTGACCCCAAATGGCATTTGGTCATTGCCGGTCAAGGACCTGATGGTGAGCGTTTGAAGTCAGTTGCTGCTAAGCTGGGGGTTGATAAACGCATTACATTTTTGGGCGAACTCGCCCAAGATCAAATCGGCAGTGTCTTGGCAGCCCTTGATGTTTTTGTGTTTCCCTCACGGGCAGAGACTTTTGGGTTGGCTGCGGTGGAAGCGGGGCAGGCTGGTGTTCCGGTTGTGGCGAATGATCTTGATGTGCTGCGCGAAGTTTTGGACACAAAGGGCGAGCCATGCGCCGATTTTATTGACGTTCAAGATAGTGAAGCCTTCGCAAATGCCGTGCGCCATTTGTTAGAAGATGAAGACCATGCGCAAGAAATGATAGCGCGCGGATTACAGCTCAAGAATAAATATTCATTGGACGCGATGGTCGATGCTTATGAGGCCATGGTGCTGAATAAAGATCTGGGCCGTTGGCGGGTGAGCAAGGCCGCCTCATGATTATTCATCTACGTATAGAAAAGAATAGCTGCCGAACATGGTTGCTGCATTTGATTGGTCAGCTTAAAAAGCGTTCCCTTTATGATGTGCGCTTGGATGTAGTCGCCCCAAGCGTGCCTTTGTCAAAGGAGCTGCAATCACTCTTGAATTTGGAAAAAATGCTTGTGCATCGCGGCATCAAAAATGGTGCGGACACTTGCACATTCGAGGCGTTGTCACTGCAAGAGTCGACACTAGAGAAACCGGATATAATTATCGATCTGACAAGTTCCCAAAGGGCGAATAACAAAGCACGTACTTTGAAGCCACGCTATAACGGCGTTGCAGGGGAAGAGGCTTTGGTGGCATTTCTGCTTGCGAGCGGCACGCCTGAAATCACGATTGAAGATGTCAGTGCAGAGCGTATGCTGGCAAAAGGCACGGCGTCTCTTGAGGCAGCACAAGGCATAGGCGGCGCAATGGAAGCGGTTTATTCACGCGTCTCAATTCTTTTGCTGAGAGTGCTCGATGGGGTGGAAGACGATCATAGTGCTGGGGACTATGAATCAATGGCTGCAATATCGAATGCTAAAGTAGCAAAGCATATTGTGCGTAGTCTTGGCGCTAATGCAGCGCGCGCCATTTATAACCTTACCTGCTACCCTTCGCATTGGCGCATCGGTTGGCGGTTTGTTGATGGCGATGGTGTTATGGAAAGACAAAACCTTGGTGGCACACCATGGAAAGTTTTGCCGCATCCAATTGATCATTTTTATGCAGATCCTGTGCCCTTTGAATGGCAAGGGAAACACTATCTCTTCTTTGAAGATTTGGACCAAAAAACTGGCAAAGGCGTGATTGCCGTTGTGCCCTTTGATGAAAGCGGGCCAAGCGGTCCGGTGCAAGTGGTGCTCGAAGAGACGGGACATTTGTCTTATCCGTTTTTGATTGAGCAGGACGGGGAGATATGGATGATCCCTGAAACGTCGTATAACAATGATATCGCGATATACCGCGCCGTTGATTTTCCGTATAAATGGGAACGCCACCAAACACTGATATCTGATGTTGAAGCGGCAGATGCAACGATTGTTGAGCATCAAGGGGCGTGGTGGATGTTCGCAGTAACTCGTGAGGGCATTGGCGGTTATTCGGATACGCTTTGTCTTTATAAAGCTGACAGCCTTTTTGGCCCGTGGGTGCCACATAAAAACAACCCCGTACTTGTCGACCATCAAACGGCAAGACCTGCGGGTAATATCGTAATGAAAGACGGTGCTTTATGGCGCCCCGTGCAAAATTGTGCGGGCGGTTATGGTGCTGCTCTCGGGCTTGCTGAAATCACCAAGCTTGATGATGAGGGTTTTGATCAAAGCATAGCTCAGGTGGTCTATCCACAAAAGCCGGCATGGCCAGGCCGCAAACTGCATACGCTTAATCGGGCAGGACGGTTGGAAGTGATCGACGGCTGCATTTATCGCCCAAAACTGAAATGGGCAGCAAATCTTGCTGATAGATATTATAAGGCGAGTTAAAGTACTTTGCCGGGGTTCATGATGCCATTTGGGTCAAGGGTATTTTTGAGTTGATGCATCAAGGCAAGCGCAACTGGGTCCTTCACCTTAGTAAGCATCTCGCGCTTCATGACACCAATGCCGTGTTCCGCCGAGATCGCGCCGCCATAAGAAACCGCAACACCGTGCACAACTTCGCTGAAATCATCCCACAGATTTAAAAATTCATCTGTATCCATGCCAACAGGCTGCGTGATATTGAAATGAATATTGCCATCGCCCCAATGGCCGAAAGGCACGGGGCGGCAATCAGGCATAAAGGTTTGAACCGCCTCCCATGTTTCTCTTATGAAGTCTGGCAGGCATGCAATTGGTACTGAGACATCATGTTTGATCGAGCCGCCTTCAGGTTTCTGGCAGCCGGAAAGTTCATGCCGCAGATGCCAGAAATATTGCCGCTGTGTTTCTGAGGCAGCTATCGTGCCGTCAAGAATTTCCTCACTCTCCATGCCTGCTTCTAAAAGGCTCATCATGAGTTCACTGGCATGCTCAATCGATTGACCAGATGAAAGCTCCATAAAGACATACCAAGGCGAGGTTGTTTCCAGCGGATCGCGAACTCCGTCCACATGTTTGATTAGAAAGTCCATACCAATGCGCGGAATAATTTCAAAAGTTGTGACCATTTGCCCAGCCAGCGATTGAGCGCGCGTATAAAAGCGGGCCACAGCATCAAGGTCGTCAAAGGCCAAAAGGGCCGCTTGCTTGCCACGGGGCTTTGGAAATAGTTTTAAGACAGCAGCAGTGATGAAGCCTAATGTTCCCTCGGCACCAATGAACAGGTTTTTCAAATCATAGCCGGTGTTATTTTTTTTCAATCTGTTAAGTCCGCGATAAATTTCACCATTGGGTAAAACAGCCTCAATGCCTAAAACAAGTTCGCGTGCATTACCATAGGCAACAACGCCTGTTCCGCCAGCATTTGAAGATAGGTTGCCGCCAATCTGGCAGGTGCCTTCGGCACCTAGTGATAAGGGAAAAAACCGATCAACGTCATCGGCAGCACTTTGGACGTTTTGTAAAACAACACCGGCTTCTACGGTCATTGTAAATCCCATGGGATCAATGTCGCGGATGGCATTCAATCGTGATAGGTTCACCACATATTGTCGGTCTGCATCAAAGGCGATTTGTGCGCCAACAAGACCTGTGTTGCCGCCTTGAGGCACGAGTGCCACTTTTTCTTCATTGGCGATTTTGACAATCTGGACAATTTCCTCAACGCTTCGAGGCCGCAAAACAGCAGCGGCTTCACCAATGTATTTATCGCGCCATTCGCGCAAGTAGCCTTCCATATCTGTTGCAGATGTCAGAACGCCGTTTGCGTCTAAAACAGAGCTGAAACGATTTAAAGCTGAGGTATGTTTCGTCATCGTCATAAAATGTGACCTAATTTGTGCCTTTCAGGGAACATACTCGCTATTTCAGGTGCCTACAAATGCTTTGAGCTGCTTGAAGACTGTCTGGTGCTATGTCATATGAAACATTGAAGATTTTAAAGAAAATTGAGGCTATCAAATGTCAGCAAATGACGCTGCTAAAGACAAGGTTACCGGCTCAGGTTTAATGACTGGGAAAAGAGGTTTGGTTCTTGGCGTTGCTAATAATCGATCAATTGCATGGGGAATTGCTAAGGCCTGTGCTGATCAAGGGGCAACCGTTGGCCTTACCTATCAAGGTGACGCTTTGAAGAAGCGCGTGGAGCCATTAGCCGAAGGGCTTGATGGTGTTGTGTTCGGCCATTGCGATGTCACAGATCCTGCCAGTATCGATGCTGTTTTTGATGCGGTCGAAAAAGAATGGGGCACGCTTGATTTTGTGGTCCATGCCATTGCTTTTTCTGACAAGGATGAATTAACCGGCCGCTATATTGATACCACTGAGGCCAACTTTGACCGTACGATGAATATCTCTTGTTATTCGTTGACGGCAATAGCCCAGCGCGCTGAAAAACTCATGCCAAACGGCGGCTCGATTGTAACGCTTACCTATTATGGCGCGGAAAAAGTCATGCCGCATTATAATGTCATGGGCGTTGCGAAAGCAGCCCTTGAGGCGAGTGTGAAATATCTTGCAGTGGACATGGGACCAAACAACATTCGTGTGAATGCGATATCCGCCGGACCGATCAAAACGCTTGCAGCATCTGGTATTGGTGATTTCCGCTATATCCTGAAATGGAATGAATATAATTCACCTATGCGTCGCACGGTGACAATTGATGAAGTGGGCGATGCAGCGCTTTATTTATTGTCAGATTTATCGCGCGGTGTAACCGGTGAAATCCACCATGTTGATTCCGGTTATCATACCATCGGCATGAAAGCGGTTGATGCACCTGATATATCGGTTGTTAAAGAATAATTCTATTGCCATAGAATCTGTTACAGTGACCGAGCAAACCTTGCTCCCCTAATTGTTCGGTCCTTAATTTATGTCACAGCTTATCTATTTTATTCGTCATGGCCAGACCGATTGGAACGCAGAAATGCGCTTCCAAGGACAAAAAGATATTCCCCTCAATGATAAGGGCCGAGGTCAGGCAAAGCGCAACGGCGAGGCGTTGCGTGGTTTGATAAGCGCGGATGATTTTGACTTTGTCGCAAGTCCGCTTGGTCGAACACGCGAAACAATGGAAATACTACGTACGGCCATGAGCCTTGAGCCAAGTGCCTACTGCATGGATGATCGGTTGCGTGAATTATCCTTTGGCGAATGGGAAGGTCGCACAGTGAGCGATCTTGAAGTGAATGAAGTTGACGATTGGGCGCAACGTCAAGCTGATAAGTGGAATTTCCAACCACCAAATGGCGAGAGTTATCATATTTTGACTGAGCGGGTGCGTGGTTGGACCTTGGAACTTGATAAACCGACTGTTGTGGTCGCACATGGTGGGATAAATCGTGCGCTGCGGGCAATTTATACGGATGAAGATATCACTAAACTTGCCGCAGCAGTGATTCCTCAAGATAAAATTATGGTAGTTGAGGGAAGTAAGGTAACTTGGGTTTGACCAAATCCGCTATCCTGCGTATGACGGTCGCCTGATCTTTTAAAATTTGTGGTTTTTCATGTCGCATAATAGTTTTGGCCATCTTTTCCGCTTTACCACATGGGGTGAAAGCCACGGACCCGCACTTGGTTGCGTGATCGATGGCTGTCCGCCGCGTATTCCAATCTCGGAAGCTGAAATTCAATCCTATCTGGATAAGCGCAAACCGGGCCAATCAAAGTTCACGACCCAGCGCCGTGAAGCTGATGAAGTGAAAATTCTCTCCGGTACGATGGTTGATGATGAGACCGGTGTTTTGATGACAACCGGCACGCCCATCTCGCTGATGATTGAAAACACTGATCAGCGCTCAAAAGATTATTCTGAAATTAAAGAGCGCTATCGCCCCGGCCATGCTGATTATACCTATGATGCGAAATATGGCATCCGCGATTATCGCGGTGGCGGGCGCTCATCGGCACGCGAGACGGCAGCACGCGTTGCCGCAGGCGCGGTTGCACGTAAAGTTGTGCCGGGCATGAGTGTGCGCGCAGCCTTGGTACAAATTGGCCCGCATAAAATTAATTATGACAATTGGGACTGGGACGCGGTTGGTGACAATCCGTTTTTCTGTCCTGACCGCGAGGCGGCAGACCATTGGGCAGATTATCTTGATGGTATTCGCAAAGCCGGCTCATCAGTTGGTGCGGTAATCGAAGTTGTGGCCGAAGGTGTGCCAGCAGGTCTTGGTGCGCCGGTTTATGGCAAGCTTGATCAGGATATCGCTTCCGCCTTCATGTCGATCAATGCCGTGAAAGGCGTTGAAATTGGCAATGGCTTTGAAGCTGCAACGCTCACGGGTGAAGAAAACGCCGATGAAATGCGCTTATCTCCAGATGGGACACCGCGCTTCTTATCAAATAATGCGGGTGGCGTTTTGGGCGGCATCTCTTCGGGCGAGTCGGTTGTCGCGCGTTTTGCCGTGAAGCCGACCAGTTCTATTTTAACACCGACAAAAAGCATCACGCGTTCGGGTGATGAGGTGGAGGTGATGACCAAAGGGCGTCATGATCCTTGTGTTGGTATTCGTGCGGTTCCCATTGGTGATGCGATGATGGCCTGTGTTCTGGCAGACCATTACCTGCGCCATCGCGGTCAAAATGGCGGCTAATTGAATAATGAAAAGAGCAAGAAGATGAGTGATGATTTCACTTCAGTCGTAGAAGCTATTCGCGCCTTTGAAGCGGGTGAGATGGTTGTTGTCATGGATGATGACGATCGTGAAAATGAAGGCGATTTGATTATGGCGGCGGTTCACGCAACGCCAGAGAAAATGGCCTTTATGATTCGTCACACAAGCGGCATCGTTTGTGCGCCAATGACAGGCGAGGAAGCGAAACGTCTTAATCTAAATGCAATGGTGTCAGATAATGATAGCCCGCATACGACCGCTTTTACGGTATCGGTCGATTATCGCCATGACACAACAACCGGCATTTCTGCGGCTGAGCGCTGCTCCACTGTGCGGGCACTTGCCAATCCAAATGCAGGGGCCGTTGATTTTGTTCGTCCAGGCCATATTTTCCCGCTGGTTGCACGTGATGGTGGTGTTTTGATCCGCTCTGGTCACACAGAAGCGGCTGTTGATTTATGCCGTTTGGCTGATCTGCATCCCGTTGGTGTCATCTCTGAGCTTGTTAACGATGATGGCACGGTGCAGCGCGGACCGGATGTGAAAAAATTTGCAAGTGAACACGGTTTAAAAGTTGTGTCCGTTGCGGATATCATCTCCTATCGTCAGCGCCGTGAAACACTTGTTGAGCGCGTTGGTGAAGAAGCAGTGACGACCAAAGTAGGCGACGCCATGGCGGTTTCATTCCGCACCCCCTTTGATCCGATGCAACATCTAGCGATCGTTTTTGGCGATATTCGCGATGGAAAGAGTGTGCCGGTGCGCTTACATCGCGGGTATGTTCTGGGCGATGTTTTTGGCGCCAATAATTTGCTTGATCAGGCACTCGATAAGGTTTCCAGTTATGGGCGAGGTGTTGTCATTTATTTGCGCGAAGGCACGGTTGGTGTTGCCCCAAAATCCGAACGCCAATATCGCGGCGCGACTATGTCTATGAATGATGAAGAAGAGCATGGCTCATCTGAATCTCGCAAAAACGAATGGCGTGAAATTGGTTTGGGCGCACAAATCTTGCGAGATCTTGGTGTAACATCGATTAAGCTCTTGTCACCGATAGAGCGCCATTATGTTGGCCTTGACGGCTTTGGTATAGAGATTGAAAGCACCGAACCTATTAGTTAGCCGTCCCTGACCTTAACTTTTGCAGGTTTTCTAAACACCATCACTTTAGAGAAGAAATGCGGAGCAGATTTTTCGCAAGTTAATCCAGCTTCTTCAAAGATGCTCGACAAGTCCTCTTCCAGATATCCTTGGAAATAAGGCTCATGAAAGAGTTCGGGAAAAGATTCCAAAAGGCCATTATAGGCAGGGGTGTCATCTGTTTGGAGTGAATCAACGAAGATGAATGTACCGCCAGGCTTCAAGACACGGGCGATTTCTTTGGCAACGATGCGCCGCACTTTGGGTGGTAATTCGTGAAACAGATAGATGCACGATGCAATATCAATACTATCTGATTGAAACGGCATCTCTTCTGCGTTTGCCTGTTTGAAGGAAACTCGTGACCGATGCCCATAACGCGCTTCGGCTTCTTCCAGATAGTCTTTTGATAAATCAATGCCCGTGATGGGAAGGCGCGGCAAGGCGCGGGTGAGGTCACGCAAGAATGCGCCGGTGCCTGTTGCTATATCCACCATCGTCAAGGCGCGTTGATCTTTGCCTAAGCTTGCGCGAACAACCTCAGCCAGCCCCATGCGCCGCATCGCGCCGGTCGCACCATGAAACAGCACATCGACTTGCGTATCATAAAGCTCCGCTGATTCCCGCGACATCCAGCCATCTGTCTGGAAATGAAAGTTTTGCAGGAAATAGCGTGGTAGATCACTTTCATCGCGATGATTTTCATAAACTTCCTGATGGCGATTTTCACGGCGGCGCATTTGCACCTTCGGTGCATCAGCAAAGAACCGACGTGCTCGCGCCAAGATGTCTGGCAAATGACCTTCTTCATCCTCAGGCATTGGATAAAGGCCCGCTTCAACATGCGCCATATCTTTTGCCATCAGTTTGGCAACACCGGCTAAAAGTGTTTGCAGGCTGGGTGTTGGTGTTTTGGGTGGCGTGAATTGGCGCTTTGGCGGCGGCAAGTCTTTTTCCATCCGCCCGACCATGCGTCGCATGGCGATACCTTGCGATGTATACCACGCCACCCGCGCGCCTTGGGTCAGGCCATAGCTCAGGCGTGTCGCTGCTCGCTCGATAGGATTCATAAGGTCACCCTTGTTTATGAAACACTCCAACAAGCTCAATATGGTGCGAAAACAGGAATTGGTCCACCGGTGTCACACGAGATAATTCAAATCCTGCTTTTTGAAGCGTTTCCACATCGCGGGCAAAAGAGGCGGGCGAGCATGATACATAGACCACGAGGTCGTGGTCTGATTTGCAGATTTCGTCGATTTGCGCGGCGGCTCCTGCACGCGGTGGGTCAAGCACGATCGCATCAAATTTGTTGAGTTCTTTTGCCATGAGTGGACGACGAAAAAGATCGCGTTTTTCTGTTGTGACCGGTTTTAGGTTTGCGGTGCTGCGTGCGGATTTCTCTAACGCGCTAATCGCGGCTGCATCTCCTTCTACCCCATGAACACGGGCATGGGCAGCAAGCCGCAATGTGAAGGTGCCGCTACCAGCAAAAAGATCGAGAATATTTTTCTTCGCTCCCACAGCGTTCAGAACAAGCTTTGCCAGAATGTTTTCGGATTGTTGAGCAGCTTGTGTGAAGCCTCCCGGCGGTGGTGTTACTTTAGCGCTGTCAAAGCTGAGGATGGGGGAGGTGGTTTCAATCAATACATCTTTACCAAGGCTTAGTCGGGCAAAGCCTGCCTTGATTGTGTGGTCCATCAAGGCGCGTTCAATTTTAAAGTCTGGCCAGTCACCATGATCATCGAGCCTAACATCAAGCCCTGTTTCTGTGGCCAGTACATGCACCTTTATGACACCACGTTTGGGCGCGATGATCTTCGCAAGCGTGCGCAAATGTTTGATGGCTTGCTCAATCGCGGGCACCAAAATGAGGCAGTTATCTATCGGTATAATTTGATGGCTTTTTGTGCCATGAAATCCGAATTTTAAATCGCCGCCTCGCCGCTCCGCCGCAAAGGTTGCACGCCGCCTAGACCCTTTTTCAATTGTAACCATAGGTCTCAGTTCAGCGTCTAAATTATGCGCGTGAAGCACCTTGGATAGCTGTTCAAATTTCCACGCCTCATAGCTCTCTCGGCTCATGTGTTGCAGCGAACAACCACCGCAAGAACCAAAAGACGGGCAGGGTGGGGATATTCGATTTTCAGCTCTCTCCAAGATCTGAACGATAGACCCGCGATCGCCAACAACATCGGCCTCTATTGTTTCGCCGGGCAGGGTTGCAGGCACATAAATTTTTCCGGTTTCCGTCTCCGCCACGCCATCACCTTGATGGGCAAGGTGCGTGATCTTGAGCCTTTGTCGCACGGCTTTAGCCGAGACATTTTTGCGACGCGTGGTGCGCCTTCTAGTGGCCATTGAATGTTGCTCCAAGCAGATATTCTTGATTGCCATCACCGCCGGTTATCGGGCATTCAATCAAACCCTCAACGCACCAGCCGGGCATCTCATTGATCCATGCGGCAATGTTGTCAGCGGCGCGTTTGCCGTCTTGTTTATCGCGCACAATTCCGCCACGCCCGACAAGCTCGCGGCCTACTTCAAATTGCGGCTTCACCAAAAGAGCCGCCCACGCGCCGGGTTCCACCATGCTCATTGCAGGCGGTAGAGCAAGCTTCAAAGAGATAAAACTCACGTCGCTAACGATAGCATTCAAGGGCGTATCGATGTCATCTTTGCTAAGAGTACGAGCGTTTAAGCCTTGCATATTAGTGACACGGACATCTTGTTGAATCGATGTATGAAGTTGATCGTGCCCCACATCAACGGCGAAAACATGCGCGGCGTCGCGTTGAATCAAAACTTGAGTAAAACCCCCGGTTGAAGCGCCAATATCTATTATTTTCAATCCCTTAGGAGAGAATTCAAAAGTATCAAGTGCGGCAATTAGTTTTAAAGCAGAACGTGAAACATAGCCGTTTGCTGGATCATCCATTGTGATAACAGCTTCTGGTGAGACTTTTTGAGCGGGCTTGCCAGCTTGAATATTATCAACGAAGACAACACCGCGCGAGACTGCATCAGTCGCGCGCGAGCGGCTTGGTGCCAGCCCGCGTTCCACCATCGCCTGATCTAGACGGATGTATGGCTTAAAGTCTCCATCAACAGTCAAACTGTTCTCTCTCTTTTTTATTATGACACTCAAACACCGCGTTTGTTGCCCCAGATTAAAACATGCAACTGCGGCAATATATGCACATTGAACCATTGGTCCGATAGGGCTTTATCAACCAGCCAACGCGTTCGTTCATTAATTGCGTCTATATCAATATCATCATCGTCTTCTGGATGCGGCGGGGTGTGATTGCCTGTTTGAAGATAGAGCGGCAGTGCAGGATAACGGTCTGCCGTATCGCGTGCCCACTCATAATCTCGATCATTAAAGATGACAATTTTCATCACCACTTTTGTCGCACGCCCAGCACGGGCGATGCATTCGTCAAACATGTCCCATTTTACTTGCTCACCGGATGACGGTGGTTTTGGGCTGAGCACAAGCATGTTGAGATCACCAAACCAGTCTTGAGAAATGGAGCCTTGAGTCTCCAGCGCAAATTGATAACCGGCCTTTTGCCCGAGCTTTATCAAATCGCCAAGAGGCTGAATAGCAGGGTTGCCACCTGACAGCGTTACGGTCAACGGATTGCCGCTTGAAAGAGTTTTTATTTTTTCAAAAATAACCTCAGCGCTTAAGGCTTCCCAATCATGCCTATAGGTGGGGTCAACTGCATGCAAACTATCGCACCATGTGCAGCGATAATCGCAGCCGCCTGTGCGCACAAAAACGGTCGGTTCACCAATCAGCGCACCTTCGCCTTGGATGGTCGGACCAAAGATTTCTGAGATGCGAATGTCCTTGGTCATGATCTTTTCGAAGGGCGATATTCGGCCCATGTTTTTGGTGTCTCACTCACCATGACAGCGCATACCTGAGGCCAGCGTTTGTAGCACCAGTCATAGAATGCCTTCGATAAAAATTCAGCCGTTATCATGTCATGGCCAAAGACATCATTGAGGTGGCGGTGGTCAAATTCTTCATCAATATATTTTTTGAGTGGGGCAAGGTCACGATAGTCGACGATAAACCCACGCGCGTCCAGCTCCTCGGATTCAAGCTCTACCTTGACGATATAATTATGACCGTGAAGGCGCGAGCAGTGATTGTCGTCTGGCAATTGGCATAATTGATGGGAGGCGGAGAAATGAAATTCTTTGGTAATTCGATACATTATGCATGTCCTCGCTCAACGGCTTGTTTCCAAAATTGATCGTCGTCATAGGGGGTTGGATCTTCGATGTCGGCCAGATCAAGTGCTTCGCGGCGCTCAACACAGGTGCCGCAACAGCCGCAGTGAATGTCTTGGCCTTTATAGCAAGACCATGTCTCATTAAAGGGCACACCGATCTTTGCGCCGATACGCGCAATGTCAGATTTTGACATATCAACAAAGGGTGCCAAAAGCCGGATGTCGGCATATCCATCAAGCGCGTGGCGTTGCATGGTTTCAAAGGAATCGATGAAGCCGGGGCGGCAATCGGGATAGATGAAATGATCGCCACCGTGAACGGCTGTTGCAACCGCATCCGCGCCCTTGGCGGCCGCCACGCCAAAGGCAATGGTTAGCATGATTGCATTGCGGTTTGGAACGATGGTGATTTTCATCGTATCTTGCGCATAATGTCCATCGGGCACATCTAGATCATCGGTTAAGGCAGAGCCGGTAAGCTGCGCGCCAATGGCGGTGATATCAATAATGTCATGGGGAACGCCCAACCTGCTTGCACATTGTGCAGCATAGGAGAGTTCTACCTTGTGGCGCTGGCCATAGTCGAAAGAGACGAGGCCCAGCAGTGTGTTTTCAGCGGCGGCTTTATGTGCAAGCACAACGGAGTCCATCCCGCCTGAACAGACGACGAGTGTCTTCATGGTTTGATCCTTGTTTTTACCGGGTAGGCTGCGACCGGTGTCTAATTCATTTAGACATGAGGGCTTCTATCAAAGAAACGCGCTGATGGAAAGAGTGTGCTTTCCATCAGTTTTTATTTAAGTCGTGGCAATGAGAATATCAGGCAGTGAGGGGCGCGTTAGAAGAGGACGGCATTTCCTTGCCAAGCGTTTCAAATACTTTTTTGACGATGCCCGTATTATCCAGTCCGGCTTGCGCGACCATGGCTTCTGGTTTGTCTTGATCCATGAAATAGTCAGGCATAATCATTGAACGCACTTTAAGGCTACCGTCTAAAAGACCTGCATCACTCATATATTGCATAACATGGCTTCCAAAGCCGCCGACCGAACCTTCTTCGATGGTAATCAGCACGTCATGGGTTTTAGCAAGTTTGCTAATCAACTCTTCGTCGAGAGGTTTAGCAAAACGAGCGTCGGCCACGGTTGTTGAAAGACCTTGAGCCTCAAGTTCTTCTGCTGCAATGAGCGCATTTTTCAAAGGAGCACCGAAGCATAGAAGCGCAATGCTGTTGCCTTCTTTGACAATCCGGCCCTTGCCGATTTCAAGTACTTCGCCTTTTTCTGGCAAATCAACGCCAACACCTTCGCCGCGTGGATAGCGGAACGAGCATGGTCGGTCATTAATGGACACAGCGGTTGTCACCATATGTACCAACTCGGCCTCATCAGCCGCTGCCATAACTACGAAGTTTGGCAGTGTCGCAAGATAGGTCGTATCAAAGGAACCAGCATGAGTAGAACCGTCAGCTCCGACAAAACCGGCCCGATCAATGGCGAACCGCACGGGTAGACTTTGGATCGCCACATCATGCACTACTTGATCATAGGCGCGCTGAAGGAATGTCGAATAAATGGCACAAAACGGCTTATAGCCCTCCGTTGCCATGCCAGCGGCAAAGGTGACTGCGTGCTGTTCGGCGATGCCCACATCGAAAGTGCGCTCAGGAAAGGCACCACCGAAAGCATCAATGCCAGTGCCTGATGGCATGGCAGCTGTAATGCCTACAATTTTATCATCGCGGCCTGCTTCATCAATCAGCGCATTACCAAACACTTTCGTATAGCTTGGCGCGTTCGGCTTTGCTTTGACCTGTGTACCGGTGATGACATCAAATTTTGACACGCCATGGTATTTATCTGCTGAGGACTCTGCATATCCATAGCCTTTACCCTTTTGGGTCACGACATGAACAAGAATCGGTCCTTCTTTGCTGTCCCGCACATTGCGCAAAACTGGTAAGAGGTGATCAAGGTTATGACCATCAATTGGGCCAACATAGAAAAAGCCAAGTTCTTCAAACATTGTGCCACCGCCAGCCGCAAAGGAGCGGGCATATTCTTCGGCCTGTGCTGCGCGTCGTTGTAGGAATTTTGGTAGATTATTAGCAAGCTGTTTGGCTGTTTCGCGCATAGAGCGATATGTTTTGCCAGAAACCAGACGCGCAAGATAAGCACTCATCGCACCCACGGGTGGGGCGATCGACATTTCATTGTCGTTTAATATCACAATTTGCCGGGCATCAAGTGCGCCAGCATTATTCATTGCCTCATAGGCCATGCCAGCAGACATGGAACCGTCACCAATGATCGATACGACGTTATTTGTGCCGCCCGCAAGATCACGCGCGACAGCCATGCCAAGACCCGCAGAAATCGAAGTTGATGAATGAGCTGCGCCAAAAGGATCATATTCACTTTCAGCCCGCTTGGTAAAACCTGAAAGGCCCTTTGGCTGGCGTAATGTCTTCATCCGGTCGCGTCGGCCTGTCAGGACTTTGTGAGGATAGCATTGGTGACCCACGTCCCAGATAATGCGGTCTTCAGGTGTATTGAAAACATGGTGGAGCGCAACCGTCAGCTCGACAACGCCAAGGCCTGAACCAAGGTGCCCACCTGTGATAGAAACCGTGTTGATAACCTCCGTGCGCAATTCATCTGCCAACTGACGCAGTTCGCTATCAGGAAGTTCGCGCAATTCTGATGGTATATTAATTGTATCCAACAGAGGTGTCTGTGAGAGATTATCAGGTGTTTTTGAAGTCATTGTCGGTTTAAATCCGTGTCATTATCATTCGTTGTGCCACCATAATGAAATGTATTGGCAGAACAAGCACACTCTGCGATTTGTGATCGACCGCGAGCGATTGTGTTTTTAAAGCGCTGAGTACACAAAATATGCTGAGCGTTATGTTTTTAATACTAAAAATTGAATCAATAAAGTTTATACCACTGATTTAATTGATTTTTTTGTCAATTTTAGTTGTTTTAGTCTAGTTTGGTTTCACTGGCACCCAGTGGCGAGCCATCAGCAGAAAGTCTTATTCTCTCTATTTTTTTCTCAGCTTGAGATAATAATTTTTCGCAGTGTTTCTTTAATGCCTCACCTCGTTCGTAGATTTGGATCGACTGTTCCAAGTCCACGCTACCTTGTTCAAGTTTGCTGACAATGCTTTCAAGCTCTTGCAAAGCCTGTTCAAAAGGTAATGCATTGATATCTTCAGGTGTTTTGGCTTCTTCTGTCATGACGATGAACTTACCCAGCTAACAAAGTGGTTACATGAGCATGCACTGATGTTGCAAGCCCTTCAAGATCGTAGCCGCCTTCTAGCGTGCTCACCAGCCGATTGTCGCAAAACTTGTCCGCAAGTTCCATAATTTTACCGGTTGCCCACTGAAAATCGTCGGCTTCGAGGTTGATATTGGCAAGTGGGTCACGTCGATGAGCATCAAATCCGGCAGAAACCAATATTAAATCAGGTGAGAAATCGCTGACAGTGGGTAAAATGCGAGTAGTAAATGCTTCTTTAAAATGCTCACCGTCGTCGCCGGCTCGCAGTGGTGCGTTGCAGATTGTATTATGCTCACCCGTTTCCCCAAGGTGGCCTGAACCGGGAAAAAGCGGCATTTGGTGCGTTGAACAAAACAAAACGCTTTCATCATCCCAAAAAATATCTTGTGTGCCATTGCCGTGGTGTACATCAAAATCAACAATGGCAATGCGCTCAAGTCCGTGTGTTTTTTGGGCGTGCCTTGCGGCGATTGCAATCGTGTTGAAAAGACAAAACCCCATTGCTGTCTTTTTTTCTGCGTGATGACCGGGGGGGCGTAGGGCACAAAAAGCATTGTCTGCATCGCCTGAAATAACGGTGTCGACCCCATGACAAATGCCGCCTAGAGCGCGATAGGCGGCCTCCATGCTGCCTGGCGATAAATAGGTGTCGCCATCAATTTGTACGAGATTATCTTCCGGTACATTTGCCTCCAGCGTGTGAATATAGTCATCGGGATGGCATAGACTTGCCAAATCCGCATTGCCCAAAGGTGCTTCGCAGCGATTGAGCGCATAAAAACTCTCATCAGCTAGCGTCTGATTGACCATCAATATGCGATCTATGCGCTCTGGATGACCTTCAGGTGTCACATGATTTGCAAAAGCATCATGATAAATGAGCTGTGTTGTCAAAATTCAATCCTTTAAGCTGCGACTGAGACAAGGCGATGAAAGGTGCGCTGTCAAGATTTAAGTCTCCTCGTCACGACCAAAGGTCCATAGCTTGTTGGCGCTATAGGTGATGAGGATGAGAAACACAGTGGTGATGATTTGCGAAATTAGATAGCCCCAACCAAGTGGACCAGTAAACAGGGCCATTAAGGCGGTATTCGTTACAAGGCTGATGCCTGCCACGGTGAAAAATCGTGGCACGGTGACTGTGTGTTTGCGTGTGGAGCGAAACGTTAGTCGACGGTTGAGATAATAACTCACCACTGCACCAAGAAATGCGCCTGCAGCGGAAGCTGGCACAGGAGCAACATTAAGTGCTTCAACAAGAAAAATCAGCAATAGGTAATGACAGGCCGTTGCAACAACACCGACGATTAAAAAACTCGCAAATTCTCGCTTTAGTGCATTCATTGCGGTTCTGCCAAAAGATCACGCACAGCTTTGCTCAGATTATCGATACTCAATGGTTTGAATTTGAAAACGACATCACTTTTACCACTCGGAATTTTAACGGCTCTAAAGAGTTTTTCGTGACGATTAATAGGCGCAGACACCCCGTTTACCTCGGCTACCCATCCTGGATAATAAAAATCGCGCAAAACGAGGTGCCCACCGGTAAGACTTTCAGCGGCGATATGAATTTCAGTATTTTCATAGCTGGTAATGTTGGCATGGCCCAAGATATGTGAGCTATCTTTAGCAAGGATGACAGCTCTTGGTTCTGCTTGCGCATTTTCATATATATGGGCGGTGAAGTTACCGTATTTCATAACATCTAAAAGCTTAAACCTACCCTCGGCCAGCGTTGGGTCAATCTTAGTAATGGGAGCGCCGCTGATGATATATTTAATGCCGAGCTGATTGGTCACTGCTGTGTCATAGCTTGTCATTACATCGCCAAATTTTCTTTTTCTAGCGGCGCTGTTTTGCATATTTGGTGCGAGATGTTCTTCAAAGGTTTTCAACCGAATAGGATTATAGCCAAGCAAATTATGAAAGTTCGCAACTTGCGCTATATTTTGTACGGCAGGCCCAAGCCCCAGAATTTCAATGCGCCAAGGGGCGCCGCTTGGGTCTTTCGGTATTAAATATTGTTGCACCTTGGCAAAAACAGGCTCTTCGCTCGGCGCAGTTTGTGCTTTATAAAAATCGATCGGGCGTGCATTGCCATTAATACCAGATAGGTGATGGATAAGATCGAAACTAACAACCACCAACAATGCGCCAAGAAAATAAGGGCGCAGTTTTGGGTGGTGTCGGGCGTAATATATAAGGCCGATGATCAGGCTCGCAAAAACAATGAAAATGCCAAAGCTGTCGAGAAAGTAACTAACTCTTTCTCGTTCAACGGCCATCAAAACGCTGATATAAAGGATCGCACCAATGAGGACGATAAAAAGCAGTTCGGAAACTTTTGTCGATTTTCGCGCGGGTTTTGATAAAACCTCATGCAACAGCGCGCCACTCATTAAACTGAGTGCAAGACCAAAGATAAACAATCCATCGGAGGGGCGGCGAAACAGACTGACGCCTGGAATATATTCGTAAAGATAAGCAAAGAAAGGCGTATAGCGTCCAAGTGAATAGACAAGCATAAAAAGAGCAGTGGCAAGGAAAAACCGAACACCGCGTGCCTTCAGCCGTCTACCTAAAATACCATACCAAAACAGCATCACCACCGGAAGGACACCAATATAAAGGTGCATCATGCCACGGTGCATTTTGAGCGGTTCGCCACCCCATTTAGCTCCGGCCGGCCCCCAATAGTCGCCAAATATTCTCAAAGAGCCGAAATACTCAGACCAAAAGAAGCTAACCATTGCCGCAGGATGAAGTGATTGCCAGCTTGCTGCTGCCAGATCAAAGTCGGGTCGGTTGCTGTTTTGCGCAAGTTGCAGCAGGAGCAATACTGGTATGGCCGCAATGGAAAGCGCGATCATGCCGCCGAGGATAGTGGGCCATTGTTTTTTGATTGTTGTTAGGGCTTTTGCCGCTTTGAATTGCGGCGCTATTTCTACCAGCCAAAAGACGAATAAAAACCAAGAGCCGAGATAAGCAACATGGTCACGATTTACCAGCATCAGCCCCAATGATAGTCCAAATAAACCACCGCGCCACCAACCGCCATAGCGCAAGGTGGCATCAAGCCGCCAAAGAGCTACACAAAGCCACATCATGGAGACATTCATAAGGACATGCTCCATCCTGATCGCCAGCACACCACCCATCATAGCGGTAAGAGCTGCGGTGAGAGCAGCAGCTGCGACCCAGCCCCGTGCCCGACCAAAGGCAAAGACGGCTGCTCCTATGATGAAGAGATGAAAAAGTTGAACCGCGTCAACTAAATGAGCGGATGGCGCACTTGAAAGCAGTGCCGGTAACCAGAGTGATGGTGTGAGTAATGTTGATTGCGGATCGGCTAACATTGGAAAACCCGCATAATGATAAGGGCTCCATGCGGCGCTCTCGCCATTGTGCAAAGCGTGCGCAGCAAAACGGACCATTGCATAAAAATGGTTCTTCGCATCGTGGGGTATAATGAGTTTGTCGATGAACCACGGCTGACAAAAGACGAACCAAACTGCAAAAAGCGCAGCCAATGATAGTTGCGTGGTTCGATCAACGCGATATCTAGTCATTATTCTATATTCAATTCCGGCAGGTTAGATCTATGCTTGCAGACAGTATCAACTGATATCACGAGGCAAGTCTTTTTTCTTGCGTGCTTTCTATTGCCTCTACTTCATCTTCGCTGAACCCTGCTGTTTCTTGTACCAGATAAAGAGGGCGCTGTTTAACTTCTGCCAAGACGCGGCTCAAATATTCTCCAACGATCCCAAGTCCAAGAAGTTGAACGCCAGAGAAAAAACATATCGCCGCCATCAATGATGGGTAACCGGGTACATTGGTTCCGTATAAGGCGCGATCTAGCAAAATGTAAGTCGCATAAGTAACAGAAGATACCGACAATAATAGGCCGATATAGGTCCACACTTTTAGGGGAACAGAACCAAACGATGTGATGCCTTTGAGGGAAAATTGGAACAGTTTGAAAATGCTCCACGCTGATACGCCGTTTGCGCGCGGTGCAACCTCAAAGGGAACGGGCACACGCTTAAAGCCAACCCAAGCGTAAAGCCCTTTCGTAAAACGCTCGCGCTCAGGCAGTGATAAAATAGCTTTAACGACCTTTCGGTCAATCAATAGAAAATCACCAAGCCCTTGCATCAGTTTCACATCTGATATGGCTGAAAAAATCCGATAGAAGCTTTTAGTCAATAAGCGGCGCATAAAATCATCGTCATTACGTGATTTGCGTGAGCCATAGACTATTTCGCCGCCATCACGCCATTCGCGCACAAAGTCGATCAGGACTTCCGGTGGGTGTTGAAGATCGGCATCAATTTGAATAACCGCATCCCCTGTTGCATGAGCCAATCCTGCGTTAAGAGCAGCTTCTTTGCCAAAATTACGACTGAAGCGAACAAGCTTAATTGCATGATTATTGCGGCGAGCGGCAATGATGCGTTCTGCCGTATTATCGTTGCTGCCATCATCGACAAAAACAATCTCGTAGGGCAAGCCTATCTCGTTCATTACCGCAGACAGGCGTTCTAGGAACGGCTCAACATTGCTTGCCTCGTTATAACTTGGCACCACGACAGAAAGGGATTTATCAAAATCCCTGATTGAATTTTTTGTTTTTAAAGATGGATGTGGTGTTAACATGGTACCCTTAAAAGAACTCTATATATTCATTTCTTTATAAAGAAAAACTATCGCTTTGGACATAAAAGAAAGTAACTTATTTTTGATGATATTCATAGGGGAGTGAGGCTGAATGGTTATGACTTTGACGGCAGCCTTGAAATTTCATTATTTTGTTGCTGAAAACACGCATAAGAGAGAGATCTATTGCCGCTTTTGACACTATGTGCGGATGACTTCGGTTTGAATTCTGCAGTCAATGAAGGGATTATCAGGCTCGTTAAAGCGGGTCGGTTGAACGCTGTGAGCTGTATGGTGGGTGGCGCAGAATTTTCTAAAGGCCTGCCTATGCTGATGAAGGCCTGTGAAGCAGCGCCTATCAAGGTTGAAATCGGCCTTCATCTTACCTTCACAGAATATCAACCGCTTGGGTCAATGAAAAAGTTAGCACCGAAGGGCGAATTGCCGTCAGTAGGAGTGCTCCTTCTGAAAAGTCATCTCCGTCTGTTGGATGTGCGAGAGCTGCATGATGAGATGGCTCGCCAATGGCAGTGCTTTGTTGAGACCGTAGGCAAAGCGCCAGATTTTATGGACGGCCACCAGCATGTTCATCTCTTTCCTCAACTACGTGAGGCAGTTGTCGAGCTTGCTAAAACCAAGTTTCAGGACAAGGGATGGGTGCGTAGTTGTCATGCAGACAGTGCGCGACTGCGTGCGTGCGGTTTGCCATCCACACGGGCATCCGCACGGGTATTCATTATCTCATATCTTGCTAAACATATGGCGCAAAAGCTCCAGCAAGAGGGCGTCAAAACCAATCCAGTTTTCTATGGCATTAATGACTTCAATAAAAATGAAAATTTTGCTGATCTGATGCAGGTCTGGGTGTCTTTAGCCGCAGCTCAAAAGGAGTGGGCTGTGATCATGTGTCATCCAGGATTGAAAAGTGACAATGACAGTATTTGGGATCCGATTGCGGCGCGAAGAATTGATGAATTTGAGGTGCTTTCGAGGTCAGATTCAATATATAACTTAAAATAAGTTTATTTTATTTATTAATTGGTTTTAAATTAACGCAATCAGGTGGTGTCATGTCAGCAGGAACAAAGAAGTCTGGCATCAATGACACGGTTCCATCAACGCGGTATTTGTCAAAGTCTGTCACGCCTTCGCCTGCCAAAAATGTATCATCAATAATGAAGTTACCTGTGAATTCTTTTGAGTTTTTCATCAGCATTGCATGAGCGGCATCGGCTAGAATGTCAGGTGTGCGGCTGGCTTGCATCATGGCATCGCCACCCAACAAATTGCCAACAGCAGCAGTGGCGATAGTGGTGCGTGGCCAAAGGGCATTCACACCAATGCCATATCTTTTAAATTCGCCAGCAAACCCCAAGACACACAAACTCATGCCATATTTCGCGATGGAGTAGCCTACATGCGGAGCGAACCAATGTGTTGACATATCGAGCGGTGGTGACAGCATGATCACATGCGGATTAGCTGCTTCTTTCAGGTAAGGAACAGCCAGCTTCGTGGTCATGAAGGTGCCGCGTGCGTTGATGCTGTTCATCAAATCATAGCGCTTCATTTCTAACTTTTCAGTATTGGCTAAATTGATGGCAGAGGCATTGTTGATGAGAATATCAATGCCACCAAATTTATCTGAAGCTTTTTTCAAGGCGCTTGCAACATTGTCTTCGTCGCGAACATCAACCACAAGCGGCAGCGCGTTGCCGCCAGCAGCTTCAATCTCTTCAGCAGCAGTAAAAATTGTTCCGTCTAACTTTGGGTGCGCCTCAGCAGTTTTGGCGGCAATAACCACATTCGCCCCGTCGTGAGCCGCACGAAGAGCAATCGCTTTGCCTATACCGCGCGAAGCGCCGGTGATGAATAATGTTTTATCTTTGAGATTGGACATGTATTTCTCCTCTAGGCACTGGATTTGGTAAAGTTGGGTGGTCGTTTTTCCATGAAAGCGGTGAAGGCTTCGCGCGCCTCATCTGACTTTAGGCGTTGCGCAAATAAAACCGCTTCCTCGTCAATTCTTTGCAATATTTCATCTTCACTACCGCGCAATAACCCGCGTGACAGATGCAGGGCTTCGGGGGGAAGTGCTGCAAGTTTATTCGCCGCTTCCATCACCCGCTCTTCCAAACTGCTCTCATCAACAACATGATTGACCAGGCCGGCACGATACGCTGCATCAGCCGAAAATGTTTCGCCCATCACAAGCATTTCAAAGGCCCGTTGTTGGCCCATGATGCGTGGTGCAATCAGGCTAGAACCAGCTTCAGGCACGAGGCCAAGATTGAGAAACGGTGTCTTCAAGGTGGTGCGCGTAGTGGCAAAAACCATATCACAATGCATCAACATGGTTGTGCCGACACCAATGGCCAAGCCATCAACGCCTGCAATCATGGGTATTTTGCATGTGGCTAAGGTTCGTAAAAAACGGATCACGGGGCTATCCGAAAAGTTGGACGACATGGCGGTTGTCATGAAGTCTATGATGTCGTTGCCTGCACAAAAAACATTGGGCTGTCCTAGGAAAATAAGGGCGGGACATCCTTGAGTTTGCGCATCATCAATCGCATCAGCAAGCGCGGTATACATGGCTTGCGTAATGGCATTTTTCTTTTCCACACGGTTGAAGCGAATGGTTTTGATGGTGCCGGAATCGCTGATGACAATATCGTCGCTCATTTTCTGTTTCCTGCTCGGTTTCTTAGCTCGGTTTCCTAGTTTGTTAAAAGCTCACTCGTTGCTGCCAAAACACCATCCGCGCCCTCAAGAACACAGAGCCGCAGCGCGGCTGTTTCTATTGCTATATTTTCAGCAAAAAATCGCGCCGATGTAATACGCAACACATCATCGGATGTTTTGTCGGATGCTTGAGAAGAGCCTAATGCGCCTTTCGCATGATAGGCAAGGCCAGCGGTGAGGGCGAAGAGTTTTTGATACGGCGTCGCGCCCGCCATGGCATCAGCTATTTTCTTATTAGAAAGACAATCAAGCATAAACTCGGTTGTCGCATCCAAATCATCGAGGCTTGAGGTAAGGCGCGCGGCAATTGTCCCAAACTCGGCTTGATTTGAGGCGCTCACATCACTGGCAATCTGGCGCATCTCGCTAATGAAGGCTTTAGCATTGACGCCCCCATCTACCTGTAGCTTTCGCCCTACAAGGTCGATTGCCTGAATACCATTGGTGCCCTCATAAATAGGTAAAATACGAGCATCGCGTAAGTGTTGCGCAGCACCAGTTTCTTCAACAAATCCCATGCCACCATGAATTTGTATTCCGATGGAGGCTACTTCAACAGCGCTATCAGTTGAATAGGACTTTGCAAGGGGGGTTAGGAGGTCGCCGCGAGTTTGCCAGAACGAACGTTCTTCTTCTGGGGCATGTTCGGCCATATCAAGCGCATAAGCGCAGGCAAAGCATAAAGCGCGTGATGCTTGAACCATACTACGCATGGTCATTAAATTTCGTGTCACATCAGGATGCATAACAATAGGCGCCATACCGCCCTCAGTGTTCAGGGGCGAACTGCCTTGTTTGCGTTCATTGGCATAAGCGAGGGCTTGTTGATAAGCACGTTCGCCAATACCTGCGCCTTGGACACCCACATTCAGCCTCGCGTTGTTCATCATGGTGAACATACAGGAAAGTCCGTCATTCTCATGCCCGATAAGCCAGCCGAGAGCGCCCGCTTTGCCAGTATCATTGACCGCGTGATCGTCACCAAAAATCATCGTGCAGGTGGGGGAGGCGTGAATGCCGAGTTTATGTTCAATACCGCTACAAAAAACATCATTGCGTGCGCCCACTGTCCCGTCTTCATTTGGGATGAATTTAGGCACCATAAACAAGGAAATACCCTTCACACCTTCTGGCGCATCGGGCAGACGGGCAAGTACCAAATGGCAGATGTTATCGGCCATATCGTGTTCACCGAAGGTAATGTAAATTTTTTGACCAAATATCCGATAAGTACCGTCACCTTGCGGCTCGGCTCGTGAGCGAAGGGCTGATAAATCAGAACCAGCCTGTGGCTCAGTCAAGTTCATAGTGCCGGTCCATTCGCCTGAAATGAGTTTTTCCAGATAGGTGGCCTTCAGGCTATCGCTGCCATGCAGTGTCACTGCTTCAATGGCGCCAGCGGTCAATAAAGCACAAAGCGAAAAGGCAAGATTGGCTGCATTCCACATTTCACCGGTCGCAACCTGCATTGTAATAGGTAGGCCTTGACCGCCAAATTCTTCTGGACCGATCAAGCCATTCCATCCCGCCTCGCACCACGTTTTATAGGTGGCGGGAAAGCCCTTAGGTGTTGTTAATATTGCGTTTTCAAGGGTAATGCCGGCTTGATCGCCAATTGCATTAAGGGGGGCGATTTCATCGTTCGCAAATTTTGCTGCTTCTTCCAAAATGGCATCAACAAGATCTTCGGAGAGATCGCCAAAGGTGCCATTATCAATATCTTTCTGCATGCCGATGACGGTCTTCAGGGTAAATGCAATTTCATTGACCGGCGCATTATACATTGAACTCTCCCTTGATTGTTATATGTGACGATACTCCCAATCGATCACAAACATGTTGTATTCGCATTCTGGCTGACTATTGTTCCCTAAACAATCACAGAATTGTCTTGAGGGTATACCAATGGTACCGAGTTATAAAGTAAATTACGTTTACGTAAACGTCAATTAAGTTGGTGCCGTATTTCATGAAGTTTTTTCAAATCAAATCTCCCATAAAACTCAAGATGCGACGGACTGTTAGGGTTGAACGATGACTGCGATCTTAAAAGCATCGGATTTAAACACAATAAATAAGGCATTGGCGGTGTTTCGAGCGGGTGGTCTGGTGGCCATTCCAACAGAAACCGTTTACGGGCTGGCAGCTGATGCAACCAATGGCGAAGCGGTGGCGCGTATATATGAGGCGAAGGGGCGGCCAAATTTTAACCCGTTGATTGCTCATTGCAGCACTGTGGAGATGGCTCTGAGATATGGCCACTTCTCTGCCGTAGCGCAAAAAGCGGCAGATCACTTTTGGCCGGGGCCCTTAACACTTGTGGTGCCTTATCGCGAGGAAGGGGGGATATCCCCTTTGGTGCGCGCCGGACTTGATAGCATTGCGTTGCGCGTACCAAATGGCGTCAGCAGTCCACTTATTTCTGCACTCAATAAGCCCATTGCGGCGCCTAGTGCCAATCTTTCAGGGCGTATTAGCCCCACAACAGCGCATCATGTGCAATCGCAATTAGATGGATTGATAGATCTCATCATTGATGGTGGCCCATGCGATTTTGGTGTCGAATCCACCATCATCTCTTTTCAAGAAGATCAGCCGATACTTCTCAGGCCCGGTGGTGTGGAAATTGAGATGTTAGAGCAGGTTTTGGGTGCTAGAGTACAAAGTGCTAGTGCCGACAGTCCGATTGTTGCGCCCGGTCAACTTGCCTCGCATTATGCGCCCATTGGTCAGCTCCGACTTAATGCAACGCAGGTAGCTGATGAAGACGGCGCGCTTAATTTTGGAAACTCCAAGCTTTCAGCTCGCACTTGTTATTCATTGAGTGAGAGTGGTGACTTGCGAGAAGCAGCCGCGCGATTATTTGCTTGTCTTTCTGTTTTTGATGAAAAGAAAGCGCGCCATATTGCTGTTGCACCTATACCGGAAGTCGGTCTTGGGATTGCCATTAATGATCGTCTTCGACGCGCAGCTGCACCGCGCAAATGAACAGTTAGTCGAAGCCCGGACCGCGCACTTTATAAGGCCGTTGGTCACGCCAGACCTGCATCATGGTTTCAAGATCGCTCGTTCCATCATCGGGTAAGACAATGCGCAAAGTCGCTAGAATGTCACCTCTCGTGCCGTTCTTTTTCAAAATGCCGCGCTCTTTGATGCGTAATACCTGACCACCGTTTCCGCCTTTGGGTATGCCAAGGGCGACCTGCCCAGACAATGTGGGGACTTTTACCTTGGCACCTAAAACGGCTTCATAAAGAGTTATTGGCACATCAATCCGCAAGGTCTCGCCATCGCGTTTGAAGAGAGGATGTTTCTTGATGTTGATGGTCACAAGCGCATCACCGGCTGGCCCGCGTAACCCTTTTTCGCCTTGCCCACGCAATCGCATGATTTGTCCATCTTCAACGCCTGCAGGTAAGGCGACTGAGAGTGTTTTGCCATTTGGCATTTCAAGGCGGACTTTTTCTGTCTTGCCAAGTTCTTCAAGGCTAACCTGAATAGATACACTGACATCTTCACCTGTGTGGGCGGCTTGGGTTTGCGAAGCCCTATTCGCGCCACCAAAAGGATTGCCTGCACTAGATCTAGCACTGCGTTGGCCGCCAAAGATTTCGCTTAAAATATCTTCTGCTGAAAACCCGCCGCCTGTTGAGCGTTGTTGGCGCGCACCACCACCAAATGGGCCTGCGCCACCAAAAGGGTCGCCGCCACTAAAGCCTCTCGGTTTGCCATCGGCATCTATCTCGCCACGATCAAATTGGCCGCGTTTGTCTTTATCGCCTAAAATCTCGTAAGCGGTATTTATCTCAGAGAATTTTTCTTGAGCTTTTGGATTATCGGTATTTTGGTCTGGGTGATATTTTTTCGCAAGCTTACGAAAGGCGCTCTTTATTTCGCGCTCATCTGCGGCTTTAGTAACACCGAGGGTTGAATAAGGATCGTTCATAATTGGCGAGTAGCCCAAATTAATATGTTACTCAACCATGTAGGCGTTTCATCAGCAAAAATAAATGTTTGTTTTGAATAATACCTAATCTTGGTCACGGATTATTATCTCGTAATCCAAGATTAATACCCATTATTGGATATTATTGTCGCCTTTTGGTGTAGCAACTTCAACTACGGCATTAAAAGGCGTCAGATTGACAAGTTCAATCTCACCGGTTTTTTTTCTGCATGCATCACCACGATACTGTGATACGCCGCCGATACCGTTCAGTGTTGTTGAAAAAGTTCTGCAAAAACGACCTTTTTCATCCGATTTTACGTCCATTGTCACAATTGAACCAGCAGTTCCCGTAATATCGTTATGCCAAGCCAATGGCTCTCCCGCAGGTTGGGTTGTAAGTGCTGAGCCCATCGTTAAGCGCACTTTTTCCCAATCGGATGGGTCAACCGTTTCTTGAAGAATGTTTGTACTGTTGGTAGCGATGACTGCTTGCGTTGAAATATTGTCCACTTCTGGTCCAAAACCAGCTATTGAACAGCCTCCAAGCATAGCAAGTGATAAACTTGCTGACAGCCCCATTAATATGCCAAAGTTCTTGCGCATTAAATTCCGAATTACAACATTATGACTCAACAATAATACCTATTATGGCAATAAAAAAGTTAATGACAGATAATTTTCTAGAAGAAACAAATCCATTCAAAACTTTTGAACAGTGGGTCAACCAAGCAAAAGCTCACGAACTTAATGACCCAAATGCTATGGCTTTGTCCAGCGTTGATTCCAATGGGATGCCAAATGTTCGCATTGTCCTGTTGAAAGATTGGGATGAGCGGGGGTTTGTTTTTTATACCAATATGGAAAGCCAGAAAGGTGAGGAGGTATTGTCAGCGAAGAAAGCGGCGGTAAGTTTCCATTGGAAAAGCTTGAGAAAGCAAATTCGAATTCGCGGTATTACGGAACAAGTGAGTGATGTTGAAGCTGATGATTATTTTGCATCAAGGCCTCGTCTCAGCCAGCTTGGCGCTTGGGCATCCAAACAATCCCGTCCACTGGATAGTCGTCAAACTATGATGGACGCGGTGGCCGCTCTTGAAGAAAAATATATAAATCAAGACATACCGCGCCCTGATTATTGGAAGGGCACCCGCATAAAGCCTCTCTATATTGAATTTTGGCAAGATGGCGACTTCCGGCTGCATGATCGTTGTATTTTTCAGCGCTCTGATTTGTCACAAAACTGGCAGCAGCAAAGATGGTATCCCTAATTTTTCTATCAAACTTACTCGATTGGTATGAGTTTGATAGAAGACTATTGCTTTTTGTAAGAAAACTATTGCATGCGCAAAATTATACGATCCATGAGGGTATGTATTTAGATTGAATTAACCATTACTAACCATATTCCCATACAAAGGCATATTTGTGCCACGAAAAATACAGTACGAGTGGGGAATAGATAAACGATGTTCAATTTGAGCAAGAAATTAAACAATGTAAAAATTTCAATAAAAATGCCAATCTTGATTGTATTATCAGCAACTGTTTTGGCGTTAGGTTTAGGTTTTTTAAGTTATAGCACGGCTTCTAAAGTTGCTATTAAAAACGCTGAAGATGCAGTGTTGGGCGTGTTGGAAAACAGAAAAGCTACTCTTAATATTTATTTGCATTCCATTCAAGAAGACATTATCTCAGTTGCTTCTAATCCCTTTACTTACCAGGCAGAAAAAGCCTTCCATGATGCTTGGCTATCAATGGGCGATGATGTCGAAAAGACACTTCAAGATGCTTATATCAATAATAATCCGCACCCACTTGGATCAAAAGAAAAACTTGATGTTGCTGATACCGGAACAATATATGACTCTGCACATGCAACCTACCATCCGTGGTTTCGTACATTTCTAGAGAAGCGTGGTTACTATGATATTTTTCTTTTTGATCTTGAGGGTAACCTTGTTTATTCCGTTTTCAAAGAGCTTGATTACGCAACAAATGTAATTACGGGTAAGTATAAAGACACTGATCTTGGTAATGCTTTCCGTGCAGCGGCTGGAAGTTCAACCAAAGAATCACTGCATTTCTTTGATTTTAAACCTTATTCGCCAAGCCATGGCGCACCGGCAAGTTTTTTATCGACGCCGTTGATTAATGGTGATGGTGAGAAAACAGGCGTTCTGGTTTTCCAAATGCCGATTGAGCGCATTAATGCGGTTATGACACCTGAGACAGGTTTGGGTGAGAGCGGTGAGACATTCCTCGTCGGAACAGATAATTTGGTTAGAAGCGCATCGCGTTTCATTAATTCAGACGAAATTCTCCAAAAGAAAGTTGAGTCTAGCGCCATTCGTGATGCGTTCGATGGTAAAATTGGCTTTGAGGTAACCACAAATTATCGCAAAGGCAGCTATGAAATTACAGCAGAAAAAGTTAGCTTCAATGGTATTACCTGGGCCATGGTCGCGGCGATTAATAAGGCAGAAATAGTCGCGCCGGTTATTAGGTTGCGCAACGAGATAATCATTGAAGTGCTGGTTTTATTGTCCATCATAGGCGCTTTTGGTTATTGGGTATCAAATACAATTACTCGTCCATTGTCTGATACGACGAAGGCTATGGAAGAATTGAGTAAAGGCAACACAGATGTTGAGATTCATGCTGCTGAGCGTGGAGATGAAGTAGGAGATATAGCGCGTGCCCTTCAAGTCTTTCGTGATACGATGAATGAGAAAGCGGCGGCTGATTTAGAGCGAGACGGGAAACGTCAAGAGGATCGTAAGCGTACTGAGCGCGTTGAATCCCGCATTAACGTATTTAGCACAATGGTTTCCGATCTTCTGGAATCATTTTCTAAGTCATCACAGGGTATGAAAGATTCTTCAGTTGCTCTTTCTGCAATTGCTGAACAAACAAATTCACAAGCCGGAACAGTATCAGAATCTGCTAGCGCTGCTGCATCCAATATTCAGACAGTATCTACGGCTTCAGAGCAATTGCGCTCATCTATTGCGGCGATTGCGAATGATGCAAAACAATCTCGCTCAGCGGCAGAGGCGGCTGTGGTTGAAGTTGAAAATGCCAATAAGGAAGTCAGTGGTCTTGTTTCATTGGCTGAAAAAGTTGGCGATGTTGTAACGCTGATCTCTGATATTGCAGAACAAACAAACCTTCTTGCCTTGAACGCAACCATTGAGGCTGCACGCGCAGGTGAGATGGGTAAAGGCTTCGCGGTTGTTGCAACCGAAGTTAAAGAGCTTGCAAGCCAAACAGCAAAAGCGACAGAAGAAATCAGCCAGCAAATTGGTGATATTCGTACAGCAACCGGTAATTCAGTATCCGCCATTGAAAAAATTGGTGAGGTTGTAGAACAGGTAAACACCAGTTCTTCTGCGATCGCATCAGCAGTACAGCAGCAAGATTCAGCGACATCTAATATTGCTCAAAACATGATTGATGTTGCTAAACGCACTGAAAATGTCACGGAGAGTATCGGTGATGTGACGCGGGCATCCCAAGATACAGGTAAAATGGCAAACGATGTTCTCGATGCGGCTGGCAATTTGGCGGATCAATCGTCGACTTTGCAATCAGAGATTACATCGTTTCTGGATGATATCAGAGCCGCCTAATCGAGTAATAAGTATCTCGACAATAATTAAAACCCCTTCTAGCAGATCGCAGAAGGGGTTTTTGTTTGCGCTCAATTATAGTGTCATAATTATAGTGCGGTAGCGCCAGTGACTTTATAGGGCGGTTCCGCCGACGGTGATTGCATCAATGCGCATGGTGGGCTGACCAACACCAACTGGCACGCCTTGCCCCTGTTTGCCACAAGTTCCAATTCCTGGATCAAGTTTCAAGTCATTGCCGATCATTGGTACTTTGCGCATTGCATCTGGTCCATTGCCTATAATCATTGCCCCTTTAACGGGGGCGCCGATTTTGCCATCTTCCAGCATATAAGCCTCGGTGCATTCGAAAACGAATTTACCGGATGTGATATCAACCTGACCGCCACCGAAAGAGACGGCATAGAGGCCTTTTTTCACGGATGATAGAATTTCATCAGGCTCGTGTTGTCCATCTAGCATGATGGTATTTGTCATGCGTGGCATTGGGATATGGGCATAAGATTGACGTCGTCCGTTACCCGTAGGTTCGACACCCATGAGGCGAGCGTTTTGTCTGTCCTGCATAAATCCGACCAGACGACCATCCTCAATCAAAACTGTACGATTTGTTGGCGTGCCTTCATCATCGATAGAAAGAGATCCGCGTCTGTCGTTAATGGTGCCATCATCCACGACAGTGACGCCGGGAGAGGCTACCATTTCGCCCATCAAACCGGCAAAAGCGGATGTTTTTTTCCGATTGAAATCACCTTCTAGTCCATGACCAACGGCTTCATGCAACAAAATACCCGGCCAACCTGCGCCAAGCACAACGTCCATTTCACCAGCAGGTGCTGGCACAGCTTCAAGATTGACAAGCGCCTGACGCAGCGCTTCATCAACACCAGCCTGCCAGTTTTCGGTAATCAGAAAGTCGCTAAATGTCGTGCGCCCACCAGTGCCGTGACTGCCCGTTTCTTGTCTGTCGCCTTCACCGGCAACCACAGACATATTCAGTCTGACCATCGGGCGCACATCGCGAACATAATGTCCATCCCCGCGTAAGATCTCAACAACTTGCCAGCTTGCGGCAACTGAGGCTGACACTTGTCGAACGCGGTGGTCTTTGTCTCGGGCATAGGCGTCGATTTCCTGTAGCAGGGCAACTTTTTCTTCAAAAGTTGGCTCGCCAATAGGATTTTGTGACGTGTAGAGTTGACGGTTGGTGCGGGCAGGCGGGCTTGCGTAACTGCCCGTGTGACCAGTTTTGACAGCTTGCACGGCATCAATTGATCGTTTTAGGCTAGCAACAGACACTTCACCGGAATGCGCATAACCAGCGGCTTCACCTGCTACAGCGCGAAGACCAAAGCCGTGATCGGTATTGAACGATGCTGATTTCAATCGTCCATTATCAAACATAAGCGATTCTGATTGCGCATATTCAAGATAAAGCTCGCCATCATCAGCGCCCGAAAGTGCTTCGCCAACGAGTGCCGTTGCTTGTTCTCGGGTCAGATCACTATTGTCAAAAAGCGATAGATCGGGTGAAGGAGCGTCATTATCAGCCATAGTGGTTTCCAAATTTGGAGTGTCGTCTAGGGGCAGGAGCCTAAGATCACAACTTATCTAGTGCATTAAAGCCTGCGGTAAAACCTTTGAGTTCAATCGGTATGCCGATTCCTTCTTCTGGTGTTTGAAAAATCACAAAAGTAGCAAGATTGCCCTTTTTCATCTGGTCGATCAATTTTTCATCCATGACAATTTCCGCAACACAGCCACCATCCTGCAAGCAGCGTACAAAAGAAGCATTGCCAAGGTTTTGTTCATCAATTCGCAAACCAAGACCGGAGGGAAGCAGCACGCCCAAGGGTGCTAACACGCGAAGAACATGTGATTGTTTGTCAGCCGTTTTTAATATGATGACGGTAAGGCCCACATTGGGGCGGTTTTCTGCAACGACAAATTGAATCATCGCGCATTGTTCAGAGCGTGCGCCAGCGGGTGTTTCGCATCTTATCTCCCAGCCACCATGGATTTCCTTCACTTCACCTTGTGCCAAGGCTGGATTGCTGAATAGTGTAGCGACAGGCAAGACGAGCGATGCAACAAGGAGCATCATTAAAATACGGGGTTTCATAATAGGTGCTTTCGAATCGGCGTTATTTTTACCATTTCAACATGAATATGCTTTGGATTGGAACCATTTATGGAAATTCTTGGTGTGATTTCGTAGGAATAATGGGTCATCTCATTGAAATAAATCGCTATTTCTTACAATGATAGCTTTCTTGGAGCTAAATTTTATATAACCTAGATAAGAAATTTGTTGATTGTGCGACTCTTTGTCGATGAATTTGTGAAGAAACACGTTGTCCTTTCCTGTCTAATATGTTGTACAGCCATATTAAGGCGGGGCTTTTAAAAAAGTATCATTGACTTCACATGGTCAGATGCCAAGATGTATATGTACTTTATGAAAAACGACATGGTCTATTTGTCGTATTTTCAACAGCCATTCGCTGATGTAGGTTATAACAACTAAGGGTCCATCACGGGCTCTATTACGGTCTAACGTTGCGCAAATATGAAGAATGAAATATTTTCAGGTTTGTGGTTAGAAAAACGAGGAGAAGACACCTTGAAGATGTCATTTGATCGTGCGGCCCAATCATTAATTGGCGCATTTACATTTATTACGGCAATTGTGTTTGCATTCAGCGCATCGGCGCAACAACCTGAGGCGTGGCAAACTGGTTTTCAAAATGCTGTGACGCCCATCATGGAAGATATTGTCTGGCTGAATTGGTTCACGCTCGTAATCATAACGGTGATTACTCTTTTCGTGGTGGTGTTGTTAGCCATCATTTTTGTCAAATACAATTCAAAAGCCAATCCAGTTGCTTCTAAAACAACACACAACACTGCAATTGAAATTGTCTGGACTGTAGCGCCGATTATTATTTTGATGATTATTGTAGCGCCATCTATTCGCCTGCTCTATGCACAGCAAGTTATCCCTGAAGCCGATTTAACGATCAAGATCACCGGCTATCAGTGGAACTGGGGTTATGAATACCCTGATTATGAAATTGATGAATATGTCTCATCTATGCTTCCTGTCGGCGATGATGGATATAATCTGGCCGCCCATAAAGATATGGCGCTTGAGCGCGGCGATGGGATTGAAAACTATCCGCGCCTTCTAGCCGTCGATGCAGAGCTGGTTGTGCCTTTGGGCAAGGTCGTGCGGCTTGATGTTACATCAGGCGATGTGCTGCATTCTTTTGCAATGCCGTCATTCGGCATCAAGATTGATGCCGTGCCTGGTCGTTTGAACTCTGGTTGGTTTAAAGCTGAGAAAGAAGGCCTTTATTATGGTCAGTGTTCGCAGATTTGTGGTGCCGGTGAAGGCTATGCAGGTCACTCTTTCATGCCAATTGCCATACGTGTGGTCGATGAGAGCACTTTTGATGATTGGGCTGCAACAGCGAGCGAGAGCTTGGACTTGAGCTGGGAAATCCTAGCTTCAGCTCAACTCGATGAGACAATTAAAGTGGCGAATAAATAAGCGCTAAATAAATTAGATTTGATGGTCGTTAAATGACCAGTACCGACGAGGAAATAGAAATGACGGCAAAAACCGAGGGTGGTTATCACGATGAACATAAACCTACGTTTTTTAAGCGATGGTTTTATTCAACCAACCACAAAGATATTGGAACGCTTTATCTGATATTTGCGATTTTCTCCGGTATCATTGGTGGAGCGCTCTCCGTTGGTATGAGGCTTGAACTTGCTGAACCGGGTTTGCAATTTTTTGGCAATACTCACGTTTATAATGTGTTTGTGACAGGCCATGGGCTTATCATGATCTTCTTCATGGTGATGCCAGCATTGATTGGCGGTTTTGCGAACTGGTTTGTACCGATTATGATCGGCGCGCCAGATATGGCGTTTCCGCGCATGAACAATATCTCATTTTGGCTTTTGCCACCGGCGCTTATCTTACTTGTTGGCTCCATGTTTGTGTCTAATGGTGTTGGAGATAACACGGGTGTTGGCTCTGGCTGGTTCATCTATCCGCCACTCACAACGTCTGCCCAGCCTGGTCCCGCGATGGATTTGGCTATTTTATCCCTTCACATTGCTGGTGCTTCTTCTATCCTTGGCGCCATCAACTTCATCACAACAATCTTTAATATGCGTGCGCCGGGCATGACGCTTCATAAAATGCCTTTGTTCGCATGGTCGGTTTTGATTACAGCCTTCCTTCTGCTTCTGTCTTTGCCAGTGCTTGCCGGCGCAATCACAATGCTTCTGACAGACCGAAATTTTGGAACAACCTTCTTCGCACCTGAAGGCGGCGGCGATCCAATTTTATTCCAGCATTTGTTCTGGTTCTTTGGTCACCCTGAAGTTTATATATTGATCTTGCCCGGTTTCGGCATCATCTCGCATATCGTCTCGACCTTCTCGAAAAAACCAATCTTTGGCTATCTTGGAATGGCTTACGCGATGGTTGCGATTGGCGTGGTTGGCTTTATCGTTTGGGCGCACCACATGTTTACGGTGGGCTTGAGCGTCAATACACAGGCTTATTTCGTGATTGCCACCATGGTGATTGCGGTACCGACCGGCGTTAAAATCTTCTCTTGGATTGCGACAATGTGGGGCGGTTCAATCGAATTCCGCACACCGATGATTTGGGCAATCGGTTTCATCTTCCTGTTCACCGTTGGTGGTGTGACAGGTGTGCAGCTTGCCAATGCTGGTCTCGATCGCGCCTACCACGATACATATTACGTTGTGGCACACTTCCATTATGTTCTGTCACTTGGTGCTGTGTTCGCAATCTTTGCGGCTTGGTATTATTGGTTCCCTAAAATGACAGGCTATATGTACTCAAGCTTTATTGCGCGGGCGCACTTCTGGATTACATTTGTTGGCGTGAATGTGGTCTTCTTCCCGCAGCACTTCCTTGGTCTTGCTGGTATGCCACGTCACTATGCTGATTACCCTGATGCCTATGCAGGTTGGAACCTTGTTTCATCTTATGGGTCTTATCTGTCAGCCTTTGGTGTGTTTGTTTTCCTTTTTGGCGTTTTTGAAGCTTTCGCTAAAAAACGCGTTGCAGGTGATAATCCTTGGGGCGAGGGCGCTACCACACTTGAGTGGCAACTTCCATCACCACCACCTTTCCACCAATGGGAAAAACTGCCGCGCATTAAGTAAGGCAATTATAATATTGCAATAAAACATATGGCCGCCGCTCTTATTAGTTGGCGACCATGCCATATAAGGGGCAAAAACGGCTGATGTCATCCATTGATGTAAAAACAGAAACCGAACCCACGGCTCACCTTTCACTAGCTGAGCCAAAGGATTATTTCGAGCTGTTGAAACCTCGGGTTATGTCGCTGGTTATCTTTACAGCTTTTGTCGGTATAGTGCTGGCACCTCAAGGAAATCTACACCCAGTTTTAAGTGCTATTGCCTTGCTGTGCATTGCGGTTGGCGCTGGCGCTTCGGGTGCGCTGAATATGTGGTATGACGCAGATATTGATGGGCAGATGACCAGAACAGCTAAACGTCCGATCCCTTCTGGCCGTGCAACAAAAGGCGAGGCTTTGGGACTTGGTCTTGTGCTTTCTACTTTTTCAGTCATGCTTCTTGGGCTTGCGGCCAATTGGCTTGCAGCGGGCTTGCTGGCGTTCACAATCTTCTTTTATGCCGTCATCTACACGATGTGGTTGAAACGTGCGACGCCGCAAAACATTGTTATCGGCGGTGCTGCTGGTGCCTTTCCTCCTGTTGTGGGTTGGGCGGCGGTCACAGGTTCTGCGCCTGTTGAAGCATGGGTTTTATTCGCCGTCATCTTTTTGTGGACCCCGCCGCATTTTTGGGCATTGGCTTTATTTAAAATGCGTGATTACGAAGTCATTGGTATGCCAATGTTGCCCAATGTGGCCGGTGAAAAATCCACTCGTTTTCAAATGCTTCTCTATTCAGTACCTCTGGCGATCAGTGGTGTGCTGCCTTGGTATTTCGGATTTGCCGGCGCGCTTTATGGCGTTATTGCGACTGTGCTTGGTGCAATCTTCGTGTGGCGTACGGTTCAGGTTTGGTACAAAGCAGGTGATGATAACATGAAAGCCGAAAAGCGGCTGTTTGGATTTTCAATTTGGTATTTGTTCCTGTTATTCTCAGCGCTTTTATTGAGCCCTGTTATGTCATTGTTTGGGATTTGAGGTCGATTTGATGGATGATCTTATAGAACTCACCCCAGAGGAACAGCGTCGCCGCAAAAGACGCTCGGTAGCCGTTGGCTTGGCCTTGGCTGCTCTGGTTGTTCTTTTTTATATCGTAACAGTTGTGAAATTTTTCCCGGATAGTGTCGCATCATGAAACTCAAATTAGAGAATAACGACAAATCTAAAAACCAAAAGGCGAATCGTTCTGTTGCGACTGCCTGTGTTTGTTTTGTCGTTGGCATGGTTGGGATGGCTTATGCGGCTGTGCCACTTTATGAAATCTTTTGTCAGGTGACAGGCTATGGCGGGACAACACAACGGGCAGATGCGCCAGCCGACAAAGTGTTGGATCACGAGATTACCGTTCGCTTTGATGCGAATGTTGGTTCGGGCCTTCCTTGGGAGTTTGACCCTGAAGTCACAAAAATGAAAGTCAAAATAGGCGAAACACAACAAGCCAATTATATCATCAGAAATGTTGATAGCGTGCCTGTTGGAGCCACGGCTTCCTTCAATGTGTCGCCGCCGTCTGCAGGTGCTTATTTCAATAAGCTTGAATGCTTCTGTTTTACAGATCAAGCGCTTTTAGCAGGCGAAACTCAATCGATGCCGGTGATTTTTTTCATCGACCCTGAGTATGTCAATGACCCTGATGTCAAAGATGTTGGAACAATAACATTATCATATACGTTTTTTCCTAGTGAAATAGACGAAGAGACACTTGCACAATTGCAAGAAAACGAGCAAAAACGAATACAATAAACGCTGCGTATGCGGCATTAGAAACTAGGTGAACCATGTCTGACTCACATTCTACAAATCACGACTACCACATCATTGATCCAAGCCCATGGCCTTTGATTGGTTCTATCTCAGCACTCGTTATGGCTGTTGGCGCCGTTACATATATGCATGACGGTCCGATTTACATCATGATCCTTGGCTTGATCGGTGTGCTTTACACAATGTTTGGCTGGTGGAGCGATGTCATACACGAAGCGCATAGCGGCGATCACACAAAAGTCGTTCAGATGCATCTGCGCTATGGCATGATTTTGTTTATTGCATCAGAGGTTATGTTCTTCGTTGCGTGGTTCTGGGCTTTCTTTGATGCAAGTCTTTTTGCAAATGAGGCGATCCAGTTTGCTCGTGTTGAACACACAGGGGGTGTTTGGCCTCCACATGATCTAACTGTTCTAGATCCATGGCATTTGCCGCTGTTCAATACAGTGATTCTGCTTCTTTCGGGCACAACGGTTACATGGGCACACCATGCGCTTTTGCATAATGATCGTGAGAGTTTGAAGCTTGGTCTGATTTGTACAATTATTCTTGGCGCAATTTTCTCTGCGGTGCAGATCTATGAATATGCTGCTGCACCTTTCGGATTCTCCGACAGCATTTATGGCGCTACGTTCTATATGGCCACAGGCTTCCACGGTTTCCATGTTTTTGTTGGTACAGTATTCCTTCTCATTTGTTTGCTTCGTGCAATCAAAGGTCATTTCAAACCAGAACAGCATTTCGGCTTTGAGTCTGCCGCTTGGTATTGGCACTTCGTGGATGTTGTATGGTTGTTCCTTTTTGCTGCCGTTTATGTTTGGGGCAACTTCGGTGGCCATATAGGTCATTAAGGCCAACACAAATTATGATTCAAAGGGGTGCGGTTTTCTGCGCCCCTTTTCATTTGAGCGAGAGATATATGGACGCGCATCATTATCCTGCACAATCCCCCTTTGGTGTCGGTCTTCGTGGCCGTTGCCCAAGGTGTGGGGAAGGCAAATTATTTGATGGCTTTCTTTCAATAAAGAAGACATGTCGAGCATGCCGATTAGATTTGACTTTTACTGATTCAGGTGATGGTCCCGCAATTTTCATTATTTTATTCGTCGGCTTTATTGTTGGCACCTTGTTTTTATATGTCGAGCTAACTTATCAACCCGCTTACTGGGTTCATGCGGTATTGTGGTTGCCTACCATCATAATTCTATCTTTGGGCTTCTTGAGGCCGCTCAAAGGGGTTATGATTGCCCTACAATACAGAAATAACGCTCATGAAGGCCTGCTGGATGGCAGTGAAAATGAAGATGGCTGAGACACATGTTAAATCTGCCGTTTTCACACGCAGCTTCTTCTTTTTGACAATTGCCGCAATCACCGCGCTTGGTGTGTTGATTGCGCTTGGCTCCTGGCAAGTCAAAAGGCTGTCTTGGAAAGAGGCACTGATTGCCAGAGTTGAGGCACAAATCGCAAGTCCGCCAGTTCCATTGGAGGACGTGATACCGGCTCAAACTGAGTTAAGGGGCACGGACAATGATATTGAATATCAGCCCGTGAGCGTGGTTGGCACATTCGACCACTCCAAAGAGTATTTCTATTTTGCAACGCTTGATGGTGCATCAGGGTTTCATGTCTATACGCCATTGAAAATAAACGCAGCCAAAGCGGCATCACCGAGTATCGTCTTTGTTAATCGAGGCTTTGTTCCCGACGATAAAAAAGCACAAGAGACGCGGCCTGACAGCTTGACCTCTGGTGAAGTCACAATTACGGGCCTTTTTCGTTGGCCAGATGTAGAAAAACCAAACAGTTTCATTCCTGATAATGATGTTGAGGCTAATATTTTCTTCTGGCGGGAACTTGCATTGATGCGCAATGAGGCAGGCTACAGTGCCGATGAGCTGCATCCATTCTTTGTCTATGAGAATAAAAAAATAGACGTATCTTTGCCGGTTGGCGGCGTCACGATTATTGATTTTCCGAACAGTCATCTGGCTTATGCGATAACGTGGTATGGCTTAGCGTTGACCTTGATTGGGGTTTATGGCGCCTTGCTGATAGGCCGCGTAAAAGGCGTATATAAGGAAAGACTCAGGTAAGCGTTTAAGCGTGACCTGAACTGGTTGAAAGTAGGGCAGGGTCTATTCCTAAATGTGCAAGGGCTGCATCATATTTAGCTTCGGGATTAGAATTAAAAATCAAATCATGAGTAGCTTCACTGTTCAGCCAGCTATTTTGCTGGATTTCACTTTCAAGTTGTCCTGCGGACCATCCGGCATATCCAAGGGCGAAAAATGCTTTCTTCGGGCCTTCACCACGCGCCAAAACTTTTAAAATCTCAAGTGTCTCAGTCAGACTAACTTTGTCGTTGATACGGTGTGTACTGTCTTCGATGTGGTAGTCGTCGGTATGAAGGACAAAGCCACGTCCAGTCTCAACCGGCCCGCCACGGTGTACCGTAATCTCGGGCGCACCACTTGGCTCTGGCATATCGTCTTTATCACCAAGCACTTGCACTTGTTCCAGAATATCACTGAATGACATGTCTTTCATTGCACGGTTTAAGACGATGCCCATTGTCCCGTCTTCTGTATGCTCGCAAATATAGATAACTGTTTTGTGGAAGCGGCTGTCTTCCATGCTGGGCATGGCAATCAGTATTTGGCCCTTCAGTGATGTGATCGTATTGTTCATCATAAAATATAGTCTAACGGCATGTGGAAAGTGGAGATAGTGAAAACTTAGTCGAAATTTCTTTAAAGTCACATCGCTCACTTAAAATTCATCCAAACGTGTTTATCTCCTTGCTTACTTGTTCACCATCATCAGTGTATAATGATGCTATCATCTACATGCTGTCCTAGTATGTTAAAAACATAAGTAGCCACGTTAGATATATTATGCGTCTCTTTTTTGTTACCCTTATGGTAGCTCTCATATCTGTGTTTTCAAACGCCAATGCGTCGTCAGACTGGTTGTCTGGACTGGGCTATAAAGCACGTTTGATAGAAGGCTCTAGTCAGGCAGACGGAACGTTTCAGGCAGCTTTTGAGATTATTCTTGAAAAGGGTTGGAGCACATATTGGCGTGTTCCGGGTGAACATGGCATTCCGCCACTTTTTGAATATGCAGAATCTAGCAATATCAAAGACTTGATTGTCCATTGGCCAGCACCAGATGTTTTTGTTTCCGGAACAGGTTTGACCATAGGCTATAAAAACCGCGTCGTATTGCCATTTACCATTATCCCTGAAGAAAACGCGCAAAAAGCAGAGCTTAATCTTTCCGCTTTCTTTGGTGTTTGTTCTGAAATCTGCGTTCCTGCTGATGCGAATGTATCAGTGCTGCTTGATCCTAAAAATACAAAGGCGATCGACCAGCCAATCATCGACGAGGCTATGTTAACTGTACCCACTAAGCATGCAGAAAATGGTTTGGATGTAACAGAGGTTTCACTGAAATCTAATGATGAGGACGAATACGTTTATGTGCGCTTGCAGCTTCCAGACAGCGTGAATAACGTTTCTGTTCTGACCGAGGGGCCACAAGATTGGTATTTTGAACCCTACGTCAGCAAACTCTCTAACAAAGAAGCCAATAGCAAGAGTTATATGGCTAAGGTTCCCCTGTATCGTCTTGTGCGTACCGCACTATCGGGCGAAGAGCAGCTAAATGTTACCGTTATTGTCGATGGAACTGCGATAGAAAAAGCCATCTCCCTGAACAATCTATAAAAAGGGTCGACGCATAGCTTGAAAAAGCGGAATATGTGTTTGAGATGAGAACTATATTATTTCACGTTATTGGAGACTATGATTATGGCCATTTCTGTTGGCGACAAACTGCCTAATGCAACATTGACTATCATGACAGATGACGGTCCGACACCTTGCGAATTATCAACATTAACTGCGGGCAAAAAAATCATCATTTTTGGTGTGCCAGGCGCTTTCACTCCAACTTGCCACGGCAATCACTTGCCGGGATTTCTAGATAACCTTGATGCGTTCAAAACAAAGGGTATCGATGACATTGCTGTTGTTTCAGTGAACGATGTCTTCGTGATGGATCAATGGGCAACGACGACTGGCGGTGCAGGGAAAATCCATTATCTATCTGATGGCGCATTTACCTACACAAAAAGCATCGGTATGGATATTGATCTTTCCGATTTTGGTATGGGCGTTCGCTCTAAAAGATATTCAATGGTTGTGGAAGATGGCACCGTCACTATGTTGAATGTTGAAGATGTACCAAAGAGCGCAGAAAAATCAGGCGCAGCCGCTATGCTAGAAGCACTATAGTCTAGCTGTTCTTATAGGGTTCCATCCCTTGACGGGCGAGTTCATCAGCTCGCTCGTTATCAGGATGTCCGGCATGGCCCTTTACCCAATGCCAATGCACATCGTGCCGCCCGCGCGCTTCTTCCAAAGCTTCCCATAGCTCGACATTTTTCACCGGTTTTTTGGCCGCGGTTTTCCAGCCATTGCGTTTCCAGCCTTCAATCCAGCCTGTGATGCCACCTTTAACATATTGCGAATCTGTATAAAGATTGACGGTACAAGGGCGCTTCAAGGCATTCAAAGATTCAATGGCTGCCATCAATTCCATTCGGTTATTTGTGGTTTCAAAATCACCGCCATTCAATTCTTTTTCATGCTCGCCAAACCGCAAAATAGCTCCCCATCCACCTGGGCCAGGATTGCCCGAACAGGCACCATCTGTATAAATTATCACATCTTGTGTGTCATCGCTCATAGGATTAAAGCCCGTATTCCGCCGCAGATTTTACACCGCTGTGAAAGCGCATCTTACGCCAATAATCAATAGGGTCATGGGGTGTCACCAACGCACCATCCGGCACTTCAAGCCAATCATAAAGTCGGGTCAGTAAGAACCGCAAAGCGGCACCTTTTGCAAGGTACGGCAGAGCTTCTTTTTCCGCCTCTTCAAGCGGGCGTACTGATTCATAACCCCGCAAAAGAGTCTTGGCTTTAGTAATATTAAAAGAAAAATCTGGCTCGAAACACCAAGCGTTGAGACAAATGGCGATGTCATAAGCAAGCGCATCATTACAAGCGAAATAAAAGTCAATGATACCCGACAAGTCTTCTCTCAGGAAGAATACATTGTCAGGAAATAAATCAGCATGAATGACGCCGCGTCTTAAATTGTTAGGCCAATTTTCTTCAAGCTCTGTGAGAACTTCTTCAATATCAGCTTGTAATCCAGCTTGTACTGAGTCGGCGCGAGATTTTGATAAGTCAAAAAGAGGGCGCCAGTCTTTTACACTGAGCGCATTTGGTCTGGTCATCTCAAACCCATCGCCAGCCAAGTGAAACTTAGCGAGTGCTTGCCCAAGTTCGCCGCAATGTCGAACCTGTGGCTTGGTGACGGAGAAACCATCAAGAAAAGTAAAAATGGCAGCTGGCCGTTTAGCTAAAACACCCAAGGCGCTTCCGTTATTTTGTCGGCATGGGGTAGGACAAGAAATGCCACGCGCGTTCAAATGGTCAAGTAAACCAAGAAAGAAAGGCAGATCATCGGCATCTACCCTTTTCTCATATAGGGTCAATATATAGGTGCCGTCATCCGTACGTAGCAGATAGTTTGAATTTTCGACGCCTTCCGCAATGCCCTTGAAGGAGACCAGAGAGCCGATATTATATCGAATAAGAAAAGCTTCTAGAGCTTCATCGGAAACTTCTGTGTAAACCGCCATGGGGCATTATCCAATTTCCAGATCCCGACGTCCCTAGCTTGCAGCTTCGATGCGTAGTTCTCGAGGTAGATTAAAAACAACATCTTCCTTGATGGTGTCGATAACTTCAATCTCAAGGGTATAGCGCTCAGAAAATGCATCGAGCACCTCTTCAACAAGAACTTCCGGCGCTGAAGCTCCTGCTGTGATACCCAGTGTTTTGATGTCAGACAATTTGTCCCAATTTAACTCTGTTGCACGCTGCACGAGGTAAGATTTTTTACACCCAGCACGTTCTGCTACTTCACGCAGACGTTGCGAGTTGGAAGAATTGGGTGCGCCAACCACAATCATTGCATCAACGTCTTTAGCAACAGGTTTTACCGCGTGCTGGCGGTTGGTTGTTGCATAACAGATATCTTCTTTGTGAGGGCCATGAATTTCAGGAAAGCGTTTTTGTAAAATGCTGACAATTTCCGCTGTGTCATCTAGCGACAAAGTGGTTTGAGTAATCCAGGCCAATTCATTTGAAGTATCAGGTTGATAATTCATGGCATCAGCTTCTGTTTCAATCAATTCAATTGAACCATCTGGAAGCTGACCCATGGTGCCAACCACTTCTGGGTGGCCCTCGTGACCAACAAGTAGAATATGACGGCCTTTTCTATAATGAACTTCAGCCTCGCGGTGTACTTTTGACACTAAAGGACAGGTTGCATCTAAAAAGAACATATTACGCTCTTTTGCATCTTCAGGTACAGACTTTGGAACACCGTGTGCTGAGAATATGACGGGCTGATTATTTTGAGGAATTTCGTGTAATTCTTCAACGAAAATGGCGCCTTTTTGTTTAAGGCTTTCAACGACATATTTGTTGTGGACGATCTCATGGCGGACATAGACGGGCGCGCCATAGCGTTCCAGAGCCAATTCAACGATTTGAATAGCTCTGTCCACACCGGCACAAAAGCCTCTTGGTGCACACATTTTTACTTTGAGACTTGGTTTTTCTTGGCTCATGGTCAAAATTTCTCTTTGTCATAGGCAAGGCGCCTGTTTGAAATGCGCCTGTTCAAATTCACATAATCGCCGTGCAGGTATGTCTTTACAACATTAACACGTCAATACACGAAAATGGCACAGGAAAACATGGGGTGAATGAAAAATATATAAAATCCAGCAGCTTCGCTGGTCTAGTGCGCAGCTACGGGCATTTCTTTCTCTAAAAGACGTTCAGCATCATCGGCAGTCATGGCCTGAGCAAAATGGAAGCCTTGTGCAAATTCGCACTTTAATTTGTAGAGTTCTGCCACATCCTCTTCCGATTCAGCGCCTTCAGCAATAATATCCATACCTAAATCATGCGCCATAGCAGCGATCGATTTTAAGATAATGTGTTGTTGTGGATTTTCATTGTTCTTGATGAAGGAGCGATCAATTTTGATAGTATCAAAAGGAAAATGTTGTAGTTGTGAAAGTGATGAATATCCGGTGCCAAAATCATCAAGCGATAGGCCGGCCCCAAGCTCTTTCACGCGTTTAAGAACTTGATTGGCGTGTTCCGGGTTTTCCATCATCAAGCTTTCAGTAATTTCCAGTTTCAAAGTGCCTGGCAGTAAAGCTGTCCGGGATAAAACGGTCTTTACGTCATTGATCAAATCGTGGCGCAATAACTGCCGGCTAGACACATTGACGCTAACAAAGAGCGGATAATTTTCCCCCATTTTATCTTGCCATTTGGAGAGCTGCTTGGCCGCTGTATTCAATGCATGAAGGCCAAGCTGAACGATGAGACCAGTTTGTTCTGCGACAGGAATAAACTCAGTGGCCGGTATATTGCCTCGCTTTGTATTGTTCCATCGCAATAAAGCTTCAAAGCCAGCGATTGATTTATCTGAAAGTCGAATGATGGGTTGATAATAAACCGATATTTCTTCTTTTTCGATGGCGCGCCGTAAATCTGATTCAAGAGAAAGAGGATCGTTTCGCAAGTTACGGAAGATCGGTCTAAACGCCTCGATGCGATCACCACCAGATCGTTTTGCTTGCAGCATAGCAAGCTCAGCATCGTTTAATATTTCATTGTTTGGCTGCTCTTCGCCTTGGTGCATGGCGATGCCGATGGATGTTGTAAGAAAAACTTCCTGCTCGCCAAAAGTAATCGGTGCGCGAATTGCACGCCGCATGCCGTCCGCAAAAGCTGCAATTCGTTCGGGGTTATCCTCAGACAGCAAGAGTAGCCCAAACTGGTCACCGTTCAAACGTGCTAAGCTGTCTTGAGGCTTCATCAGGCGAGACAAGCGGCGCGTTATGGCGATAATGATGCTGTCACCAACGGATATGCCTAGACTGTCATTGACTTGTTTGAAACGGTCAATGTCGATCACAAAAACGGCTGGCTTTCTGGCATTTTCAAGCTGTGCGTGCGTCAAAGCATTGTTGATGCGATCTATAAACAAAGTACGATTTGCAAGACCAGTTAGATTGTCATGAACCGCATCGTGTAGCATGCGTTCTTCCACCATACGGCTTTTTGTCACATCCAGCATTGTTCCCACACACCGAACCGCTTCACCATCAGGGCCAACAATCGGGCGGGCGCGTAGTTTGAATGAGCGGAAATTTCCATCATGAGCGCGCAACCTGAAGTCTTGTGAAATCTTGCCACGTTTATATTTCACAATCGCGTCGAGCGTCGCTTTGAAACGATCGCGATCACTAGGGTGCAGTAACTGTAGCCAATTGCGAGCAGCGCCTTCTAGTGTGTGTTCTTTGAGTCCTAAGGTCTCTTCAATGCGCCCACTGGTACTAATTCGATCTCGCAAAATATCCCAGTCCCACACAATGTCACCCGCACCCACAAGGGCCAGTGCTTGTTGCTCGGTGTTGCTGACATAATTTTCAGCAATAGCACCGCCTGAAAAGGCGTGTTGCATAACAGTGAAGCCGATAAGTAGCACAAATAGAACAAGGCCACCTAAAAGAGCGGGCTGAACAATGTCGCTGGTTAAAATGCCCGTCACAGTTGCCCATGCTGCAAGGATCCATGCGTTAAGTAAGATCCATGTGGGGAACAGCATAATGGCGCGGTCATATTTTTTGAATGACAGATATATAATGAGTAGCAGGCCAAGAAAGGCCGTGAGTGCGGCAGAGATACGAGCAACACCCGCAGCAATGGGAGGCTCGACGAAGGCGACGGCCAACAAGATGCCAAGTCCAGCCAACCAAAAAGCTGCAGCTGTTATATAGCTTACATGCCAGCGGTTAAGGTTGAGATAGGCAAACAGGAAAATATGCAGGGCAGCTGCGATGAAAACTTCAGTTCCTGCCCTCCAGAATTGATCCTCACCGGGGCTGATATCAATCAGACGATTCCAAAAACCAAAATCAACGCATACATATAAAAGTACAGCCCATGAAAGGATCGCGGTTGCAGGAAACAATGCTGTTCCCTTCACAACAAAAAGTATAGTTAGAAACACAGCCAGAAGACCGGAAATGCCGATCACGATGCCACGGTAGAGAGTGAAGCTGTTCACAGAATCTTTGTATGCATTGGGTTCCCAGAGATAGACTTTTGGCAAATTGCGCGTGCTAAGCTCGCCCACGTAAGTGACGATATCGCCTGGGTTGAGCGTGATAAGAAAAACATCGGCTTCAATATCTTTAACCCGTTCGGGGGAGAAGCCTTCGCTTGGTGTCAAAGAGGCAAGTCGGGACGCACCCAGATCAGGCCAGAAAAGTTTTGAGCCAGAGAGCTTGAAGTGGGGGGTCACAACATAGCGATCAATTTGCTGGTCAGACGGATTGTGAAGTGAAAAAATAATCCAATGGGATGCATTAGGGTTTTCTTTTGAACGCACCTCAATACGACGCACAATGCCATCTTGGTCTGGCGCGGTGGAGGTTTGGATTTTATCCTCTACATCGAAACGACGATCAACGGAGGTCGTCAAATCAATCGCTTTTTGATCGGGCGGAATTATAATGGGCTCAATTGCAGAGGCTGATTGGAGGGATAAAAAGAAGCATGCACAAACGATCAATCCTGCGATGAAATGCAGACCCCAGTTTGCGTGTGACAATAAGCCTCGATGGACGCTTTGTCTGTCATTCATGCTCATGATATTAAATACCAAAACTCTTAGTTACCCTTATTGCTGATTCAACAATGTCCATTATTTGAAAAGATAAACCAGCCTAATGATAGCATGAGCCAGAAAATAGCGCGTCAATCAACAGCTAACGTCCAATTTTGTTCTTTTATAATCACTTTCTAATATTGCAAATAGCAAATGATCTTGCCACTTCCCTGCAATTTTCAGATATTCGCGCGCATAGCCCTCGCGCTGAAAACCAGCTTTTTCCAAAACCCGCACTGAAGCAATGTTGTGGGGGAGACAGGCGGCTTCCAATCTGTGAAAACCTTGCTCATTAAAAACCTCCGGCAATATGCCGATAACAGCTTCACTCATGTACCCTTTGTTAATATAGGGTTCGCCAACCCAATAGCCGATGGCGCAAGACTGAGCAACACCGCGTAAAATTCTTGATATTGTTATGCCGCCGACAAGCGTTTTGTTAGATTTTGTGAAGAGGAGATAGGTGAAACCTCTGTTTTTGCGTCCATCACGCTGATATCGTTTCAGGCGGCGTTTAAATGCAGGCTTTGTGAGCTCATCTTTTGGCCATGTTGGTTCATACGGCTCAAGAAAAGCACGACTTTTGCTGCGCAAACTGGCCCACTCATCATAATGACTTAAACTGGGAGAGGTTATTAAAAGACGTTTTGTTTCAGTGGGTTCTACGCCACGTAGAGATGGTGTGAAAAAGGCAACCATTGTTTAACACTCACTCTGCTGCCTGCAGAATTTGAAGTCGACTCACGACATCATCAATGCGCAACATGCCTTTAATGGGGCCAATGGCTGACAAGGTTGGGTGCGAGGTTGAGAACACCCTTTGCGCTACTCGCTTGATACAATTTGCAGTGACGGCATTGATCCGTTCAACCTGTTCGTCAGGCGTGATGCAGCGGCCAAATAACAATAAGTGACGGGCAAGTTGAGTAGCTCTTGTTGCCGGGCTTTCTAGACTCATCAAAAGATTAGCCCGCATCTGGGCTTTGGCGCGGTCTACCTCAGATTCGGTGAGATTAATACTGATATTCTCAAGCTCATCAAGAATGACGGGCATCAGTTTAGCTATATCTTCCTTACCTGTCGCGGCATGAATGCCAAAAAGTCCAGTGTCTGAATAAGCCCAATGGAAAGCATAGACCGAATAGCAAAGGCCGCGTTTTTCACGCACTTCTTGAAATAGCCGAGATGACATGCCGCCACCCAGAACAGCCGCTAAAAACTGTATTGTGAAGAAGTCTTCGTGTTCATAGGAATATCCTTCAAACCCAAGAATAATCTGCGCTTCCTGTAAAGGGCGTTCTTCTAGAAATTCTCCACCGATATAGCGGGCTGGGGCTGATTTCTCTGCGCTTCCTTTCGGCAGTTTAGTAAATCGTTTTTTGACCTCGGCAACCAAGGCCTCATGATCCACTTCACCGGCAGCGCTGACAATCATCTCTTTAGCGAGATAATGATGATCAAGATAATGCTTAATTGCATTTGCATCAAAGGCCATGACGCTTTCAGGTGTGCCTAAAATGGGGCGTCCGATGGATTGATCGCTAAAGGCTGTCTCTTGAAAGCGGTCAAAGATCAAATCTTCCGGCATATCCAGTGATGCGCCGATTTCCTGAAGGATAACATGTTGTTCTCTCGCGAGTTCTTCAGAGTTGAGTGTGGAGTTTTGTAAAATATCACTCAAAATATCAACCGCCAGCGGCATGTCATCACTCAAAATACGAGCATAATAAGCTGTGTTCTCGACGCTGGTCGCTGCATTTAATTCACCACCAACAGCTTCAATTTCCTCGGCAATTTTGGTGGCGCTGCGCGTCGTTGTTCCTTTGAACGCCATATGCTCCAGCAGGTGCGCCAAGCCGTGTTCGCTCGCTGTTTCAGTGCGTGAGCCAGCGTTAACCCATACGCCCAATGCCGCACTTTTCAGGTGTGGCATATGGTCAGTGACGACGGTCAATCCATTTTCAAGGCGTGTGGTTTTTACATCCATATGAGGACAGGTATCAACGTTTTAAAGAGACGGCACGTGTCCGTTCTTTAATAAAAGCTTCAACCACTTTTTGGTCATTGGGTAGCACAGTAAATTTTTCCTCTCGTTGCATCAAATCCTCCATCCATTCTGGTAATTTTGGATGAACTCCCGTTGCAGCTTTAACGGCATCCGGGAACTTTGCCGGATGGGCTGTACCCAATGTCACCATGACTGGTGCGTCAGCGCAAGTGTTTCGTGCGACAACTCTTCCAACCGCTGTATGCGGGTCAAGCAGATACCCTGCCTTTTCATGGGTTCTTTTGATCTCATCTGCGGTTTCTTCTTCGCTCGATCGACCAGCATCAAACTCAACGCGTAGTTTGGAAAGCGGGGCCTCTTCGATGGTAAAAGAGCCAGCTTGTTTAAGCCGTTCCATCAAGGTTTTAACCTCGGCACCATCGCGCTGGTAAAGCTCAAAAAGAAGCCGTTCAAAATTTGATGATACTTGTATATCCATCGAAGGCGAGATGGTTTTTTCTACGCCGGTTCCATGATAGTTGCCCGTTTCAAGAGTGCGGGCCAAAATATCATTGCGATTCGTCGCGATCACCAGTCGATCTATTGGCAATCCCATCTGCTTTGCCACATAGCCTGCAAAAATATCACCAAAGTTACCAGTTGGAACAGTGAATGAGATTTTGCGCTTTGGCGCGCCAAGAGCACTGGCTGCTGTAAAATAATAGACAATCTGCGCGACAATGCGCCCCCAATTGATGGAGTTCACACCCGAAAGGGCGACCTCATCCCTGAAGGAGAGATGCGTGAACATTGATTTAACGATCGCTTGGCAATCATCAAAGTTACCCTCAATGGCTAGTGCATGAACATTCCCATCCGACACGGTCGTCATTTGGCGGCGTTGAACGTCTGATACACGCCCTTGGGGGAAGAGAATGAAAATATCGGTATTGGAGCGACCTCGAAAAGCTTCAATCGCTGCACCACCCGTATCGCCTGATGTGGCGCCGACAATCGTGGCGTGGTGTTTTTTATGACTTAACACATGATCCATCAATCGGGAGAGAAGTTGCATCGCAACGTCTTTGAAAGCCAATGTCGGGCCGTGAAACAGCTCCAGTACAAATTCATTGTCTGCAACCTGAATGAGCGGTGTTACAGCGGGGTGACGAAATGTCGCATAGGCTTCATTGATCAAAGTACGTAGCGTGTTGTCATCAATCTCACCATCGACAAAGGGATGAATGACGCTATAAGCGACGTCCGCATAGGGCTTGCCTGCGAAACCTGCAATTGTTGCTTCATCAAGAATTGGCCAGCGCTCTGGCAAATAAAGACCGCCGTCACGAGCAAGTCCCGCCAATACCGCTTCACAAAAACTGAGAGATGGAGCGTCACCCCGTGTGCTTACGTATTTCATTTAATCTTGGGAACCTTGGTTTTGTTGATTTCAAAAGATGCGCCGGACACTACGCCGTGTGCAACGAATCGACAAGCGGCATAATGCTGACAATTAGTTGGGTTATGGTTATTTTATCGATATTTGGGCGTAAAAGCATCATTGGCTTTGATGTTGCTGGACATAAACGCTTTTAGGACGGTATGGGGTGAGTATTAATTCGGATAAAATGAAACATGAGGCGGCAGATCATGACAACACGATTACTGAAGAATTCGATGTCAGTGATTGTGTTTGGGGCGCTGTCGATTGGACTGGCTGCTTGCAATACAACCGGTAGCTCAGATCCTAAATCAGTAAGCGCTGTTAACAGTGATACGCCTATTGATACGGTGAGTACTGCGCCTATTGAAGCGGTGAGTGCTGCGCCTATTGATGACGTGAGTGCTGCGCCTATTGATGGCGCGAGTGATACGCCTATTGATATCGCGAGTGATACGCCTATTGATAGAGAAGCCGTTACTTCGTCAATTACCTCGACTAACCCTACAAGCAATGAAGCATGTCCGCCCATAGAAATACTGGACGGCACCGCAACATTAACCGCCTATGCGAGCGAGAGTGCGGAAAAGCCGGAAAATACGTTACACCAAGCCGTATTCATTAAAACCAACAGTGAATGCACAATCACAGATGGCATTTTATCACTGACTATAAGCGCAGCTGGTCGTGCAGCTAAAGGCCCTAAATCCTTTAGCGATAGTGCAACATTGCCGATTCGTATTGCTGTTGTGAGTGGCGAAAATGATGTTTTATTTTCTCAACTGTATAATCGGCTTGTGCATTTCTCAAATGAAGGGCGCACACAATTTTCGATTGTGGAAAAAAATATAAATATCCCTTTTGAGGGAAACGACAATCTTAAAGTTTTGATTGGTTTTGATACTCTTGGTTCAGATGAAATCGCATCTAAGCCAAATGAAAAAAGCGCAGGATGACGCCTTAAAGTCTTCCATCCCAGCTTTTTAACGCTTCCACTACAGCTGGAAAATCACCCAACATATTAATCGTGGTTTCTGCCCCGGCTTCCATCAGTTTTTCTGCATGGGTGGGATAGGTATGACTGCCGCCAGTAAATCCAACCACCCGCATACCAGCCGCCACGGCAGCGGAAACGCCATGGAACGAATCTTCCAAGACAATTGTTTGTGCTGGATCGCTCCCAAGCGCTTTTGCAGCATGTAGAAATACATTAGGGCTTGGTTTAGCCTCTTTACTACCGACTTCAGTGGCTGAATAGATATACGGTCTGAAACGCTCGAGTAGCTCTGTACGTTTCAGGCTGATGGTCAGTCGCTCCATGGAGGAGTTTGAACAAATACAACGCGGATTATCAAGCATATCCAGCATCCGATGAACGTTGTTGATTGCATTGAGTTCATTGGCCATCTTATCGTCGATGCGGGTATCAATATCATCACTTAATGACTGGGGCAGGCCGGTATCCAGTTCATCAGAGATTTCGCGCATAATCTCTTCATTTGTCATGCCTGAGAATCGTTCGGAAAATTCTTCCTCGGATGCTTCAAATCCATGTTCGGCATAAGCTGCGACTTGGACTTGCAGGGCCAGAATTTCTGAATCCACCAAAACACCGTCGCAATCAAAAATAATCAGCATAAGAACCGATTTCCTATCTCAATCAAAATATAACCAAGCGTCTAGCACGCCTTCATAAAAATTACATGACGAAATAAGCGTTAATTGAACAAATGAGGGCCTATTGTGTAAAGACTTTATTTACCACGCCTATAAACGCGAATTTTACTATAATCGGCAACCATGCGCCATACGGGGCATTCAGCCTCGTCCTATTTGTATTGAGTTGGGATTAAAATGGCTTCACGGAAGAAAAAAGCGATAGCGGCACCGCAGGATTTGCCGCTTGATACAATCATTCAAGGTGATTGTATTGCAGAATTGTCAAAGCTTCCTGCCAATAGCGTTGATGTTATTTTCGCTGATCCGCCCTATAATCTTCAGCTTGCAGGCGATCTTCATCGCCCAGATCAATCAACAGTTGATGCTGTGGACGATGAATGGGATAAATTTTCGAGCTTTGAGGTTTATGACACTTTCACAAAAGCATGGCTTTTGGCCGCGCGTCGTGTGCTGAAACCAAGTGGCACTTTATGGGTGATCGGCTCTTATCACAATATTTTTCGTGTTGGCGCGACATTACAGGATCTTGATTTTTGGATTTTGAACGATGTTATTTGGCGCAAATCAAACCCGATGCCAAATTTCCGTGGTCGCCGTTTTGCTAACGCGCATGAAACCATGATCTGGGCTTCCAAAGGACAAGATGCCAAGGGCTATACGTTTAATTATGAAGCGTTGAAAATGGCGAATGATGACCTCCAAATGCGCTCTGACTGGGTGCTGCCTATTTGCAATGGTGGCGAGCGGTTGAAAGGTGCTGACGGCAAGAAAGTTCATCCAACGCAAAAGCCAGAATCGCTACTTTACCGCGTGCTGATGGCTTCAAGCAAGCCGGGTGATGTTGTGCTTGATCCTTTCTTTGGTACAGGCACCACAGGCGCCGTTGCAAAGGCATTGGGCCGTCATTTCATCGGCATTGAACGTGAGACAGATTATATCAAAGCAGCGAATGCGCGCATTGATGCAATTGAAACATCGGATGCATCCGTGCTGAAAGTAGTCGAGGGAAAACGCGCACAACCACGTGTGGCATTTGGACAGCTCCTTGAAGCTGGTTTTTTGAAGCCGGGTGTTGAACTCTTTGATAAGAAACGCCGCTGGACCGCCACCGTGCGCGTTGACGGCTCACTGGAAGTCTTGAGCGGCGATAAAAAAGGCACGACAGGCTCAATCCATAAAGCAGGCGCACTGGTTCAAGACCTTGATGCCTGTAATGGCTGGACGTTTTGGCATTTTGTTGGTGATGATGGAAAGCTGCATCTGATCGATGATCTGCGCAGCATTATCCGCGCAGATATGGCAGCTTAAAAGCTACCTTCCAGATAGCTCGTTTATCCAGGCCAGAGTTCTGTTTTTGGGTGAAACTGCGACCATGCAAACCAGAATGACTGGTGGCTACCTAGATCAGAGCCATCAGCATCAATAGCTTTGATGCCACCAGCATCAAGCTTGAGGCGAATGTTTTCATAGGCGATCTCTTCCCCTTTTTTCAAGGCAACTAATGCTTTGCTGCGTTGAAAGGCTATCGGTTTGCCAGAGGCCGTAATAATGCCAATGACATCTTCATGAACTGACAATCTTGGGTCCACATCACCAACAGGGAATATAGGTCCATCGGCATCACGGCCATTGCGAAAATCAAAATCGCGACCAAGTGCATATTTCTCTAATAAGACTGTTGTCTCGGGGTGCTCTTTCTTCCAAGTTCCCCAGTCACTGGTTATGACGCTGGCTTGTTTGAGTTTTATTTTTTTCTCCAAAAGAGGTCCGGTTACAGCGCTGCCTAAAAACGTATCAAACACTGAAAACGTATTGACATCATACATGACTTTATTGGAGCGAATTAATAGCCCTGATGTGCGCAATACGGGGCGTTCTACTCCATCTGGCAATTGGTCAGTAAAATAGGCTTGGGCCGCACCGCACAAAGTACAGTATGGTATTCCAAGGCTTCTGCCGCCCAGCGTGTCATTGACCATTTCGCGGACTTCCATAATCTGCCGCGGGTAAGCGCGATACTCACCGTTCACCTCGACACCAAAAATGATGTCATCGTCATCAAGCCACTTGGCATCTTTAGCGCTGCTTACTTCTGGGTTGTCGGCAGCAGGGATGCAATTGCATAAATCATCTGTTTTATCGAATGGGCGATCATCAATTAGAACACCACCCCAAGAAACAAGTCTCCAGTCGATATCACCTTTAACGAAAATCTTGTCCCAACCAGGAATAACAGACGTAAAGATGGCGCGTTTGTAGCGAAGATATTCAGAGGGCGCAGGAATATCCCATGCAATGAGGTGATCCGTTAAAGTACCCCATTGATTAGTGTCATCTAACTTTTTGCCTAGCAATTTAGAGGCTACTTTAGCGAGTTCAGTGTTGAGCGCTGGTCCAGAAACAAATCGCATTAAATCACTGATAACCCAGGCAATCCGAGGGTCGCTTGACTTAGATATGATCTCAAGAGCTAACTCCTGATCTTCTCCCCAGCCAGATTGTGTTATGCCGTCGATAAAAGTTGTCTGCATAGCGGCCTTTAATTCAGCCGACTGTGGACCAGTTGGTATCGCAGGAGGCTTGCCATATTCCTTAATCACGTAATCTGGCAGCGTTTGCGAGGTTGTTTGAGCTTGCGCCGTCGTGAACCAGAAAAGAGCCAGCACCGCGAAGGCCACTGAGAGAGTGAATAAGAAGAAGCGGGATTGAGTTCTAGTTGCCGATGCCATTGAAGGGCCTTTCGTGTGTCTATTTTATCTACGAGCACAAAACGACGCGCTTAAAGTCTTGGAGATTATGACCTCAAATTACTTTGTAGCGAATCACGATTTCGTCAGTCTTGTGTGAAGGCAAGATCGGAGTTTTTTTAGGTGTAATGACAGCGATAAGCGCCGCAATGCGTTCCAGATTTTGGTCCGCGCAAAACTTCAACGAACATTGATAAATTTCTTATTCTTTATCTTGTTCATCACTCGTCGAACCAATGAAAATACTCGCTATTAATATAGCAATCACACCAACAGTCAGTGCAGCGTCAGCTAGATTAAAAACCGCAAATGAATAGCCGCCAGCATGCAAAAGCACATAATCAATCACATGCCCATAGACAGCACGGTCGATGATATTACCAATCGCTCCACCCAATATCATGCCATAACCAAGGGCAGGAAGCAGGCCTTCATCGCGGGCCTGCCACCACAAATAAAGCATAATGATCACAACCACGCAGGCAATGCCAACAAGAGCGAGCGGCGTGAGATTATTCATGAAGCTAAAAGCAATACCCGTATTAAACGTATAAAATAATGAGAAAACCGGTAATATTTCAACGGCTTGCTGAAACGGCAGTTGTGCTTCGACTTTTATTTTGATGATTTGGTCTGCGACCAAAATAAGCGCCGCCACGGCAAGGCCTATGGCTGCATTGCGTTTGGTATTTGCTGGTCGAGAGGTGGGTTGATTATCAGACATATTTAAAAGCTCAAGACATCGCGTTGCATTTCAAACAGCATCACACCGGTTGCAATGGCAAGATTGAGACTGTCGGCGCTCCCTGCCTGCGGAATTTTAACAAGCGTGGTGCAGCACTCAGCAAGAGAACCAGGCAGGCCAGATTGTTCATTGCCCATAAACAGAATTGAGGGTGTATTATAGTCTACAGTGCGATAATCCACAGCCCCTTCCAAATGCGTGCCGACAATCAATCCGGGCCACTGTTTTGTCCATGCGGTGAACTCATCTGAACTAAACCGCACCATAGGAAGCGCGAAGATGGACCCCATGGTGGCGCGCGTGGCTTCTAGTGCAAAGGGGTCGGTTGTATCACCCACCAAAATGATTCCCTTCGCACCGGCCGCGTCGGCTGTACGAATAATGGTGCCCAGATTACCGGGGTCTTTGGCTCCTTCAAGGGCCACCCATATATCACGGCCCTCTGGTTTGATCTGGCTCTCATTTGCCCAAACCTGGTCAAACACGCCGACTACCATTTGCGGGTTATCACGCCGGGCGATTTTTGACAGAACCGCCTCAGAAACTTCCAAAACCATACCACCACGTGCTTTGGTTTTGGCAGCAATTTTTTGTACCAATTCATGATCGGAGATTTTTTTGCCAAAAACAAAAATGCGTAGCGGCCAATCGGCTTCAACGGCGCTTGCAACAAGCTTCATACCTTCAGCGAGAAACTGATTGCTAGCCGTGCGATTTTTGCGCTGGGTGAGGCCGCGAATCTCTTTGATTATCGGATTAGAGACGCTTGTAATCTCTTTATAAACACCGCCGCGCGATATAGGTTCACTCATTATTGTTGCCTTTAGACCAGCGGGTGAAAAGCGAAGTTGAAAGACGCCGTTCGCTGTCCTCTTCTTTGATGAGAAGTTCACCTGATTCAATCACCCCACCCATACCAGAAAAAACATCCCGCGCCACTTCATGACTCGCCATAAAAGATGCGCGGATGGCATAAGATGACAGAATGAAGAAAAGCGGATCATCAGATAATATTGCGCGGGTGTTATGGAGAAGATCGCTCAAGCCTTCAAAAAACTGCCAGACTTCGCCTTTTGGCCCACGGCCATATTTAGGCGGGTCCATGATAATGCCATCATAGGTCTTGCCGCGCCGGGCTTCGCGCTCAACAAATTTGACAGCATCCTCGCAAATCCAGCGAATAGGGGCTTCATCAAGGCCACTGAGAGATTGGTTTTCCCGCGCCCAGCCGATGGCTTTTTTGGAGGCATCAATATGGGTCACAGAGGCACCTGCTTTTGCGGCGATGAGTGAGGCTACACCGGTGTAGCCAAACAGGTTGAGCACATTCACAGGTCTTTCTGCCTTGCGGATCAATCCGTCAAACCATGCCCAATGCGCGGCCTGTTCAGGGAAGAAGCCCATGTGTCGAAATGCGGTGAAGCGGGCATGAAACTTGATGTCATGAAAGCCGAGCGTCCAAGCGTCTTCTTGTTTAGCATCGCTCAAGCGGTTTTGAAATTTCCAGCGCCCCGATGCTTCTTCATCGTCTGCGCCAGAGAAAATAGCATCCGCTTCGTTCCAAGTTTTTTCAGGCAGGCGTGGTTGCCACAAGGCCTGTCCTTCAGGCCGCACGATCGTATAAGGGCCGTAACGTTCTAATTTTTGTTCAAAGCCAGAATCGATAAGCGCATAATCTCGAAAGCTTGGCATATCCAGCATGACCGGTGCGCGGGCAATTGGCGATGGACCAGAAATCAACTTGCGCCTGATAGGCAAGGGGCGTTCAGGTTTTGGAGTTTTGTCGGGTAGCGTTTCGCGATCACGCTTCTTGGCTGACAATCCACCTGCGAGCGGGCGGAAATGTCTTTTCCCGCCTTGTTCATCATTCTTCCCACCACGTGCTTTTGCGGTATCGGTTTTTTTATATGGTTTTTTTGCCGGACGGCGTGGGGGTGCCATGTTCAGTGACCTATTGTTTCAAACTATTGGGCTGACCCTAGGCTTAAAAGCTCTAAAGAAAACCCGACACAACGTTAGTTATGCCGGGTTATAATGTCTAATGAAAACCGTCTGGTATTAGGCAGCGGCAACCTTTGTGAGGAAATCATCAACACGTTGGCTAAGGGTCGTTGCACCTTCTGTAAGTTCGTTAGATGTGCCAAGGATAGTTTCAGCTGATCCAGAGTTGCGTTGCATTGCATCACTAACACCTGACATATTCGATGTTGTCATATCCGCGCCGCTAGACGCTTTTTGCGCGCTGAGCGATATTTCTTGCGTGGCGTTATTTTGTTGAACAACGGACGATGCAATTGAATTTGTATGGGTTTGAACATTGGTCATAATCTCATTGATAGCCATGATCGCTTCAACTGTATCATCACTCGCATTTTGAATGCCGGAGATTTGCTCAGCAATTTCAGTGGTGGCATTTTGTGTTTGTTCAGCAAGTGATTTGACTTCCTGAGCAACAACAGCAAATCCTTTGCCGCTTTCACCAGCACGCGCAGCCTCAATTGTCGCATTCAAGGCAAGCAGGTTGGTTTGTTCTGCAATATCTTGAATGAGGTTGACGACATCACCAATTTTCTGTGCAGATGTTGCAAGCTGAGAAACGCGATCAGATGTTTCTTGTGCGTTTTTGGCGCCATCTTCAACAACTTTACTCGTTGTACTAACCTGACGATTGATTTCTTGAGTAGAGATAGAAAGCTCTTCAGCCGCTGCCGCAACCGTTTGAATGTTAGATGAAGATTCTTGAGAATTGACTGTTGCGTTATCAGTTTGTTCAGTGGCTTCGCTCGCAATCTGATTAAGAGACTGGGCGGTATCAACCATTTGGTTGGCTTGATTATTAAAGGCTGACATAAGTTGTGTCACATCGGTCCTGAATCCGCTGATTAGTGCATCCACATTCGCTTGACGCTCAGCTTCGCGTTTGTGGTCTTCTTCGGTTTGGCCTTCTAGGCGAACACGAGCTTTAGCATTTTCATGGAACACGCCGATGCTTCTCTCCATGATGCCTATTTCATTTGTGCGTTCACTGTTGTTTGTATCAATCGCTAGATCACCTTCAGCCAATTTGGACATTTGCTCAGCCATGCGTTTAACAGGTCTGCTTATCATACGTTCCATGGCTATGATTGCCCCTAACGCGACCACAATTAAGGCGATAATTGCTACGGCGATTTCTACAAAGGCTTGAGTTGTGGTTGAGGTCGATTCTGCAGCACCAGCAGATGCAACTGATGCCACCAACTCACCCACACTGGAAGAACTCTTCACGACTTCCTTAATAGCGTTTTCTTGATTTTTAACGAGTTCCTTTAAGCTGGCAATTTGTCCTGCATATTTGTCAGTTAAAGGCTTTATTTTGGGGATGCCAGCATCGGTTGCTTTTTGGGCGGCCTTGGCCAGATTTTCCATCGCGCTATCAAGTTCCGCGATATTGTTCTCGTTCGGTGTTGCTGCAAAAATACGTCTGCTCGCATTTGTACTACCTGCGATCTGCATGAGTGTTACGCTTGCAAGAATTTTTGCGTCTACTTTCGATGCATTTGATGCTGCAGATTGATTGCCACCAGCCGTCTTGCTCAGGTCATCAACCAATTTGCTGACGTCTGTTCTAATCTTGATCAATTCACTTTGTAGACTAGTAATAAGGGAAGAATTAGGTGGCACGCCGTCCGCGGCACTTTCAGCAATCAATTCGAAGTTTTTCCCCAAATCAGTCACCTGCCTTTGCATTGTGGCGAGCTCAAGAAACTTACCAAGGCTGAACATGCTCTTATCCATGCGCACCAGTGGTTCGTTGATTTTTTTCAATAAATCGCGCGATTGCTTAATGGCCTCAGCAGGGTATGTAACATAACGATCAGGTAAAGAAGCGTTGAATTTGTCCATGTTACCAAAGAAGAAGAAAATTTCTCTCATGACAGTCGAGATTGCATTTTCTTTCTGTGCAAGTTTTGCCTGAACTACTTGTGTCTTGCGTTGTTTCTCTTGTGCATTTTTTGAAGCTTGCTGAGCAACTTTGACAATTTGTGCGAATGTATCATTTAGCTCTGCATTGGCGATCTTTGCTGGTTCGGTGCCAGATTCAAGACGGCTTATTGCAGCACTCATCACTTCAGATTTGGCAATAGCATTTCTCAAATCGTCTGATTTGCCGTTTTTATCGGCAGCATTCAATTGAGTTTTTATTGAATCAAGTTTCACGCGGCTATCAGCGAGATAAGCGGGATCTTGGCTGTAAATAAATGTTTTTAGATCAGCGGCTATGGAATTCATTTTCACTAAGCTTGATACGAGATAATTGTTTTTATCAGACGTCTTTGATATTTGATAAAGAGAAAAGGCACTAACACCAGCAATCATTGCCGCGATAGCCGCTAATGTGAGCGACGAAATTGTCACAGTTGCACGCATTGAAAGATTGTTAAATATCAATTGTAAATTTTGAAGCATTGCGGATTCCTAATGTAGAGTTATCAGTTGGCTGTGTCACTTAATGAGTGTTTCGCCATTGTTAGAAAATCATTTATAGAGTTAATAATATTAAGGTGACTAAAGAGTTACTAAGTGCGAATTTTCAATTTTCGTTCTAAATAATGACGCTCGATAGTGATCTTTAGAGTGCTATCAATTGATATGTGGAGTTGACATGGGGAATATTCTGGCAATTGACCAAGGCACGACATCTAGTCGGGCGATCATCTTTTCAGGTGAGATGAATATTATCACGCTCACTCAAGAAGAATTTCCGCAGCATTTTCCAAAACCAGGCTGGGTAGAACATGATCCCGAAGATATTTGGGCCAGCGTGGTTTCCACAGTGCGCGATGCGCTTTCAAAGGCGCAAATGAATGCCACAGACATTGCGGGTCTTGGCATCACCAATCAGCGTGAAACGACAGTGCTATGGAATCGGAAAACAGGTAAAGCAGTTTATAATGCGATTGTCTGGCAAGATCGGCGCACAGAAGAGTTTTGCGTTACTTTGCGTGAAGATGGATTTGCCGAAACGTTGAATGAGAAAACGGGCCTGCTTGCTGATCCTTATTTTTCCGGCACGAAGATTGCCTGGATACTTGATAATGTAGATGGCGCACGCGTAGCAGCTGAAAAAGGCGAGCTGGCTTTTGGTACCATTGACGCATTTTTAATCTGGCGTTTGACGGGTGGCAAAGTGCACGCCACAGATGCAACAAATGCATCGCGCACGATGCTGTTTAACATTCACACCCAAGAATGGGACGATGAAATTTTAACACGGTTGAACATCCCGCGCTCGCTCTTGCCCGAGGTAAAAGATTGCGCGGCTGACTTTGGTTCTACTGATCCTGACTTGTTTGGAGCAACCATCCCTATTGCAGGGGTTGCCGGCGACCAACAATCAGCGGCCATCGGGCAGGCGTGTTTCAAACCGGGCATGATGAAAAGTACGTATGGCACGGGTTGTTTCGCTATTTTAAATACAGGCAAAAGCGCAGTCCGCTCCAAAAACCGCCTTTTAACAACGCTGACCTATCGGCTTAATGGGAAAGTTGCCTATGCCCTTGAGGGGTCTATCTTTATGGCTGGTGCTGCTGTGCAATGGTTGCGCGATGGTTTGCAAATAATCGAATCCGCCGCTGAAACAGGAAAAATGGCAGAAGCCGCAGCTAGCGACCAGGATGTCTATATGGTGCCAGCCTTTGTCGGCCTTGGCGCACCATATTGGGATGCAGAGGCGCAAGGTGCGATTTATGGATTGTCACGAGGAACAGGTCGTAACGAGCTCGTTCGAGCCACGCTTGAAGCTGTTTGTTATCAAACCCGTGATCTTTTGGAAGCAATGCAAGACGATATGGGAGAAGACTTTGAGACAACATTGCGGGTTGATGGCGGTATGGTGGCCAGCGATTGGACGATGCAGTTCTTGTCGAACATTTTGAATGCACCAGTAGATCGGCCCACCATTTTGGAAACAACAGCTCTTGGGGCTGCATGGCTTGCAGGATCCCATGTGGGCGCTTGGCCTGATCAATTAGGTTTTTCAGAAAACTGGAAGTTAGAACGATGTTTCACACCACAAATGAGTGATGACGAACGCACACGAAAATATGCCGGATGGAAAAAGGCAGTAGAACGCACGCTCACAACATCCTCATAGATGCGTTAAGCCGTCCAGCGCCGACCGCGCAATTCGATCGCAAAACGTGGTGGTGTGCGGGCATAGGTGGCGAGGCCATGCAGGGCGGGGCTTGGATGTGTGACAATAGATGTTGATATTTGGCCAAGCAAATCATCGTGCGGTGCTTTGGCTTCAAAAGAGGCGCGGAAGGCACCATTCTTAAGGAGTGGTGCAATGCGCGGTGCGATCCCCCCCGCCAGATAAACGCCGCCTTTGGCCATTGTAAACATCGCCATATCGCCTGCAAATCGCCCAAGATAAGAACAAAATAAATCAAGCGTCTCGCGGGCAATGGTGTCACTGTTATCAAGCGCTGCTCGGGTGACCTCTGCGGCTCTTGAAAAAATTGGAGGTTTTTGACCTAAAATACTCAAAGCCTTGTAAAGGCGCATGATGCCTGGACCACTTAAAAAAGTTTCTGCTGTTATGCGACCGTTCGTGGGCTCCATCACGCGCCAGATATCAAAATCCAAATCGGTAATCGGCCCAAAATTGATGTGTCCCCCTTCACCGGGAACAGGTACCCAAGTATCACGGGCAAAAACAAGGGCGGCAGCACCAAGACCTGTTCCTGGTCCGACAATCAGCTTGGTGCCATACTGACTCTCACTGCCATCACCAATCGATATGAGGTCGGTTCCTGAAATCGAAGGCAGCGATAAAGCCAGCGCCTCAAAGTCGTTTAAAACAACAACAATTTCAAATCCGAACTCTTCAATCAGGCGCTTAGGTTCGACAATCCATGGACTGTTGGTCAGTGAGACTGTATCGCCACTCACAGGACCCGCAACGGCTAAAATAGCTGCTCTTGGATGTATTGCAGTATGATTGAGGGCTGTCTCTTGCATAGCATGCATGAGGTCAGGAAAATCGCTTGTTTTCAGCACAGGAAATTTCTTCACAGCACTCAATGCATCGGTCATTAATCCAAAGCGCACATTGGTTCCGCCAACATCCGCAATTAATGCTGGAAATGGCACAAAGTCTGGTTTGTCAGAGGCTAATGCCATCTCATGTCCATTTTCAGGTAAAAGCCTAAAAAGCAACTTCCTATATTTATTTTAAGCTCATTAGATCAATATAAAAAAGTCTGCAAGTTAAACTCTGTTTGTTAGCTAAAGTCTCTGTTTTTTGTGATGCCAGGTTTCGCTGCTTCGAGAATTTTTTTCATCACCGTTGGTAGGGCCTCATCAGCGATGGACTCTTCATCAGCCCACCAACAGTTTTTAGCAGGCTTTTGATTATGCGGAAAAACATTCGTTACTACATCAACTTCGAGGTGAAAGTGCGTGAATGTATGACGAATGGTGCCGCATTGTTTTGACCAGCCAGCTTGAAAGGGGGCGGCGGCGAAAGGCGATTTTGGCTTTTCTTCACTCCACACGGTCCCAGGAACTTCGGTCATGCCACCGAGCAGGCCTTTGTCTGGTCGCTGTCGTAACAAGATGGCGCGGTCTTCTCGCACGGCAACAAAAGCCCAGCCATAGCGCGTTGGTTTCACTTTCTTGGGTGCCTTTCGCGGAAAGTCTTCCTGCGCGTTGGTCCAGCTTGCCTGACAAGATTCACGCCACACACATATTGCACAGGCTGGGCGTTTTGGAGTGCAAATTGTTGCACCCAAATCCATCATGGCTTGGGCATAATCACCACAACGCTTTTTTGGGGTGAGGGCGGCAGCAAGCTCAGCAATAGTTTTCTTTGCTCCAGGCAGTGGCTTTTCTATGGCGTAAAGTCGCGAAATGACGCGCTCCACATTGCCATCCACAACGACTGCATGTTTATCAAATGCAATCGATGTCATGGCTGCTGCTGTATAATCTCCAATACCAGGAAGTTTTTTTAACTCCACCAAGGTTTCAGGAAAGCGGCCCTCATAATCGCTGACTATCATATTTGCGCAGGCTTTGAGATTGCGCGCGCGCGAGTAATATCCAAGACCCGCCCACGCCTTCAGCACATCGTCCCGCTCGCTCTTCGCAAGATCTTGCACGGTTGGCCAAGTGGTAACAAATTTCTCGAAATAAGATTTCACAGTAGCAACTGTGGTTTGCTGCAACATGATTTCAGATAACCATATCCGATAGGGGTCGGGCATTTCACCAGCGGCTCGGTTTTTGGGGTTGATGCGCCATGGCAAAACACGCGCATGGTTATCATACCAAGCGAGCAAGTCTTTGGATTTAGGTGGCTTTAATGTCCGCTCCATCAGCCGGCTTCGCGAAAGCTCTCTGCTGTTTCAAGGTCCACAGACACAAGCTGACTGACACCACGCTCGGCCATGGTTACTCCAAAAAGGCGGCCCATGCGCGCCATGGTGATCGGGTTATGGGTGATAGTTAGGAAGCGGGTATCGGTGGTGCGCTTCATATCATCAAGCAGATTACAGAACCGTTCCACATTGGCGTCATCAAGCGGGGCATCAACCTCATCGAGCACACAAATGGGTGCAGGGTTCGTGAGGAAGACAGCGAAGATGAGGGCCATAGCCGTCAAGGCTTGTTCGCCGCCGGAAAGAAGCGTCATCGTTTGTGGTTTTTTGCCCGGTGGCCGCGCCATAATATCAAGACCAGCTTCAAGCGGGTCATCTGATTCAGTGAGCTGTAATTCCGCTGTGCCGCCACCAAACAGATGAGTGAACAGGTGTTTGAAATGTTCATTCACTTCATCAAAGGCTTTGAGTAAGCGTTCACGGCCTTCTTTATTTAGATTTGCAATAGCAATGCGAAGCTGACGGATTGCTTCGATTAAGTCATCGCGTTCGGAAATAAGCTGTTCGCGTTTTTCGCTGATTTCTTGCATTTCCTGCTCAGCGCGCAGATTAACCCCGCCCAATCGTTCACGCTCTGCTTTTAACCGCTCAAGCCGCGTTTCAACTGTTCCCTCTTCAGGCAGAGGGCTGTCATCTTTAAGTTCGCTCAATGCAACAAGACCGGCGGGCGAACATTCGAGTTTTTCACCAATTTCGCGGGCGATGTCTTGTTTGCGTGTTTTACAACTTTCAAGCCGCTCTTCCGAGCGGGCACGTGATTCTCTGATTTCTGACATAGCATTGAGCGCGTCTTTGGCTGCTTGATCAGCCATTTGGAGCGCTTTTTCAGCCTCATCCAGTATGTTTTGGGTTTCTGTCTTAGCTTTTTCAGAATTTTCTAATTGACCAAACAGAGCTGCACGTCTGCGACTGATGTCGGCAGGCGTTTTTGAAAGAGCTTCACGTTCATTTTCAGTGGCATGGCGGCGTTCGCTCAAGACGGATATTTGTTTCTCTGCGGCCTCTGTCCGTGTAAGCCAGCTCTTGCGCTCATTCTCGATTGTCTCAAGTCGCCTATGGCGCAACTCAGCCTCGCGCGACAATGTTTCAAACTGCGCGCGCGCTTCTGTCAGTGCTGCACGATCATTACCAAGGGAAGCTTGTTGAGCTTGTAGGCGTTGATTTAAGGCATCAGTATTTGGAACGTCTTCAAGGTCAGCTTTTTGTTTTTCAGCTTGCAATTTTGCGGTATCTAAGCTTGTTCCAAGGTGTTTTTGACGCTCAGCCAGCGCCGATTTTCGCTCGGTTAGGCGACTTGCTTCGCGTTCAATTTTTGCCAGCGCATCACGTGCCTGCGTTTCACTGTTTATATGCGAACGCAATGCTTCACGGGCTGCTCGTTCCGCATTAATAGCGCTCTGCAACACTTCATTAGCATCATCAATCAGTGCTTTTTGTGCGTCGACTTGCTGTCGTTTTTCATGCAATGACCCTTCCAGATCTGCAAGGCGATTTTTCTGGGCTAGACGTTGAACGGCAGGAGTTTCAGCGTCTGCTGCAGCAATAAAACCATCCCAACGCCATAGACCACCTTCACGGCTAACCAAGCGCTGGCCGGGTTTTAGCTTTGTTGCCAATAAAGGCGCTTTGTCCGCGTCAACCAAACCAATCTGTAACAAGCGCCGTTTAACAAGGTCGGGTGCTGCAACAAATTGGCTCAAGGGCTGGGCACCGTCAGGCAGGGCTGGGTCGTCACTTGATACCTCAACGCCAGACCAATGGACTGCCGCGCGAGCGTCAATAGCCACATCCAAATCATCACCCAGTGCTGCGCCAAGAGCTGCCTCATAGCCGGATTCGGCACTTAACTCATCAATCAGTTGGGGCCACTCATCGCCATTGTCGACATTTAAAACACGCGCCAGTGTCTGAGCCTCGGTTTCAATCCCGTTTAGTTCTTTTTCAAGCTCAATCGTTCTTGTGCGCACGTTGTTTTGTGCATCGCGCTTTTCATGGGTTGCTTGTTCGGTTTTTTCAACAAGCTTTTCGCTTGCAATCACCGCAGCTTTTGCTTCTTCAAGCGTTTTTTGTTGTGCGTTGATAAACAGATCTTGCGATAGTTTTTCATCTAGATCTTTGATATCGCTAATAATTTTTGCGATATCGTTCTCATGTTGCGTGATTTGTTTGTCTGTTTGCTGGGCTGCATTTTGAAGGGCAACACGTCGAGCGTTCAATTCGGCAATTTCACGGTTCACAGCATTAAAGGCTTGTTCGCTAGCCTCTTGTTTTTCGCGCGCACTTTTAAGAGTGGTCTCGGCCTCGCGTTCTCGGTCGCCTGAATTGGCGTTGTCTGCTTTGAGAGTTTTTTCTTCTACCAAAAGTCGATCAAAAACACCTTGATTTTCAAGCAGCAGCGATTTTTCTCGCTCGACATCATAATCAAGCTGATCCATGCGCGCTTTCAGTTCTTTGAGGCGCTCAGAAGCTTGCGCTTCTTCTTTTTCGAGTGCGCCCTGTTCTAGCTGTATACGCTGGAGGGCCGCCGCCGCAGCAGCAGCTTGATTGCGCAATTTAGGAAGGCTGTCTGCTCTAACAGCTTGATCCCGCGCTGTTTGTGTTTGCAGTAATGTGGCATCGGCAATGGCGCTTGTGAAGCCCGCAAACATAGTTTCCGCCTCGCTCAGCGCGGTGGAAGCCTTTGTCCACCGCAGGTGATATACGATGGCTTCGAATTTACGAATCTCGCCAGAAATATTGCGATAGCGTGTCGCTTGTCTCGCTTGGCGTTTCAAATTTTCCAGTTGAGTGTCGATTTGTGTAACAACATCTTCAACACGGTCGAGGTTTTGTTCTGTTGCTTTGAGTCTGAGTTCCGCCTCGTGACGTCGACTATGAAGACCGGAAATGCCTGCGGCTTCTTCAAGAATTTGACGGCGTTGACGGGGTTTGGCTGAAATTAATTCGCCAATGCGGCCTTGCCCAACCATCGAGGGCGAGCGGGCACCAGTTGAGGCATCGGCAAAAAGAAGTTGGACGTCTTTGGCTCGGGCTTCGCGACCATTAATACGATAGACCGAGCCTGATTCTCGTTCAATACGCCGTGAAATCTCGATAGTATCGCTGTCGTTAAAGGCGGGCGGTGCTGTACGGTCTACATTATCAAGAAAAAGAGTGACTTCGGCTGTGTTGCGGGCAGGGCGATTACCGCTGCCAGAAAAGATTACATCATCCATGCCCGAGGCACGCATGTTCTTGTAGGAGCTTTCGCCCATCACCCATTTAATGGCTTCAACAAGATTGGATTTGCCGCAGCCATTTGGCCCAACGACGCCAGTTAAGCCCGGCTCAATTATAAATTCAGTTGGCTCAATAAAGGATTTAAATCCCAGCATGCGGAGTTTGGTGAATTTCATGTCACCTTGCCCCGCAATAGGAGTCTCAGAGGGTTTTCCTTGGAATTTAAAACGTCAAAAAGCTGCGACGAGCAATTTAGATTGCCAGTCCTAGAGTAAACCTTCGAGTTCTTTATCGAATGCATCAAGAGATAACGCACCACTTACTTTTTTGCCGTTAATGAAAAATGTTGGCGTTGCTTCAACCTTCAACACTTCATCTCCATGGTTGCGAATTGCATTGACGCCATCAATAATTTCTTTATTTTGCAGGCACTTCTCCACGGATTGTTGTGAAAAACCTACCTGTTTGGCTATTTCTAAGATGCCTGCCAGTGGATTTTGTCCTGAACGCCATTGCGACTGCGTTTTGAAAAACACATCAATAACATTGAAAAATTTATCATCTGGCGCACAGCGAGCTAGAACGGCGACAGTCGCGCCCACTTGGTCCAGCGGGAATTCACGGAAGGAAAACAGCACTTTTCCAGTATCGATATATTTCTCTTTTAGAGCATGATAAGTGCGATTGTGAAAAGAAGCGCAGTGTGGGCAGGTCATTGAGGCATATTCAATAATTTTCACTGGTGCATTCGGGTCGCCCAATGTCATTTCTTTCAAAGGACCAGGTTGAGCTAGATCAGCTTCTGGCGCGCTTGAAAAACAGCCACTCAAAGTGGTGAGGGCGATGCCAGCTCCTGTTGTTTGTAAAACGGTGCGACGGTTTAAATGCTTTGCCATTGATGAGATTCCCTGCAGTTGTTATTCGTTATAATTAAGGTGATAAGGCGTCAAAGCAATAATGTCGCTATAAAAATGCGTTATTAAAAGCTGTGATGAGGTCTTTATTTGTTTGACAGGGCGCGTTGCAAAACGCCCTGACCTAATTTGAGTACAGCTTCATTTAAATCAGGATCATCAAATTCGGCAACGCAATCCCGCAATTTGGCTTCTTGGGTTTTTGATAAGTTTGGTAATTTTTCGCGTGCAATTTTTTTTGTCTTACTGATTGAGCCTTGGGTAATTTTTAAGCGGGTAATGGCGGAAAATCCGAAAAATTGGTTTACCCGCTCAAGGATCTGTCGTTCTTCATGTTGAAGATAAACGGCCTTAGGGCCATCCACTCGCACAACTAATATGCCGCCTTGATAAGATGTCTCGCCAGTTGATTTTTGATAGGGCCATTTGATGGACTCGATCATGGCGCAATCGACAAAAGACGGGCCGACAAGTTCGGGCCATGCGGCAATAAGCGCTGAGGATGACAGGCCTTTACCAGCATATATTGGATCTACGAGTTTTGGTAAAAGGTCACTAACAGGCACTGCGCCACGCTTCCAATCAAAGCCAGCTTGATAATAACCTTGTAGTCGACGTTGTTCGAGGCTCATCTCGGATTTAACATCATCTTTGGCTGATTGTGGTTCATCTGTTTTAGGCATAAAACCGATTTTTATATAATGAATTTAAGTTCGAGATCATATTAGCTTACTAGAGATGGAAAATCATCTAGATTCTCCGTAGTTTATTAGGTTTTGGGATAAAATTGCACCTTTGGTTGTATGTATTGCGTTGTTATTTAATAAAATACAATGAAAACAATAAGTTAAGTGACGATTACTTTGACTTGACACCATTTGATAGCAACAGTAATGTGCGGACGAATTTGAAGGCTTTTGCCCTCCACAGGTGCTTTTGAATTATTGGTTATACGGCCCACTGGATTTAATTGTTTGGGTGTCATAAAACCAGTAAAACGAAGGACGTGAAGGATATAGATTTTGAATTCGCACCAAGATAAATCCGCCGTTGACGGCGCAGCATCAAACAAGAAGACGGAGAATACGTCAAAACAATTGGATAAGCGGTTAGAAGCGCTGGGTTCAAAAATTGACGAGCGTCGCGGTGAACGCGATCCGGAGGCAGAAACGAAAGGGCTTGCCGATAATCATGGCATGGCTTACGGGCTAAAGATTGGCTCTGAATTTGTTTCGGCAATTCTTGTTGGTTCGGCAATAGGCTGGGTTTTGGATAAATGGTTGGGGACAACGCCCTTCGGGTTGATTGTGTTTCTAATTTTGGGCTTTGCAGCGGGCGTTCTGAACGTTATGCGGGCCACAGGGCAGATGGCTAGTCCGGGTGCGAAGGATCGCTGAGCGAGTTTATGTTGGAGAAATAACTCTCCAGCGACAAAAGAATTTAACGGGATCTGATAAGGGTTCCATGTGAACTAAGATAACGAAGACAAGGGATGTTTAAAACGTGGCAAACGATCCAATTCACCAGTTTCAAATCAGTGAATATTTTTCATTAGGATCAATTGGCGGTGTTGAGTTTTCAATGACAAACTCCGCCCTTTTCATGATTGCGACAACTGTTGCGACATGTGGTTTTTTCATGATGTCGACTGGTAGCCGCGGGCTTATCCCTTCACGCATGCAGTCCATTGCCGAGATATGTTACGACTTTGTGGCGAGTACCTTACGAGATTCGGCGGGCAAGGAAGGAATGAAATTCTTCCCTTTTGTCTTTTCGCTGTTTATTTTCATATTGGTTTCAAACCTCTTCGGCATGTTCCCGTATTTCTTCACAGTGATGAGCCATATCATCATTACTTTCACGCTTGCGATGCTGGTGTTTATAACCGTTATTTTATATGGCTTTATGCGCAATGGTCTGGGCTTTATGAAGCTCTTTGTGCCCTCGGGTGTGCCTATGGCCATCTTGCCTTTTGTCGTCGCAATTGAAATTTTGTCATTTTTGTCCCGACCAATCAGTTTGTCGGTGAGACTTTTTGCAAACATGCTTGCAGGGCACATTACCCTCAAAGTATTTGCAGGTTTCATCACCAGCCTGAGCGCCTTTGGCGTGGCCGGCGCCTTTGGTGCAACCTTGCCGTTCGTCATGGCCGTGGCTCTTACTGGCCTCGAGCTTTTGGTGGCATTTTTGCAAGCCTACGTCTTCACTATCCTGACCTGCATGTATTTGAATGATGCCATTCATCCAAGCCACTAAGGATATTTGAAAATCAACGCAAAACAGATTTTTGCATAGAATAACAACTCGAAATTGAAGCTAATAAGGAGAATAAATTATGGAACCAGAAGCAGCAAAACTCATCGGTGCTGGACTTGCATGTGTTGGCATGGGCGGAGCCGGTGTTGGCCTTGGTACACTTTTCGGCAACTACTTGGCGGGCGCACTGCGCAATCCATCAGCAGCTGATGGCCAATTTGGTCGCTTGATCTTCGGCTTTGCCGTGACAGAAGCGCTTGGCATTTTCTCACTGCTTATTGCTCTTCTACTTCTATTTGCTGTTTAAGAGCAAAACGAGGTTTGGCGGCGCACGATTTTGTGCGCTGCTTTTTGAAAGCAAAACGACGGCATAATTCAATCGATGCCGTGTGAAGAAGTATATCGTGTGGAGAAGTATATAATGGCGTCAGAAACTAATTCTGAAGTTGGACATGCTGACCATGGTGCTGATAGCGGACTTTTTCCTCCGTTTGATCCAGCTACCTTTGGTTCTCAATTGCTATGGCTCGCGATCACTTTCGGCATTTTATACTATATGATGTCTAAGGTAGTTTTGCCGCGCATCGGCTCTATTTTAGAGACACGTTCGGACCGTATAGAACAAGACATGGCCGAAGCGCAGCGTCTGAAAGAAGAAACAGACGAAGCGATTGCAGCTTATGAGCAGTCTTTGAGCGATGCTAGAAGCAAAGCCCATGGCATTGCACAAACAGCGCGTGAAAAGTCGAAGTCTGCCTCGGATAAGGCAATGGCGAAGGTTGAAGAAGGTTTGGCGGTTAAGCTTGAAAAAGCCGAGCAAGAAATAAGCAAAATCAGAACCACAGCGATGGCTGGAGTAAATGATATAGCCGGTGACACGACAGAAGCCGTGATCAAAACTCTTATAGGCGGTCGTATTACTAAAGCAGAAATCAAAAAAGCGCTTCAAAGCGTGGTGGAGTAAAGCTCATGGATGCAACCTTTTGGGCAACAGCTGCTTTTGTCGCTTTTATCGGCCTTATGTTTTATCTAAAGGTGCCGGCTAAAATTATCGGCTCCCTTGATGGGCGTGCCGATGATATTCGCAGCGAGCTGGATGAAGCACGTAAATTGCGTGAAGAAGCGCAAGCTTTGCTTGCGGAATATCAGCGCAAGCGGAACGATGCAGAAAAAGAAGCTGAAGATATTATCGAAAGTGCAAAACGTGAAGCTGATCATTTGGCGAGCGAATCGAAATCTAAACTTGATGATTACGTAACGCGCCGCACAAAAGTTGCCGAGCAGAAAATTGCACAAGCTGAACAGCAGGCTATTCAAGACGTGAAAGCTATTGCTGCTGAGCGTGCTATAGCAGCATCTGAGTCTATTCTCATCGATAAGCTTTCAGATGGCGGTGCAGCTTTGGTTAAATCTTCTATCGCAGAAGTGAAAGCTAAGCTGAGCTAGACGTGCATGTGACTTAATTAAATGAATAATCAATTCCAACCCCGCTTTCGAAGCGGGGTTTTTTATTATGTGAACTTTAGTTTTTAACCCACCCCGTCATACCTTTCACAGGTTGAAAACTGCGGCGATGAAGTGGGCAAGGACCAAGCCTTTGAATAGCATTACGGTGATGGGCAGAACCATATCCCTTGTGCTTATAAAAATCATAGCCCGGATAATGTTTATCGGCAGCGATCATCATGTGATCACGCGCAACTTTTGCCACGATTGAGGCCGCAGCAATAGACAGTGAATGACCATCGCCCTTGATGATGGCTTTGGCTGGGATGGTAAGTGCATCTGGCACATCGCGGCCATCTATCAATATATAATCAGGGATATCACTCAGCCCCATAACAGCCTTGACCATGGCGGCCAGTGTGGCACCACGAATATTGAGGTGATCTATCTGTGTGGCTGAAAGACTGGCCACGGCGACATGCGCGGTGGCGCAAATCTCATCAAACAGTATCTCGCGCCGGCTTTGCGTGAGCTTTTTCGAATCGTTCAATCCCGATGGAGTGTGCTGGGGGTCAAGAATAACAGCCGCCGCGACCACCGGCCCTGCCAATGGTCCACGCCCAACTTCGTCGACGCCAGCCACAAGCGCATAGCCAGAAGCATGTAATGCTTCTTCCTCACAAAAGGATGGATGTGTCGGGATTGATTTTATTGTCATCCAATTACTATAGGCAACTGAGAGAATGCGACAATAATTGGTTATAAAAATTGGCTGGATGATTATTAAAATAATCATCCAGCCTGATGTTTTCTTCCGCCTCCGTGTCATTTTCTGTTTGGGGATCAGATGGCAAATGACAAGGATGAATTAACAACAACGGAAGAAAGCAAAGACGTGGTTTTAATGGCGCCGTCAAAACAAGGACATTTGGGAGCCTGGTAAAACGGGCGGTGTGAATAGGTCGGTGCGCAAAGCTTCTTTGCGGGGATTCATACCGAGCCTTTTTGCAGCAAGACGTATTCGCTTTGCTATTTGGTCGGCATAAACCCCTCTACCTCGCATGCGCTGCCCCCATGCCATATCATAGTCTTTTCCGCCACGCATAGAGCGTAGCAGCGAGAGAACATGGCGATAACGATCGGGGTAATATTCAAGCAACCACTGTTTGAAAATTTCCGAGACCTCGAGAGGAAGGCGCAAAATGACATAGCCGGCATCGCGGGCACCGTGATCAAATGCCGCGCTCAAAATGGCTTCTATCTCGCTGTCATTAAGGGCGGGAATGATGGGGGCAGCCATAACAGAAGTGGGGATGCCTGCGTCACTCAATTGGCGCATAGCATCAAGCCGCTTTTGCGGTGTTGATGCGCGCGGTTCCATGGCGCGGGCGAGTTTTCTATCAAGCGTTGTCACTGATAAAGCAACCCGCACAAGGCCGCGTTTTGCCATAGAAGACAGAATATCAATATCACGTACCACCAGCGCGGATTTGGTGACGATACCGACAGGATGATTCGTGCGATCAAGAACTTCCAAAATCTGCCGCGTAATCAGATGTTGACGCTCAATAGGCTGGTAGGGGTCCGTATTGGTGCCAATCGCAATAACGCGTGGCTTATAATTCGGTGCGGCCAGCTCTTGCTCCAAAAGACGTGCCGCAGTGGGCTTAGCAAACAAGTGCGTTTCAAAATCTAATCCAGGCGACAGTCCCATATAGGCGTGAGAGGGGCGGGCAAAACAATAAGAACAACCATGCTCACAGCCGCGATAGGCGTTTATTGAACGGTCAAAGGAAATATCAGGAGACTGGTTGCGGGTGATGATTGTTTTTGGAGTTTCAAGCGCAACAGTGGTCTTGAGAGGGGGTAACTCATCGGTGTCCCATCCATCATCAAAGGCCTCACGGCTTTCTGGTTCAAAGCGTCCGGATTTGTTGCTTTGCGCGCCGCGGCCGCGCTCTTTGCGGGCTAAGGGTGGCATGGCGTGGGGGCTTTGTGCGAGAGCATCAAGATCAAAGCGCACGCCAATCCATGTTTCTTCAGTATCAAAATGATCTGGAATGTCACCCATATCGACAGCGCCCTTGTTCTTATGGTTCGTGAATCTATTCCTATTTTATAATCAAGAACAAATCAAGAACAAATTAAGGGGTGTCAAAAATATAGAATAATTTACTTGCCCTGAAGTTTTCCTCGTTTCAGGTGCTCATCAAGGCGTGGCATGATTTCAACGAAGTTGCAGGGCATATGTCGATAGTCGAGTTGTAGCGATAAAATCCCGTCCCATGCATCTTTGCAGGCGCCGGTTGAGCCGGGGACAGCAAAGACAAAGGTGGTCTTTATAATGCCAGCAGTAGCGCGTGACTGGATGGTGGAGGTGCCGATCTTATCATAAGACTGTCGATGAAAGATTGTAGAAAAACCATCCATCCGTTTTTCAAATAAAGGCTCTAGCGCATCAGGCGTTATGTCGCGCCCGGTAAATCCTGTGCCGCCGGTGGTAATCACCACATCAATTGAATCGGTTTCAACCCATGCGTTAACCTGTGCGCGAATGGCATCCACATCGTCCGTGACAATTGCGCGATCTATGAGCTTATGTCCCGCTTTCTCGGCCCGCGCGCATAATGTATCGCCTGAGCGATCATCAGCTAGTGTGCGGGTATCTGAAACCGTCAAAATAGCAATGCCCACAGGGATAAAGGGGCGTGATTCATCAATTCTGGACATTCATTTTCCTCTGTTTACGCGACTATCAATTCGTGCAGACTGTCTTCTTACTGTCATATGTCAATTTTATGCGATGTTCTTTATATTGTTGGTCATATGTTAGGGGGTAGAAATGACATTAACACAAAAACTATTTGCAGAAATGGTTGGAACAGCCTTTTTACTCGCAACCGTCATCGGCTCCGGCATTATGGCAGAAGCGCTGTCGGGTGGTAATGTCGCAATCGCGCTTTTGGGCAATACGATACCAACCGGTGCTATTTTATATGTGTTGATTACAATGTTTGGACCCATATCAGGGGCGCATTTTAATCCAGTTGTGACCTTGGCGTTTCGCTTTTATGGCACCATGACGACGCGAGAAGCTGGTCTGTTTATCCTGGTTCAAATCATCGGCGGATTAATAGGCATGATGGCGGCGCATTTCATGTTTGAACTAGACATTGTGCAGTTTTCTGAAAAAGCGCGTACCGGTGAGGCGCAGTGGGGAGCTGAGGTGATTGCGACGCTTGGCTTGCTTCTCACCATATTTGGCACAATCAAAGCGCGGGTTGATGCGGTGCCAGCGGCGGTCGGTCTTTATATCACAGCCGCCTATTGGTTTACTGCATCAACATCTTTCGCTAATCCCGCTGTCACCATTGCACGCTCATTTACGAATACTTTTGCGGGTATCAACCCCTCTCATATGCTGGGCTTTATCTTGGCTCAATGTGTGGGTCTGTTGATCGCGGTTTTATTTATAAAAATTTTGGCGTGGGAGCCTTCGCGTTAGCACAAGGGCGAAGCCATAACCCACCAGTTTGGCTGTTCAGTTTTAAGTTGTGTCGCCGCTTCATGTGCCTCTGATTCACTCTCAAACAGGCCAAAACATGTGGCGCCCGAACCCGACATCCGATGCAGCTGGGCGCCTTTTAGATGCGCGATTGCATCGAGGCATTCTTTGATTTCGGGGCAAAGCTTGGCCGCTGTGCTTTCAAGGTCATTGCGGTTTTGTTGCAACCAATCAAAAATATCGGATGCGATCAACCAACCTTCTGCGGGATAGTTGCTGAGGGCAGGATTATTTTTATCGTGAAGCGCCTTGAAGATTGCAGGCGTGGACACACCAACACCTGGGTTCACAAGCACGATATATAATTGTGGCAGTGTTGGTATGTCGCTGATCTCTTCTCCTATGCCACGCATACGAACGGCTTTTGTGTTCATACAAACGGGCACATCTGCACCAAGCGACAAGATTTGTTCTTTTGATGGGTGGGGTAGATCAAGTAGTTTGCCAACCGCTGCAAGGGTGGCCGCCGCATCAGCTGACCCACCACCAATACCGGAGGCAACCGGCAAGTTTTTTGTCAAACTGATATCAAGCGCTGGTAGATCATCACCGAATAAACGCACCGCTTGTAAAACAAGGTTTTCTGGTCCCGTTTCAAGCCCTTTGGCAAACGGGCCGCTAATGGTCAATTGGTGATCATCGCTCGCGCGATTATCTGCTTTTTCTACGCGGATTTCGTCACCGTTATTGGTAAAAGCCACGAGGCTGTCTAGCAGGTGGTATCCATCACTGCGTTGACCAACAATATGAAGGGCAAGATTGATTTTGGCTTTAGCTACGCGTGTTACGGCCGAAGTCATGTGAGGTTTTCAAGAGACCGATTAGCCATCTTTGTCTTCAATATAACCGGTTTCGATTTTCTTGACTATTTTCTCAAGGTTATCAGGCTCTGGATCAAGATCTCTAGCATGACTCCACTGGAAAACGGCCTCTAATTTGCGTCCCACATGCCAATAGGCATCACCCAGATGATCGTTCAAAATCGGGTCCTGCGGACGCAATTCAACGGCACGTTCAAGGTGCAGGACGGCATTGTCAAAATCTTGGAGCTTGAAATATGCCCAGCCAAGACTGTCGATGATAAAGGCATCATTCGGTCGTAATCGCACAGCGGCTTTAATCATGCCGATTGCTTCATCATAATTAAGACCCATGTCGATGAACGAATAGCCAAGATAATTGAGAACCTGCGGTTCGTCCGGCGATAATTTAAGAGCTTGTCTAAAATCAGCCTCAGCCTCTTTCCAGCGTTTTGTCCTTTCATTTGCAATCCCGCGCGAATAGTAAAGCCCCCAGTTTTGAGGTTGTGGGTTAGTATCAATTTGCTTGATTGCGCGCGTATAAACATTACGCGCTTCTTCATACAGCTCATGCGAGCGCAATATGTTGCCGTAAGAATTGATGGCAGCCAGATTGTCAGGTTGCTCATTAATTAGATCCAGCATAATGCTGCGCGCTTCTTCTAGCTTCTCAATCGAATTGTAAGCAAAAGCAGATCGAATAATGGCATTGGTTTTATGGACTGATGTGCTGCTTATCGCCTCATAGTTATCTATAGCACTTTGATAGCGCATATCAGCTTCAAGCAATTCGCTTAGAGCCAACCTCGGCAGAGCATTTTCAGGATCAAGATAGGCTGCAAGATTAAGATAGACATAGGAGATTTCTTCTCCCCCTTCACGGCCAATAGCAGAGCCAAGCCCGAAAAGGACTTCCATCGCTCCTTGCAGCGTCGTCATAACCAACCGTTTGGGTTTTTTGCCTTCAGCGATATTGCTGTTAAGTTCTTCAAGGCTAGGTCGATTGATAATGCGGTTGGTTAGCTGTTTGACGAGCTCGGTGCCTTCTTCTTCCATACCATTGCGCAACTGAAAACGGGCATAGGCTTCTGCTGTGCGTAGAACATTTGGATCGGCTTGATGTGCGGCTTTTAGATGCTTGGCAGCAACATCAGTTTTCCCGCCAGCTTGAGCAATGAGGCCGGCATGATAGAGCCTGAATGTTTCATACCATTCAGGGCCCTCTAATTTGTCGAGTGATTCGAGAGCTTCATCATAATTCTTATCGCCAGCGAGTGTCCAAGCATAGAGCAAAGCACCGGTTAAACGAGCCAGCGGGCCTTCTAGAATTTGACTAAACTCTTTAGCCGCCTTTTTGAATGATTTTTCTTTAAGAGCAATCGTGCCAAGGGCCATACGGGCAAAGCGATTTTGCGGGTTTTGCTCAAGAATGCTGCCAGTGAATTTTGTTGAACCGTCAATGTCACCATCAGCAAGCTTGAGAATAAACGCTCGTTCAACCAGGGCCACATTGTCGGGGTCTGCCTCAAGAGCGCGGTCATAATAAAGAGCAGCAGCGCCAAGGTCGCGTGAATTATTAGCAGTGAGAGCTGCCAGATAACTACCAGACAAGGAAAGTGGATAATCGCGCTCGGTTAAATCTTCAATGAGTTCCGTATTCGCCTGCGCATAGATTGTGCTGCCCGTCATAACTCCCGCAAGAAGCAATGCACTAAGTGCAGTTTTGCTGGCAAAATTGGAAAGCCTAAGCGCTAAATGTATAGTCATAAATCCACCTATTTCGACGTTATTGAATAACATGGCGTTTATGCCACATGTTTTCAATCTTTAGTTGATGGAAAATAGCCGTTTTATTCAGCCAATTTAAGTCTTGTTAAATAAAACTTTAAGTGAGGTGTGAGTTATCGGTCAATAAGCACGGCTGATGCAAAAATCAACGGCTTCCAGCAATGCGGTTTTATGAGCAGTATCAGGGAAGGGCGCGAGAGCATCGCGTGCGATAGCACCATAATGATGTGCGCGGTCCAGCGTGTCTGATATTGTACCATAAGAGTTCATAAGCTCGATGGCGCGTTCAAGGTCTCCCTCTTGAATATCGCCTTCTTCCATCGCACGGCGCCAGAACTCGCGTTCTTCGTCTGTACCACGGCGATAGGCAAGCACCACCGGCAATGTGATTTTTCCCTCGCGGAAATCATCGCCGATATCTTTGCCCAGTAGTTTAGAGTTGCCACCATAATCAAGCGCATCGTCGATCATCTGGAAAGCTAGGCCAAGGTTGGTTCCATAAGAACGAAACGCCGCTTGGTCATCACTGCTGCCATTGGCAACTACAGGGCCGACTTCGGCTGCCGCAGAAAATAGTGCGGCTGTTTTGGCGCGAATAACAGCTAGATATTCGTCCTCGGTTGTTGCCATGTTTTTAGCCGCAGAAAGCTGCAACACTTCGCCTTCAGCAATCACGGTTGAGGCGGTGGAGAGTATGTCCAACGCTTCCATCGATCCGACTTCCACCATCATGCGGAAGGCTTGGCCCAAAAGATAGTCGCCAACGAGCACACTAGCCTGATTGCCCCACAACATACGCGCTGCGAGTTTGCCGCGTCGCATATCGCTTTCATCGACCACGTCATCGTGCAGGAGGGTTGCCGTGTGCATGAATTCAACACTGGCTGCGAGCTTCACATGGCCGTCACCTTCATAGCCACACATTTGAGCGGCGGCGATAGTGAGCATTGGGCGTAGACGTTTGCCGCCTGATGAAATCAAATGTCGTGCAATTTCGGGAATAAGCTCTACATGAGAACCGGCTTTGGACAGGATCAGCGTGTTGACATTTTCCATGTCATCACGAACCAAACCAATCAAGGCATCTATTGATGCTTTCTTTTTACCTGCATCTTCAAGGGAAACAACAACACCCAACTTGGCGCTCCTTCAATCAATGTTTGACACACCATAGTGATCTCAAGTCACCTCGGCAAGTAAGACTTGGGTGGACAAGCGATGAGAATTTATTCAATAAATGGAGAAATGAAGGCCATAATCCAGTGAGGAATGCGTGGAAGCACTATTGAAAACGAACAATCCGGCGGTCATTTCGTTTGTCGAAGCTTTATTATCAGAAGCGAACATCGATTATTTGATGCTTGATCAGCACATGAGCATTGTCGAGGGATCATTGGGCATTATTCCGCGCCGCATCTTGGTGCAAGAAGCAATGATTCCGCGCGCCCGCCAAATTCTGACGGATGCAGACCTCGGGCATGAGCTTGAGCCTGAGGTATGATAGATGAAGTGCAGGAAAATGCTGCGCGCCATCACTTATTGGATGGCAAAGTGATTCTACATCAAGATGCGGGTGGTGCTCATCGTGCGGGGCTTGATGCAGTTATGCTTGCGGCCAGTGTCTCAATGAAGGCGCGCCATGTCGTTGATTTGGGCGCAGGTGTTGGATCAGCTGGTCTTTGTGTTGCCGCCCGCCTTCCCAATGTAAGAATCACACTTATTGAGAATAACCCCGCAACGCTCATTTTAGCTCGCAAAACGTTAGAAGATACTGATAATGCAAGCTTTTCAAGCCGCGTCACCCTTCTTGATGCTGATGTAACATTGCGTGGCAAGCATCGCGCGGATGCCGGGTTGACTGAAAATATGGCTGATTACGTGATCATGAATCCACCCTATTGGGACGATGAAAAGGTGCGACACTCTCCTAATGATGATAGAGTATCGGCTCATATTTTGGGTGAAGGCGGGCTTACTCCTTGGTTTAAAACCGCGAGTGCTATTTTAAAAAAGAACGGCTGTATATCGATCATCTTTCCTGCTGGGCGTCTTGATGTATTGCTCGATCAAATGAAAGGACGCTTTGGTGGTATTGAGGTATATCCGCTTTATAAAGGAGACAATGAAGCGGCCAGCCGCGTTATTGTGAGGGGCATTAAGGCAAGCCGCGCTGGCTTGAAAATTCTGCCTGGCCTCATTCTCCATGAAGAAAAAACCGAAGGCACAACACGCCGAGAATGGACAACACGTGCAAATGCTGTCTTGAAAGGCGAAGCATCTCTGTTCATATAGCTCACAGATAGTATTCCAACCGAATGAAAGCACTCATGGCTCTTTTTGATATCATCCGCCCTATTTTACCGAAAAAATTTCGTGAAAAACCAGTCATTATCCCGACAGTCAGATTATCGGGACCGATTGCGTATTCGCAGGGCTATAAACCAAGTCTATCGATTGCAACGGCAGCCGGCCCTTTGAAAAAAGCCTTCAGCATAAAAGACGCACCCGCTGTTGCCATTGTGGTCAATTCACCGGGCGGTTCTCCTGTTCAATCGAATTTGATTTTCAAACGCATTCGGGCGCTTGCTGAAGAGAATGAGAAAAAGGTTATTGTCGCCGTTGAAGATGTGGCGGCCTCTGGCGGTTATATGATTGCGGTTGCAGGCGATGAGATAATCGCTGATCGTTCCTCCATCGTTGGCTCAATTGGTGTTATTTCAGCGGGCTTTGGCTTTACTGGTTTAATCGAGAAACTCGGTGTTGATCGGCGTGTTTATACTGCTGGAAAAAACAAGATGATCCTCGATCCTTTTCAGCCAGAGAAAAAAGCCGATATTCAATATTTGAAAGATCTCCAGCTGGAAATCCACGAGATGTTTGTTGATCTCGTGAAGTCGCGGCGTGGTGATGTGCTCTCCGGTGATGAGAATGAAGTGTTCTCTGGTCGTTTTTGGACCGGTGAGACAGGTCAATCACTTGGTCTTGTCGATCGCATTGGTGATCTGCGCTCCTATGTAAAAGAGCGTTACGGTGAAAAAGCAGAACTAAAAACGATAGGCAGCGGCGGTGGATTGCTGCGACGTCCTCCAGCAGCAGGCGTTGCAAGCGACATGAATCTCGATTCCATCGGTGCCGGTTTTGCTGATCAGATTATCACTCAAGCAGAAGAGCGTGCCCTCTGGTCGCGTTATGGTCTTTAATCATGTTTTATTTCATTGCCTTCGTCCTTGCGGCGGCGGTTGCTTTTTATGCCTATTCCAAGTTGCGAGAAGAGCTTGCAAAGCTTGAAGCAGAGGATCAAAAAGCCGCGAAAACGGTGCGCGCAAAAGTGAAAAAAAAGGGTGAAGGTGTGGAGACGCTAAAAAAAGATCCGAAAACGGGCGTTTATCGCATTGATGACGAATAAGAGAGCGCTTGCGTTTAATCCAATGCTTATGTTTAACCTTGGTGATAATAAAAATTGAAGAGACCGAATGTCATGAGTGAGCATTTAAAACCGCAAAAATCATTTCAGGGGCTAATTTTAGCCCTTCATAAGTATTGGGCTGATTATGGCTGTGTTGTGCTTCAGCCCTATGACATGGAAGTGGGAGCGGGCACCTTTCACCCAGCAACCACCTTGCGATCATTAGGACCCAAGCCTTGGCGTGCGGCTTACGTGCAACCTTCTCGCCGCCCGACTGATGGGCGTTACGGCGAAAATCCAAACCGGTTGCAGCATTATTATCAATATCAGGTGCTCTTAAAGCCATCTCCACCAGATTTGCAGGAGCTTTATCTAGGCAGCCTGCGTGCGATTGGTATTGATCCGCTTTTGCACGATATCCGCTTTGTGGAAGACGACTGGGAAAGCCCGACCCTTGGCGCATGGGGGCTTGGTTGGGAGTGCTGGTGTGACGGTATGGAAGTTTCGCAGTTCACTTATTTCCAACAGGTTTGCGGTATTGAATGTTCTCCGGTTGCGGGCGAGCTAACCTATGGTTTGGAGCGCTTGGCGATGTATGTGCAAGGCGTTGAAAATGTTTATGATCTCAACTTCAATGGCCTTGAAGGTGATGACAAAGTGACCTACGGCGAGGTCTTTTTACAGGCCGAACAAGAATATTCGCGACACAATTTTGAATATGCCAATACCGACACATTGTTCCAGCATTTCAAAGATGCGGAAGCCGAATGTGAAGCGCTTCTTGCAGCCGGCGAGGCGGCACGCGGTGACGAGAAGGCCGTTCACAAATGCGTTCTGCCAGCCTATGACCAGTGCATCAAAGCATCTCATGTTTTTAATCTGCTCGATGCGCGCGGCGTGATCTCAGTGACAGAAAGACAGAGTTATATTTTGCGGGTGCGCAATCTCTCAAAAGCCTGTGGTGAAGCGTTCTTGCAGACGGATGCAGGTGGGTTCATAATCGCTGCTTAGAATGGCGGCATAGATTAAAGGATAAGAATTATGTCAAACGATAATAATGAAGACCTTCCCGTCATTGCACAAAAGTCGCCTATTGCGGTTGAGGTTGAAGCAGGTAAAAAATATTTCTGGTGTACTTGTGGTAAATCAGCGTCACAGCCTTTTTGCGATGGAAGCCACAAAGGTACAAGTTTTGCGCCGATGGTTTGGGAAGCTGAAGAAGATGGCAAAAAATTCTTCTGTGCATGTAAAAAGACAGACAGCAAACCGTTTTGTGACGGGACGCACAGCACCTTATAAAAGCCTTTCTTGTCAATTTTCTAGCGACGCTATAGACCAAGGTCATGCATCATCCGCATGATCTTTTCATTCTAAAAAGTAATAATTCTTATGCCCGAACTCCTGCTTGAACTGTTCAGTGAAGAAATCCCCGCAAGAATGCAGCGCAAAGCCGCTGGCGATTTGCGCAAAATGGTGACAGATGGGCTTGTTGATGCAGGCTTGACCTATGAAGGGGCTAAAGAATTTTGGACGCCGCGTCGCCTGACATTATCGGTGAATGGCCTGACAGCACGTTCCGCTGATTTGCGCGAAGAACGCAAAGGTCCACGCCTTGATGCGCCAGAAAAAGCCATTGCAGGGTTTTTGCGCGGAGCAGGTCTGTCATCAATTGATGAGGCTGAGGTGAAAAACGACCCGAAGAAGGGTGATTTTTATGTGGCTGTTATTAATAAGCCAGGCCGTGCGGCGGAAGATATTATCGCTGACCTTATCCCTGATGTGGTGAAGAAGTTCCCGTGGCCAAAATCCATGCGCTGGGGCAAGGCTTCTGCCAAGCCGGGTGCGATACGCTGGGTGCGGCCATTGCAATCCATTGTTTGTTTGTTCGGCCCTGAAACGGAAGAGACAGAAATCATTCCTTTTGAGGTCCATGGCATTAAGTCAGGTGATATCACCTATGGCCATCGTTTCCATGCGCCTGAAGCTATTACCGTGCGACGGCTTGATGACTATATGACGAAGCTTGAAAAAGCGAAGGTTGTGCTTGATTGCGAACGCCGCAAAGATACTATTATTCATGATGCAAAGGACCTTGCTTTTGCTCAAGGCCTCGAACTTGTCGAAGATGACGGGCTGCTTGAAGAGGTGTCTGGCCTTGTTGAATGGCCGGTTGTTCTCATGGGTGAGTTTGAAAAAGAATTTCTCGAAATTCCACCTGAGGTTATTCAGCTTACTATCCGTGTGAACCAAAAATGCTTTGTGCTGCGTGATACGAAAACGGGTGAGCTGACGAATAAGTTTATTCTCATTTCCAATATTGCAGCCAGCGACGGCGGCGTGGAGATTGCAAAAGGCAATGCCCGCGTGGTACGTGCGCGCTTGTCCGATGCTAAATTCTTCTGGGAAACAGACCTTAAAACACCGCTTGAAGAGCGTGTTGAAAAACTCAAAATCGTCACCTTCCATGAAAAACTTGGTAGCCAAGCTGAACGGGTCGAACGGATAACGGCACTGGCCAAAGAGTTGGCTCCTTTAACGGGCGCTGATGTCGATCTTGTTGATCGCGCGGCTTATCTGGCTAAAGCCGATCTCATGACTGAAATGGTCTATGAGTTTCCAGAGCTGCAAGGCTTGATGGGGCGTTATTACGCTGAAAAAGCTGGCGAACATGGCTCTGTGGCGATCGCCATGGAAGATCATTATAAGCCGCAAGGTCCCTCCGATGATGTGCCCAAGGATAAGGTGGCAGCAACGGTCGCCTTAGCAGACAAGCTCGATATGCTAACGGGCTTTTGGGCTATTGATGAAAAGCCGACAGGCTCGAAAGATCCCTATGCACTCAGACGTGCCGCTTTAGGTGTTATCCGGATTATTTTGGAAAATGATCTGCGGTTAAACCTTTCGACATTGGCCGTGAATGCTGACCTTCTTTCTTTCTTCCATGACCGTCTTAAAGTCTATCTGCGCGATTACGATGCACGACATGATTTGATTGATGCTGTGATCACGCCAGAGACGGATGATTTTCTCATGATTGCTCGCCGTGTGGAAGCTTTGACTGTATTTTTAAACAGCGATGACGGGCAAAATCTTCTTAGCGGCTATAAGCGCGCGGCCAACATTTTAGCTGCTGAAGAGAAGAAGGGCACTGAAATCGCAAGCGCCGTTTCTCCCGACCTATTGGTCCAAGGAGAAGAAAGAGCCTTAGCAGATGCGGTTGCGACAGCAGAAAAGAGTGCAGCTGAGGCTGTGAAATGTGAAGACTTTGGGGCAGCCATGCAGGCAATTGCCGGTTTGCGCACGCCTGTGGACGAATTTTTTGAAGCTGTGCTAGTTAATGATGAAGATGGTAAAATTCGTTCTAACCGTTTGGCATTATTGAGAAAAATAAGAGATGTTACTTCGCTCGTAGCTGATTTTACGCGAATTGAGGGATAACAAAGTAGCTATTAGACTATCGACGCATGACAGATATGTTGCAATGCAATATATCTAAGGCAATTCCTATTTGCCGATTGAACCCATGAGTTGATATGACTTACTCTGCACCCTATGCTCAATTTTTCGGGCCCACTTTTTTGGGCAGTGGAGGGGTAATGACTGACGAAGTCGTTGGGTTTGGACAGGGCGGTTCCCGTTCGATCAAACTTGCAATCAAAAATTATGGGGCGAAAGCGGCACGTCTTGCTGCTATGGCATCGTCTGGCTTGGTTGTGCCGCCTTCTGTGGCTTTGCCTATCTCTGCATGTCGTAATGCGCTTGCCAATGATGGCAATGTGTCTGTTTCCTTTCAGGTCGATATTTCACGCGGCGTTCGCGGTCTTCAGCGCACCACACGCAAATGGTTGGGTGATAAAGAAAACCCTCTTATCCTTGCTGTGCGGGTCAGTCCGGCTAACGCGCAGGGTGGATTAGGTTTGCCTGTTGTTTTTATTGGCTGGACGGAAGAAGCCATTGCGCTTTTACCCACGGATGAGAAAAAACAAAAAGCGGCACAACAGCTCGCAAATACTGTGCGCGAATTAGCGAGTAATGTTTTTAACGTCGATGAATATCTGTTTGACGAGAAACTGGAAGAGGCGGAAGAAGCGGGCGACATCGATTGGCTTGCTCTTCACCAGACCTATTTAGACATCGTCAAACAGAACACCGAAGAAAGTTTTCCAGTTAATCCCTCAGATCAATTGATGTTAGCTGTAAGGGCTGTTTGGCACTCATGGCGTAATCCCAAAGCTGTGACCTATCGTCAGCTTTATGACATTGAGGATGTTGGTGGTATTGGCGTTTTGATTCAGGTCTGCGTGCCGTGGAATGATGCTGAATCAGTGTCGCAGGGCTGGATTGCCGTTCGATGTGAAAATACCGGCGGTAATAAAGTTTTTGGTGAAATATATTCCAATGATAGCTCTGTCGCCCCTATGAGCCTCGCAGAGAATTCTCGCAAGAAAATTGCAAAAGATATCATCAATCAAGCGAGCATCTGGGAGACCCAAAGCGCTCGTGCTGAAAAGCTATATTTCATTATTGCAGATGAAAAAGCATTCATTATTGATGGTGATCCATTGCCTATGTCGACGGCGGCGGATGTTACCTTTGCCGTGGAGATGGTCAATGCGGATGCGATATCCAAGATGGATGCCGTACAGCGTATTGATCCCTCGCGGCTTATTGATATTTTGCATGCGCGCCTAGAGCCAGATCAAAGCCTGATTAAACTTGTGAGTGGCTTGTCTGCCTCTCCTGGTGCGGCGACTGGACGTGTGGTGTTTTCGGCCAGTGCTGCTGAGGCGCTGAAATCAAAAGGCTGGCAAGTTATTCTTGTGAAAGCGGAAACAGCCCCAGAGGACATTCGAGGTATGCAGGCCTCATCGGCGATTGTAACCATTCGCGGCGGTCTCACCAGTCATGCCGCCGTGATCGCCCGTGGCACAGGTAAACCGTGTATTGTTAGCTTATCTGGTGTGCAAATTGACGCGGAAGAAAAGACAATCACGATTGGCGAAAAGCAAATCCATGAGGGTGATTACATCACGGTCGATGGTTCAACGGGTGTTTTATATGATGGCAAATGCGCGCTGCGACCCTCTGAGGTTTCAGGCGATTTATCGATTTTACTTGAATGGGCAGATGAATATCGCCGCATGAAAGTTTTGTCTAATGTTGAAACACCGGAAGATGCGGAAGTTGCCATTCGCTTTGGGGCTGAAGGTATTGGTCTTTGTCGAACGGAACACATGCTGTTTCAGCCAGATCGCCTTGCTGCCATGCGTGGTGTCATATTGGCTCTCACCGATGAAGCGCGCCTTGAAGCAATGTCAAAGCTTGCTCCTCTTCTGAGACAAGACTTTGTCAAACTGTTTGAGGTCATGCGTGAACGGCCAGTTACAATCCGTTTATTTGATCCACCGCTGCATGAGTTTTTGCCTAAATCACCAGATGACATTGCAGATCTTGCTAAGACGCTGGGATTAAAACAAAATGATTTGGCTTTCTCAATAGAAGAACTGAGCGAAACAAATCCGATGCTTGGTAATCGGGGGTGTCGTCTATTGATATGCAACCCTGAGCTTGCAAAGACATTGGTTGAGGTGGTTTTTGAGGCTGCGATTGAGGTGGGCCGCAAATTTGATATCGATATCAAACCGGAAGTGATGGTGCCGCTCGTGGCACTTAGTCGTGAATTCATTGAGATTAGTCGTCTTATTGACGATGCTGCTCAGCATGTGGATCACAAGCTCGATTCCAACATTCATTATAAAGTAGGCTCCATGATTGAGCTGCCTCGCGCTGCATTAGTAGCTGATCGAATTGCAGAGCAGGCTGATTTCTTTTCTTTTGGTACCAACGATTTGACACAGACGACTTTTGGGATCTCGCGCGATGATGCTGTGGCGTTTCTTACCACCTATGAGCAAATCGGGCTGATGGAAACGGATCCTTTTGTTAGTATCGACGAAAATGGTGTCGGTATTATTATAGAAATGGCGACCGTAAAGGGGCGAGAAGCAAATCCGGATTTGCAAATTGGCATATGTGGCGAACATGGAGGTGATCCGGCTTCAATACATTTTTGTGAACGCCTCGGTCTTGATTATGTTTCGTGCTCACCCTTCCGATTGCCCATTGCACGTCTAGCAGCAGCCCAAGCAACGCTTGCTTAATTACCAAGTTTAAACAGTAACCTCCTAGGTTTATGAGCCTAATTATAGAAATAGAATTCAGCGTTAACATTTAATTTAGCTTAATCAGAGATATTCTCAGACAAGAAGACTGACGATTTATTTGTTCACAGTTGAGAGTATTTGTTGTGTTGCGTAAAAATTTGAATTGGCTTTTAAGCCAAGCTGGCCGAACTTCGCTATGTTGTTCCGCAGCATTAGCTCTCACCATCGTTGTTCCAAATGTTGTTTCACATCAAGATGTAGCCCACTTTGCTGGCAAGACACTTGACCAAGATCGCTGGCTTGCATCTATTGTTGCCGAGCCAAGCCCATTAGTTCATGATCCTGCCCTTCGTGCGAAGGCTGAACCCATTATAATCAATGCTGAAGGCGGTCTGATCAGCGACAATGACATCAGCAATGGCGCTGAGTTCAAGGGATATGCGTTTGCTCGCACACCACAAATTGCACGGCTGCTTTCTCAAAAAACGGTCGTTAGCCGCTCTGAAAAAGGCGATCTGCCTGTTTCGCACATACAACGAAAGACCACAGAAGTTCAAACGCACGTCCTTTTTGAGCATTCAGCAGTATTTAGTGCACCGGATGAGTTACTTTGGCCTTCTACTGCCCTTTCTGGCGTCAAAGCAGTGCCACAGGTTGTTGCTCGGAAGCAGGTTCGGCCAGCAACAAAGACGGCGAAGAAGATAGAAGATCCTCTCGTGCTTGTGCCAAATGCCGCCATTGCCGCGATTGCCGCTGATGCTGAAGAGCAGGCAAATACTGAGATTGATCAAATTGTAACTGGATCGCTTGGTAATATATCCTCATCGCAAAGTGGTTATGCAAAAGATGATGATGACCCACGCGCGGTATTTGAAGCAGTCCTTGCTCGTCGCGATGGCAAAGCAAAACTTCCTGATGCGCCAGTTGGAAACGGTGATACTTTTTTAGATGATGTCGTCAAAGAAGTAACGGAGACACCACTTGCTGTAACCCTTCAAGACGCAGTCGGTATTCCAAGCCCACGCATAAAGCCTGAAGTTGTTGCAAGGCTTGATCCAAGCGTAAAAAAATCAAAGAAGAAACAACATTTTTGGGCATCTTTCAAACTCCCAAGGTCTACCTATAAAAAAACACAACAGCGCTGTCTTGCTGCCGGTATTTATTTTGAATCGCGTGGTGAAGTTGAAAAAGGCCAAGCGGCTGTTGCTCAGGTTATCTTAAACCGTGTTAAAGCGCCCACATATCCAAATACTATTTGTGGAGTGGTTTATCAAAATAAGCATTGGCGCAATCGTTGCCAGTTCTCATTTGCTTGCGATGGCGTTTATGACCGCGTGAAAGATAAGAAGGCATGGGACCGCGCTGTGCGGATTGCACGCGATGTTTCCAAAGGAAAAATCTACCTTGATAAGGTGGCTGACTCTACCCACTATCATGCAACCTATGTGAAGCCGCGCTGGCGCAAAAAAATGAAGGTTGTTGATAGAATTGGTATCCATATTTTCTATCGCACGAAAAACGGTGGTTGGTCCTAGAGAGTAGTTTTAATTCTCGCGCATATTTCATAACCCCTATCGATCAGGCTTTCCTGCATAAGATATTTCATCACTCATCAAAGAATGAGGCTTGCCAGTTGCGAGTGTACCTGACAGTTTGAAGCAGGGTAATTTCTTAGGTCGCGGGATATGATAAAAAATCAATCAGACAAGAAGGTAGGTCTTTCCATACCTTTCATTGTTGCTTGTGGCTGTTTGATCGCTATTTTGACTTTTGGTCCGCGCAGCACAATGGGTTTTTTCGTTACCCCAATGACTGACGAACATGGCTGGAGCCGTGAAATTTTCGCGCTGGCTATCGCCATTCAACATCTCGTTTGGGGAATTGCACAACCCATTGTTGGCATGATTGCTGATAAATACGGCACATGGAAAACACTATCTGTCGGGGCGGTTTTTTACGCAGCGGGCTTGATGATCATGGCTTTTACAGGCGATCCGTTGACCCTCCATTTATCGGCGGGCGTATTGATCGGTATTGGTCTTGCCGGTTCAGCTATGTTTCTTGTTCTGGCTGCCTTCGTGCGAATCGTGCCTGAAAGTATGAGGTCAATTGTTTTCGGTCTGGGAACGGCGGCAGGTTCTGCCGGCCAATTTATTTTTGCACCCATAGGTCAAGGGTTCGTTGCCGCTTATGGCTTTGAATTCACACTGCTATTCATGGCCGCTTGCGTGTTACTTATCCCACTTCTTGCAATTCCACTAAGAGGAAAACCAAGCGCAAAAGCCGCGATGGAGGAGATAGATCTAAGTGTAAGACAAGCTCTTGCTCAGGCCTTCAATCATCCATCCTTCTGGCTTTTGGCGGTTGGTTTTTACGTCTGTGGTTTCCATGTGGCTTTTATCACGGTTCATTTGCCGCCCTTTATTGAAGACTTGGGCGTTGATCCTAAATGGGGTGGCTATTCAATTGCGATGATCGGATTTTTTAATATCATTGGGGCGCTGATGTCTGGCGTCTTCTGTTCACGTATGCCGATGCGCTATGTGTTGAGTTTCATCTATATTGGACGGGCGGTCATCATAACAATTTTTCTGCTTCTACCGGTATCACCCTATACAATCGTTGCTTTTTCAGGTGCTATGGGACTGTTGTGGTTATCCACTATTCCACCCACACAAGGTCTCGTCACCGTGATGTTTGGTACCCGCTATATGGCGATGCTGTTTGGGTTTGTGTTTTTCTCTCACCAGTTGGGATCGTTCACAGGCATCTGGCTTGGTGGCAAGGTTTTTGATTTGACCGGATCGTATAACGGTATTTGGTACATTGGTATCGCCCTTGGTCTGATTGCCGCTTTTCTTCATTGGCCCATCCGTGAAGAACGCGCACCACAGCTTGAAACGGTCTAATTAATTGCTGCTATTCAATCGGCAAAGAAAAGGGTATGCCCTCAAAAGTTTCTGCACCGCGCCCGATTTCTTCAATCGCGCTCACCATGCGACCATCACGCTGTAAGATGTCATCTGCAAATTTGATGAGCCTCAAATTAGGTGTGGCTTCAGGGGATGCTGCTCGCAGGGCTTGTGCCAGCTCACGTTCATCTGCATGTGGCATCAACGCGCACTGAGTGATATAACCGCCAGCCGTTGAGCGTGAGACGCCCATCCAGCAATGGATCACCATTGGCGATTCACGGTTCCACTCTTGAACATAAGCGATGAGTTTTTCTGCATGAATTTTTTCAGGTGGGATGAAGCCTGGCACCTCTTCAATAATATCATTAAAACCCAGATAAAGACGTTGCTCAAGCGGCACGCTTAGCGGGTAGGGTACCTCCATGCCAGCATTGATAAGGCTTGCAACATAGCGCGCGCCTGATGTTTGAATTGTTTCAACCAGTCTCGAAAGGCCGCATATGTGAAGATGGGACATGGGGCCTAAAGGTCCTTTTCAAGGACAGCAAATAGCGCAAGAAAATCTGATTGTGCCTCACCGGTAGATTTAGGGACGACGCTAAAATCGGATAGGGGATGGATGGCAGGCTTGCCGAAAATCGGAGCCGCTTCTTCGCTTGAAAAGCCAGCAAGTGTTGTGGCCTCTATGAAAGCAGAAATTTTATCAGCTTCCTTCAAGCGCTTGGCGAAAGCATTGGGCAATTCAGTGGGCAGTGAGAAACGAATATGGATGGCATCGATGAGCCGTTTTTCTACGTCCTTATAGTTGCCGCCCATGACGGATTTAAAAGGAGAGATCATATCGCCAATCACATATTCCGGTGCATCATGCAAAAGAGCGATCAGACGAAAAGTTGGCGTGAGGGTGGGATCAAGAGCAAGCAGTACATCATGAACCAGCACCGAATGCTGAGCGACTGAATAAGCATGTTCACCTTGGGTTTGACCATTCCAACGTGCCACGCGGGCAAGGCCATGGGCGATATCACTGATTTCAATATCAAGAGGTGAGGGATCAAGAAGATTGAGGCGGCGACCCGATAGCATGCGCTGCCATGCGCGAGGTTGTTTTATAGGGGGCATTTAAGATGCTTTCTCGGCCATAAATTTTATGAAGTAATCTGGCAGCGAGGTTTTTACTTCCTTGCCGTCAATGCTCAACGGAAGATCACTTCCCTCTAACTTGTCCATACGCAAAAGACCAAGGGCGCTTTTACCCATGGCGAAGGCAAAACTGCCAACTGCTTTATCGCCTAACATCACTGTGCCATTTTTTGTTGGCAGCAAGGAGGCACTTTCAATTAAGTAAAATCTTTTACGCGCTGTTGCACGGTGTTGAACGCGCGAGACCACCTCTTGCCCTACATAGCATCCCTTTTGGAAGTCGACGCCACAAAGTGCGTCCATCATGGCGTCATGGGGGAATATGTCGTCAAAGACAAAGTCTTTGCCGCCTTCCGGTATGCCGAGGCTGATGCGATGCGTGTGATAGTCATTGTTGGTTGCGGTTGGTTTGGCTTTCTCTGCGCTGATAAACCGCGCGCCCATCTCATTCAATCGAGCGTCTTTGGGGCCAGCTGTCTGATCGCCCCAAGCAACGACCACATGATGGGTCTCGCTGACATCGGCCAGTGTCACTTTCGAGCGCAGCCGATACATGGTCATGCGCTTCAAAAAATCCGTAAGACGTTCCTTGTCGATATCAATCAGAAACTCTTCGCCTTGCGCGTGAATGAAGAAATCAAATTGTATTTTACCTTGCGGTGCGAGTAGGGCGCCAAAGACATTGCCGCTCTCACCTAGACGGTCCATGTCGACGGTAACAAGACCTTGCAACAGTGTACGGGCATCTTCGCCGCTGATTGAAACAACAGCCCGATCATCAAGAGTGCATGTGAAAGAAGTATTCATGAATTAAAAGCCTGATTGTTAGTCGCCAGCGATGAAAAATTTCAATTCGCCGTTCGGTGTAATGCCTACCCGATAAAAGATATAGGCGCCATAGGCCTGCATATCCTCAAAATCACCAGCGGTGATAAGGCGAAACAACTCTACGAGTTGACGCGGCTTTAAGTCTTCCGGTGGGACGTCTACAAAATAGGGCCAAATATAAATTTCGCCGTCTTCCTCTTTATCGCGCAGCACATAACCGCTCTCTAGCACTTCCTGAAGAATAGCTAAGAGCTCGCGACCTTCGCCATCACCTGATGATGTCTTGAGAAATTCAATAGGATCTTCGACATCGTCAAAAGATAGAAGGGGTGGTTCTTTGAAGGTCGCAAATAGAGGACGTAATGTTTCAATTTGGCCTGATCGGGCGATATCCAATAATTTCAAGCGTAATGATTTTACCAGTTCCGGAAGATCTTCATCCCCATAGAGGACTTTGGTTGGTACACGTTCTTCTGGCTCATCTGCCTGAATAACTGGCTCTTCTTCGTCGCCAGGAAATGTTTCTTCGTCAAGTTTATCAAGAGAGGGCGTTAGATCGCTATCATCCAGTGGGATCGTGGGCGCGGTTGGCTCGTTAGACTCAATTTTATTGGTTTCTTTTTTAGGAATTTCGATGCGGATGGTTGGGACTGTTTTTGCCGCCTCAGCATAAGACGCTATAAGGAAGATAACAGATATCAAAATCGCTATGCCGATTGAATTTTTCCGTAAATCCAAAGTCATTATCTCAATTCCACCAAACGTCTCATGCTACTCGCAGACTATAATCAGCTACCATGAATGCGGAAACAAAGAAAATGAATTGATTGTAAGACGGTATAAAACGCGGAGTATCATCTGTAAGCAGATGAATCCGCGGCATCAAAGGTGTTAATTTGATAGCTTTTGGATTTTATTGAATTTGGCGTACTAGCGTGAATTCACCGTTATGAATACGTTGTGGCAACCGTGCAGCAAGATTTGCCACGGCTTCTTCGCCATATAATTCAATTAAATCTGACAATGCGGCAAACAGAGAGGCATGGGCGAGAATTTCTCCATCGATCCCTTTTTCGATACCAACAGACCAAGCATCAAGGACAAGGTCCAAGGCCGCACGTTTCTTCTCTGCAACGGTTTTATCATTATCATTGCTTACTGTATTTTGCGCTTGAACATTGCTCATTATTAATACCAACACGTAATTAGGCTTATTAGCCGCTTGAATTTCCAAGAGACACTACCACCAGTTTTTGATGCCGTGTGGCAATTATGAAGTGAAGGTTAATATCCGAAGAGACATTGGAATAAAAGAGTGTAGTCAATTGATATTATTAGTATATTTAGTATTTCTCGTTCAGCCGGTAAAGTCAGAAGTCAAATTTTGAACGATAACCTGAGCTTCCGCTATATATCGATCTAGCGCTTTTTGCGCTGATGGCGTGCATCTGCGGTATGTCGCCTGAAAACTGCTGAAGCCAGAATTAAAACGTGCGACCAACCGCGCGCGGCGTAATTCGCTTGGTTCTTCGGCTTCCAGCATTTCATTCATTTTATTATGCCAGACCAGCCCATCGTCAGGCTTGCATAACAGGCTCAAGAAATGGATAGATCCAATAATTTCTGAAAGTCGCAACAAACGACTTTCATAAACAGGTGTTTTTTCTGTTTGCGCAAATACATCCATTCCCGCCGAGTATTTATTAGGCAGCCCAATGATAACAAAGGCCAGTATTGCTGTCAGAAAAAGTTTTGAAATTTTTATCATGCAATATCGGTAATCGAAAAAGGGGTTTTATGTCAAAGCTTGATTATGACGTGTGCGTGGTTAATCGGCTTATGCGGTCAAAAGTCCCTGAAGTTATTTTGCTGTCTGCATCCAATGCTTTTATTTCTATTTGGCTAATCCACCGTGCATCAATTGCATCATCACCAGCTTGGGGCGGCTGTTTATCCGCTAGGTGTGCCATGAATACGGCGATCACAAAGTGATAATCTATTTTGATGAGCTCAACGAATTCGACAAAGACCAGACCTTCAACATTAATTCCAGTTTCTTCAAACACTTCACGAGCGGCTGCTTTAACAAGCGTTTCACCGCGTTCAAGTTTGCCGCCAGGCAAGCTCCAAAGCCCTTTAGAAGGTTCTTTGCCGCGTTTTGCAAGCAGAACATAGTCCTCATGCGTAAGGAGGGCACTGACACCAAGAACTGGTTTTTGATCAAATGAGACGCCAGACATTTTAGCGTGCTACTTTTCTAAAAAGGTGAAGCGGGTTGAGCTTTAAAGGGTACTAACAAATGGTGTTGTGGTCTTTGCGCTTGGTGTAATCACACCTGTCATACGCTCAATAATGGGTGTCAGATACTCTTTGGCTTCTATAGCTATTTCTTTGAGTAAATTTGCATCATTCAAATCAAGAGCGGTGCCGGCGCGATTGACAAAGCTCGTGAGGGCTTTATCGGCCTCATGTGCGATAGTGCTTAAATTTTTACGTCGTTGAGCATCTACCGAATCGTATACTTTAAGCACCAAGTCGCTATTCGGTAATTCGCTACATGCTGCATGCTCACAATATGACATTGGCTTCCATGTTCGAATATCCTCAAAACATTCGCGCATGTCTGGCAACATTTCAATAAGAAGCAAAATTTCTATATAATGATTGAGATAGTTTGTGGCCAAACCTGATACAAGGTTGACGTTATTATCAATTAGAGTTTGATGGACCTTCTGGTCTGAAATCAAGTCTTCTAGATTTTCATTATTGAATTGTACCATAATTTATTAAGCCCGCTAAGTTCCATTCTGGAAATTAAATTCTATATCGAGAATCAAAAGATTCGGTAAACAAATAGGCAGAATTTATCAATGTGCGGTCGCTTTACTTTAACCACAGAATTGGCAACAGCTGCCAGCGTGTTTGGATGTGAGTGTGAAGACAAAGCGCCCCCTCGCTACAATATTGCACCAACACAACCGATTTCTGTTATTTTTCAGGAGTTTGGGCAGCGGCAAATGCGTCTCATGCGTTGGGGCTTTGTGCCGTCATGGGTGAAAGACCCAAAAGATTTCTCATTGATTATAAATGCACGCAGTGAAAGCGTTTTGCATAAGCCATCGTTCAAATCGGCAATACGTCATAGGCGATGCATCATTCCAGCGGATGGGTTTTATGAATGGCATCGTAAGGGAGGCGTCAAAACACCTTATTACATCAAGCCTAAACACGATGGTGTTGTCGGTTATGCGGGTATTTTTGAAACCTATGCCTCAGCCAATGGAAGCGAAATAGATACGGCTTGTTTTTTGACAACGGCAGCAAGCGCAGATATCGCAGCAATCCACCACCGTATGCCGGTTTTGGTTTCGCCAGAAAAAGCGGAAATGTGGCTTGATTGCACAAACTATTCTGCAAAGGATGTCGGGGCATTTTATGATAATGCACAGACGGGGCTTTATGATATTAGACCTATATCAGACAGAGTGAACTCTGCTCGATTTGATGAGCCATCGCTTCAAAACGCGATTGATCTTAAAAAGAAAGATGAGATAACAAAGGAGGAGAACGCGCCTGAAAAAAATGAGCCATCGCCTCAGCTATCTCTGTTTTAAATGGATGCTTGTTTGAGGTTAAGCTTTCGGTGCGAAAACCCCATCAATGGCGGGCGGTCCCTGTGTTTCCACAAGACCGCGCGCGACTAAGTCTTCTAAATGGGCCAAAACTGAAAGGCCAGCCGCGCCGTGTAGCTTAGGATTAGTGGTCGCATACATCACCTTCACCATATCAGGAATGTTGCGATCGCCAGCCTGCAATCGATCAAGAATACTGGCCTCACGCATCAGTCGATGCGTTTTGAGCCCACGCATGAACTTGTCAGGCTTTTCAACACGTCCGCCATGGCCAGGAAAGAAAAGATGTTCATCACGCGCCATGAGCACATCTAGCGAGGCCATGAAGTCAGACATGGATCCATCGGGTGGTGCAACAATCGAGGTGGACCACGCCATCACATGATCGCCAGACAAGAGAATGTTCTCCTCTTTGAGGCAAAAGGTCAGATGATTTGCCGTATGTCCGGGCGTGGCAACGGCTTCTAACGTCCAGCCTTCTCCGGCAATGATTTCTCCGTCTGTCACTATAACATCGGGGTTGAATTCTTTATCGGCGCTGGCATCAAGAGGATTGCTCTCACCCAGATACAGATCGCGCGAAGGTCGATGCTGGCCTTCGCCAAATGTTGCTGCATTGAAATGTTTTGCTAGAGTTTTAGCGGCGGGTGAATGATCTGCGTGGGTATGTGTCACAATAATATGTGTGACAGGCCGGTTCCCCACAGCTTTTATGATGGCTGAGATGTGATCATCAATGATTGGCCCAGGATCTATTATAGCAACACTGTCTTTGCCAACCAGATAGGTATTGGTGCCGTGAAACGTAAATGGACCACTATTTGGCGCGGTGATACGGCTTAATTGATCGGTTAGCCCGACTAATTCCCCGTGGTGTGGTTTGAAGGTCTGTTTTAGCTCCATATAGTCTTTTAGCGATGGCATTGTTTTTTGGCTACGGCTTTATCAAGGCGCCTTGTTCAATTTTGTAGAAAAAAGTTGATTTCATATGCTTTCAACCGTTGCGAAGCAAACGCAATGAGTCTATATCCCAACAGCGTCACGCGATTAGCGTTGATTTGTTGGGGTGTAGCCAAGCGGTAAGGCAACGCTTTTTGGTAGCGTGTACCGTAGGTTCGAATCCTACCACCCCAGCCAACACTTTGATATTATTGTATTAATTGTGTTTTCCGCCGGAAATGCCCCGGTTTTCCTTATTCATTCTGACACTGAGACTAATGTTGCGCCTTTAATAACGGCTTCCCCCAAATAGTCTGGAAGAGCCTTTGCGGCGCTAACAGTTTGACCAAATATGATGGTGAGTACATCCGCTTTGATTGAGAACACTCAAAGTCAGCCTCAAAGAACTGGTGAGACTTTCATGGGTTTTGATTTATTTTTTGCTCGACTAATTTTTTTTCTGCATCCCACTTGTGATATTTCCATCCTGCAAAATCAAATCCGAATAAATCAATTTTTGCTTTGGAATCTTCTAACATATGCATAATCGTCAATACCCCACTACTGGGTACCAGTCGCTTTTTTTCGCTGTTTTTGATTTCAAGTTTTTGACACGCATGTTCGTATAGATCGGCGGGTAGAATGCTAACCGGTTTGCTATGCTCTTCACTAATCTTTAGCCAGCGTGGTGTATAATCCCTTCTACGTCCTTTTAACCAAGAAAGTGGGTTCGGGCGCGGCATATATTTACGTATTACCTCAGGGTGGTATGACAGTAAGATACGTTCTGCAGACTGAAAAACAATGCTGTTTTGGTAATTGTCTTTGCGAAGTGCAGTTGCCATATTCTTAGCTGTATTAGCAATAACAAGAACGTCAGTCCGCATATCATGGTGGTAGTGGGATTCTGGTGGTCGGTTGAATCTTACGATCTTGTCATAATCAGCGATCAAATCCTGCATTTCCCTCGTAATGGGTGCGTTGCCAACAATAGCGATGCTATGTGATGGTAATGCCATTTTATGCTTCTGTTGTTTGTGTGGGTGCAGAATTGTTCAAGCCATATTTAGTTACAGTATGCTTACTGTGAATTGTTCTTTTAATTATTTGCGAATTAGATTGGTGAATATCCTTATTATAATACTCTCGACTGTGTTCAAGATGAACACACCTTGCTGAGTATCGGATGCGTTTGGGTTGTATTCCGTAGTTTTTAAGTCGAAAGCCAAATTCACAATCTTCGCCGCCATATCCCATTCGTTCATCAAAACCGCCAATGGCAATAGCATCCTTTTTCCAACATGATGAATTGCCACCATTAAAGGTCATTTTGACTGGTACTAATTTGTCAAGTATCGCGTTGATACCAATGTTTTTAGCGCCCATCTTGATAAAAAATGTACTGTGTAATCTACCCATCTGCATCATTTTCAAAACCTTGAAAGGAAGACCAAGGTTGATTTCTGAAAACCCAATTTTGGCTGAAACATCCGCTCGTAACCTACAGGCACCACCTGACAGAAATCTTCCTCTTTCAGCATTGTTACGATGACAGACCAAAAAATCAGGTTCTGGAATGCAGTCTCCATCCGTGAACAACAAATATTCACCTTGTGATGCAATAATTGCCTGATTCAATATTCGATTTTTTCTGAACCCTTCGTCAGGGTGCCATACATAAGAAACAGGTATTTTCAGTTCAGATGCATATTTTTCATAGCGCTCACGATGAGCGACATCGGACCCGTCATCTGCAACTATAATTTCAAAATCTTTATCTGTTTGAGCTTCATACCCACAGAGTGCTTTTATTAAAAGTTCAGATGAATTATAGGTTGATATAATGACACTTATTTTCAAATATATAACTCCATGTTTGTTATAAATAACAATTTTTAGAGATAATATGCAATCAAAATTGATAGGAATATCTCTTATGAGCAACTCGATAAACATGCATATTTCTGATTATGCTCGAGTTATGAAATCCCATCTAAGACAATTCACTCCATTTAGGAAAAATTATACTGAAGCGCGAGTTATAATCTTTCGAAATTATAAAATTGCTTACGTTCCCATACCTAAATGCGCAAATTCCTCAATTCGTGCAGCATTGTTACCTCTCATCAATATCAAACCATCAAGTGTTTCTAGGATTCAGGAATTTGAAGGATTTGAGGAATTAAATCTAAGACAATTTTTGAGAAACGACTTTTCAAATGACTGGTTTGTTTTTTGCGTAGTGCGTAATCCTTACTCTAGATTTGCGTCTGCTTATTTGGATAAGCTTGTAAATCGGCATGAGGTATTAAGGCCATTACGTCGGATGGGATTGAAGAAAGAAGATAGCTTTTTTCGTTACATGAAGATGTTAAACATGTGGCCCTTGGACGCACGAAACGAACATTTTGCTCCGCAAAGCAGACTTGTTTCAAAAATGGGATATTTGCCTGATCTCTCCTACTACAAATTTGAAGCACTCTCTACGCAATGGGAAATAATAAGAGATGAAATTACAAAACGATCTAGCATCTCAATTCCCAAACTGGAACAACGAAATAAATCAAAATCAAATATGGATTGGCATGACTTATATTGCGATGAAAGCAAGAAACTTGCAGACAAGATGGCAGTAGATGATTTTAAGAATTTTGATTATGAGATGGCATTGTGAAGCTTGCGTTTTATACCTATCCAAAAGGATGGCCATGGCCTAATTCATGGAGACGCCTGAAGCGAAGTTGGCATCAATATGAATCTGGAAAAGTATTACAGCAAGGGATGAGACTATCTGGCACTGGTGACATCGTCATTGGAAAATATAACAAACCTTGTAATGCTAAGGTTGCTATCATTTGGTCTTGGAAGCAGTTGCAGGTTATCGCTGCTCAGCAAACGCAGGGAAACCATCTGCTTGTTCTCGAACGTGGTTTTATTCAACCACGTAATGATTGGGTAAGCCTCTCATGGGACGGATTTAATGGACGAGGGTATTTCCCCAAAGCGCCTGATTCTGGTCAACGATTTGAGAAGTACTTTTCCCATCATTTGAAGCCTTGGCGAAAGCCTTCAGGAAATAGAGCATTACTCATCGGGCAAGTTCCTGGTGATGCTTCACTTGAGGGAGCAGACATGCACTGTTGGTTGCAGGACACGGTACAGAAGTTAAAAGCGATGGGAGCTTCTATAATATTCAGACCCCATCCTAACGCGCAAACTGCGACACCTGAAGGAGCGGTGCTTGCATCGGGCAGCTTGCAGCAAGCATTTGATAATTGTGATTTTGTTGTTACCTTCAGTTCAACAACGGCAGTTGAAGCAGTGCTTGCTGGAATTCCAACAGTAATTTTTAGTGATGGATCAGTTGCAGCTCCAATGGGATCTCGATCCTTGGACGAGCCTTTGAAATATCCAGATCGGACGCAGTGGTGTCATGATCTGGCGTGGCGACAATGGACATTACATGAGTTAGCTGATGGCTCTGCATGGCGTCATGCAGTACAATATCTTGCAAGCAGTTAGGGTCTAAACTCAATTGAGTTCAGACCTTAGACAAGTTTAAGAATATCATTTGCGCATTCATAAACTTCCATATCATGTTCTATGTATCTGTTTTCCAGCATCATAATTTCTTCTGAATATTCAACTATTTGTTTATCTTTGCTCCGATTTACCCAACCAATCCGAGGCTGTCTTTTAATACCCAATATTGTAGAAGCATTTTGTATAGAGCGCGGCGCGCATTCAAGTATCAGTGGGATAATGTATCCTGATGCCAGACGCTTAAACGCTAGTTCTTTTGCCTCTAAGATACTAATTTGATTTGGAAGATTTACTTGGTTTCTGCCAATTGCAGCATCGCCAAAAGAACCGCCACCAATAAATTTTGTAATAATATTATCTTTCAAACCCAATATTACGGGATCGTCACTCTTAAGAAATGTTGTGTAGTCCATTTTCCTCAATAGAGTTCCTACACCGGTTGGATTGGAATCCGGTTTTTGACGGAAATAACGATAGCTAGAGCGCAATCTCTCCCTTGGTTCTCGTAGCGTTACACCGACCTTCCAATCATTATCCACCTCCAAATCAAGCCACTGCTGCACGGTCATGTGCGGGGAGACAAATCTTTTGTTTGCTATTTTTTCAAGAGAAACCACACCAGCAAAGTTTAACTTAGCATCTTCTGAATTCTTATAGCAGTTTCTGAATGTTGCCCTGAATGACTGGCTAGCAGTTTTATGAATCCGTAACAGAGCAAATTTTTCCCTTGCTCGAGATGCTCGCATTAATCGCTTAAAATCACTGATAAAGATTCGCGCTCTGGATTTCATCAATCAAGCCAATTCAAACGCCAAAATAGAAGTCTACATTTCTGCCAAACACTGAGTGGATTATCTAAATATGGAGGCTGATAACGTACAAGAAGTTTTAGCTCTTCTATAGTCAATTCTTGTTTCAGAAAATACCAGACTTTCAACTTCTGGTTTTGGGTGAGGCTTTTTTGATGATGCGTGAATTTGTCAGTAACAAGCTTTGTTTTTGATCCTCCGCCACGCACTTGGTTTTTGTCATACAGCTCTCGGCTTTGAGTATTTAATTGCTCCCAATTATCATCCAATGTCTTTCCATCTATGCCTTCAAATTTTTCTGCGGTTGGTAAATCAAGGAACTTTAATGCAGCGTACATTGTCTCTGGATTAGAGATGAGGTCTTCATAATGGATACACAACCTCTCACCTTTAGCTTGTGAGAAAAAATGAAGGTTTCCAAGGTATACTCTAAATGGTTTAAACCGCTTGTTCGCCATGCGAACAAATACTTCCAAAGGGTCCCGCAATATCAATAAGGTTTTTGCATTGGCAGTATCTTCAACTTCAATTTTGCGCCATGCAATACGCCCTGTTTTTCTTTTGCTAATGCATAAGGGATCATGAGAGCGTGTAAACGCGATTTCCGCATCATCAACAGGGTCAATGAGGATTTTTTTGCCTGGCGTGGGAATTCCATAAAGTTTTTCAACGCAAAAACGTAGCCAGTTCAGACCACTACGTGGAGCAGAAACTACATATCTATTTTTAATGCTCGTCAAAATTATTCACAAAATATCCGTAATGATGATTTGATCGTAAATCAAAAATAGAAAAGATCAAACGCGCTTAAATCTAACTCACCATCAACGAATTTATCCACTTTTCGCTCACCAGCTTTTTTCCTATCAGACCTCAAGGCGTTACATTTGATCTTGGATATATATATATGAGGACAGTTTTTGGAAAATCTCAGTTATTACAATTAGTTTTTTGACGCCTGAACAAACGCTAGGGCTTATTCAAGCTCAAACTCCTAAGTCAGATAAAATTTACTGCGACCACTTCAATAACTTACGTAATTCGCGTGTTAAAAAGTTCCAAACTCTCGTAATCCAGTACCTCAAAAAAACCGGGGGGATGATTTTTTGGGCGGCGGTTCCGTTTTGAGCTGTTAATAGCAGCTTACAGGCTTACCCAATTATCGAGCATCGCTGATTGACTTTACCATCGGCTTGTCAGATGACATTGGTGATGTATCGTTATTGGCTTGTGAGGTTACGTGGATAATCCTATTTTGGTCGAGGTTATGCGCGGTGACTTTGTTGAGAGCGTACATCGTGGCGCCATATCAATTGTTGATGCTAGCGGCGCGGTGCTTGTTGATATTGGCGATACGCACAAACCCATTTTCCCGCGTTCTGCCATTAAACCACTTCAAGCGCTTTATTTGGCTGAGAGTGGCGCGGTGGAAAAATATGGCCTAAGTGATGAAGAGCTAGCGCTGGCGTGTTCATCGCACAATGGCGAGCAGGCGCATGCCGCTGGTATTGTCATCCTGCTTGGCAAAGCCGGTTTGACTTATGAATGTCTTGAGTGCGGTTCTCAGTGGCCCGTTTTGCCTGCAGATCGTGGTGCCTTGATAAAAGCGGATCAAAAGCCCGATGCACGCCATAACAATTGCTCAGGCAAACATGCAGGCTTCATATGCGCGACTCATCATTTGGGTGAAAAGATTGAGGGCTATGTGAAGCCCGAGCATCCCGCCCAACGTGAGCTTAAAGGAATTTTGGAAGTTCTCACAGGCTATGACATTAAGGATCCAGCTACTATAGCAACAGATGGGTGTTCCATTCCTACTTATGCTCTGCCTTTAAAAAATCTCGCCCACGCTTTCGCCCGCTTTGCGGCTGCCAGTGACATGGGTACAGGACGCGACAAAGCAGCGCGCGATATTCATAACGCTTGCACAAAGCATCCTTATCTCATTGCTGGCACAAAGCGCTTTGATACGAATGTGATGGAACTCCTTGGGCATAAAGCGCTCATAAAGACTGGTGCAGAAGGGGTCTATGCAGGAATGATCCCAAGCCTTGGACTTGGTATTGCGCTGAAATGCGAAGACGGCACAACAAGAGCATCGGAAGCTATGATGGCGGGCGCTCTGGCAGCTGTGTTTGCCGAGGGGCGGGATCTATTGGCGCCTTATCTGGCCAGCACATTGAAAAATCGAAATGGCTGGGCTGTCGGGTCGGTGCGTGTGGTGGATGGTCTTGTTAAACGACTAAGACAATCTGTTGCCTGAAACAGATAGATGATTAAAACCTGTGCGCCGTGCGCCCAAGAGTTCTTTTGTAACTGGCTTGATCCATTCAAAACCTGTGATCGCCTGTTTTGAGATATTGCCGAACACGTTATCCTTTATAATGACGTCTCTCGCACCCTTAACAACGCTGGCTGTCACGCCCCATGGTGCTGCGCGGATGACATTCTGGCTAACGACCACATTGCGACAAAACTCACCCCAACCAACATGGATACCTGCTTGTGGCACATTCTCCACCGCATTGCCTGTAATCACCGTATCGGCTTCAGCATAAATGCCAATGCCAGGTTTAAAATCTCCACTGTCTTTGTAAGGGAGCTTGTTTGTGAGATTGCGGATTATATTGCCGGTCACCGTTGCAAGCCGCCCGCCTTCATTGAAATTAGCCAGCGAGATACCAATGGTGCCACCATCTACGATATTGTTGCTCACAACAGCACCTTCAAAGCTAAATTCGCCATAAAGCGCCGTTTCGCCTGAATTAGAGCAGCTGTTACCAAGAATTTGTATGTTATGGCCGGCATTGGCCCGTACGGATGAAAAGGCGCAATTTGATATGCGATTGTTAGACACCATGACGTTATGGGCCTGATAAATATTGATCCCGTTACCCCATTGCCCCGTGCCGCCATTGGTGGATTTTATGTTCTCAATCCGGTTATTGCTGACAACTGACCCATCATCACCGAGTGTGAAACGATGGACTAAAATACCGCCATTACCGCATTCAGAAATAGAATTGTCGGTGATTGTCATGCCGGTGCTTTGTTTGGAGAAAATTGCGGTGTCTCTGATGGAATGAAAATAACAACCGCTGACTGTGCCTCCTGCACCTGTCATATCTAGGCCATGGAGACCGCTACCGACAAAATCACAGGCACTCACGCGCAAATCACGAACGGTATTGAGCGTTAAAAGACCTTGCCCATTTTCAGATAAAGGTAAACTTAAACCATCGAAAATGATCCCGTGAACATGGATGAGGTCAGCGCGTTCTGCACGAGCCAAAAAATTACGCCCGTTAAAAGTAAGACGGGTTGAACCAGGAACACCGATGATGCGTGTTCGGCGCGGAAAAACAAGGCCACCAACTTTATAAACGCCGCCCGGCAAAAAAATCGGGACATCCTGTTCGGCTGACTGATTTAATAGCTTTTGAAAGTTCGCACTTTGGTCCTCACGAGACCCAGGAACCACACCGCCTGCTTGTGCATTGATCATATGGCTCTTAAAAGCATCAGTGGGAATATTGAGCGGATTCTTGGAAAACATTGGTAATGCGAGCGATGGGCTAATGGTCAGTGCCGCGCCAGCAAAAGTAGCCTTTGATAAAAGCTCACGTCTGGAAAATTTTAGGTTTATATCCACTGTCTATTTGTGCCTATTCAATGCGATTCACATTCGTTTCTATTTTAACAGGTCAATTGGAGAGTGAAAGGGTGGCAATCTTCTGATCCTAGAACGTCAACACATAAAAAAAGGCCGGTTTCCCGGCCTTTGAGTTCTCTAAAGGTGTGTTAGCTTAGACGAATTGATCAAGACCAGGAATGGCACCGACAATTTCGGCTACGGTATCTTCGCCAGCTTTTTCTTTAGCAAAGCCCATAACTTCGCCTGCAACGCCCTGTACATCGCCCATACCAAGGCCTGCACCGGTGAGCTGGCCCATAAGTGCCATGGCGCCACCGCCACCGCCACCGCCGCCGCCGCCCATAAGGCCACCAACAGCGCCCATTAGGCCACCGCCACCGCCACCGCCACCGGAAGCGGCTGAAATCAAATCCTCAGCACCGGGTAAAGCACCCATAAGTGAAGATACTTTATCTTCTGGGCCTTCTTGCTGCAGAAATCCTAAAATCATGCCGACCGCTTTTTGCGCCAATCCCTCATCAATACCAACATTGCTAACGATGCGACCAATAAGTTCTTCCATAGTGTTCTCCATTTTTAAATTCATAAGCTTTGTGTCTTTAATAGACTCGCATTAGTCTCAGTGAGAGAAAATCATGTTGTTGAGTATGAAACAAGGATAAAGTTGTATCGCGAGCCGCGCTATATACTCCAAATTGTATTTTCACTCATAAAAATGATAAGTACCGTTGCTGAAACCAGATGCATCCGTATATATCCTAGAGCATATGTTTATTGTGTGGCCATAAATTGGAGGGCGTTTTGATGTTTAAAGATGGAATGATTTATCTCGGCACGAGTGTGAAGGGAGAATATCTAGATCTCAAACGCGCCAATCGGCACGGTTTGATAACCGGCGCCACGGGCACTGGTAAGACAGTCACGCTGCAAATCTTGACCGAAGGGTTCTCCAGCGCCGGGGTTCCTGTTTTTTGTGCAGACGTCAAAGGCGACTTGTCGGGCCTGAGCGCCGAGGGCGAATATAAAGATTTTCTAGAAAAACGCGCCGCCGACATTGGCTTCACGGATGAATATGAGTTCGGCTCATTCCCAACTGTTTTTTGGGATTTATTTGGCGAACAAGGCCACCCCATCCGCACGACAGTATCCGAAATGGGTCCCTTATTGCTTTCGCGTTTGATGGAACTTAATCCGACACAAGAAGGTGTTTTGAACATTGCTTTCAAGATTGCGGATGATGAAGGTCTTCTTCTGCTTGATATGAAAGACCTGCGTGCACTTTTGGTGAATTTGGCTGATCGCGCGGGTGAAATATCGGCGGAATACGGCAATGTTTCCAAGGCTTCAATCGGTGCAATCCAGCGTCAATTGCTGGTGCTGGAAGAGCAGGGCGGCGAAGATTTTTTCGGTGAGCCAGCCCTTGATATTATGGAAATCATGCGCACTGACCGCTCCGGCAAAGGGCTGGTGAATATTCTGGCTGCTGATAAATTAATGGGCTCGCCGCGTCTTTATGCGACCTTCCTTTTATGGCTTCTATCCGAACTATTTGAAGAATTACCAGAAGTTGGCGATCCGGAAAAACCGCGCCTTGTCTTCTTTTTTGATGAAGCGCATTTGTTGTTTGATGAAGCACCAAAAGCACTTGTTGCAAAAGTCGAGCAAGTGGTGAAACTCATCCGCTCCAAAGGGGTTGGCGTTTATTTTGTGACACAAAATCCGCTTGATGTGCCAGATGGAGTTCTCTCGCAATTGGGTAATCGCATACAGCATGCGCTGCGGGCCTATACGCCACGCGAGCAAAAAGCCGTTAAAGTGGCCGCTGGCACTTTCCGACCTAACCCTGATTTCGATGCCTATGATGTGATTATGGAGCTGGGAGTGGGTGAAGCGCTTGTTTCTACCTTGGAGCGTAAAGGCGTGCCGTCTATCGTTCAGCGCACATTGATCCGTCCGCCATCCTCGCGTCTTGGTCCTCTAACTGTTTCTGAACGCAATAAGACTATCAAGAATAGTCCGATCTATGGTCTTTATGATGAAGCGCAGGATCGCGAATCTGCCTATGAAATTTTAAAAGGCCGAGCAGCTAAAAAGGCTGAACTTGAAGAAAAGCAGCGCCTGCAGGAAGAAAAAGAGCGCGAAGAAAAAGGCCGTATGAAACGCTCACGTTCTGGCTACCGCGATGACGATGGTTATCGTGATGATCGCCCAACAAGAAAATCACGTCGTAAAACGCGCCGTCGCTCGAAGCGCCAGTCTGTGGCGGAAACCGCGATGAAGTCAGTCGCGCGATCTGTTGCATCTTCGATTGGGCGAGCCCTTGTACGCGGTATTCTTGGTAGCCTTAAGGGCGGAAGATAAAACAAGATAGGAATATAAATGTCTTTGGATGATGTTTTAAAAGCTGTCGATGACGGCTTGGATGACAGCTTGAACCGTCTTTTTGATTTGCTGCGGATAAAAAGCATTTCTACCGACCCTGAGTTTAAATCTGATTGTCAGGCGGCGGCTGAATGGCTGGTTGATGAATTGAATTCAATCGGCTTTGAGGCAAGCGTGCGACCAACAGCCGGTCACCCGATGGTGGTCGCTCATGATAAAGCGCAAAGTGGACCGCATGTTTTGTTTTATGGCCACTATGATGTGCAGCCAGTTGACCCTTTAGAGCTATGGGATGCGGACCCTTTCGCGCCACAAATTTTAACAATGGAAGATGGGTCAAAGCGCATCACTGGTCGTGGCACTGCGGATGACAAGGGTCAATTGATGACCTTTGTAGAGGCCTGCCGCGCTTATAAATCGGTTACTGGTGCGCTGCCTTGTGCCGTCAGTATTTTCTTTGAAGGAGAAGAAGAATCTGGTTCTCCCAGTCTTGATGATTTTCTTGAGAAAAACAGCGAAGAACTGAAAGCTGATATTGCTCTGGTTTGCGATACCAATATGTGGAACCGCGAGACGCCCGCCATCACCACAACACTGCGCGGTATGCTGGGCGAAGAATTTACAGTGAAGGCTGCCGACATGGATTTGCACTCTGGTTATTTTGGCGGGGCAGCGCGTAATCCTATTCAGGTATTAAGCGATATTCTAGCAAGCCTGCGCGATGAAACGGGTCGGATTACGATTCCTGATTTTTATGACGGGGTTTTGGAAATCCCCGCCGACATCAAAGAGATTTGGGACGGGCTTGAATTTGATGAGGCAGAATTTCTGGGCAGCGTTGGATTGTCTGAGCCTTCGGGCGAAAAAGACCGCACCGTGCTGGAACAAACATGGTCACGCCCGACTTGTGAAATTAATGGCATTTGGGGCGGCTACACTGGAGCGGGCTTTAAAACGGTGATCCCTGCTGAAGCCCATGCTAAAGTCTCGTTCCGACTTGTGGGGGAACAAGATCCGCTTAAAATCAGAGACGCGTTTCGCGCCATGGTGCGTTCAAAATTGCCATCCGATTGCACAGTTGAGTTCATTGATCATGGCGCAAGTCAGGCAACGCGCTTGCCGTTTGATAGCCCATGGCTAACAAAGGCGCGCGGTGCATTGGATGAGGAATGGGGTGTGCCGACTGCGATGAGCGGTATTGGTGGTTCAATTCCTGTGGTTGGTGATTTTAAACGTCATCTCGGCATGGATTCATTGATGGTTGGCTTTGGGTTAGGTGATGACCGCATTCACTCGCCAAATGAGAAATATGAGCTATCCAGTTTCCATAAAGGCATCCGTTCTTGGGTGCGTATTTTAGATGAATTGGCGCGTTAAAAAAATTTCTTGCACTCTGTCGCTTGCCCTTCGCTCGTTCGCAGCCTATTTTCCTTTTATCAATTACCGTGCGCAATGCACCCATTTTAGTTTGGAGATTTCAAAATGGCTTTCACACTCCCCGATTTGCCTTATGCCTATGATGCTCTTGGCCCTTATATGTCGGCTGAAACACTCGAGTTTCACCACGATAAACACCACAACGCCTATGTAACTGCCGGAAACGGCATGATGGAAGGCACGCCTTATGCTGACATGAGCGTTGAGGATGTTGTTGTGAAAAGTCATGGCGATAACCCTGGACTTTTCAACCAGGCAGGCCAGCATTTCAATCATGTTCACTTTTGGAACTGGATGAAACCGAATGGCGGCGGCGCTATTCCGGGAAATCTGGAATCAAAAATTATTGCCGATCTTGGCTCCGTTGACGCTTTTCGTGATGCCTTCATTAAAGCAGGCATGACGCAGTTTGGTTCTGGCTGGTGCTGGCTTGCATTGAAAGACGGCAAACTTGAAATCATGAAAACACCAAACGGCGAAAACCCGCTCATACATGGCGCAACACCGCTTCTTGGCTGTGACGTTTGGGAACATTCATATTACATTGATTACCGCAACGCGCGTCCAAAATATCTGGAAGCTTTCGTTGATAATCTCGTAAACTGGGAATATGTGACAGAGCTATTTGAAGCTGCGTCGTAAGTAACGATTGAACGAGAATAATGAAAGCCCGCCAATTGGCGGGCTTTTTAATGGGTTTTCACCCTAGATATTTTTTCCCATTACTTTCAGCGCAAAAGCATATTCTTGCGCGGTTTCCTTCAGACTATCAAAGCGGCCAGACGCACCGGAGTGGCCTGAGTCCATATGTGTCTTGAGCAGCAATGGATTATCGTCCGTTTTGCGCTCGCGTAATGTGGCCACCCATTTCGCTGGTTCCCAATACGTCACGCGCGGGTCAGTTAGACCGCCAAGGGCAAGGATCGGTGGATAGGCTTGCGCGCGCACATTATCGATCGGCGAATAGGCGGCGATGGTTTTGTAATCCTCAACGCTTTCAATCGGATTTCCCCATTCTGGCCATTCCGGCGGGGTGAGGGGCAGCGTGTCGTCCAGCATGGTGGTGAGAACATCGACAAAGGGCACGGCCGCAATGCAGCCACCGAATAAATCTGGCGCCATGTTCATACAAGCGCCCATCAACATACCACCAGCTGAACCGCCGTGGCTGACAATATTGCCGCGCGTGGTATAGCCCTCATTCGCCAGATATTCACCAGCTGCGATAAAGTCTTTGAAGGTATTTTGCTTGTGTTCACGCTTGCCGGCTTTATACCACGCATCGCCTTTTTCCATGCCGCCGCGAATATGCGCAATCGCATAAACAAAGCCACGATCCACCAGCGATAAGCGAGTGGTAGAGAAGGATGCGGGCATCGACATGCCATAAGAGCCATAACCATAAAGCAGTAAGGGCGCGCTGCCATCAATCGGCGTATCTTTGCGGTGAAGCAGGGTCACGGGCACCAAGGTTCCGTCACTGCTTGGCGCTTGTAGGCGGTGCGTCACATAATCAGATGCGTCATGGCCAGACGGTATTTCTTGCTCTTTGCGCAAAACCCGTTCGCGCGTTTCCATATCATAGTCATAGGTCTGTGACGGCGTTGTCATGGATGAATAGGAAATCCGGATGGATGTGGTGTCGTATTCATAGCCACCACCAAGCCCAAGCGAATAGGCTTCTTCATCAAATGAGATCACATGGCTTTCACCGTCTGAAAGCCGTTGGATGACTATTTGAGGAAGGGCGTTTCGTACTTCGAGCCAAACCAAATGGTTCTTATAAGTACCCATTGATTTGATCAGCCGGCCTGGTTCATAGGCGACGTAGTCGCTCCAGTTTTCGCGCGATGGATTATCAGACGGGGCCGTGACCAATTTGAAATCCGCAGCACCGTCTGCATTAGTGGAAATAATCAACCGACCATCGCCCAGATCATCAATTGAATATTCAATTTCTAATTCGCGCTTGGCGATAAGGCGCGGTGCGCTTTCGGGTTTATCGGCGTCAATCAGATAACTCTCTGACGTTTGATGGTCGTGTGTGTCTATTGTGATGAAACGGTCTGATGATGTTTTGCCCACGCCCACAAAAAATCCTGGATCAGCTTCTTCATAAATGAGGGTGTCTGTTGCCGGATCGGTACCAATGATATGACGGAATACTTTTGAGGGGCGATGGTTTTCGTCTTGTTTCACATAAAAGAAAGAAGCACAGGCATTATCCCAGATGCCGCCACCAGTTGTCTCTTCAATGACATCTTCAAGGTCATTACCTGTTTCTAGATCACGCACCTTTAGCGTGAAATATTCAGACCCCTTATCGTCATAAGACCAAAGGCCGAGCTTATGGTTGTCAGCATGATCGAGACCGCCGAGACGGAAATAGGCTTTGCCTTTTGCTTCTTTATCACCATCTAAAAGCACCTCTTCATTGTCACCCTCGTGGTCCGTACGCAACAAGTGAGGATGCTGACCGCCCGTGACATAGCGCATCGAATAGGCGTAAGGTCCGTGGTTGCTGGGAACAGAAGAATCATCTTCTTTGATCCGTGCTTTCATCTCTTGAAATAGCGTTTCTTGAAGTGTGTTTGTGTCCTCAAAATAAGCTTTTGTATAGTCGTTTTCAGCAACCAGATAGGCGCGTATGTCGTCCGCCAATACCGATGGATCGCGCATGACTTCTTGCCAGTTATCCGCCCGCAACCATGCGTAATTTTCAATTCGCTCTATGCCATGATTGCTGGTTGTTACAGGCTTTTTTCCCGCGAGGGGCGGCGTCAATTTATTGAATGTCATGTGTGTTTATTCATCCGCTTGAAAGGTGAGGGCGTGGCCGTTCATGCAATAGCGTTGACCGGTTGGTTCAGGGCCATCAGGAAATACATGCCCAAGATGGGAATCACATTTCGCACATCGAACCTCAGTGCGCACCATAAAAAGCGTTCTATCTTTATATTCTGCGACATTTTCTTCCCCGATAGTTGCCCAAAAACTTGGCCAACCTGTGCCTGATTCATATTTTGTTGCGCCTTCAAAAAGAGGATTGCCACAGCAAACACATGAATAGATTCCCTCAGCCTTTTGTTTCAAGTGCGGACCAGTGTGAGGATGTTCTGTGCCGTGCTTGCGGGTGATGCGATATTGTTCTGGTGTTAGTTGCTCGCGCCATTCTTTATCTGATTTGACGATTTCGACATTCGGGTTTGGTTTAGCCATTTCATTACTCTCATCAATGTTTGAACGACAACATAGAATCCAAGCTCGGTTTCGCCAAGCCACGATTTGTTCATAATCTGTGTCATTTCGTGGCTTCTGGATGATTGACATAAGAATAGAAAAAACTGGTGAAACTAAATAAATTAACTAGTGCCCAGCGTTTAAAGATGAATTATTCACGTATTATATTATTTTCACGAATCATTTAGAGCGTGAAATAGCGGTTATATTACAGGCCTACTGATGCTTCGTTCTCCACTCAAATTTATACTTCTCGCAGCTTTATTGTTCGGTGTTTGGCTATTGCTGTCTGGTATTTATCTGCCGCGGTTGGTTGTAACAGGTGCCATTGCATCGCTTGTCATAGCCTATGTAATGGATCGCGGTGGGTTGCTTGATGAAGAATCATTGCCTTTGGGCTTTGTTGCGCGCGGGTTCATATATTGGACTTGGTTGGCGGTGGAAATTGTTAAATCTGCTTTGAATGTGACGCGCATTATACTGAGCCCTAGTCTACCTATTTCGCCAACGATGATAACCTTTAATCCATCACAAAAAACCGACGTTGGTCTCGCCACCCACGCCAATTCAATCACACTAACGCCGGGTACCATTGCCACGGGAATATCAAGCTTTAACGGCATCATTCAGGTTCACGGCATTGAGCGAAGTGGCGCTGAAGGCTGTGTAGAGAGTGATATGGATGCGAAAGTGTGTTGGTTCGAAGGTTCAAGCAATAGGTTCTCAGGAGGTGCTAGCTAATGTTCGTAATTGCTATGGTTGCCGTATTGATAGCTCTTTCTCTTGCCGTCTTTCGAGCAATGGTCGGGCCGAATATTTTTGATCGCTTATTGGCGGCTAATTTTATTGGGACGCTTGCTATTATGTTGCTGGCCGTTTTGGGTTTTTTAAATGGCCGCCCGGAATTTTTGGATGTCGGTCTTGTTTATGCATTTTTGAACATCACCGGCACCTACGCCGTTTTGAAATTCTTTCGTTACGGTGCGCTTGGTGGCGAGGCGCCTCCTAGCGAAGCTGAGGAAAGCCGTGATGGATTTTCGGGGGTTCATAAATGACCCTCATCGATATGATATCGGGTGCAATGCTCATCATTGGGTCTTTTTTTCTGGTGGTCGGTGCCATCGGCCTCATCCGTATGCCGGATATTTTCACAAGAATGCACGCGGTTTCTGTGTCTGAGACCATGGGGGTCGGTCTCATGCTTGGTGGGCTTATGATCCAAGGGGGCTTCACCTTTGTAACTTTTAAGCTGGTCTGTCTGTTTTTGTTGATCTTCTTCGTCAGCCCTGTTGCGTCCCATGCTATCGCGCGTGCGGCTATGGCTGATGGTGTTCAGCCGATTTTGGATGGACCGGAAATTGATGCCCGTACTGATGGTTCAAAAGAGCCGCTAGGTGAGACCACAAAAACAATAACTGCCATAGATGCAACCGATGCTGAGGTGTCTGCTTCGGTGATGATCGAAGACGAGCCTGTTAAGCCGGAGGGCAAAAAATAATGTCAGAGGCTTCAATCAACGCCATTCTTTTGACCTTGCTGGCGCTCGTAAGCGTTGGTGTTGTGCGACGAAGAAATCTTTTCAGTGTCGTGATTCTTTTCGGTATTTACTCGTTTCTCATAGCCTCTGTGATGATGGTGTTGGATGCTGTGGACGTTGCAATGACCGAGGCGGCCGTTGGTGCAGGCATGTCGACCGTGCTTTTACTGGGAACGCTTTATCTAACCAAGACGCATGAATCCAAACCTGAGCGGCCTCCTATTTTTCCGCTATTCATGGCTATTGGTGTTGGTTTTATGTTGGTTTACGGCACAATAGATTTACCGGCATTTGGCAGTATAGAGCAGCCGGTTAATCAGTACTTGGGTCAAGATTACTTGGATCGCTCGCTACCTGAAACGGGCATTCCAAACGTGGTTACGAGTGTGCTGGGCAGTTATCGCGGATTTGATACGCTGGGCGAAACAGTTGTGGTTTTCACTGCTGGCATCGCTATTTTAATGTTGCTGCGGCGTCGAAGACGAGAAGATGAAGAAGAAGCAGGAGGTGATACTTAAAGATGCGCCTTGATGTCATACTCCGTATCGTTTCAAAGATACTTATTCCTTTCATGTTAATTTTTGCACTTTATGTGCATTTTCACGGTGACTTTAGCGCAGGCGGCGGGTTTCAGGCCGGCGTGATTGTTGCTGCTGCGGTGATTTTTCATGCTCTTGTTTTTGGTCTTTATCCAACGCAAAAAATAGTATCGCCGCGCTTTGCCGAATTAATGATGCCCGCGGGCGTTTTAATTTTTGCAGGTGTCGGCGTTATCTCGCTTATGCTTGGTGAAAATTATTTGGATTATGATGCGCTTGCCCATAATCACTATCCTGAAAAGCCTAATTATCATGGTCAAGAACGTGGTGTGTTATGGATCGAAGTCGGTGTTCTAACGACAGTGGCGGGTACGATGATTTCTATTTTCTATGCTTTTGCTGGGCGGGGGCGTTCGTAGATGTTTTCCGAAGAATTCATAGGCTATTATAATTACTTTATCACAATATTCTTGATGTCCTGTGGCCTTTATATTGTCGTTGCGCGCGGCAATATGGTGAAGAAGCTTGTGGGTCTTGGTATGTTCCAAACCTCGGTCTATCTGCTGTATCTAACACCGGCCAAAATTTTGGGTGGAACACCGCCAATTTTGGCGGAAGGTTTTGATGTTTATTCTAATCCATTGCCGCATGTATTGATTCTGACAGCCATCGTTGTGGGTGTTGCGACATTGGGGCTAGGCCTTGCGCTGGTTGTCCGCATCAATGAAGCTTACGGCAGCATTGAAGAAGACGATATTTTTGCTAAAGACGATGATCTTCAGGGCGAAGATGACGAATTGCCGGGAGATGCCAGATGAGCGATGCGGTAGGTCAGGCTGGGTTTGATTTTATAGAGCATTTGCCTGCTTTGCAGGTTGCTATTCCGATGCTGGGTGCCGCCGTTGTGGCGATGACCCGTAAGGGCCAAATCGCTTGGCTTATTGCTATTCTCATTAGCTTTGCCATGCCTCTATTTTCCATTCTGTTGCTGCATGAAGTTTTTGCTCATGGTGTAATATCTTATGCAATGGGTGGTTGGGAGCCGCCCTACGGCATTGAATATCGGATCGATGTCGCTAATGCTTTTGTGCTTGTTATTGTGTCATTAATGGCTGCTATCACGTTGCCCTATGCGAAGCGGGTTGTTGAGCTTGAGATCGCGCCACACAATCATTCGTGGTTTTACACCATGTATCTGCTGTGTCTGTGTGGGTTGCTTGGTATTGCGATAACAGGTGACGCTTTCAATGCTTTTGTTTTCTTAGAAGTATCATCGCTTTCAACCTATGCCATGATCGCCATGGGTCGGGATCGCAGAGCGCTTGTTGCAGCGTATCAATATTTGATCATGGGCACCATCGGGGCGACCCTTTATGTGATTGGCGTCGGAATTTTATATGCGATGACCGGCACCTTGAACTTCGCGGATTTGGCAGTGCGGCTACAAGATGTCAGTTCTGATGCTCCGTTGCTTGTGGCGCTTTCCTTCATCACCGTTGGATTGAGCTTAAAAGTTGCTCTTTTCCCACTCCACAAATGGCTGCCTAATGCCTATGCCTATGCCCCAACGATGGCGACGGTATTTCTCGCGTCAACCGCAACTAAGGTTGCGATTTATCTGCTGGTTCGCTTCATTTATTCAGTTTATGACCCATCGATTAAATTTGATGGGTATTCAGCGGCCGTTGTTTTTATTGGTCTCTCGATCGCAGCTATGTTTATCGCGTCGTTTGTTGCGTGCCTACAGCGCAATGTAGAGAGAATGCTAGCGTTTTCTTCAGTGGCTCAAATTGGTTACATCACACTTGGCATATCCTTCGGTGTAAAGACGGGGCTTACGGGTGGTCTTGTTCATCTTGTCAATCATGCCTTTATGAAGGGCGCTCTGTTCATGTGTACTGGCGCAATAATGATGCGACTGGGTTCTGTGAAACTTGATGATATGGCAGGTGTGGGGCGTAAAATGCCGATTACCATGGCGCTGTTTACGGCGGCAGGTCTTAGCCTAATCGGTGTGCCTGGCACAGTGGGTTTTGTGTCTAAATGGTATCTTGCCTTGGCTGCCTTCGAGACAGGACAGGCGTGGCTCGCCTTCGCCATAATGGGGTCATCCCTAATTGCTGTTGTATATGTTGGGCGCGTTATCGAGGTTGCTTATTTACGTGAGCCGTCAGCAAAAGTTATGATGGCGAAAGATCCGCCGCTATCTATGATGATACCAACGGTTATTCTCGTGGTGGCTTGTTATTATTTTGGTATCGATGCTGGGCTAACCAGTCAAACAGCCGAAAGAGCAGCCGATGCGCTTCTGTCTTCTGCGGGAGGCGCTGCACAATGATGAATCTTGATACACTTCTTCTGTTTACAATCCTTCTGCCACTGATTGGTGGAGTTGGAATATATTTGTTTGGACGTTTTCCAAATGTACGCGAGGGCGTCACACTTTTCACAGCAATTGCCCTTCTGCTGCAAGTCATTAATATTTATGACTATTTTCAAGGCGGGCTTGTGCCAGAGTCTGGGCCCTTTGAAGTCTTGCCCGGGCTTGCAATTCATTTCAATGTCGAGCCATTGGGTTTGTTGTTTGCGCTGATCGCATCGACATTGTGGATCATCAATTCAATCTATTCGATTGGATATATGCGCGGTAACAATGAGCCGCGCCAGACCACATTTTACATTTGTTTTGCGGTCTCGTTATTTGGCGTCATGGGCATCGCCTTTAGCGCTAATCTCTTCACGCTGTTCTTGTTTTATGAGGTGTTGACACTGGCTACCTATCCGCTGGTGGCACATAAGGCTAATGGGGACGCAAAAATGGGTGCCCGGATATATCTGATGATCCTGCTTGGCACATCAATGCTTCTGCTTTTACCGGCTATTATCTGGACCTATGCGCTGACCGGAACCATGGATTTTGTGCCAGGTGGAATTTTAGATGGCAAAGCATCTGTGACCGTGCTGACAATACTGTCACTTCTCTTCATGTTTGGTATTGGCAAGGCGGCACTCATGCCGTTTCATTTCTGGTTGCCAGCCGCTATGGTCGCTCCGACCCCAGTATCAGCGCTGCTGCATGCCGTGGCTGTTGTGAAAGCTGGTGTTTTTACCGTTGTCAAAGTCACCGTCTATATATTTGGTATCGACCTTTTAGCCAACACGGGAGCCGCTGACTGGCTTTTATATGCGGCTGGTTTCACTGTTATCGTGGCATCCTTGGTTGCGCTTCGACAGGACAATTTGAAAAAACGGCTTGCTTATTCCACGGTCAGCCAGCTCTCATATGTCATTCTGGCTACTGCCATCTTAACACCCATTTCAGCAGTAGGCGCTGCCCTTCATATAGCAGCGCACGCAGTCTCAAAAATCACACTCTTCTTCGCGGCAGGCTCGATCTATACAGCAGCCCACAAGACCGAAATAAGCCAGTTGGATGGGATTGGTTGGAAAATGCCGATAACCATGACAGCCTTTGCAGTGGGCGCTTTTTCGATGATCGGTATTCCACCAACGGCAGGTTTTCTGGGTAAATGGTTCATGCTTTCTGGTGCAGTATCAACACAGCAGTGGTTCGCGGTGGGCGTTATTGTCCTTTCAACGCTTTTAAACACAGCCTATTTCCTTCCCATCATCTATCGTGCGTTCTTTGTTGCGCCAGAGATAAAGGATGATCACGGTGAAGCGCCATGGCCTATTTTGGTTGCTATTTCCGCGACCGCCATCGGCACGATTTTGCTCTTCTTATTCCCCGGCGTTGCTTATGATCTTGCGAAACAAATGGTTGGGCTTTGATATGAAAAATAATAAAGCAAACAGTGATCACTGGCTTGTTCGACCAGCCTCAATTCGCAAAATTTGGATTTTTGGATTGATCTTATTGGTGCTTACGGTCCTTGCTGATTTCTTAATCCCACATAAGTCGTATTTTGGCATTGATGGGACTTTTGGTTTCTCTATTTGGTTTAGTTTAGCGTCTTGCTTGGTTTTGGTTGTGGTCGCCAAAGCGTTTGGTGCGCTCTTAAAACGTTCGGATAGTTATTATGATCGGTGATGTTATCTTGCCTCCAGGCCTTGCTCTTATTCTTGCAGGTTTGCTTTTGCCACTCTTAAAAGGGCAGGCGCGTAATACACTGCTTATTGCGGCGCCTTTGGTTGCTCTTTTCCTAGTTTGGCAACTGCCCAATGGTAATCATCTAACAATCAGCTATCTCAATTTTGAGCTTGTTCTCGTGCGCGCTGACGAACTGTCGCGCCTTTTCGCGACCGTCTTTACCGTCATGGCCGCCGCTGGTGGGCTCTATGCTATGAATCAAACAAAGGTGAGCGAGCTTGCCGCTGCATTTGTTTATGCAGGCTCGGCCATCAGTGTTGTCTTTGCTGGTGACCTCATCAGTCTTTTCATTTTTTGGGAAATCATGGCGATTGCTTCCAGCATCATTGTTTGGTCAGGCGGAACTAGCGCGCGCGCTGCTGGTCAACGTTATGTGGCTGTGCACTTTATGGGCGGTGTTCTTCTCATGGCGGGTATCGCTGGTGAATATATGCAGAATGGATCGATTGCATTTGATATGATGGAAGCGAACAGCTGGCCGCGCTGGTTGATTTTAGCAGGCTTCTTGATCAATGCTGGTGCACCGCCATTTTCTGCTTGGTTGCCAGATGCTTATCCTGCTTCATCTTGGTCTGGTGCAGTTTTCCTTTCTGCCTTTACGACAAAAACGGCCGTCTATGTTTTGATTAGAACGTTCCCTGGTACTGAAGCTCTCATCTACATTGGTCTGTATATGGTGTTTTATGGGATTATATTTGCCATCCTTGAAAACGATATACGTCGCGTCTTTTCGTACTCGATTATCAGTCAGGTAGGGTTTATGGTTATAGCCATTGGTATAGGCTCTGATATGGCACTGAATGGTGCGGCCGCTCATGCCTTTGTGCATATTATTTATAAAGCACTCTTGCTGATGTCGATAGGAGCGGTGCTTTATCAGACGGGAAAAACAAAATGCACAGAACTGGGTGGTCTGTTTCGTACAATGCCAATAACGATGATTTGCGGCGTTATTGGTGCTTTGTCGATCTCAGCTTTTCCCTTCACATCAGGTTATATAACAAAATCGCTCATTAGCCAGAGCGCAACTGAGGCTCACTTGGGATATGTGTGGTTCGGACTCACAGCAGCATCAGCCAGTGCATTCTTATACATAGGCATTAAGTTTCCATGGTTTGTCTTCTTTAGTAAGGATTCTGGTTTGCGACCGGCTGAGCCACCAAAGTCCATGCGATATTCGATGTATTTCTTGAGCTTTGTCTGCATAGGGTTGGGTGTGTTTCCTGATTTGCTCTATAGTCTACTACCTTATCCAATAGATTATTCGCCTTATAAACTTGGGAAAATTCTCTCTCAGATTCAACTCTTGTTATTTGCGGGTCTTGCTTTCTTTTTATTGTTGCCGCTACTCAAAAATACCTTTACGATTACACTTGATTTTGACTGGTTTTATCGTGGTCTTGGTAATATTTTGCGCAAAGAGTTTGACAGTGCGACCGGTGCAATTTGGTCTAACTTATCTCGCGCCTGCGCTTCAATTGCGAAGATGGCGAATGTTGCAGTATATAAATTACATGGTCCTGGCGGAATATTTGCTGAAACGTGGCCCACAGGCTTGATGGCTTTATGGACTACAGTATTGCTTGGCTTATATCTGGCTGTATACTTTTTATAATGAATTAAGCATTTAGTATTATAAAATGTTATTTATATAGAAAAGATTTTTATATTTGATTATATAGCTTAGGGTATTTGTATGTTTGTATTTTTCTGTTCATCACGACTATTTTTCAAATTAATATAAGTATTATTTTAAAAATATGACCGCTTAGGTTGCGGTTCTATTTGCCTTGTGCAATATGGCGCCTAGAAATTACAATCATATGTCTTTTGATAAGATAGAATAAGGAGATGTCACATATGTCTGGTGACGAAAAAGACGGTGTAGTCATTGAGCTTGCAGCTGATATAGTTTCAGCCTACGTATCTAATAACACACTACCGGCGAGCGACCTGCCAACATTAATAACTGATGTTTATCGTTCTTTATCAATAACAGTTGGTGCTAACGCAGATGTTGAAGTAGAACCACAAAAGCCAGCGGTTTCTGTTCGCAAATCAATTACACCTGATTATCTAATATGCTTGGAAGATGGAAAACAATTTAAATCTTTGAAACGCCATTTGCGAACTCATTATGACCTGTCTCCAGAAGACTATCGCGAGAAATGGAACCTTCCGTCTGACTATCCAATGGTTGCGCCAAATTATGCAGCGGCACGATCTGCGCTTGCAAAAAAAATGGGCTTAGGTCAGCAACGCGGCAAATAATTATTTATTAGTAATACAATTCAACGGGGCAGCTTTGGCTGCCCTTTTTTATTGAAGACTTTGTACAAAAATAGATGAACTATTAGTGCTGATGTTGTGTCGGTAGAAATAAAAATGAGTTTATCCCCTCTAATCGACCCGTATGTTAAATAGGAATTAATACCCATTTAAGTGCGGAGATGAAAATGCAACAAACAGTTGAAGTGTATCAGACTAAACAAGATAAAAATGAATTATGTGGTCATTCGGCAGTGCTGCGCGCGCAATATTCAGTGCCTGCCTGTCATTTTATAAAATCGTCAGTCGCTCTTGTGTTTGGTGTATCTATACATGAGCTAAATGCTCAAACGAGATTGGGTGCTAAAATTGCTTTCGCAAGGCAGTTAGCAATGTATATCGCCCATGTCCGGCTTGGGATGAAGCTTGTTGATATTGGTTATTTATTTGGCCGTGATAGAACAACAGTTGCTCACGCGTGCCGCTTAATCGAGGATCGCCGTGATGAGCCAAGCATTGACTTTATGATTGATTGTATCGAACGTGCGGTGGAGGAATGGCTCGCGCTTTCAACGCAAGGTGTTCAACCTCAACCGTTGGGGGCTTGAACATTGAGTGACAATAACAAGGAAAATATCAAGCTTCTTAAGAAGCTTGCCGGTGGAAATCGTGTCTCCAAGCCTAATTTGAAATTAGGCAATGAACGTATTGAGAATATTATCAAAAACCTTAAGCGCTTGGATTTGGTCGATGGCGATAAGGATGGGGATATAAAAATCACGCGGGAAGGAAGAGCCTTTTTGAAGCGCGCGCTTTGTACGAATGATGACAGCTATGGTTCCCAACATCGTGATCTTTGTGAAGTGGGTGATGATGAAAAAATAGTCGTCAATTTATCGGAGAGCCCTTTATCCCGTCTTTACAGTCGCCGCTCGCGCAATGGAAAAAGAATAATCCAAGATCATCAATTCCGAGCTGGCGAACGTTTAAGGCGAGACTTTGAAGCTGCCCAGCTTTCGCCAAAACTGGGATTAAGTATTGCCCCTAAAGTGGACGGTGGTCGAGGGGGAGGCGATGCGTCTTATGCTTTGGATGGTGCAATGGCGGCGCGTGATCGCGTTGACCAAGCTTTGCGCTTTGTTGGTAATGAGATGAATTCGCTTTTACTGGATGTTTGTTGTTTCTTAAAGGGACTCGAATGTATTGAACGTGAGAGACAATGGCCTGTGCGTTCAGCAAAAATTGTCCTCTCATTAGCTCTAGAGCGTTTAGCTACTCATTATGGATTTTCAGAGGTGGCAATTGGCGCCCCACTTGGTAAGAAGGGACACTCGCAAGTATGGCATGCGAAAGAGGCCTAATGCGTCATTAAGAAGGAGTTCAATCTTTGAGTGCTTCAGATGCATCGCGTTTGATGCGGTTCACCATTGCGCTTAAACCATTTGAACGCTGGGGCGTTAAATGTTCACGCAATCCAATTTGTGAAAACATGCCATCTGTATCGAATTTGATAATGTCTGATGCTTTGCGACCAGAAAATGCGGTCAAGACCAGAGCAACTAAACCTCTTACAATATGAGCATCACTATCGCCACTATATGTCAGAACTGGCTCGTCTGAGCTTGTGTCTATATCTTTTATCAACCAGACTTGGCTGACGCATCCTTCAATTTTATAGTCAGCTATACGCTTATCATCAGGAAATTCTGGCATCGTGCGGCCGAGTTCAATGACATATCTATATTTGTCTTCCCAATCTTCGAGGAATTCAAAATTATCCAGAATTTCATCAAGCGTCATCATCTTCACCATGTCTCGTGCGTTACATCGGCTATCATGCTTGTTGCAGATGGGCAACCACGTGGTGTCTTAATCACGACTGATTTTTGTTTGCTCGTCTATAGCTTAAGCGTTGTTGGTTTTTTCGCCGGTATCTTCTTGCAACTGCTCATTGATATAATCAAGGGCAATTGATGAAACATATTTTGCTTTAGCACTAAATGCGATAAACGCTTCATGACCCTGCACACATACATCAGGATTGCGCGCGCAAAATCCTGATAGATCAGACAGAGCACCTCCAGCAAATGAGAGTGCGTCAACTGTCGATATAGATTGTGTGGTGGTTGTATCTAACTTGTCTTTGTCTATTGGCATTACCAACACTACCAAACTCAACCAAAATACTACTCTAAATAAAAACATAAACATCCTGTTCAGCCCCGATTTCTATCTTCGTTGACCCTTGATAAAACATAGGATTGAAAATCGCGTTCACTGCGGCAGCTCGATTTAATACAAAGTCTTCGCAATTTTGACTAAAATTGTAACAAAAAGGAAATCAAGTGAATTTCATCAAGAAAAACATATTAAGTCATTGAATTTATTTATTTTTATTTTTAATTTGATTTTTATTTTACAATAATTTGCATTAATTGTTTAGCAACCACGATGAGAAAATGTGCTTTAAAATGCACTCAAAAGGGCTTTCTTTCCCGATTTAGAACACCGTGTTCAGGTTTTAGTTCATTTTTACAGTCACAGTACAGGACATATAAACTTAAAAAAGTGATGCCTGTAAATTGGCTGCTTTTATAAAATGGGATTTATGTTCGCGGTGTTGTTTCGAGTTTTAAAACGCGTACGTTTAAAAGAACGCTTGGCACAAGGGTGGCCGGCAAGTCATTGGCTGGGGAGCCAAGGTCTGCCTAGCATCAGTCGTCAATTCCTAATTGTGCAGATTATGTGTAGCGTTATTGCCTTTTGTGCATTTCCATTATTGATTTTATGGCAAGGCACTTTGAGCGTTGAAATGGCTGTCGTGTTTGGCTGGTTTATGGGGCCACTTGTTGCGGCGGCTATTCTTGTTCGCTTGCGCTCACTCAGGATGGCTTTTGCTGTGTCATCTATATCCTTTACCGGATTAATTTGCACAATATGCATGCTGACTGGCGGCTTGCAGTCTTTTGCACTGATCTGGTTATTGGCAGTACCGTTCGAGGCGGTTTTATCGCGTGACAAGAACATTGTTGCCAGCTCAATTTTGATTGTGATGGCAGGCGGGGCAGCTTTGGTGCATTATACAACACTACAAAGCTTTGCAGTTTATTCTACTTTAACGACGTCTGATCCAATAGGATTCGTATTTGGGCCAGTAGCCTTGGCTCTTTATGTAGCGAGTCTTGCGATGAAGTTGCAAAGCAGCAGTGTTGCTCACCTTAAACTCTCAAGTACCAATGAAGCCCGTTATCGGCTCTTGGCAGAAAACACCAGCGATCTCATCGTGCAGTATGATGTGTCAGGCAATGTAGTATTTGCATCACCTGCTGCAAAAACACTGCTAGGTGTTGATCCAACCATGCTAGAAAACGAAGATTTTTTAGCGCATGTGCACATCGCTGATCGGCCGAACTATATGCAAGCCCTATACGATGTCACTACTCTTGGTATGCCAAGTGTTTTGCAGTGTCGGGTAAAAGTCATTGTTTCTAACAGCAGTGACCAAAACAATCAGTTCAACGCTAATCATAACTACACATGGGTCGAAATGCGCACGCGTCCTATATGGAATAATGAACAGGTAGTGATAGGCGCTATTTCAACAATGAATGACATCACAAAGCAGCGCGACCGCGAAGAAGAACTGCAGGGTATGCACCGTGATATCAAAGAGTTAAATGATGCAAAGGGTCGCTTTCTTGCTAATATTAGCCATGAACTCCGCACGCCATTGAATGCCATCATTGGTTTTTCAGATATTCTGGATCAGGAGCTTTTCGGAAAACTGCAAAATGATAAGCAAAAAGAATATGTTAAACTGATCCATGAATCAGGAAATCATCTTCTACAAGTAGTGACTGATATTCTTGATATGTCAAAAATTGACAGCGGTACTTTTGATATCGTTCCTGAAGCATTTGATGTAAAAAGCCTCGTCGAAACCTGCACAAGTATATTAAGTCAACAAGCTGAAATGCGAGGCATTGAATTACGTACGATTGTGCCTGATAATTTACCTGAAGCTGTGGCGGACTCACGTGCCTGCCGTCAGATACTGATTAACTTGATCTCAAATGCACTGAAGTTTTCAGATGAAAATAGCCGTGTGACCGTTGGTGTGCGTCTAGAGGGTAGTCATCTTGCTTATTTTATCCGCGATAACGGCATAGGCATGTCTGAAGGCGATCTTGAGCGTATTGGTCAACCATTTTTCCAGTCTGATAGTGCACTTGATCGACGGTATGAGGGAACTGGGTTAGGTGTTTCTGTCGTCAAGGGTTTGACTGAACTCCATAAGGGACATGTTGTTTTTGAAAGTGAGCTTGGAAAAGGCACCTGTGTGACCATTTATATTCCGGTTAATTGTGAAGCAGATGAAACCACAATCCAAAAATTTGATGCCAATAGTGAAATAACACAGACATCAGTATTGGAACAGAATGAAGAAACTATCCTATTAAAGAAAATAGCGTGAAAGGTGAAATGATGTATGGAAGTGCAGATTTTCTGAGCGGTTTAGGTGCAGAGCCAACTAAGGGTAAAAGGGCTAAAAAGACAAAATCTACTACACAGCAAAAGGGGAATCATAATCAACTATATGATTCTTCATTGATGACTGCTGTTGGCCCATTCATTAAGGGCAAAGCGAGAGAATTGTCGATCACTTTTGGTGTATGTGCCCTGGTTGGCACAGCTATGATTAATGCCGTTTTTCTGCAAACATCCAAGCACCCAGCGCCCCTTTTTAAACAGCAAGAAGCACGCGTTATTTCATCTGATATAAGCAATACTATAACAAAGCCTAATGAAATTAATTTGACGAGAGCCGAATATACGCCTGTGGCTAATCCTCTTGCTGCCAATCCACTTGTAGTTGAGATACAGCGACACCTTGCAGCTCGCGGATATTATAATTCTGAATTTGATGGCTTGATGGGCGCTCGAACAAAGGCAGCGATAGGCGTCTATCAACGTGCCTTTGATATAACGGTCACAAATGAAGCCAGCCGTTCTTTACTTGAGCATATACGCTTGTCTATACCGGATAAAAAATATCATGCAAAAGCGCGTCAACGTGTTGCGGAGGCGACGGTTGATCTGGAATCAATTGGTTTGCGAACTACGACAATAGGACCCTCTGATCTTACAATTAGCGATCCAAAGCGGATTAAAGAAGTTCAACAAGCTTTGACGCGTATTGGGTTTAATCTTGCTGCGGATGGTGTTGCTGGACGTAATACAAAACTTGCTATTGTTGAGTTTAAAAAGCGGCGTGGATTGAAGCCGGACGAGCGTATCACGTTAGCTCTCTTCAATGAGTTGATGAAACTCAAGAAGCTATAGAAATGCGATTAAGCACTGAGTTTTGGGTAAGTGCCTATGTGCGCCAAAGCCAGCTTGCCGGCGATTTTACTGCGCTAATGCGCAGAGGTGCTGAACGCGGCGGTTCGATCTTTATTATCATAAATCGGCTTGATGGATCCGCTGATCTTTATGCGCCTGCTCCTCAATCAATGTTAGGTGAAAACAGCGATGAGCGTGTCTTCACTTTAGCAATGGAGGCCGCTTCTGAAGAGGATGTTACATCGCGCATCGAAAAAGAGACACGCTTTGATAGTGATTTATGGGTTATTGAGCGCGAAAGTCGCAACGCTCAGCATGATCTAGTTATTGTGGATTCAACGCACAGCTGATCTTTTCATACTGATTTGTCGTGAGGTCCGAATAGCTCTTCTGGTAAAGCCACCCGGTCTTGCTTGTGCGTAGGCCTTGCCTTCATAAACAGGTTGATAGCGCCTGTTTGATGAATCGGCCTCAGAGTTTTTAGCTTCTGACCAATTGTCAGTTAATGAGCGGGCGAGAGCAGGGCTGATAAGATCGTAAAGCCAATTCAATAAGAAAACTTGATTGACATCATGCCCCAGTTTGGGATTGAGGAGAATGAAAGCTTCATTGGCTGCATGACTTGGAAGTGCTAGTGACTTCAGGCAAATGGCTAGGGCGAACCCTTTTTCATCATCAATGATTTGTGCCGCGTCTGCTTTGCTTAAAGCGCATTGCTTGGCAAGAAGTTGTCCAAAACCATCCGCATCTTTTGCTCTAGCAAGCTTGACAAAATCCACGGCAAATTCCGCGCGATTATAAGCTTCTTGAAATGCGGTCGCGGGGTTTATATCTATACGACTGAGGTGTTCATCAACTCGCTGCAGTTGGGTTAAAACATGGGCGTGTTCATTCGCAAGAAATGCATCAAGGCCGATCGTGAATTCATCACTTGTTTCCGAAGATATGTGGCTGGGTTCAATCAATCTCGCAGCTGCGCTGTCCGCCTCAATTGATACACTCAGCTCTTCAGTATTCTCCAGATGGTCTGGACGTGCATTTTGTTCGACTTCGTGTGGACCAAAGTCAGGTAGTTTAAATTGCGAAAGGGCAATTGTTGTTTTATCTGAAAGTTTCTCTCGGGACGAAATTGCCAAGGCATGGAGTAGATTTCCATTGGCTAAAATAGCCAGCAGATCTTCTTCCTTAAAACTATTGTAATGTTTCAAAATTGGTGCGGCGATAGAAATGTCTTCTCGCGCCAAGGTTATAGCAATAGCATGAGGAAGATGAACACAATTCGATAGGCGTTCAGAAATTTCAGCCTTCGTTTGTAGATCAAGTTTGGGTAAAAAACGGAGACACAATTCTTCAAAATGAAGTAAGTCATCACGGGAAGGGCTGTTATTAAGTGCAAATAATTCAGCCGCAGCACTCAGCACAGGCAAATGGCGGTTATGTTGATTTGCCTGCACCAAAATAGAAAACTCGTCTTTTTTTGTGAATGTTGTCATTTAACCAAACGCAATACTTAACCACTGTTGGTGCCATAATCTCTTAAAAGCGTTAGCGTTCTATTAACTTTACTGATGTCTTAATGAGATACCAGAAATAAAACCTGTTCGCGCAACTTTCCCGGGTTTTATACAGCGTGTTGTGTTCCCTGTGTCGTCCCAAGAAGGATTAAGGAGTTCGCAATGGATAATTTGATAGATATCCAGAGTTATAGAACGAGCACTAAAAGAAAAACCGAGCGACCTGATGCAAATGAAGTGGCTATGACCGCCGAAATCATTTTCTTTACTGGTGTGCGTGTTGAGTATGAAAATACTGAAATTATACCTGACGGTCCCTCAAAGCCAAAGCGGCGTAAGCTAGGGGACGGCTAACCCTCGCAATCTGTTTGTATCATTGCAACAGAAATATGAATTGAGTTTAGTGCATGATGACCCGGTTGCATGGTATATATAAGCGTCGATCTATTTTCTTGATTTTAAGTCTTGCCGCTTGTCTTACGGCTTGTTCGCGACCAACCGGTGATTTTGGTCGCGCAGCACCAAGCGTTGTGCACGATAGTCTTGCGCCTAAATTAGGAAGTAAGTTTGCTTTGCGACGCAAAGAAACTGTTTCGCAATTCAGCCGGACTGATGAAGAACTCAAGCTTGCTAATTTAGCCTGGACGATTGTTCGCCCTTTGCACACAAAGGACTGGATTTCAGGGACATTAATTGAAGGTCGCAGAACGCGTATTTTCCCAGATATAAACGATAAACTCGATCATCGTGCTTATTTGTTTTGGTTGCAAATAGAGCGTTTTAGATCAAGCGAGACCCGCTGGAATCGTATCATCTCAGACCTTAGAGCAGATCAAGGGACGATAGCCCCATTTTATGAACAGGCGCGTGTTGTCTATGTGATCGATCGGCAAAGAATTGCGTTTCTTGAAGAAAATAGTGATGTGGGGGCAGATTTCAAAACAAATACGCGGGCTCGCATTGTAGAAAACGAAAACCTAATCAACACAGCACTGGATAGTCTCAAATTCCGATATGCCGCCTACGATCATGCGATTAAACATCTAGCGCTCGAATCACCTTCTCCACGTGTACGCCATGCTGAAGAAGAATTGGCACGCTATGCCACGCTTATCGAGCGGGGGGGAGAGCGGGGTTTGCCGTTTATCGAAAACCCAGAGCTTTTGTCATCTAGGATAAAAACCGAGAGTCCGGATAAGGGTAAATCAGTCCATGACCCATCGGATGATGATGCTCATATACTTAAATAAAATATGCAATTCAGGCCATATAGGGACAATAACGTCGGCATATAAGTCCGCTTAAAATATATTCTGAACTTACTTACATTGAGCAGCTTCAATGGTCTCTTCTATAAGTTTTCTATGATGACGTGTGGCTTTAAATATTTTTAAGACGGCAAACACCTCATTTTCACTGACACGTGCCTGTATGATGTTTCCGTCCTCTTCATTAAGGTCAACTTCTACTAATTCTTGTTCTTCAGGCTCTTCAGGCTCATCGGGATTTGGCGGAACAATAGGTGTGGGAATAAGCTCTTCTTTTTGAACAGGTGAGGTGTTGTCTTCTGGAATGTTATCAGTAGTTTCTGCATTGATGCTTTTATGAAGAATGGATAAATTGAGTTGACTTGTTTGCGATGCATCATCGTTCAGACTGTATATTATTTCTGCATCTTTATTGAAAAGTGTCACGCTCCAAAATGATGTAGGTCCCTCAGCCGTGAGGGTGACGGGGCCATCTTCGAGCAAGAAATGACAAACGGCATAGGCCATGGCTGGATCTGCTTGCCCTAAAATAGCAGCAGCTTTTTCGTGATTTTTTATAGCGGCCAGTTTGCGCGGTTGTGTAAATTCAACGACCCTTTGCCACACCTTTTGCTCTGCGAAAAATGGCGTTGCAACAATAGAAAAAATATGGACCAAGCCAGTCAATAGAACAAACAAGACCAGAGTGCGCAATAGAGTGATCACGAACAATCTCCTTTGGAGATAGAGGGCGTAACAATGGCATTATCTAATGCTCCACTGGTAAGTGGCGTGTCATATATTCTAAGTACCAAGTTAAAATTGTCATCGCTGTCGACTTGAAGCCAGTTCCCTGGCTGTACCTTTTGAGAAACAGTGATGATCAGTCGTCCGTCTTCCTCCCATACCGTGTCATTGGATGTAATGTAGTGAACTTGGCGGATGTTCTTTTTTGTTGGTGTAGGTGTAGGCGTTGACTTGGTTTCAGTAGTCAGGGTCCATAAGCGACCACGTGGTATTTTACCTTCTAAAGTATAGATACATAGCCCGCTTAATTGAGTTTTGTCATTATCATCGCTGGCAGTCAGAATAAGGCCTTCGGTTACGCCCATCCATACGGTGCCCTGTCGGGATAAATATGCTTTGGTGTAGGGGTCGGCTCCAATTTCTCCGGCGAGGGGCCATACTCCCCATTGTCCAAGAGTGACTTTATTAAATTTAAGATCGCCATCCAGGATAGTCCATGCTGAACCAATGCCTATTATGCACGCGGCTATGCATGTCAAAATAAATGAAAATGCGTGTAGCATTATTCCAGCCTAGAACTCACCAGCAATTACCTTTAAGCCATTGCCGGTTGTTTTTTTCAGAGGGATGAAAGCGGTAGTAAGCGGTTTTGTTTTGTTTTTCAAAAGCTTGCCAATTCCTTGCAAAACGTCTGTTGATTTCGAAGAAAGTGCCTTGGTTTCTTGAAGCGGCTCAATTGTTTTGTTCTCGTTTTCTGCGATGATATCAACAATTTGTTTTTCATTCGATCCATCTTTATTGAGGAAAGGAATTGGTTTTTCATCAACGCCTTGATGAGCAAATGCCATGACTTCTTTCCATGTCATGGCTGGCAGACGGCCACCGGTTAAGCGTTTTGTGGGGCTGTAGTCGTCATTGCCATACCAAACAGCGCCGACATAATTACCAGTATATCCAACAAACCATGCATCACGATATGATTGAGTGGTGCCTGTTTTGCCTGCTGTAACACGATCATCAAGTTTCGCGCGCCGTCCGGTTCCCCATTCGGGTACTTGAGACAGAATTTCATTCATTGATGCCACAGCGTTAGGCTTTAAAACGCGCTCGGTCTTAGTCTTTGAGCTGTTATCTAAGATCAAATCACCGCGTGAATCATAAATCCGTAAAACCGCTTTAGGAGGGGCTTTGTATCCTCCATTGGCAAAAACAGAATAACCAGCAGTCATATCAATAACCGACACTTCAGATGTGCCGATGGGTAAGCTTGGGTTGTTCCGCAATGGACTTGTAACTCCCATGGCTTTTGTTTTCTTAATAACCTTGGAACCACCAACAATCTGAGCAAGCTGAACAGGAATGGTATTGATCGATTTTACGAGAGCCGTAGTCAGTGTGACGCGACCTGCATAGCTACGCGTATAATTCTTTGGTGACCAGTTACCATATTGCACATAACGATCAGTCATCACCGATTGTGCGTTATAGCCATTTTCCATGGCAGCGGCATAAACGAACGGTTTGAATGTTGAGCCGGGAGAGCGTAATGCATCGACCGCTCGGTTGAACTGGCTCTGTCCATAGTCGCGCCCGCCAACCATTGCCCGTACAAAGCCGTCTGGAGTCATAATGACGGATGCCCCTTGGCTGATATTGAATTCTTTGCCATTTTCTAAGAGGTATTGATTTATTGTTGTTTCCGTCTTGTTTTGTAATGCGGGATCAAGTGCTGTAACGACGGTTAAAACGCGGTCGCTTTCAATCTTGAGATCCAAAACCTGCGTGTAAGCCCAGTCAAGGAAATAATCAGGCCGTTGTTCTTGTTTTCTATTCACAGCTCTTGCAGGTTTTTGGCGAGCAGAAAGAACCTGCCCCTCGGTTAGAAACCCTGCTTGAACCATATTTGTCAAAACCTCATTAGCACGCTCGCGCGCGGCGCCAAGGTTGATATGTGGTGCGAAGTTAGTCGGCGCTTTAAACAGGCCAGACAACATGGCAGATTCGGCTAGTGTCAGATCAGCGTAATCTTTATCAAAATAAAATTCTGCTGCTGCCGGAATGCCAAAGGCTCCACCGCCGAGGTAAGCACGGTTGAAATAAAGTTCGAGAATCTCTTTCTTGGTGAGATTGGCTTCAAGCCATAAAGCAAGAAAGGCTTCCTTCACCTTGCGTGTTAATGTGCGCTCATTGCTGAGAAAGATATTTTTTGCCACTTGTTGCGTGATTGAGGAGCCGCCCTCGACAACACCACCCGCTTTTACATTGGTCGCAAAAGCGCGTGAAATTCCGATAATATCGACACCAAAATGCGAGAAGAAACGACGATCTTCTGTGGCAAGTGTCGCCTTAACAACATGATCAGGTAAACGATCAAGATCAATTGGCTTATTTTGTAATACGCCACGGCGACCAAGGACGTTGCCTGAGCGGTCAACAAATGTCACCGAGTAATCATCTTGTTTGCGCCAGTCTGCAGTTGTTTCATCAAAGGCAGGCTGCGCCAGAGCCAACATCAACACCATACCAACAGTGCCCCAAGTTAGCGTTTCATTACCAAGTTCAACTGGTAATTTTTGCCAACCATGAACCCGGAAGCGACGCATGAATACTGAGAAACTCGCATATAAATTCGACAGCCAGCCAAATCCTGAGAAAAGGCTACCATCAATAGCGCTATCTAACTCCAAAAGGCGCATACCAAATCGACTGCGCCGGTTTTGCGAAAAAGGGTCTTTCACAGTAATCAACTCTTCCAAATTTTATTAACAGAATGTAAATAAGCCTTTCTGATCCAATTTACCAGATGTGAATTCACAAACTTCAGAAGATAATTAATGCAAGAAAAGTCCTTTTGGCAGACCCTCACATTGGAAGAAATGTCCATAACGCAATGGGAATCTTTGTGTGATGGATGTGGTCGATGCTGTCTAAATAAACTTGAGAGCGAAGATACAGGTGAGATTATTTGGACAAATGTTGCTTGTTCGCTGCTTAATGATGAGACATGTCAGTGTAGTGACTACCCAAATCGATCAACATTGGTGCCTGATTGTATCCAGTTAACCCCTGAAACTGTGCGCACTTTAACCTGGTTGCCGGCTACTTGCGGTTATCGGTTGGTGAGCGAAAACAAAGACCTCTATTGGTGGCACCCGTTGGTTTCAGGCGATCCAGATAGTGTGCATATGGCAGGTATCTCTGTGCGTGGTATGACCGTGAGCGAAGAAGGGGTCGATGTAGAAGACTACGAGAATTATCTTGTTCGATGGCCTGAAGAGGACCCATTCGCAAAGAGTGATAATGATGGTGAAGAAATAAAACAAAGAAAATAGGAATTATTTCCTTGGCACCGTAACGGTGTTTTGGTAGAACATTCATACAGTCGCAGAAGTGTCCTTAGATCAAAGGGACGTTTTGTGACAATGAATTTACAGCTCTTATTTCACATTAAAACAGTCGATTGCATTGAAAAATGCATCGGCTGTTTTCGTTTGTGCGAACAATCTTGAAAGGACTGCGCCTCAAGAATGACGGACTGGCAGAAGGTTAGGGAGGATTATGAGGCAAAACTGAAAACGGTGAAGGATATATGTGCCGCTCACGGCATTAACAGTGTGGCTCTTTACAAAAGAGCGCAGGATGAAAACTGGGTGTTACGCAATGGCATGCGGCCTAAGCGGTTCAAAGATCACAACCAACTAGAAAATGGATCCAATCGTAAAGCGCTGATTGATAGGCTGTACAAGGTCTTTGATTGCCAAATGCGTGAGTTCGAGACGCATCTCGCACTCGCTGGTGACGAGGGCGTCAATGAAAAAGATGCGCGAACCCTTGGCTCGCTCGCTCGTACATTAGAAAAACTGATTGACTTGCGACAAGAAAATGAGGGCCAGAACAGAAACCAGAACAAAGAGGTAGATCTTGAGCGCCTTCGTGAGGAACTTGCGCGACGACTTGAGCGCGTGTGCCCGAAAGGGAAAACTGAGTGATCTACTTGAGAGTTTTTCATCAGCTGATCTGGCAGCACTACTTTTTGACTGGCCTATCTGGGCTCGTGAAGATCAATTGCCACCTCTAGGTGATCGGTTGGTCTGGCTCATCATGGGCGGCAGAGGCGCTGGCAAAACACGCGCTGGTGCAGAATGGGTGCGCGGAATGGCGCTTGGCAAACCGCCTTTTTGCGGTCGATCCGTTGGCCGTATTGCTTTGATTGGCGAGACACTTGGCGATGTGCGCGATGTGATGATTGAAGGTGAATCCGGCATTCTTCGCATTCATCCCAAAAGCGAGCGTCCAGAATGGAAAAAGACAAAAGGACAGCTCGAGTGGAAAAATGGCGCGATTGCACAAATTTTTTCTGCTGAAGACCCAGACAGTCTTCGCGGGCCGCAATTTGATGTGGCGTGGAGTGATGAGCTGTGTAAGTGGCGCCATGCGGAAGCAACATGGGATATGCTTCAGTTCGGCCTGAGGCTTGGTGAACGCCCGCGCCAAATTGTAACCACCACGCCACGCCCTATACCGCTTTTGAAGCGGCTTTTGGCTGATGAACGAACAAGGCTTTCAAAAGCTACAACGATGGCTAATGCAACGAATTTGGCTCCTGATTTTATAGATACAGTGCGTGCTCGTTATGGCGGCACGCGGCTTGGACGTCAGGAACTTGATGGCGAATTGATTGAAGATCGCGAAGATGCGCTTTGGCAACGCGACCAAATTGAGAAACTAAAAATCGCTATAGCACCACCGCTTGCCCGTGTTGTTGTTGCAATTGATCCGCCGGCAACATCGCACGCAAAATCCGATGCTTGTGGTTTGATTGTGGCTGGTGTGGATGAGCAGGGCATTGGTTATGTTTTAGCCGACGGAAGCAAGCGCTCGGTGACCCCGACTGAATGGGCAAGTCGCGCCGTTGAGCTTTATCATCGCTATCAAGCCGATCTGGTTTTAGCCGAGGTCAATCAGGGCGGCGAAATGGTCAATACTATTTTGGCGCAGGTCGATAAAACGGTCCCCGTGAAAGCGGTTAGGGCATCGCGCGGGAAATATAGTCGCGCAGAGCCTGTATCATATCTTTATGAGCGCGGGCTTGTGCGCCATATGGGTAGCCTGTCGAAACGTGAAGATGAGATGTGTGATTTTGGCCTTGAAGGGTTGTCGTCAGGCCGATCACCCGACCGACTGGATGCGCTTGTTTGGGCGTTGCACGAACTCATGTTGAAACCGGAAGCCGATCCGAAAATTCGGCGTATGTGATCTAAACCAACAGGAAAACAAATGGGATTTTTTGAAAAACGCTTGAAAGGCGCAGGGCCCCTTGCGCATGGCAAGATGGAAACGCTCGACACCAAAGCATCGCAAACCGGCCCGATGGTTTATCTACAATCAAATGGACAACCAGTTTGGACGACGCGTGACTACGCCTCACTCGCCCGTGAAGGCTTCACCCGCAATGTGATTGCGTTTCGAGCCGTGCGTATGGTGGCTGAAGCGGCGGCGTCTGTTCCGTGGATGGTAAGTGAAAATGGGGATCGCCTTGATGATCATCCTATTTTGGACGTCTTGAAAAATCCTAATGAACGACAATCAGGCTGTGAATTGATTGAGGCTCTTGTTTGCAATCTCCTCATTGCAGGCAATGCCTATATTGAGGGTGTGCAGATTGGTGAAGATCTTCGTGAACTTCATGCCTTGAGGCCTGATCGTATGAAAGTTGTGCCCGGTAGTGATGGATGGCCACAAGCCTATGATTATGGCTTGGCAGGTCAATCCATACGTTTCGATCAAACACTGGATGATATCGCGCCAATTCTGCATCTTTCTTTCTATCATCCCCTTGATGATCATTATGGATTTGCCCCCTTGGAAGCCGCACAGATGGCGCTTGATATTCATAATGTTGCCAGCGCATGGAATAAAGCGCTTTTAGATAATGCAGCGCGGCCTTCTGGTGCGCTTGTCTATCAAGGAGGAGAGGGCAACCTCACCGAGGAGCAATTTGATCGATTGAAAGAAGAGCTTGAAGCGAGTTTTCAAGGGGCAAAAAATGCTGGCCGGCCGCTCTTGCTTGAAGGTGGATTGGACTGGAAAGCTATGAGCCTATCCCCGCGTGATATGGATTTCTTTGAAGCGCGCAGCGCGTCTAGAAAATGGCGACATCGAATTCTCGTGGATCCGTCGAACCCGCATCGACGGCGACCTTTGGGAAGTTCAAGACGTACCACTTGGCGAGGAGAGTGAAGAATATGTGGTCTCTATTTTAGGGGCTGATGCACCTTTGCGTTCGTTGTCTTCGAATGTACCCAATGCTCTTTATGAGCACTCATTACAGCTTAGCGACTTTGGCGAGGTGCCAAACAGCGCAACCATATCTGTAGCACAGGTAAGCGCATCAGAAGGGCCAGGCACCGCGCGCACCCAGATATTTGAATTTTAAAACCAACGAAAGGAAACTCTCATGAATGAAACAAAACCTTGGTATTTTTCCCGCACCGTATGGGGTGCTTTAATTGCCATTGCTGCCAGTATTGGTGGTGCTTTTGGCATTATGCTTGGTGAGGTGGATCAGTCGGCGCTCACAGATGCAATTCTTCAAATGGTAGGCGCCGTTGGTGCCGTCGTGGCGCTTTACGGTCGATTATCAGCAAACCAAATCCTGCGTTGATGGGGTCTCTCATTGGCCTTCTTATCTCTTTTATCAAAATTTTTGAGGCTTTCCTTGATATCAACGCGCGCCGAGATGAAGAGAGACAAACGCGCCATGCTATACTCAGTTTGCAAAACTATAGGGAGCGGCTTGAGCGCTCTCTGCTTGCGCGGCGCCAAAGCCGGGCTGAACATAGTGGCGATGATATCTCTGTTGATGGCAATGACAGCTTGCCAGACGATGGCTATCGTCGCGACTGATTTGAGTTGCGATGTCTTCATGCCGATCACTTGGTCTAAGGAAGATAGTATTCACACATCCAAACAAGTTCGTGAGCATAATGCTGCTTGGGTTTCTTTATGTGTTAATAATGTAAATAAATAAAATAACTAAAATATAAGCCATTCAGTTTTCATTCAGTCACAATCAGGCATTTTATGTTGATGAAGACATTTAACGCAATCATAGTATCGCTCGCGATAGCTGCAAGCCTGCCAAGTGTGACTTATGTTTCACATGCGCATGCAAAGGCTTGTTTGGGGCCTGCACAGCAACAGTGGGCTATTAATCATGGCAGAGCGAAGCGCTTTGGTGTGATTGCAAAACGTGTGAGCAAACGTTTGAATGCCACAGTTCTAAATGGTCAACTTTGTAAGCGTGGTGGACGTTTAGTCTATATATTAACGGTGATAAATCATCGCGGTAAAACAAAACGTGCAGTTGTTGATGCTAAAAGTGGACGCTAGATCGTTCAGCCCTAATGCACTAAGGTAATAAATCGCTTAAGAGCTGATTGAATAGAAATTTCAAAGAGTATTAATGTCTCATGCGCATTTTAGTAGTGGAAGACGATCAAGATCTAAATCGGCAGTTGGTAACGGCTTTGACTGATTCGGGTTATGCGGTGGATACCGTTTTTGATGGGGAAGAAGGGCATTTCCTTGGCGATACTGAGCCATATGACGCCGTTGTTCTCGATATTGGCCTACCTAAAAAAGATGGCATCAGTGTATTAGAAGACTGGCGTCGCGCTGATCGCAATATGCCGGTTCTTATCTTAACCGCCCGCGATCGATGGAGCGATAAAGTGCAGGGCATTGACGCAGGCGCTGATGATTATGTAGCCAAACCCTTTCATATGGAGGAAGTGCTTGCACGGCTTCGCGCATTAACACGCAGAGCAAGCGGTCATGCTTCGAATGAATTTGTTTGTGGCCCGGTAAGGCTTGATGCCAAAACAAGTCGGGTGAGCAATGGCAACGATGTGATCAAACTAACATCTCACGAATTTCGCGTTCTAAAGTATTTGATGCATCATCCAGACCGGATTGTTTCAAGAACAGAACTCACCGAACATTTATACGATCAGGATTTTGATCGTGATTCTAATACGATTGAAGTGTTTGTAGGTCGCCTTCGCAAGAAGCTGGGAATTAACATCATAGAGACTGTGCGCGGGATGGGGTATCGGTTGAGCGAGCCAAATGACGTTTAATTCACTTGCACTCAGGCTTCTGTTTTCATCCATCTTATGGAGTATTTTAGCTCTTGTTGTTGCTGGTGTATTGCTGTCAGGCCTTTATCAGCAAAGTGTTGAACGGGGGTTTGATCAACGCCTCAATGTTTATCTGAAAATTCTTGTCGCTGCCCAAGCTGAAGCAGAAGATCCTATGCGCATGGAGCCGCCAACACTGACAGAACCAAATTTTGATTTGGTCTTATCGGGTTGGTATTGGGAAATTACAAAACAATCTGGTGAGGTCATTGTTGCCTCAAGATCTCTGTTTGCGGAGCGCTTGCCAAAAATTACAATAGCAAAGTTAGGCCAAAACGAAGACGGGATTGCGTCATTTTATTCGCGTGGACCAGCCGGTAACACTTTGCGTATTGTTGCGCGTGAGATCAGCATGGAGAGTGATAAACCATTTCTGATTGCCGTGGCTGGCAACGCCACAGATATTAAACAAAATGTTGCGCAGTTTCGCCAACGTGTTTTCTTGACCCTAGCAGCCCTTGGTTTTCTTCTTGCCGTTTCAACCTTTGTTCAAGTCAAATGGGGGCTTCGGCCTTTGTCGCGCATTACCAATGGTTTGAATGATATTCGTGAAGGCCGTTCGGAAGATTTGCGGGGTTCATTCCCCAAAGAAATTGATCCCTTGGTTGCTGAGCTTAACGCATTGATTGGCTTTAATAAAAAGGTCGTCGAACGTGCTCGTACCCATGTTGGAAATTTAGCGCATGCTCTTAAAACGCCGATTAGCGTCTTGCGCAATGAGGCAAACGATTACGACACCACGCTTTCGGAAAAAGTGATAGAGCAAACCAATGCAATGCAATCACAAGTAAATTATCATCTGGACCGGGCGCAGATTATCGCTCGCTCAGGAATGCTCAGCACCGCTCATCCTGTGAAACCTGTCGTTGAAGGTTTGGGGAGGGCGATGTCTAAGATATACAGAGACAAAAATGTTCACCTCACAATAAACATTGCGAATAACATGAAATTTTCAGGAGAGCGGGAAGATCTTGAGCAAGCGCTTGGAAACTTGATTGATAATGCCTGCAAGTGGTCAAAAGACGAGGTTATTATTTCTGTCAGTAGTGATGGCAAAGCGCTTGCCTTTGATATTGAGGATAACGGACCTGGTCTGACAGCGTCTGAACAGATACGTGCAATGAAGCGCGGTGAACGGCTTGATGAGCACACGCCTGGTTCTGGTCTTGGACTCTCAATCGTACACGACTTAATGAATGCTTATAGTGGCACATTCACGATGGGGCGTTCCAGGTTGGGTGGGCTAAAAGCCACATTAATCTTCCGAATGCCGCAAAATATTGAAGAGTAAAAATCAATCATCATTATTTCAGCACTAATATTTCAGATTGTCGCCTTAGTTGCGGTCTACTCAAACTGAAAATACAGAGGGTTTGGGAATGATAAAAATGAGTCGTTTCATTGTCGCTGGTTTGCTTGCTGTTGCTTTGAGTGGATGCTCGAAGAGCAGCCCGCAAGGTTCAGATATAGATGCAGCTGCTTTGGTTGATAATCAGCCTGTTGCCGACAATCCAGTAAATGCTGTTGCAACGGAAGAAGATACGTCTTCGACAGAAACTCTGGGCACTTCTTTTATAGGGAAGCTTGAAGAGAGCGATTTAGCACGTTTTAAACAGGCGCAAACAACGGCGTTTCAGCAAGAACGTGGAGGTGTACCCATTGTGTGGCGCAATCCGGACACGAGCCATTCTGGTCAAGTAACAAGTGGACCGATATATACTATCAATGGCCGCCGTTGCCGAGATTTCATTCAATTTATAACGATAGATGGTGCGCAAGAAAGCGATAACGGTGTGGCGTGCCAGCAATCTGATGGGGTATGGGCGTCTATCGCTTTGTAATTTTATCTATAGCCTACCAACTTGAACGGCTTGTGTTATCGTGCGATTTAGGGTCAAGACACTAAAATTATTGCTCACGATGATCTTGTTTCATGGTGTCAAATATCAATCAAAGCATAGGATTTCACCATGGCATCTCCCTTGAAAGTAACATTTGACGGTTCTCTTGGTGCGGAGCTTGCTGGCAGGCTTGATTTACCGACAGGGCCTATTCGTGCTTATGCGTTGTTTGCACACTGCTTTACATGCTCAAAAGATATCTTTGCCGCCAAACGCATCGCCTCGCAGTTGTCTGCTCAAGGTATCGCAGTTTTGCGCTTTGATTTCACCGGTCTAGGCTCTAGCGATGGTGAGTTCTCAAACACCAATTTCTCTTCCAATATTCAAGACCTAATAAAAGCCGTTGATTTCATGCGCCAGTCTTATGAGGCGCCTGCAATATTGATCGGTCATTCATTGGGCGGTGCAGCGGTTCTTGCGGCAGCCCCTCTTGTGCCGGAGGTCAAGGCCGTGGTGACTATCGGTGCACCGTCTGATGCGCATCATGTTACGCATAATTTTGGCTCTAATTTGGATACAATAGAAAAAGAGGGTGAAGTTAATCTTTCACTTGCTGGTCGTCCCTTCACCATCAAAAAGCAATTCATTGATGATCTGCATAAAACCAGCGTCACACATAGTGCAGCAGATATGAAAAAAGCGCTGATGGTTATGCATTCACCGATTGATGAAACTGTGGGCATTGAAAATGCTGCCGAGATTTTTGCTGCCGCTAAACACCCCAAAAGCTTTGTCTCGCTTGATCATGCAGATCATCTTTTAACTCGAGCGGAAGATGCTTCTTATGCCGCAACTGTTATTGCAGCATGGGCATCGCGCTTTGTCGGTGGGGAAGAAACCGCAGATATTAAGCACGAAGGTGGCGTGTTGGTATCAGAAACGGGGCAAGGTAAATTTCAAAACGCTATTCGCGCAGGCAAGCATCATTTGCTTGCGGATGAGCCAGTGAAAGTCGGCGGCTTGGACACTGGTCCTGGTCCTTATGATTACCTTGCCGCTTCGTTGGGTGCTTGCACCGCGATGACATTGCGTATGTATGCAGACTTCAAGAAACTTAAAATTGGCCGCATTTCAGTGGAAGTGAATCACGGTAAAATTTATGCGAAGGATTGCCATGAGTGTTCTGAGAGCATGATTGAAAAGGGCGGAAAAGTTGATCGCTTTGAGCGCTTAATTACCGTTGATGGTGAAATTGATAGTGCTATGCGAGAAAAATTGTTGGAAATTGCAGACAAATGCCCTGTCCATAAAACGCTCGAAAAAGGGGCCGCAGTGGCAACGCAAGTAATTGAATTAAAATAATAATAATGAACATTACGAAAATGTAATATTGCTGAAAGGCGTTGGTAAGGTTGTTTGCATCATAGTCGCAACGACCAACAAGCAATGTGTGATTCCCTGAGGGCTCATACGTTGTTTGCCACCTGCAATATGGAGCTTTTTTGCATGTCACTTTCTAATAAATCCATTTTTAAAAATCGTATGCGTTCTCTACTACTCGGCACGTTAAGCCTTGGTATTGTCGGATTAGTCGGCAGCCAAACACTACCTATCGGCCCAACGGCTGCATTTGCGGAGCCTGTGAGAGTTGAAGGCCAGCAGGTTGTGGGATTCGCTGATGTCGTTGAAAAAGTAACACCAGCGGTTGTTAGTGTCCGCGTGAAATCAACAGTTGAAACCGCAGGTTTGAACGGCTCAGGTGTCAATCCATTTGAAGCGATTCCAGGTTTTCGTGATTTGCCGAAAGATCACCCATTCAATCGATTTTTCCGTGAGTTTGGTGAACGCCGCAGTGCGCCATCTGAAAAACCGGACAACAAGAAAAAGCGTAAATTTGCAACGGGCCAAGGTTCAGGATTTTTCATCTCTGAGGATGGCTTTGTGGTAACCAACAGCCATGTGGTTGATGGCGGAACAGAATTTACTGTCGTGACCAACGAGGGCACGGAGCTTGACGCTGAGCTTATCGGTCAAGACGCACGAACAGATCTTGCTGTGTTGAAGGTGAAGAAAAGCGACAAATATACCTATGTGAAGTTTTCCGATGCAGATAGCCGTGTTGGAGAATGGGTTGTTGCGATTGGTAATCCCTTTGGCCTTGGTGGCACGGTAACCGCTGGCATCGTGTCGGCGCGTGGGCGTGACATTGGCGCAGGCCCATATGATGATTTTCTTCAAATTGATGCAGCCGTAAATAAAGGTAATTCTGGCGGCCCTGCGTTCAATCTTAATGGCGAAGTGATAGGCATCAATACGGCGATTTTCTCACCATCTGGCGGTAACGTTGGTATCGCTTTTGCTATACCCGCTGCAACGGCCCAAACGGTTATCGCTGATTTGCGTGACAACGGCAAAGTGGTTCGCGGCTATCTAGGTGTGCAAATTCAAGACATCACACGCGATATTGCAGACAGCATAGGTCTTGCTGATACAGAAGGTGCTTTGGTCGCATCGACACAGGACGACACACCAGCAGGCAAAGCTGGTGTTAAATCCGGTGATGCAATTGTTGCTGTGAATGGCGACAAAATTGAAAGCCCGAAAGATTTGTCCCGCCGTATTGCTGGCCTTCGTCCAGAAACTGATGTTGATTTGACCGTTTTTCGTCTTGGAAAAACCAAAAACATCACTGTGAAACTGGGCACCTTGCCTGAGCGCAGTCAAACAGCCAGCCTTGATGACACCCCAGCAAAACCAGATGAACCAATCATGATGGAAGACTTTGGTCTGGGTCTGAAAGCTGCCGAAGATGGTAAGGGTGTTGTTGTCACAGAAATCACGCCAGATAGCCCTCTTTCAGAAAAAGGCCTGCGTAATGGTGATACTATCACCGAGATAGACAGCAAGTCGATTTCCGCACCAGATGACGCGAAAAAGGCGATTGATGCTGCACAAAAAGACGGTAAGAAAGCGGTGTTATTGCGTGTTGAAGGCAATGGCGGCACGCGATTTGTTGCGATGCCTCTTAGCAAAAAGGGCTAAGTAAAATCAGATCAGTCGCTGGTATTTTCTCCCGCGACTGATCGCTACATGCTTGCGAACAGCGTCACACTATGTCAGCTCTATGGTTTAACCTTCTAAGAGGTTCGACCTATTCAATGAGATTTCCATGCGTATCCTTTTGATTGAAGATGACACCGAGGCGGCAAGTTACCTGACCAAAGCGCTTAAGGAAGCCGGTCATGTGGCAGAGCATGCTGCTGATGGGGAAGAAGGGTATTTTCTCGCAGCCAATGGTGATTATGATGTTTTCATCATAGATCGCATGTTGCCTAAACGGGATGGCTTGTCGATTATCTCAAGTTTGAGGGCAGAAAAAAACGAGACACCGGTTCTTATTTTATCCGCCCTTGGTGAGGTTGATGACAGAGTGGAAGGCTTACGCTCTGGTGGGGATGACTATCTGACCAAACCCTATGCTTTTTCAGAACTACTCGCCCGCATTGAAGTTTTAGTGAAAAGGCGCGGCACCAATTCACAAGATAATACGGCCTTAAAAGTAGCAGATCTTGAGCTCAATCGTTTGTCTCATGCGGTAAGTCGGGCAGGCACTGCAATTAATCTCCAACCACGTGAATATCGCTTGCTCGAATATTTGATGAAAAACGCAGGCCATGTTGTCACGAGAACGATGCTTTTGGAGAATGTGTGGGATTATCATTTCGATCCTCAGACAAATGTCATCGACGTTCATATCTCCCGTCTTCGTTCTAAAATAGACAAAGGATTTAAAGAGCCTTTGTTACATACCATGCGTGGGGCGGGCTATGTTTTGCGCGCTAAGGAGTCCGGTGGGGAAGTGCGGTGAAATTAGGCTTTCCTGCATTTTTCAGAACCACAGCGTTTAAATTGACAGCCATTTATATGACTGTTTTCATCGTTTTTTCGATAGTCGTCACGGGCTATATTTTTTATACAGCCAATGAACGTCTTCGCATTCAACTTGACGATACCATTGAGAGCGAAATATCCGGTTTGCGCAGTCATTATCAGCAGCGCGGCATTCGCGGGTTGTTGGATCGTGTGCAAAGCAGAAGCACACAGCCGGGGGCTCCAGCCCTTCTGGTTATTAATTTTCAAGGGCGCGGCTTAACAGGCAATATTCCCAATTTGCCGCCTGACTTTCTGAGGCTAGATAGAAATCAGATCCATCCACTTCCCTATGACAGAACAGATCCCGATGGGCAGGTTGAAAGCACGCTGGCTATGGTTCGTATATTTGATCTTGAGGGTGGGTTTTATTTGGTTATCGGGCGCGATGTTGGGGAGCGCGAAGAATTTAAGCAGATCATATCGGGCTTTGTTTTTATCGCGATTATCGCCCTTATGTTGCTTGGATTTTTGAGTTGGTATCTGGTCGGGCGTCATGTGCTTCGCCGCATTCATAATATGTCTGAGACAAGCCAGAAAATTGTGGCCGGCAAATTGTCTGAGCGTTTGACGATTGATGGTTCTGGTGATGAATTTGATCGTCTGGCCTCTAACGTCAATAATATGCTCAACCGCATTGAAGGCTTGATGACGGGTCTTAAAGGCGTCTCAGATAATATAGCCCACGATCTTAAAACCCCTTTAAGCCGTATGCGCAACCGCATGGAAAATGCTCTTTCTGGAAGTGCCAGCAAGGCAGAGTTGCGCGAGGCTCTTGAGGGAACCATTGTTGAATCTGACAATTTGATAAGAACATTTGACGCTCTCTTACGCATCGCAAGGGTGGAGGCGGGGACCTCGCTTGGGGTTGATGAAAAAGTAGACCTCAAAGCGGTGATAGAAGATGTCTGCGAGCTTTATGATCCCGTTGCTGAAGAGGTTGGTGTAACGCTGGAAACTGACCTGAGTAGCGCGCACATTGAAATATCCGCAAGCCGCGAGTTGGTCAGTCAGGCGGTTGCCAATTTGGTGGATAATGCCGTCAAATATGCAAGCAATAACAATGCTGAGCCTGCTCGTGTGTTAGTTAAGCTGGAAAAAACCAGCGGTAATGCTGTCATCAGTGTAAAAGACAAAGGTCCGGGCATTCCCGTTGAAGATTATGAGCATGTGACAAAGCGCTTCACTCGATTGGAGCGAAGTCGTACGAAACCTGGTAGTGGTCTTGGGCTCAGCCTTGTTTCAGCAGTCGTTAAATTGCATGGTGGCAGCCTGACATTCGGTGACAATGCCCCTGGACTTATTGTAGACATGACTTTGCCGGTGAAAAACAAACCAATGGAAAGCAAAACTGAATGACGTCACAAAGTGGCCAGTTTGGAGAAACCTTACAAAGGCTCCCCGCCGGAGATGACGTCTATGAAAAAGCATTGCTTCAAGAGTTTTTAGAAAAAACCGCCAACTTTAATCCGGACGAAAAATTACGAGATTTTATAAAATCCGTCATGAGCAATGCGCCCTATTTGCGCGATGGGTTATTGCTTGAAGCTGAATTTATTCAGAACTCTTTTGCCACACCAATTAATGACAATATTGCCAGCTTGGTTGAACAGGCTGCGTGTGTTTGGCAAGCAGGAGCTATCGAAGGCGACGTGATGCGTGCCCTTCGCGATTTGAAAAGAAAAATCGCACTGCTCCTAGCGCTTGCTGATCTTGGTCAGATCTACACATGCGAGCAAGTGACAAAAGCGCTTGCTGATTTTGCTGATGCAGCTCTTTTATCTGCTGTGAGATTTTCTCTCATTGAAGAGGAAAAACGAGGTAAAATTGAGCTGAAAAAAACGGATAAACCAGAGTATGAGTCCGGCCTTATTGTTCTTGCAATGGGGAAACATGGTGCGCAAGAATTGAATTATTCAAGCGATATTGACCTGATTATCTTTTATGAGCCTGAACGCATTCAATGTGCCGATCATTATGAAATGCAGCCTGCGATGGTACGGGTTGTCAAACGTATCGTGAAAGTCATGAATGAGCGCACTGAGCATGGTTATGTTTTTCGAACAGACCTACGCTTACGACCAGATCCGGGCGCGACTGCTGTGGCGATCTCTACTGAGGCAGCTCTCACTTATTATGAAAGTCTGGGTCAAAACTGGGAGCGCGCCGCTTTTATCAAGGCGCGGCCTGTGGCATGTGATATTGAAGCGGCGGATGCTTTTTTGTTAGAGCTTTCTCCCTTTATTTGGCGCAAATATATGGACTTTGCGACCGTCACCGATGTCCACGCTATGAAGCGCCAGATGCATCAGCATAAAGGTCACAGCGTTATTGCCATTAAAGGGCATAATGTGAAACTTGGTCGTGGCGGAATTCGCGAGATCGAGTTTTTCGTCCAAACACAACAGCTCATAGCGGGAGGGCGAAATCCCTCGCTTCGAGTGCGTGGAACAATTTCCATGTTATCCTTGTTGGCTGAAGCTGGTTGGATTGATGCCGCGACTGCTGAAGAACTAACGCGACACTATACTTTCCTTCGCAACGTAGAACACCGCATCCAAATGCGAAATGACGAGCAAACACATTTACTCCCTTCAGATGATGAGGGCTTTGAGGCGGTCTCCCGTTTGATGAGTTATGACTGCCAAGCTGATTTCGAACAAGATTTGCTGATCTGCTTTCAAAGCGTCTCGAATTATTATGGAGAATTGTTTGAACAGGAGACAGAGGCGGATGAGAGCGGGTTTTTGTTTGCACTTGGCGAAGATGATCCTGACATGCTGGAAACGCTCAGCGGCATGGGCTATGAAAAAGTCAAACAGGTTTCCACTATTGTCCGTGGTTGGCATCAAGGCCATTATCGCGCCCTTCGTAATAAGCGCGCGTTAGAGACGCTCACTCAGATAGCACATAAGCTTCTGACTGCTCTTTCAAAAACGACACAGCCGGACCGTGCGCTTTTTGCTTTTGATGATTTTCTTAAAAGCTTGCCAGCGGGGGTTCAACTTTTTAGTCTCTTGAAAGAAAACGAGCATCTTCTTGATTTAACAGCTCAATTAATGGGATCAGCACCAAGACTTTCCGCAACGATAGCCCGTCACCCTCATGTCTTTGATGCCCTTTTAGAGCCAGCTTTTTTTGGGGCAGTTTTAACCCGTGAGCAAATGAAGGACCAGCTTCAAATTACGCTTAGTGAAGCCGTCGATTATCAAGATACGCTGGACCGTGTACGCGTTTTTACACAAGAACAGCAATTTTTGATCGGCACACGGCTACTATCAAACACCGTATCCATTGAGGAAAGCGCAGCCATCTACACAACCCTTGCCGAGGTTGTGCTGGAAGCTTTGTTGGTTGCTGTTCGTCGAGAAATTGTGCTGACCCATGGCGAAGTGCCGGGGGGGGATGTTGCCGTGTTAGCAATGGGGAAATTAGGTGGGCGGGAGATGTCGCCAACGTCTGATGTTGACGTGATCCTCATTTATAAAGCCGCTGATGATGCTAAGGAGTCTGATGGTCGGCGACCATTAGCGGTGAGCCAGTATTTTTCTCGTGTGACACAACGTTTCATTGCCGCTCTTTCTGCGCCAACAGGCGAGGGTATTGCCTATCCTGTTGATATGCGCCTGCGCCCATCTGGCAAGGCGGGCCCTCTAGCGACGAGCATCGAAGCATTTGAAAAATATCAACGTGACAATGCTTGGACATGGGAACATATGGCGTTGACCCGCGCTCGCGCGATTGGCGGTAGTAAAGAATTGAATGAGCAGATCAATGGCATCGTACACGATGTTCTCATTCAGCAAAGGGATGACGCCAAATTGCGTGCAGACGTTGTTGAGATGAATGATCGCTTACATAAGGCAAAAGAGGCCAAATCGATTTGGGATATCAAAAACGTGCGCGGTGGCATGGTCGATGTTGAGTTTCTGGCGCAGTTTTATCAATTATCCCATGCGGCGAAACATGAAAATCTTTTAAAGAAAAATACCGGAAAAGCCCTGGAAACTGCTTTGAAGGAAGGTATTCTGAGGTCGAGTGACGAAGATATCTTACTTCATGCTTACAGGCTTTACAGTGGGGTCATCCAGTTGATGCGATTGTGCTCAGAAGAAACATTTAATCTGGAGACGGCACCAGCTGGTTTTGTCGCGAGATTATGTGATTATGCCGATGTTCCTGATGTGACGCGACTCGCATTGGAACTCAGCGATACGCAAGCCGCGGTTTTACGTATCTTTGATAAGACGCTAAAAAGTGATTTATGCACTAAAGGCTGACCCTAGGCAGCCTCTCGACCGGTCTCATTTTTCTTCTTAATATAAGCATCCAAAATACCAGCCTGTTCTTTTGAAAGGCGTAGCCCCATCTTGGAGCGGCGCCACAGAAAGTCTTCGGCCGAGTGGACCCATTCATTAGCAATGCCCCAATCTATTTCATGTGAAGTTAATCCATGTCCAAAGTGTTCACCAAGGTCATCCATAGAGCTAATTTCCATAAAGATTTCAGCGCACTGCGTGCCATATTGCCGAATGAGGCGTCGCACTGTAAACGAGTCTAAAAACGGAAGTTGTATTGCCAGTTCCTTTCGTAATTTTTCAATCCCGTCGACTGCAACGTCTCCACCCGGTAAAGCCGTGCCTGCTGTCCATGGCTCAGTTTTCTGTGTCATTGCCTCATCGATTTTTTCAAGGGCACTTTCTGCCAGCTTGCGATAGGTAGTGATCTTTCCGCCAAAGATATTCAGCACGGGCGCGCCCGCTGACGTGTTTAGCCGTAAAACGTAATCTCGTGTAGCCGCTGTGGCGGAACTTGCTCCATCATTGTAAAGCGGTCTAACGCCTGAGTAGGTCCAAACAACATCATCGCGCGTGATATTTTGTTTGAAGTAGTTGTTTACGAAATTGATCATGTAATCGGCTTCGCTATCGCTGCATTCAGGCCTCACAGATACGTCGGTATGCTCAACATCGGTGGTGCCGATCAACGTATAATCTTCTTCATAGGGGATAGAAAACATGATACGGCCGTCAGTGCCTTGGAAAAAATAACACTTGTCATGATCGTATAAGCGCTTCGTGACAATATGGCTCCCACGCACAAGGCGCACGCCATCACTGGTGTCCAGATGCGCGACATTTTGGATCACATCCTCCACCCATGGACCGCTCGCATTCACAATCATTTTAGATCGGCATGTGGTTGTGATGCCAGCAGTATTTCGCATCGTGATCTCCCACAGTCCGTTTCTTTGTACAGCTGCTGAAACCTTCGTTCTATCAAGAATTGTCGCTCCTTTTTTTTCTGCATCTTTAATATTTAAAAGGGTAAGGCGACTGTCTTCAATCCAGCAATCTGAATACTCATAAGCACGTTCATACCTGCTTTGTAGAGGCTTGCCCTCAACAGCGGATTTAAGTTTGAGCGATGACGTTCTGGGCAGAATTTTTCTTCCACCCAAATTGTCGTAGAGAAATAAACCGAATCTAATCAACCAGCGCGGTCGACGTCCTTTCATCCACGGCATGATGAATGAAAGTAGGCGCGATGTGGGCGTGTTGCTCTCAAAACGCATGTCCGGATAGACGGGTAGAACAAAGCGCATAGGCCAAGAAATATGGGGCATTGCTTTGAGTAGAATTTCACGCTCAATCAGCGCTTCTCGCACGAGTCGAAACTCAAAATATTCCAGATAACGCAGTCCACCATGAAAGAGTTTGGTCGAGGATGATGAGGTGGCTGAGGCAAAGTCATTCATCTCTGCTAGAGCCACGCAATAGCCACGCCCGGCAGCGTCACGAGCAATTCCTGCGCCATTGACGCCCCCACCAATTACAAACACATCATACGGCTTCGAATTACTCGGTTTCATTGCCGTCATCCGTTACTATAAGTGTGGTTTTTGCATGCTTTGCAGCAGCTTCGAACTCAAGAGGGGGCTGAGTATCTGTGACTATGAAATCCAGTTCATTGACGTTACAAATTCGATGGGGTGCAGACACGCTAAACTTTGATCGATCGCAAACCAGAATGCGCGTTCTTGCATTGGCCAATATTGCCCTTGATACGGCCACTTCGCGCTGATCAAAATCAAGGATTGATCCATCGGTATCGAGTGAAGATGCACCAATTACCGCAAAATCAACCTTGTAGTTGCGGAACGCGTCTATCGCGCCATTTCCAATAATAGCACCGTCGGAAGGCCGCACTTCACCTCCTACGATGATTAAGGATTTCAATCGTGCTGTGCGCAGGATATGAACCACATTGATATTGTTTGTGACGACCGTTAGATCTTTGTGGTATTTGACGGCGTCTGCCACCTGTTCGATGGTTGTGCCAATATTGATGGCGACCGAGCAGCCATCGGGGATGAGTTCTGCTGCGCGCCTTGCAATTCCATTTTTTGCACTGACTTCCAGCTGTCTTCGTTCTTCGTAATCAACGGTGGATGTGGTGATGAGACGTCGGGCACCTCCATGTATGCGGGCAGCTAGACCCCGGTCGCATAATTCGCTGAGATCCCGTCGTATGGTCTGTGTGGTGACGTCAAAAGATGAAGCCATAGCATCGACTTGGACGCTGCCCACCTCTTTGAGTTGTTCCAAAATATGTTCTTGTCGCTCGTTCAGCATCGCACTTCATTTTATTCATTTGAACATCTAACGTTATATAAAGAACATTATAAAGCCTGTTTCGTCTAGGCTAAAATCTATATTTTTACTCTCATTGTTAAAAAGATTGACTCAAAATAAATAATAACTCATTGTTTTTAATGATTTATTTGATTTATTAAAAAATATTTCTTCTTACTAAGTTAATAGTTGACAAGAGTGTGTTTTTCATATGAACTTAAAAAAATGCCGGTGGAGGCTGGCATTTGACGATAACACTTAGGCATTTGACAATAAACACTTAGGGAGGAAAACATGCGCAAGCACTTACTTGGTGCAGTGGCGACACTCGCACTCGTTGTTACTTCGCAGTCCGCTTGGGCCGACGCAGAAGCAGCAAAAAAATGGGTTGAAACTGAATTTCAACCATCTGTACTGACCAAAGATGAACAAATTTCAGAAATGGATTGGTTCATCAAGGCTGCAGAGCCATATAAAGGCATGGAAATTAACGTCCTTTCCGAAGGCATTCCAACTCACTCTTATGAGAGCGAAGTGCTAACGAAAGCATTTGAAGAAATCACTGGCATTAAAGTCAATCACCAAATCCTTGGTGAAGGTGAAGTTGTGCAGGCTGTGCAAACACAGATGCAAACTCAGCGGAACCTCTATGATGCCTATGTAAATGACTCCGATCTCATCGGTACGCATTCACGCCTTCAGCTTGCTTATGTTCTTTCAGACAAAATGAAATCTGACTGGGCAAATACAACAAACCCAGGCCTCGACCTTGAAGACTTTATGGGTACTCAGTTCACAACCGGTCCTGATGGTAAGCTGTATCAGCTTCCTGATCAGCAATTTGCGAATCTTTACTGGTTCCGCAAAGACTGGTTTGACGATCCAAAAAATAAAGAAGCGTTCAAAGCTAAATATGGCTATGATTTAGGTGTGCCAGTGAACTGGTCTGCTTATGAAGATATCGCTGATTTCTTCACCAATGATGTGAAAGAAATTGGTGGAACGCGTGTTTATGGTCACATGGATTACGGCAAGCGAGCTCCTGATCTTGGCTGGCGTATGACGGATGCTTGGCTTTCAATGGCTGGTGCTGGTTCAAAAGGTGAGCCAAACGGCGTACCAATTGACGAATGGGGCATCCGTATGGAAGCAGGTAGCTGTAACCCAGCTGGTGCATCAGTTTCCCGTGGGGGCGCTGCTAATGGCCCGGCTGCTGTTTACGCGATCCGTAAATGGGATGAATGGTTACGAGCTTACGCTCCTCCAGGTTCTGCGTCCTATGATTTTTACCAGTCACTTCCGGCTTTGAGCCAAGGTAACGTTGCCCAACAAATTTTCTGGTATACAGCGTTTACGGCTCAGATGGTTGCGCCTAAATCAGAAGGCAACAACACGATTGCTGATGACGGAACACCGCTATGGCGGATGGCTCCATCACCGCATGGTCCGTACTGGGAAAAAGGCCAAAAAGTCGGTTATCAGGACGTGGGTTCATGGACATTCTTGAAATCTACACCTGAAGATCGTGCGCAAGCTGCATGGCTCTATGCTCAGTTTGTTGTCTCTAAAACAGTCGACGTTAAGAAGTCTCACGTTGGTCTGACTTTCATTCGTGATAGCTCAGTTAACCACGAAAGCTTCACAGAGCGTGCACCTAAGCTTGGTGGATTGGTGGAATTCTACCGCTCACCAGACCGCGTTGCATGGTCACCAACGGGTGTGAATGTTCCTGATTATCCAAAGCTGGCTCAAATTTGGTGGCAGCAAATCGGTGATGTGAACTCCGGTGCCTTCACTCCACAAGAAGCGATGAACCGTCTTGCAGAAGAGATGGATATCACGATGGCACGTATGCAGTCTGCTGATGAGAAAGCGCAAGTATACGGTGGTTGTGGACCTCGCCTTAATGAGCCTAAAGATCCGTCTGAATGGCTTGGAAAAGGTGGCGCGAAAGCAAAACTCGACAACGAGAAACCACAAGGCGAAACGGTCGATTACGACGGTCTTGTAGCTCGCTGGTCAGCTCAATAAGAGCTGTTAGTTTTCTACCACGTTGATAACTCTGCTGGGGCTCCTTTGTCCCAGCAGTCTCCTTTGCAGGAGGCCATGAGAGAATGGCCATAGCATTAAAGGGCTAATTCACAGCCATAAAAAAGATTATAGATCATGCTTGAACTCGAAAATATAACCAAGGTCGTCGGTGGGCAGAAGCACATTAAAGAGACCAGCTTCTCCTTGAAAAAAGGACACTTCAATGTCTTGTTGGGTAAAACCGGGTCTGGGAAAACCTCTTTAATCAAGCTCATCGCAGGACTGGATCCAATTGGTTCAGGCACCATCAAAATAGATGGAGTAGACGTTACCAAACTGAACACGCAACAAAGACAGATCAGCTTGGTACATCAGTTTTTTATCAACTATCCCCACATGACAGTTTTCGAGAATATTGCCTCTCCATTACGGGTTGCAGGCATGTCGAAATCAGAAATTGAAGGGCGGGTTGAAGAGGCGGCTGACATTCTCAAAATGAAGCCCATGCTGCAGCGCCGTCCTCACGAACTTTCGGGTGGCCAGCAACAGCGCACCGCACTTGCTAGGGCGATCGCAAAAGAATCCAAAGCCGTGCTCCTTGATGAACCACTGGCAAACCTTGATTATAAACTTCGCGAAGAACTGCGCGAACTATTGCCCGAACTTTTCGCGAACCGTGGAGCTGTTGTTGTCTATGCGACATCAGAACCTGAGGAAGCTCTTCTCCTTGGTGGTGAGACGGCACTCATGGATGATGGCTATGTGCGTCAATTCGGCCCAACGAGTCACATTTACCGAAATCCAATCACGCTCTCTGCATCACAGATTTTCTCTGATCCACCGATCAATTATGCCAAAGTTAGCAAGCGCGGTGCTCAAGTGCATCTTGATCAGTTCGAATGGGAGCTTCCATCCAAATTTCAGTCTTTGACAGATGGTGATTATCAAATCGCCATCAGGCCGCACCACATTCTTCCCTATAAAGACCATGGCGCCATTATTCCTGTGATAGGGCGTATTGGGGTCACCGAATTAAGCGGATCTGAATCAAGTGCTCACTTTGAATTTGGAAATAATAGCTGGGTGTCTTTAGCGCATGGGGTTCATCCTTATAAGAGCGGGGAAGAACACACCTTCTATGTCAATCCAGAAGAATGTCTGTTCTTTACGCTTGATGGCAAAAGGGCGGCTTAGGAATTAATCATGGCAAAAATTACACTTGAAAAACTCCGCCATAGCTACATGCCAAATCCAACGCGGCCGGAAGACTATGCGCTTCAAGAGATTAATCTCGATTGGAACGATGGTGGGGCTTATGCATTGCTGGGACCGTCAGGCTGCGGAAAAACCACGCTCTTGAATCTCATATCAGGTCTGCGCACTCCTTCTGAGGGTAAGATTTTATATGATGGAAAAGATGTCACGCATTTGCCGCCAGAGTCGCGCAACATAGCACAGGTTTTCCAGTTTCCTGTGATCTACGACACCATGAGCGTCTATGATAATTTGGCCTTTCCTTTGCGCAATCGCGGCGTTGATGAGAAAATAGTTGATCGTCGGGTTATGGATATTGCGGAAATGCTTGAAGTAACAACCATGCTAAAACGCAAGGCTGCAGGCCTTTCTCCTGACAACAAACAAAAACTCTCCATGGGGCGAGGACTTGTTCGTGAGGATGTGAATGCAGTCATGTTCGATGAGCCTCTAACGGTGATTGATCCACATTTGAAATGGAAACTCCGTTCAAAGCTAAAAGAGCTGCATCAAAATATCCGTCACACAATGATATATGTGACGCATGACCAGACAGAGGCGCTCACATTCGCTGATGAAGTGGTTGTGATGGATCTTGGACAGGTCGTGCAAATAGGAACACCGGTAGACTTGTTTGAGCGCCCCGCGCACACTTTTGTTGGCCACTTCATTGGCTCGCCGGGCATGAATGTTCTGCCGTGTGAGGTTATGGGTGATAAAGTTAGTTTGAGCGGTCATATTCTTGAAACGGATGGCGATATAGACACAACAAAGTCCGGCAAGATGGAAGTTGGTGTGCGCCCTGAATTTGTGTCGCTCTCAAAATCGGGAATAGAAGCACGTGTCCGCAAAGTCTCCGATGTTGGCCGACATGCCGTTGTTGAGGCTATGATAGGCGACCATCGGATCGCTGCCATACATGAAGGTGAATTGCCAAACCAAGGCGATCTCATCCGCCTCGCGTTACAGCCGGACCATACCCGTCTTTATGTGGATGGTTGGTTGGCTATGAAGGGGGACGATAACAAATGAAAACTGAAAATCAAAAGGCTTGGTTCTTTGTCCTACCGGTGTTGCTGTTGGTTGCATTCAACGCAGTGATACCAATGATGACCGTGGTTAATTACTCGGTACAAGAGACCTTTGGTGATAACCGTTTCTTCTGGGAAGGGCTAACTTGGTTTCAACAAATTCTCAATTCTGATCGCTTCCACAGCGCACTGGGCCGCCAGTTTCTCTTCACCTTCATCATATTGACAATTGAAATCCCGCTTGGTGTCGCGATCGCGCTTTCGATGCCGCGTAAAGGACCTTGGGTTTCTGTTTGTCTTATCTTGATGTCTCTACCTATGCTTATTCCGTGGAACGTGGTTGGAGCTATGTGGAATATCTTTACCCTGCCTGAAATTGGCCTGTTGGGCTATTTCCTGAACAATGTGGTTGGGATCAACTATGACATGACCCAAGACCCGGTCGCCGCATGGGTAACGATTGTTACGATGGATGTCTGGCATTGGACGTCACTCGTTGTACTCTTGGCTTATGCTGGATTGGTGTCGATACCCGACGCTTATTATCAAGCTGCCAAGATCGATGGTGCTTCGAATTGGTCCGTGTTCCGGTTCATACAATTGCCTAAGATGAAGAACGTTTTGACGATCGCCATTTTGTTACGGTTCATGGACTCCTTCAATATCTATACAGAAGTGTTCGTTCTAACGGGTGGTGGTCCGGGTAACTCAACCACATTCCTCTCAATTGATTTGGTAAAGATCGCACTTGGTCAGTTTGACCTTGGCCCAGCAGCAGCGATGAGCTTGATCTATTTTGCAATCACCCTTCTGGTCTCATGGCTCTTCTATACCCTCATGAACCGCGACGACCTCAATGACTACGAAGAAGTGGAGCACTAATCATGCAAAAAAGATCTATTGTTCCTATTATCTATATCTTGTTTTTGATGCTGCCGATCTATTGGCTGGTAACAATGAGCTTCAAAACAACAAATGAGATTTTGGAGAGTTTTTCGCTCTTTCCGCAAACCTTTACCTTGGATGCTTATAAGACGATCTTCACTGATCCGACTTGGTATTGGGGTTACATAAATTCTATCATTTATGTGAGTTTAAACACGGTCATATCTTTGATTGTGGCTTTGCCAGCAGCCTATGCCTTCTCACGCTATCGCTTCCTTGGTGACAAGACATTGTTCTTCTGGTTGTTGACCAACCGCATGGCACCAATCGCGGTCTTTGCGCTTCCATTCTTCCAGCTTTATTCCGCTGTTGGCCTCTTTGACACCCATATAGCCGTCGCCCTTGCGCATTGTATATTCAACATCCCGCTTGCCGTTTGGATTTTGGAAGGATTTATGTCGGGTATTCCAAAAGAGCTGGATGAAACAGCCTATGTGGATGGTTATTCATTCCCGCGCTTCTTCCTGACAATCTTCTTGCCAACAATCAAAGCGGGTGTGGGCGTTGCTGCCTTCTTTTGCTTTATGTATTCTTGGGTGGAATTGTTGCTCGCAAAAACGCTGACAGCAGTGGTAGCAAAGCCAATTGCGGCGACGATGACCAAGACAGCGTCTAGTGCGGGTTATGAACTTGGGCTTCTCGCCGCTGCCGGCACGCTGACAATTATTCCTGGCGCAATCGTCATCTACTTTGTTCGAAACTATATCGCGAAGGGCTTCGCGATGGGGAGGGTGTAATGTTGGGTTGGATGGCATGGACCTGGCCGACTGCGTTAATTTTTATAGGTATTTTTTCTGCAATGGGCATCGTCACGTTCATTGAAATCAAATGGCCAGGCACCTCAGAGCGCAACGGTATTTTACGATTAACCACGACACGTGGAGACAGGTTGTTTCTGTCGTTGTTGGGGACGTCTTATATCTTCCTGCTCTGGTTAGGTATATTCGGAATGCCCTTGTGGATACCTCTTGGTCTCGCGATTGCTTGGGCGATATTCTGCTTCCGTAAAGTTTGATATCCCTCTGCTTATCGAAGTGGCGGAATACCAAATCCGTTAATGCGGTCAAGACGCTCTAGATTAACAACGGTGGAGAGCATTAAGCGATCATGGCTCCAGTCGGTTGGCTTTGCCGCCATCAAAACGCCTGTCCCAATGATAACGAACAAAATGATCGCAGGCGCGATGTTGACAAATTTCCCGAAGCCATCATCGATGAAGGACGAGCCTTGACTTAGAGCGATGATCCGTTTGCGTAAAGTGCTTTTGTTTTTTCGATTGAAAATACCGTCCCGGCCGTAGAAGGGTACGCTTGTAGCATAGGTAAGGCTTTTCTTGTGCGCTTTATTGCGTGCGGCCCGCGATGCTATATCCAAAAGCAACAAGCAATAATCGCGCGCAGCAACGCTTCCCTTATTTAGAAATGCAGCATCACAGGTATATTCTCTAAAACGATGGATGCGATCAGACAAAAACCAGAATGCTGGATTGAGTGCAAACAAAGGAGATACGATTGAAAGTAGGACTTCATAGTCCACATCACCTTGACGTATGTGCTGAATCTCATGGCCCAATGCTATTTTTAGTGCACGTGGATCAGTAACAAGATTTTCTGGAATGAGAATGTAGTATTTAAAAAAACCACGAGTAGAAAATGGAATTATCGTGTTGCGCGATATTCTGACACTTATGCGTCGGGTCTGAAACCGGATGGTAGAATTATTGATGAGGCTATGAATTTTCAAAATGTTCAAGCCAATATAGCCAGCTCTCAAAAATGCAGCTAAGCCAAATAACAACAAGACAATTTTGGAAAAGAGAGATGACCCGCCGAATATGGCATCTATCGCGCCATCCTTTGCGTAAAGAATATCTGATACCTGTGTCGCCGAAAGATTTATGTTGCCCTTTAAGTAATGCGTTACAATAAGGTCGGTTCCATTGATTGAAAATAGAGAGGCCAACAGCGGCGTGAAGGGGGATAATATGATCGGAAGAGCTGCGGCACATAGCGCTGCGACAGCCAGATGCAAGCGCAGCCTGTAAGCCGTTCGAAGGTTGACCATAATTGCTGTTTTCTCAATCAGCCAAGCACAAAAGAATGCGGCTATAAGGGTAGCATTTCCTAGTATCACATATTGTAGCAATTCACCCATACTTAACTCCCAAACCGAGTATCGATGATGTCTCTTATTTGTTGAATTGTTTCTTCGGTGATATCCTCATCATCAACAAGACGGGCAACCATCGCAGTTGGTGCCCCTTCAAATAGGGTGTTGGAAATACTCTTTAATGTGCGACGCTCGTATTCTTCTTTGCCAATTACCGGAGAATAGACAATCGTGCGGGCCAATTTGGTGGATTTTATATAGCCTTTATCGTCCAACACTTTGAGGATGGTCGCAACAGAAGTATAGGCGCGTTTTTCTTGTTCGTTCAGAATCTCAAGAACATCACGAACTGTGCCTTTACCGATACGCCATAGCACCATCATGAACTCAAGTTCAACACTGGTGAGAAGGTCGCTTTTTCCTCTTGGTCTTGGCATCATTTACATCCAAATAAAACTAGATTGAATTGTACCCAAGTACCGACATTATTACAATGGACGAACAGATAAAGGCGCTAAGCTATTTTTAAATTAGCTAAAGACGCAATAACTTGAGGGGCGATATATCGTAATGTGTCCTAGTGAAAGGTTTCAAACATCTGCAAGGGCATCTTTACTGTGACTTGTGTGCCTTCGTTATGCTGTGATTGAATGAGCAATTCGCCGCCATGCATTTCTACCAGAGATTTAGAAATAGAAAGACCAAGGCCTGAGCCGGTATGATTTTTGGTGTGCTGGCTTTGCACCTGTTTAAACGGAGTTCCCAGTTGATCAATAAGGCTTGATGGTATGCCAATGCCTGTATCGCTAATTGAAAAAGCCATTTTCCCATCAACGGGATGGCAGGTGATATTAACGCTGCCGCCATGGTGATTGAATTTCAAGGAATTGGATAACAAATTCTGGAAAATCTGTTTGAGTGCTCGGCGATCAGCTTCAAGATTGAGCGGTTGTGTCGCATCGTATTTTATGGTCACACCAGCTGATTTTGCATCAGCTGAGGAGGCGGCAATAATACTGTTCAGTATTTCTGTAGCATCCACCTCTTCTGGATCCAGTTTAAATTGGCCAGTTTCAATATCTGACATATCAATCACATCATTAATGAAAGACAACATATAGGTGCCACTTTCATTGATGTCATTGCAATACTCAAGGTATTTCTCACTTCCTAAGGGGCCAAATGCGCCCTGACGCATGACGTCTGAAAATCCGATTATTGCATTTAGTGGAGTGCGCCATTCATGTGATATATTGGCAAGGAATTCAGCCTTGGCATGATTGGCGTTCTGCGCAATAGCGCGTTGAGTGTCGTAAAGGGTCGCAAGGTTTTGTAATTCAGCCTGTGAGCGCTCAAGATGTTCTACGCTTGCTTGTAATTCCTGTTCGCGCAGTCGCAGTTTTTCTTCGTTCTTTTTAATGCGAGTGATGTCTGTACCAATCGTCATGTAGCCATTATCGTCCGTGCGATGTTCAGCAATCTGTAACCAGCGGCCATCAGAAAGCTCTGTTTCATATATCCGTCCAAAACTTTCGTTTTTAATTGTATCTTCGCTTTGGAAGGCGATATGTGGTGTTTTGACGGCTGACATGACTTCGTCATATGGAGTGCCCGAAACGGCTAGTTCAGACGGTAAACCATTCAGTTCACGGTACTTCTTATTGCAAACAACAAGGCGGTTTTTTGAATCCCATAAAACAAAAGCTTCTGATAGAGATTCAATAGATTCACGAAGTCGAATATTGGCTGTTTTATTTTCTTTTTTCAGGCGCATTTGGTCAGATATATCTATACAAATACCGACCAGATGAGGCGCCTCGCCTGATGTTGAGGGAACGACTTCACCGCGTGCACGTACCCATACCCAGTGACCGTCTGCATGGCGCATGCGGTAACTTAGATCAACTTGCGATAATTCTTCAGACAAGATTGCTTCAGCTGTTTGAATCAAGTCTACATCTTTAGGATGAATAAGTTCGGTGAGTTCTCCAAAGCCTAAGAGTGTCTGACGAGGAGTGTAACCTAATATTTCAAACATTGAGGGGGACCAAAAAAAACGCCCACGCCCAACATCCCAATCCCACAAACCACATTTGCCTCGTTCCAGTGCCGTGTCAAAACGGGCGTAAGTTTGATGGTAAATCAAATCGGCCTCGTCTGCCCGCGATGTTTGCGTGAAAAAGGCATAAAGAACTAAAATCAGTAAAATGCCGGTGCCAAGAAAAATTGCGCTATTGAGATTGACGTCAGCGCGCCATTGAGCAAGCAATGCTTCCTTGGGTTGGTAGACAGCAATATAGCCAAGCTTATTATTTAGCTGACGAACAGTGACCAATGCTGGTTCCTGCGTTGCAACCATTGCAACGGACATCACTCCAGCTCGCTCGCCGAATGTTAGAAGTGGGCCTGTTGGCTCTAGTATATCGGCAAGATAAGTGCCCTTATGACCCTTGGATATTGGTTCTTCAGCCAACACACGGCCATTGGTGTCAAGAATTAATAAAACACGTCCATCTTTTGTTGCGCCTTGTGGCTTGAAGTCAGCAAGAGCCGCTATGAGCTGGTTGTCTTTTTGTTCATTTTCGAATGAGTCTGCTTTCGCTTCAATTTGTTTTTCAACCAGCGTCGCAATCAGCGTCAGATTTTCCTGCGCTGTTACAAGTGTAGCTTCGCGGTTATCTGAAATTTGAATGCCTTTTGCCAACCCGATTAAGATGAGAAAAGTAATGATGGAAAAGGGAATAAATTTCCTGAACAATGGCTCTGCTTTTAACAGACGCTGGTACGCTGGGTTGGCGATAATAGTCGCATGCCCATTTACCTGTTGTTTTGTTTGATTTGCTTTACCAAAAAAAGGCAAAAACCCCTTGATGGCTGCAAAGGCATTGACTGCCTGCACCATGAAATTCCCCAAAGACTATACTATTATTTTATAACTTCATCGGGACCCAAGCCACCCGAATCACTTCCATTTGAATCTATGTGAATCGACTTGTCTAGGGGGTATGAATCAAAAATTTAAAAAAATTTAAAATGAGTATCTGTCGGATGTAATTAAGGTCGAATATCCGCTTATAGGTCTCAAGATAATGTTCTGTCCACGATATCTCTCACGTCAGAGGAAAGGCCTGCAGAATTTGAAATGCGTTTCAAAGCGCGTTCGGCTCTTTGTCTGCGGTGTGGTTCCAATAGTTTCCATGCGGAGAAGCTTGTCAAAAGACGAGCTGCTACCTGTGGATTCACTGCGTCGAGGTCAACCACCAACATAGAAACAAATTGATAGCCAGCACCATCAGGACGATTGAATTGTGTTGGATTAGCGGACGCGAAACTACCAATGAGTGCGCGGATACGATTTGGGTTGGTGATTGAGAAAATGGGGTGTTTCATCAGATCTTTGATTTTGGGCAACGTCTCTTCGCGTGGTGCCATGGCTTGTAATGCAAACCATTTGTCCATCACCAAAGGGTTCAGGCGATAACGTTTGTCAAAGTCTGCTAGCTCAGCTTTTGCATCATCGTTGCCAGAGTTTACAAGAGCTGAAAGAGCAGCCAAACGGTCGGTTAGATTGTTAGCTTCCTCATATTGCTGTTTGGCAAAGCCCACGCCGTCGCTGGTTTGTGTCGCCAAAATGCTAAGGCATAAATTTTTCAACGCCCGTTTCCCAACCTGTTCTCCGTCTGGTTCATAAGGTTGGTGGACGTGGTTTTTTTCATAAAGGGTGACGAGTGTTCTATGGGCGCGTGTCGCCAGTTCCTGTTTCAACCATAAGGTAGCCTCGTAAATAATGGCTGGGTTTATATCTTCGCCAATATGCTGTGCAATATCTGTTTCACTTGGAAAAGCTAAAAATTGTGCACGCAAAGCAGGTTCAAGCGTTTCATCTTTAAGGGTGTTCTCAACGCCATGGAAAAAGCAGTCATATTTATCATCTGTTTTACAGCCATTGCTCAGACAATCAATTTTGTTCAGCAAAACGCGCATAGCGATTGTTTGCATCGCTTGCCAGCGGTTAAAGTTGTCGCTGTCATGGGTGATGAGATGAATGAGCTCTTCTTCACTCAAAGGAAGGTCAAGTCTGACCGGTGAAGAAAAGTCTCTTAGCAAAGAAGGTGTAGGCGCTTCATTAAGGCCGTTAAAGACAACGGTGTGTTTTGCATCGCGTAGATGAATGATGTTGTCACTCACATCTGCGCCGGTTGCGGTGCTATAGTTTAACTCATCGCCCTTGGCTCCAACAAGGCCAAAGCGCACGGGAATATGCAATGGCTTTTTCACATTCTGACCAGGTGTCGGTAGTGTGGTTTGGCTGAACTCAAGTGTTAAGGTGCCAGCGGTATCGTCATATTTTGATTCGACAAGAACCTGCGGCGTTCCAGCTTGTTTGTACCACAGCTTGAATTGGCCAAGATCAACGCCAGCCCCATCTTCCATGGCTTTCAGAAAATCTTCGATTGTCGCGGCATCACCGTCATGGCGATCAAAATAAATATCAAGACCTTTGGCAAAGGCATCCTCACCACAGATAGTCTTAATCATCCGGATCAGCTCTGCCCCTTTTTCATAGACCGTGGCCGTGTAGAAATTGTTGATCTCGTGATAGACCTCAGGGCGCACCGGATGGGCGAGGGGGCCGCCATCCTCAGGGAACTGGCGCGCGCGTAACATGCGTACATCGCTGATCCGTTTGACGGAACGTGAGCGCATATCGGATGTGAATTCCTGATCGCGGAAAACGGTTAGGCCTTCTTTTAAGCAAAGCTGAAACCAATCGCGGCATGTGATGCGATTGCCGGTCCAGTTATGAAAATATTCATGCGCAATAATGGCTTCAATATTTGCATAATCCTGATCGCTCGCGCTCGCAGTGTCAGCAAGAACATATTTGTCGTTGAAGACGTTGAGCCCTTTGTTTTCCATGGCCCCCATGTTGAAATCACTGACAGCGACAATCATGAAAATGTCCAGATCATATTCGCGCCCGAATACCTCTTCATCCCATTTCATGCACTTTTTCAGCGCAGTCATCGACCAGTCACAAAGATGCTCTTTACCCGGTTCAACATAAATGCGCAGGTCAACCTCTCGTCCATTCATGGTTGTGAATGTATCGGAGATATGAGCCAGTTTTCCTGCAACCAGCGCGAACAAATAAGATGGTTTAGGGTGTGGGTCTTCCCAAATTGCATAGTGGCGGTCAGTGCCTTCAATGCGGGCGCTTTCGATCAAATTGCCATTGGCAAGCAGAACCTCGGTCTCGCGCCGTGTGCCCTCGATACGAGTTGTGTAACGGGTAAGGACATCAGGCCGATCGAGGAAATAAGTGATCCGTCGAAACCCTTCTGCCTCGCATTGGGTGCAATAGATGCAGTTGGTCAGATAAAGACCCATTAATTTGGTATTAGTGGTGGGGTTAATACGGGTTGTGATTTGAAGTTCAAAACGTCCCTCAGGCACCTTAGGGATGACCAGCTCTTCAGGTGTTGCTTGATACGCGCGAAGGGAGAGATCACGTTTATTGATGCTTACAAAATCAAGCTTAAGTTCATCGCCAACCAAGACCAGCGGTGCATCTGGTTCTTGGCCTTCATTTGAAACACGTTCGATGTTCATTGTGGCAATCACCACAGTTTCTTCGGGGTCGAGCCGTATGTCGAGATGCAGATCAGCGATGGTGAAAGCTGGCGCCTGATATTCTGATAAATGAACAGGCTGTCCACTATGGGTTCTCATTGTAACTAATATCCTAAACTAGCAATCACGCATTGAGTTATTATACAATTGTTTCTAACAAAAAATCGTTGTGAGAATATAGTTATATATTAATTTACACGACAAACTCCATCAAATGCGATCACAAACTACTTACCTAGGATCAGGGTTAGATTATTATTAGCTCTAATCAAAAATACGTAATTCATCATAAGATATGACGACGTTTTCATTATAGGCAGGCCGTGCACAAAGATTTTCGTAGTAACGTTTCAAGTTGTTTCGTTCAGGTCGTTTGATATCAATATCAAAATATCGATACAGGCAATGACCGAACTGAATGTCGGCGAGTGTTAGGTCGTCGCCTGCCAAATATTGGTTTTGCGTGAGTTGCAGCTCAGCAATATCTAGATATTTATCAACGACCAATATGGCAGCTTCAATCTCAGAATAATTACGTTTTGAAGGGGCAGTACGAACGAGTTTTTGAAATATGGGTGCTGTGAATTTGCCAGCAAAATTTATTTTTGCCCATTCTGCCCACTGATCAACTCTTGCCCTTGCGACTGGGTCGTGTGGCCAAAATATTTTTGGAGCATAAGTATTCGAAAGGTAACGTAATATAGCACCGCTCTCCCACAGGGGAGTATTGTCGCCATCGCGGATTGTTGGAATGGTGCCATTGGGGTTCATGTCCAGATATTCCGGTGTATCCACCACGCCATAAATATATCCAGCGTCCTTGCGATTGACTTCAAGATTTAATTCCGCAAGACACCACATAACGGCCTGTACATTAGATGATGAACGTCTACCCCATATCTCGATCATGTATGATCCCTCCCTATCATCAATGTTTGTATCCCAAATCCTAAATAAATAATGTCAACTTATAGAGCGCAAATATAAGATTATAGCGACGGAATATTGGATTGGCTCTATACAAAGTTGGTTTCCTATGGGAAGCAACTTTAAGATTTAAAGGTACCACAAAGAGTTGTTTTCTGGAGTTTAAGTTATGTCAGAGCATGAGTTGATGATTATTGATGGTAAAAAAACCGGCGCGGTAGTGGTGGAAAAGGTAAAAGCAGGCACAAAAGCCCTGATTGCTGAAACTGGCGTGACCCCAGGTATTGCTGTTGTAATTGTTGGCGAAGATCCAGCCAGTCAGGTTTATGTACGCAACAAAGGTCTGCGCGCTGAGGAATGTGGTTTCAAGTCAATAACGCACAAATTGCCAGCCGAGACGAGTGAAGCTGATCTTTTAGCGATGGTGAACCAGCTCAACAACGACGACAGCATTCATGGCATATTAGTGCAATTGCCCGTGCCAGATCATATTGACGATGGCAAAGTGATTCAGACAATCGCGCCTGAAAAAGACGTCGATGGATTTCATTTTATCAATGTGGGCAAATTGGGAACAGGTGAAACTGAGGCAGCACTTGTGCCATGCACACCAGCAGGATCCATGGTACTTCTGCGCGAAGCAAGGGGCGCTGATCTCTCCGGCCTTAATGCTGTGGTTGTTGGCCGCTCAAACATCGTTGGCAAACCAATGGCAAATCTTTTGCTTCAGGCCAATGCAACGGTAACGGTCGCACATAGCCGCACCAAAGATTTGCCTGCCGTATGCGCTGCCGCTGATATTCTGGTAGCCGCTGTTGGCCGCCCTGAAATGATCCGTGGTGACTGGGTTAAAAAGGGCGCGACTGTTATTGATGTCGGTATCAATCGCATCGACGCGCCTGAAAAAGGCGAAGGCAAAACCCGACTTGTTGGTGATGTTGCCTATGAAGAAGCTTGCCAAAATGCAGGCGCTATTACACCTGTGCCAGGCGGTGTCGGGCCGATGACAATTGCCATGCTCATGGCGAATACGCTCAAAGCGGCCTGTGTTGCAGCGGGTGTTAAGCCACCCGCAATTTAAGCGGGTTTTGGGGCTGGCATAATCATGCAGGTAGATGTTCCGCTTGCCAGAAGCTTGCCAGCACTATCATATAACTTTGCCTCTGACGCCGCCGCCCGTCGCCCGCGTGATATGACGATGCCCTCACAGCGCAGTTCACCTAGCTTTGGCAAGATCGCCCTGTGATAGACGATTTTGATTTCCATCGTCGTATAAGCTTCGCCTGCTTTTAAGGTGGAATGTACTACACAGCCAAGCGCTGTGTCTAAAACGGTCGCGGCATAACCACCGTGAATGGTGCCAATCGGGTTATAAAATGTCGCATCAGGCCGCGAAACAAGGGTGATTTTTCCTTCTTCCACACTGACAAAATCCATCGGTGCTGTGCCTGCGATGGGGGGCGGTGGATATTTTCCAGCAATCATGCCTTGAAAGAACTCAAGACCTGAGACGCTAAAAACATCTTCTACCGGCAAGGTTCCAGTCTGAACACCTGAAAGTGTTTTAGGTAATTCTGTCATTTTCTTCTCTTCATCGGCCAAAGCGGGCAAATCTTATTACATCGATCAAGCTCATAAGAGCTGCTGCAACATAGGTCATTGCAGCTGCTTTTAAAACAGAGCGGGCGGCAGGCATGTCTTCACTTTTTAGATATCCGCCTTGCTCCAAAATTGGCAAGGCCTTCTTGAAGCTTGCGTCAAATTCTACTGGTAGAGTGATAAGCTGCACTGCCACACGTGCTCCAATGAATAAAAAACCCATCACAGCTAAAAGTAAAAAAATGGCAGGGGCGCGCGATATCACACCCAAAAGTGGGGCGAGAGAAAAGAAGACGACCGCAATTCTATCTGTCCACATAACGAATTTTGCCATTGATTGGCGAAGCGCTAAAAGTCGCTCACCGTTCATATGTTGTATCGCATGGCCTACTTCATGGGCGGCAATGGCAACGGCGCTTAGCGATTTGCCGTTGAAGTTTTGGTCGCTGAGTCGGACGGTTCGTGTTGCTGGGTCATAATGGTCACCCTGATCGGTCATTTCCACACCAACACTGTTAAGCTCGAAATGCTCAATCAAATGGTGCGCCAGCTCGCCGCCTGTGCCTTGCAGGTCATCCCTGTGAACCGCGTGTTTTTGTATAACCCTTTTGACCCAAAACTGAGGGCCAAAAATAACGGCGGCTAGTAAGAGCAGACCTAAAATTAAGAGTATTGGCATTCATCTCGTCCGATAGATTATCTACCAGACATATAAGGTGTGTTTGGATATGTCCAAGCGAGAAGCGAAAGAATAGTGCTTGAGCCTTAAATAATTTGTCTCCCAAGATCACGCAGACGAACAAACCCTGCTGTCATAAAGCCTGCCGCAAGGGCGCCAATCAACCAACCTGAATCTGAAGGGATAAACAAGGTTTCATAGGAAGGTATAGTCATGATGAAGGATATTAAAGCCTTGGCCATAACAAAGAGCGCAACCCCGTAACTGGTTCCCGATAAAACCCAGTGTTTCATGAACAAAGTTGTGCTTAAAAGCGGTTGCCATACAAACAGATATAATAATGATACAAATGGAATGGCGATGATAAAGTAAACGGCTTCGGCCGTAAGTTTGTTTTGTATGCCAAACAGGGCTTGAATAAAACTGGCGGCTGATAATTCATGACCATAAATGTGTGGCGCCATATGACGACCCCATAATTCCCAGGTTGCGATAGCCACAATTCCGGTCATTACCACGGTCATTAATAAACGAGCGCTTTCTGATTCCGCTCCATCATCACAATCACAACAAGCCATATGTTTTACACCTCTAGTATATTTAGGTTGTCCTTATGAACTTTAAGTAAGAACGAGTGATCACGTTCAAAATGAACTTGATACAACTATTAGTGAGGGCGTGTGATAGTGCCAATCAGCGGCTGAGCTAAGTCGTCTGAATTATGCACACAGATTCCGCTTCAACTGAAGCAGCTTGATAGAAGGCCCGTGACGACTTAAAGCTTGTGAATGAAACTCACCACGCTCCATACCTACCCGATTAAAGGCACGCGCGGGCTTTCGCATGATGAGGTCGATGTGGAGCTGCGCGGTCTCAAAGACGATCGACGATGGATGATTGTTGATGATGATAATCGCTTTATCACACAGCGCGAAGTGGCGGAACTTGCGACCATATCCGTTCAACATACCGTCGATGGCATCTCCATCAGCTCATCCTATGGTTCGCGCTTTGATGTAAGGACTCCCGATGGCATCACGCGTGCCGATGTTCAAGTTTGGGATGACCGTGTTAATGCAGCAATCGCCGATGATAATGCAAATGCCACCATCAGCACAGCCCTAGGTCGTCGAGCCAAACTTGCCTATATGGATGAAAAGGCGATGCGGCTCGCCAATGCAGACTATGCTGGTGCCAGCAAGCCAGTGAGTTTTGCTGACGGCTTTCCCATTTTATTGACGACACAGGCTTCACTTGAAGCGCTCAATGCTCACATTGAAACCTCAGGTGCTGCACCAGTTCCCATGCAGCGTTTTCGACCTAATGCTGTGGTGGATGGCGAGAGCGCATGGGATGAGGATAGATGGTCGGTTGTTCAAATAGGCGGCGTGATTTTTGATGTTGTAAAACCTTGCACCCGCTGCGTGGTGACAACGCGCGACCAAAAAACGGGCGTTGGTTCAAATGACGCTCAGCCTATCCGTGCGCTCACTCAAATCCGGCGCTCCGCTGATAAAAACATTCGCGGCGTTTTATTCGGTGTCAATTTGGTGCCGCGCGGCGAGGGCAGCCTTGCGGTTGGTGGTGAATTTCATATTTTGGAAAAACGCGCCGAACCGTGGCCCTTAGCGATTAGATAAGCCTATCGTGGGCTTCTTCTTCTGCGTCGTCCATTAGAGCGTTCGCCACCTTCACCTGCAATTTTCTTCGGTGGAAGCTTCACGGCCTTAGCGAGTTTTGGAAAAGGCTCTGTTTTGTTTGGTAAGGCCATGGCATTGACAAAATGAGCCTGAAAATCAGCCTCAAGCGCGGTTTCGATTTTCTCAATCTCACGTACTTTTTTCTCGATCTCTTGCCTGTAGCTCTTATTCAGAAGCGCCATACGCGCACCGGTGCCTGCGGCATTTCCAACAGCGGAAACATGATCGATTTCACAATCTGGTATCAGCCCCAAAACCATCGCATATTTGGGGTCAATGAAATTACCAAAAGCACCTGCAAGTTTGATCGTATCCACATGAGTGATGCCGAGTTTATCCATCAACAATTTGACGCCTGCATAAAGTGCCGCTTTCGCCAGTTGAATGGCGCGCACATCATTTTGCTTAATCACAAGATCAGGATTACCACCTTCACCGCGCCAAGCGATATAAGAAAAGGTGCGCCCGTCGGCGATCACACGATCAGATTTTGTGGCCTTTGCCCCGTCAATGATACCGTCTTCTGTAATCACACCAGCTAGAAACATCTCAGCAATTGTCTCGATAATGCCAGAGCCGCAAATGCCGGTAACGCCGGTTTCACTAATCTCATTGTAAAAGCCTTCTTCATCGGACCATCTTTCTGATCCGATGACCCGCACTCGCGGCTCCAATGTTTCAGGATCAATGCGAATGCGCTCAACCGCACCGGGTGCTGCGCGTTGACCGCATGAAATCTCAGCTCCTTCAAAAGCTGGACCAGTGGGTGAAGAGGCTGCAACCGTGCGCGCCTTTGAACCAAGTACAATCTCGGCGTTGGTGCCGATATCAACAAGCAGTGTGATCTCTTCAGATTCATAAGGCCGCTCAGCAAGTGTTGCAGCTGCCGCATCTGCGCCAACATGACCTGCAATACAGGGGAGCATATAAATCCGGGCGCCTTCATTGAGCGCAATATCGATATTCCGAGCAGGAAAGGTGAGGGCATCTGAAACTGTGAGCGCAAAAGGCGCTTGGCCAAGCTCGGTCGGATCAAGGCCCAAAAACAAATGGTGCATAATCGGATTGCCAACAAAAACCGCCTCGAGAATATCTTCGCGGCTGATCTCTGCCTGTGTGCAAATATCATCAATCAGTCCTGTGATGGCCTCGCGCACACTCTTGGTCAGCGCTTCTTCTCCGCCTGGGTTCATCATGACATAAGAAACGCGCGACATCAGGTCTTCGCCAAACCGGATTTGCGGGTTGGCAACACCGGCGGAAGCGAGCGTTTCGCCTGTCATCATATCAGACAGATGCATGGCGATGGTGGTCGAGCCAATATCGCAGGCAACCCCATACAAAGCTTCATGATAGCCCGGCCATAGAGCGGTCACTGTGTTGATACCATTGGCCGAGTGCACCGCAGCGGTCGCGGTCCATTTGCCCTTGCGCAGTGTCTTTTGTAAATCTTTATAAAGATGAAAATCGAGTGTGAGAGTTTCAAAACCCCAATCGCTTTGCAAGGCACGCAGCAACCGATCAGCGTCACCCAGCGGCTTATGCATATCAGGTTGTTCGATTTCGACATAATGCAGTGTTGTTGCAAGGTCGCGCTCAATAATGCGTGTATCCACGGCCTTGCGCACCATTTGATTGTTGGCACTGGCAGCTTGTGGAATGTCGATGACGATGTCACCCTGGACTTTAGATGAGCAGGAAAGACGGCGATCGCTGGCAAGATCGCGTTTAGAGCGATAACGAGCTTCGGTGTCAGAAAAAGCGGATAGATTATCAACGCTTGAGGTAATGCCATGCTTGGCAAAATGCCCTTCGGCAACGCTTACCTGACATTTGCCACAAATGCCGCGCCCCCCGCAAACACTTTCCACATAGACGCCAAGATCACGCGCGGCATCAAGCACAGGTGTTCCAATAGGAAAACGACCGCGTTTACCCGACGGCATAAACAAGATGAGGGCATCTTTGTCAGGAGAAGGAGCCATGTTTTAGCAAATCCAAAATAGTTGCGTTATTTAGTATTGCCAACACGTGCAGAACGTCCACCGCGACGACGACGCCCGCCACCAGCTTCGCCACCCTTTGAACCCGGTGTTGGTTCACGGTAGGTCTGAATCCATGTTGCACAATTTTCATCGGTTGACATCAGAACATTCGCACCGCGCACCATTTCCATTTCCTGTGGACGACATGGGTTCATGATCGCAGATGTCATGCCAGAGGCAATCGCCATCGGCAAAAATGCCGCGTTAATGCCATGACGGTTTGGCAGGCCGAACGATACATTGGAAGCGCCGCAGGTTGTGTTGACGCCCAATTCTTCGCGCAGACGCCGCACGAGCGCGAATACCTGAAGCCCAGCCGTGCCCATTGCACCAATTGGCATAACCAACGGGTCGACCACAATATCATGCGGTTTGATGCCATAATCAGCAGCATGTTCAACAATTTTTTTGGCAACCTCAAAGCGCACGTCAGGATCTTCGGAAATACCTGTTTCATCGTTAGAGATGGCGACAACGGGTACATTGTATTTTTTGATAAGCGGCAAAATCTCTTCAAGTTTTTCCACTTCACCGGTCACAGAATTGACGAGGGGCCGGCCTTCGGCCACTTCAAGCCCAGCCGCTAAGGCAGAAGAAACGGACGAATCGATACACAGCGGAATATCTGTCAGGCTTTGCACAAGTTTCAAAGTCTCCACCATCAATGGCGGTTCGGTTTCATTAGGGTTCACCGCAGTTACGCCCGCGTTGATATCCAGCATGCTGGCACCAGCTGCGACTTGCGCGAGAACATCGTTTGTCACCGTATCAAAATTGCCAGCTTCCATTTCTGCAGCTAGCTTTTTGCGGCCTGTTGGATTGATGCGCTCACCAATGACGCAAAATGGCTGATCAAATCCGATAATGACTTCTTTAGACCGGGAAGAAACAAGAGTGCGTGTCATGGGTTCATATCCTTTACAAGCCGCCATCATATCATAGTGCAATCGGCGGGTAAGTACTCTGATGGTAATCAAAGAAACCGGACTTTATAATCGGCCGATTTCTTTCTCATTACCGTATAAAGATATCTTTATATCCCATGATAAGCGTGCGCAAGTCATTTAGGGGATTTTTTTAAATCATCAAAGGAAAACCCTGCATTTGCAAGATTTATTGAGTTTTGATTAGTCTTTATTTATCGCCATTCTCAAAACCGCCTGCGTTCACAAGGGCCAACACGCGTTCTTTGGTATATTCCGCTTCAAGAGCGTCAGCAGTTTTTGCTGCTTCTGCTTCGAGGTCTTCGCCGCACGGCACAGGGTCAGCTTTACGCCATGCATTGAGATAATCGTCGGTTTGATCCAGCCCCGCCCGCATCGCGCAGGCGTCTATGGCGGTGATGAACCGTTTATCGAGTTCCCGCTTTGCAGATGTGCGCCCAGCCTTGCAAATCACTTGAGCGGGAATGTCGCGCCAATAGACGATTATTTTCTGGGCAGCTCTTGAACGGGGCATAACAAAGTCCTTGAATTTTTAGATAAATCTATATGAGGGATTGAGAGTGCTTTTTCTAGTCTAAAAGCGATGGGTCAATTAAAGCTTTTGCCAGATCACCATAGCCTGTTTTGCGATGCTCAAAGGTGAGTTGCAGCTTTTTGGCAATTTCCTGCGCCCGGCTCAAAAGTTCTGGATCATCTTGTTGCGATAAAAAGACAATTTTCTCATAAGCGCCGAAATAGGTTGATAGCAGTTCTGGGTGGTCATCAAGACCGAGAGGCTTCCATGTCAGATTGTTGAAATGGCGAGCCAGAAAGTCAGTGAGAAAAAAAGATCGCATATCCGCATCATTGCTTTTTTCAAAGTGCTCAACACCTGAGAAGAATGAATAACAATGCGCACCGGGCAGGCGGGCAACATTTTCACGCTCCAACAGACGATCAAGCGCGCCGCCGGTGCCACAATCGGCATAGCCACAAAAGACAGAGCCAAACCCCGCTGCACGGGCATCCTTGATGGCCTGTTCCATGGCGGGCACAATTTTATCGGGTGTGTTGTGATATTTGGCGGGTAGGCAGGTCAGAGAAATGTGGTTGAGATCATTGATTTGAACGATATCGATAATCTCGTGAGCAATCGCGCCACAAGCAATCACGCAAACAACACTGGCTGATGGCTCCACCGTATAATTGGTAACGCCCTTATCGATTAATGTACTTGGTCGTAGTGAATCGATTTTTACTTGATTCAGCCGTGTTGCCCGTCCACCCTTACGAATTGATTTTCGGGGTGCATCCGGCATTGTTTCAAGAGGCCTTAGAGTTGTGTCGCCTTGCGATCAGTTCCTTTGCCGTTTCAACAGCAACCGCGGCATCACGGCAATAAGCATCAGCACCAACGGCTGCACCAAATTCTTCGTTTAACGGTGCGCCGCCAACAAGCACGATAAATTTGTCTCGCAAGCCTTTTTCTTTCAACTGATCAATCACAACCTTCATATAAGGCATGGTGGTGGTCAAAAGCGCTGACATACCGAGAATATCGGGCTTGTGCTTATCGAGAGCTTCAAGAAACTCATCAACATCTGTGTTGATGCCCAAATCATACACATCAAAGCCTGCGCCTTCCATCATCATGCCGACAAGATTTTTGCCGATGTCATGAATGTCACCTTTAACAGTACCGGTAACCATGACGCCTAATTTTGGCGCACCTGTTTCGACCAAGAGAGGACGCAAAATAAACATGCCTGCTTTCATGGCGTTTGCTGCAAGCAGCACTTCGGGCACAAACAAAATGCCGTCACGAAAGTCATTGCCGACAATCCGCATGCCCTCAACCAGAGATTTGGTCAAAACATCATAAGGTGTCCATCCGCGTTCCAGCAGGATATTTGTGCCTTCTTCAATCTCTTCTTTCAGACCATCATAAAGGTCATCCATCATCTGCAAGACGAGGTCATCGTCAGAGAGTTCGGACAGAATGATTTCATCTTCATCAGACATCAACAAATTCCTTATTGGTCACTAGACCTTGTGGCGAATTCAGCTTTGCCTATACATTTCTTTCAAAATTCGCAAGCAAAACCATTCCAGACCCGCATATATAGATTAAGCTTTCTTAGAAATAATAGCTGCGCAGGCGGTTTTAATAATGCGTGAAAACAGCCGATTATGAGAAAAAGAGTGGCGAGGTCTTACAAAATGGCAAGAGTGCCGATATGAGGAGATAAAGAACAGGCGACACCATGGTTGATATTGAGGAAAACAATACCTCGCGCAATAAACGTAGCGGAGGTAGAGATACAAGACGCGCCGCGCGTGAAGCCGCGCGCTTGGTCAAAAATCCTTACATCCAACGCAAAATCTCACCCTATGAAGTTTTGGATGAAGAGGGGCTCACTCTCATTGAGAACAACGCAGATACTCTGCTTGAAGAAATTGGCATTGAGTTTCATGGTGACGCCGAGGTGCTTGATATGTGGCGCAAGGCTGGCGCTAAAGTGGAGGGTGAGCGGGTTCGTTTTCCAAAAGGCCTTCTGCGTGAGCTGATAAAAACAGCACCGCAAGAATTTACCCAGCACGCGAGAAACCCTGCACGCTCAGTGCAAATTGGCGGCAATAATACCGTGTTCGCTCCGGTTTACGGCCCGCCCTTTGTGCGCACATTAGAAGGCGAACGACGCCATGCTTCTATTGAAGATTTTCGAAATTTTGTAAAACTCGCCTATCTCACCCCCGCTATGCATCATTCAGGTGGCGTGGTGTGCGAGCCAGCAGATATTCCAGTCAACAAGCGCCATCTTGATATGATCTATAGTCATATCCGTTATTCTGATATGCCGTTTATGGGAGCAGTCAGCACACCTCAGCGGGCGCAAGACAGTCTTGATATGGCTAAGCTTGTGTTTGGTGCGGGCTTTGTTGATCAAAATTGTGTTTTGATCAGTCTTATCAATGCCAGTTCGCCAATGACATACGACAAAACCGCGCTAGGTGCGGCAAAAATCTATGCCCGCAATAATCAAGCGTGCATCATTTCGCCGTTCATTTTGATGGGCGCTATGTCACCGATCACGACGGCTGCAACATTGGCGCAAATTCTAGCCGAAGCCATGGCAGGTATTGCCTTCACCCAGCTATGTCGACCGGGCGCGCCTGTTGTCTTTGGCTCCTTTGCAAGTTCCATTTCCATGCAGTCTGGCGTTCCCATCTTTGGTACGCCAGAATCCACCATGACGCTTTATGGTGCTTCTCAGTTGGCTCGCCGTCTTGGGGTTCCGTTCCGTTCAGGTGGTTCACTCAGCGGTTCTAAAGTGGTTGATGCTCAAGCGGCATATGAGAGTGCGCAAACCCTTACACCGACATTATTAGCGGGTACAAATTTTGTGCTCCATGCGGCAGGGTGGTTGGAAGGTGGACTTGTTTCTTCATTTGAAAAGTTTGTCATGGATTGCGATCAGCTTGGCATGATGCAGGCGATGGCGGGTGGTATTGATGTGAGCGAAAACGGGCAGGGGCTAGAGGCTCTGCGTGATGTTAGCCCAGGGAGGCATCATCTAGGTTCAGATCACACGAAGGCCAATTTTGAAACAGCATTTTGCCGCTCCAATGTTGCAGATAATAATCCCTATGAGCAATGGCTCACGGACGGTGAATGCCGCAGCGAAGAACGAGCGCGCGTGATTTGCCAAAAAATGCTGGATGACTATCAAGCGCCCGTGTTGGATCAGTCAATCGATGAGGCCTTGCAGGACTTCATGGAGCGCAAAAAACGTTCAATGCCAGATGATTTATCAACCAAGGGAGGCCATGCCACCACTCAAATTCCAATGAGTGATGGAGTGAAGCTCCACTATGAGGTGGTGCGCAAAGCTTTTCGGCTTTTTGATGAAGGCTGACTAAGCCCGCCGCCGTCCGCGACGTTCGCGCTTGGGTGCATTAGCACCTTCGCCGCGTGAAGGGGAGACGAGAGGGCCAATTTTTTCAACTATTGCTTCAAGCGTCGGGCGCGAAGAAGCTTCATAGTTATCAATGGCACCACGCATGGCTTTGATATGTTCTGGCGCTGTGCCACAGCAACCGCCGATAATGCGCACACCAGCATCCGCCGCCATCGCCACATAATGAGCCATAAGCTCGGGCGTACCCGTGTATACCGTCGCAGCACCCTTGACCACAGGGATGCCGCAGTTTGCTTTCGCAACAACAATGGCTTCGGGATCAGCATCTGTCATCGACATAACAGAAACAAGAAGGTCAGAAGCACCAACACCACAATTGGCTCCAAAGGCAAGCGGTTTGCCGGGAAGGGCTGCTGCGAGTTCATTGAGCGCTGCCGGTGCAAGCCCCATCATGGTTTTGCCCGCCGTGTCAAAACTTGCGGTAAAGGCATAAGGAATACCCACTTCAACAGCGGCTTCTGCGGCGGCTTGAATTTCATCGGCCGCTGACATGGTTTCAATCCATACCAGATCTGCGCCACCGTCTTTTAATCCGCGCATTTGCTCTACAAAGGCAGCGCGCGCACCTTCAAACGTCATTTCGCCAAGCGGTACAAAAAGTTCGCCAGTCGGACCAACTGACCCAGCAACAACAACGGGCCGATCAACGCTTTCTGCAACACGGCAGGCAATTTCCGCTCCTGCTTTGTTGATTGCATAAGTTTCTTTTTCTGCTTTGTGCAGTTTCAACCGCGGTGCATTCGCGCCAAATGTATTGGTCAAAATGATATCTGAACCAGCATCGACAAACATTTGATGCAGCGCTTCAGGCTTTTGTGGCTCGCTCACATTCCATATATCAGGTGGAAAACCAGGCTCTAGACCCATTTCCATGAAATTCGTACCCGTCGCGCCGTCGGCGAGAAGAATTTGTTTTTCATTCAAAAGGTCGGGCAAAGATGTCCGCATGGTTGTATTCCGTTCTATTATCGCGCAATTAAGACATAAGGATATAAGAAAACCTTTATATGTCAATTTCATCTTATACCACAAGATTTCCTATTCATAGAAAAAGAATCCTTGGCTATAGACAAAAAATCGTGTGATCTGCACTTACAAGATCAGAACAAGAATAATGAATGACATCATGGATGAAGCTATCAATCATACGGAAAGCCCGATTATAAGGGACCCGAACAGGATGGAAGAATTAGCGGTATTGCCAGTTTTTCTAAAACTGCGCGGTCGTCGGGTTTTGCTTGCTGGTGGAACAGAGGCAGCGGCATGGAAGGCCGAGCTTTTGGCCGCCAGTGGTGCGCATGTTGATATCGTGGCTGAAGAGCTTTCTCATGAAATGGAAAACCTTCTCGCGCGCGGTGCTGCCGACGGAACATTGGTGCATCAAAAACGCCCATGGTCGATCAATGATTTTGATCTTGCCGCAGCAGCCCTTGCTGATATTGAACTAGATGCTGAAGCCCATGCCTTTTATTGTGCAGCCAAAGTCGCAAAAGTGCCGGTCAATGTCATTGATAATCCCAAGTATTGCGAGTTTCAATTTGGAACCATTGTTAATCGCTCGCCTGTTGTGGTTGGTATTTCAACCGACGGCGCCGCTCCTATATTAGCGCAAGCGATCAGACGTAAAATTGAATCGCTCTTACCAGCGTCTCTCGCACTAGCAGGTGCGCTTGCAAAAAATTTTAGAAACCAACTCAAGCAGATTGTGCCCGATGCATCGCAACGGCGGAATTTTTGGGAAAAATTTGTAGAACGTGCGTTTCGTTCTGAACCGGTGAGCGATGAGGTGCTTTTAGCCCTTGCCAATCAAACAGCAGCAGAGGTGAATGAGCGTGGAACAGGCTTTGTTTCTCTGGTTGGTTCTGGGCCGGGCGATGTTGATTTGATGACAATCAAGGCCGTGCGCGTGTTGCAGGGTGCTGATGTGATTATGTTTGATGACTTGTCGTCGCCAGCTATCCTTGAGCTGGCACGGCGTGAGGCGGAGCGCATTTATGTTGGCAAGCGCGGCGGGCGAAAGTCATGTTCTCAAGTTGAGATCAACAAGATGATGGTCGATCTCGCCTTGGAAGGAAAACGGGTTGTGCGCCTTAAAGGTGGAGATCCAATGGTGTTTGGCCGTGCAGGAGAGGAAATCAGCGATCTGCTTGATGCGCGCGTGCCCTTTGAGGTTGTGCCTGGCATCACGGCAGCCTCAGGTGCTGCTGCGAGCATTGGCGTGTCTTTGACCCACCGCGATCATGCTCAGTCTGTGCGCTTTGTGACCGGCCATTCAAAAAGTGGAAAAGTGCCGGAAAATCTCCATTGGGCGGGCATGGCATCGGGTGATACGACGTTGATTTTCTATATGGCAAGCCGGACAGGGCATGAAGTTTCAAGCAATCTGATTAAACACGGAATGGTGAGTGATACGCCAGTTGTGATTGTGGCGAATGTCAGCCGCGACGATCAGCGCGCATGGAAAGGGACGCTCGAAAATCTGACTGAGGGCATCGAGGAAATTTCACAAGGTGACCCCATCGTCATCTGTGTTGGCACGGTGTTCTCGCTCTATGCGGAAGATCGCGCTTTACCGTTCCAATTGCCACAAGCCGCCCAATAGGACGAAAATTTATGCCAGAGTTTAATCCGCGCCTTTTTCTTGCAGATTTATTCCATGCAGCGGTTGATGCGGCTGATCCGGCAAAAATGCTGAAAAATTTTCTGCCACAAAAACCCAAAGGCCGTTTGGTTGTGGTCGGTGCAGGTAAGGCATCAGCTCATATGGCGCAAGCGCTTGAAGCGGCTTATGAGGGAGCACTGGAAGGCCTTGTTGTTACACGTCATGGCTCAGCAGTACCATGCGAGAGCATTGAGATTATTGAAAGCGCGCACCCTGTGCCCGATGAGGGAAGCTTTGCGGCTGCGCGCAGGATGATAAATCTTGTCGAAGACTTGGGGGCAGATGACACGGTCTTAGCTCTTATATCGGGTGGTGGCTCATCGCTTTTGTCTTTGCCGCCTGATGCGGTCACTCCAGAAGATAAACAAGCCGTCAATACGGAGCTTTTGCGTTGTGGTGCGAGCATCCATGAGATGAACTGTGTGCGCAAACATGTCTCAGCCATCAAGGGTGGCCGCTTGGCGGGTGCTGCCCATCCGGCCAAAGTCGTGACGCTCGTTATTTCAGATATTCCCGGTGATGATCCAGCCCTTGTTGCAAGCGGGCCAACTGTGCCCAGCCACGCCACGCGTGCTGATGCGCTGGATATTATCAAGCGTTACGAGATGACCTTGCCTGAAAATGTCATGGCGTGGATGGCGAGTGATGCCTGCGAAGCGCCGCGCCCAGACGATGCAGCTTTTGCCAATGATGAAGTACATGTCATTGCGGCCGCCCAACTATCGCTTGAGGCGGCAGCAAGGGTGGCGAGAGAGGGTGGCTGGAAAGCGCATATATTAAGTGATGCGATAGAAGGTGAGGCGGCTGATGTGGGGCAGGTGCTCGCAGCGCTGGCACGTCAAACGGCGCTGCGTAATCAACCTTTTGAACGGCCCTGCATCCTCTTGTCTGGTGGTGAGACAACCGTGACTGTGCGCCACAAAGGAAAGGGCGGGCGCAACACCGAACTTCTTTTGTCGGCAGCCTTCGGACTTGAAGGTTTGTCGAATGTTCATGCGTTTGCCGCCGATACCGATGGCATTGATGGCTCAGAAAATAATGCGGGCGCTTTCATTGATGGCAATACAATCATAGACCTTCAGGCGAAAGGCCTAAAGCCCCTTGATTATCTCAACGGTAATGATGCCTATAGCGCCTTTGAAGCGATTGACGCGCTTTTTGTCACCGGACCGACAAGCACGAATGTCAATGATTTCAGAGCTTTTCTCATTCTTTAAAATGAAAATGCACCACCATCGAAGCAGCATATTTTTACGTTTGGGTATCGAGGTTTACGGTTAATTGGCCTAGATATATAATTGAAAACGGCTACGATTAATTTGAATGAATAGTCTTTCATGTGATGTGAACAATAAAGGATGAGCGCGATGGGTATTCAATATCTCCACACGATGGTGCGGGTTAAAGACATTGAGGAATCAAAGAAGTTTTATTGCGATCTTTTGGGGCTGGAAGAGGTGCGCCGCAAAGATAGCGAAAAGGGCCGCTTCACGCTGGTCTTTTTGGCCGCGAAAGATGATGTGGCACGGTTTGAAGAGGAGGCCGCGCCCGCTTTAGAGTTGACCCATAACTGGGATCCAGAAGACTATGACAGCGGTCGCAATTTTGGTCATCTGGCCTATCGTGTCGATAATATTTATGAGACCTGCCAGCACATCATGGACAATGGCACCACGATCAATCGCCCACCGCGCGATGGCTATATGGCCTTTGTTGTCTCACCCGATGGCGTGTCGGTCGAACTTTTACAACGCGGCGAGCCGCTACCAGCACAAGAGCCATGGGCTAGTATGGAGAACACCGGTAGCTGGTGACAGGATAATTATTTTATGCTGAATTTTTGGAATAGAGTAAATAAATCAGTCGCGCATAAGTCTTATATTGGCACATTTCACAAGACGGGTACTGTTTTATTCGGAAGAATTCTTAGACGTGCTGAGAAAAGTAACTTGCTCGTGCCTTGGTATATGCATAAGGCATCTAAACCAAAAAAGTGGACGATAGGGTTTGATTACACTTCCATAAAACTTATGGAGTTAATGAAAGATAATCAAACAAATTCAAAGTATGTCATATGCATTCGCGACCCGCGTGATGTTATCGTAAGTGGAGCTTATTATCATACTAAATCCAATGAAAAATGGCTTCATATACCTCAGAAAAGATTTAACGGTCTCACCTATCAAGAGAAAATAAATAGCTATATGAATATGAGCGATAAATTTTTATTTGAAATGGATTACAATGCAGCCTTGACGATTGACGATATGCTTAAAGTGCCTCAGAACAAAGAAAATGTTTATATTACAAAACTCGAAAATCTGGTTCAGGATTACAATCTGCGAGAATACACAAAAGTTTATACAGCACTTGGATTTTCCGGCGATTTGATAGCCCAATTATTGCTAGTCTCCTTTAATAATTCTCTTTTTTCAGGTAATGTAAAAATAGAAGGCCATGTCCGTAGTGGTAAGCCTAAACAATATATTTCTGAGTTCTCAGACACGGTTTTGAAAAGATATTATGAGATCTACGGCGACTCAGCCTTAAAGCTTGGATATGATGCTTAATTTAGAACCAGACAACTGTCCGCATCATTTACTCGCCAGGAGCCCCGCTGAAGTTTTATGTACGCATTTTAACAACTCGCCCTTAAACCAAAACACCTGAATCGAGTTCGCCGAAATAGTTCCAATTTAAACAGTTTTGGTTGATCACAAATCAGGAAGGCACTAACCTAATGCTGTCGACCCTCCTTCGAAAAGGACACACAATGCGACTTGTACTATTTGCGACCACGCTGCTTGCAGCCACGGGTATTGCCAAGGCTGACGCTCCACAGGTTCCTTCACAAGCACCATATATCGCTCTTAGCGAAAACCACGATGAACCCAACGGATATGGTTTTTGCTTCGATACATATGGCCCCGGACAGTCGGATTTGTTGCAGACCCATTCTTGCAAACCAGCCAGCGAGGGCAAGCCACGCAATTATGCAGGCAATGATACGCGTTTCGAGTACAACGCGAGCACTTTACAGGTCGAGTCCTATCCATTCGAAGGCTTTTGTATGCAGGCTTTAATAGCCACTGGAAAATCGGAATTTGCCCTGCTGGAATGCAGCGATCATCCGCGTCAGAAATTCATCTACAATGACGCAGATCAAACCCTGAGACTGGATGAGGATCAGGATAGCTGCGTGGCAGTTTCATCAAAAACAATTCCAGCCGGTCCATGGGTGAAACGACCGCTCACATTGCAACCATGCGATGAAGTTGAAGCATCGCTGAAGCAGTGGACTATTGCCGCTGAATGATGAACGCCATAACCCACGTTCCGGCGATGATCATTCCTTGCCTTGCGGCATAAGCGACATAGCATGGTTGGTCGGTTCTGCGGTGATGTGTTCTTCAAAAGCGCTTAGGCGTTTGTGGATGGACATCAGCTCCACGATTGTTGGCCATGAGTTGACCAAGAACTGGAACGCATTTTCAACCTGATTGAAGGCATTGCCGATTTGGCGGAAGACGCCGAAGGTTATCGCACCCGTTACAATTGCTGGTCCAAGCGCAAAATAGGGGAAGAAGACCGAGCCTTGCAGATAGGCATAACGCGCCACATTGAAATAGAGATAGTGGAAGAAATAGCGGAAGTAGAAATTCTTCAAATTACCAAACAGGCTTGCAGAAGTGGCGCGGTCGGCGCGGTCTTCATTGTCTTCGCCGTAAACAAGTTCTTTGCGGTAGGCGGCTTCCACTTTCTGGTTTTCAAATTCCAAACCCGGCAGCTTGAAGCCGACAGCGGCTAGAACGACTGTGCCTAAAATGGCGGAGAAAATGGCGAGAAACACCAAGCCTCCGTCAACCGCGCCAAACAGCGGATATTCGGTGATTTGTTGCGACAGGGTCCACAAAACGGGGATGAAGGCAATCAGTGTCATGATCGAGCGAACAAAGCTGACGCCCAATGATTCCATGATGCGAGAGAAAAGGCGAGTGTCTTCTTGAACACGCTGGGACGCGCCCTCAATATGGCGGACATGTTCCCAGTTTTCCATGTAGAAATTATTCAACGCCGTGCGCCAGCGAAACAAATAATGCGAGGTAAAATAATCAACCATCACAAGGAAAATAATGAACGGCACCAACACATAAGCAAGCGTTGACATCTCAAGATAATAATCGCTCAAAGGCACCGTATTGGGGTTGGTGACTGAGCGCTGAACGAGGTCATAAAAGCTACCATACCAGTCGTTGATGAAGAGGCTCAACTGCACATTGAAATAGGTAGCAACCATCAAGAATGCTGAGCCGACGACAGACCACCAATACCAGATATTGCGGTTGAAAAACGCCCAAAAAACGCAAAACAGCGCCGCAAACATGATAATGTACTGATAGGTCCACACACGTGTTGCATTGAAGAAAGCTACTTTTACGCCAGGCTCAGGTGTCTCAGGCGCGCGATCCAGAAACAGATCGGCTACATTGAGGGCATTCATCAAACTATCGCCGATGGCAAACCAGACAATAAAAGCAACGACAGTCCATAAAACAGCCGACAGAAAAAACAGTTTTGGTGTCGGGAAGAAAGAACGAAGCAATGGAGTTTCCTTTCAAGGAGCAGTCATCGTGTAATGTGCCGTATTTTGGCAAATCTTAATGGCAGAGACTAGCGGGAGCGCGCAGAAGGTAAAGAGCTGAATGCGCGAAAACGCCACTATTCCTACACTATCTAGTGATTTTGGGTGGCGGTCACACTCACGTTCGAAGCATACGTAGCAAAACACCGTCTTTTTTGATGAACTGGTGCATCAAGGCCGCGCCAATGTGAACGACAATGAGGGCGGTAATAAAAAATCCGATATAGCCGTGAATGGCCAATAGCTGATCGCCTAATGCGCGGTTTTTTTCAACCAGCGTTGGTAAATCAAAAAGCCCGAAAAACGGAATATTCTTAACGCCCCACGCATTTGTTGCATACCATCCCAAAAGCGGATGTATGATAAGCGCTGCATAAAGCAAAAAATGCACAAGACCGGCGATTTTTTGCTGACCAGCAGGTATCGAGGAAGGTAAGGGCGAGGGCGGAGTCGAGGTGAATTTGATAATGATACGCAGCACTACGAGAATAAGCAGAACAAAGCCCATGCCACGATGATAATCATAGAGCTGACCGCGTAGAGGAGGGAATTTTCCATCCCACGGTCCGTTCACCATCATGAGGCCAGCAATAATCATCGTGATAATGATAAATGCCATGAGCCAGTGGATGGCACGTGCTGCGCGAGAATAACCGCGTGTTTCACTCATGTCTCTTAATCTCCGCTAATTGATAAACCGGTATCATTCATAGAAGAGTATTGAAGACTGACGCATCAACGTCAAGCAGAGCTATCCAGAGAGTGAACAAGCGTGAAGACGGCAAGTAAAGCTGAAAGAGATGGCTTATTTGTATTTCAGCATATGACCTGAGCGTTTTGCCTTGGTGCGCAGATAATGACTGTTATATTCATTCATTGGCGCTTGATGCGAAATCCGGTCGATAACATCAAGATTGTGTTTTTCCAAGGCGCTTACTTTATTCGGATTATTGGTGAGAATAGAAACGGCCTTCCACCCAAGAGTCCGCACCATGCTAGCGGCAACGGCATAATCGCGCATGTCGTCTGCAAAACCTAGAGTGCGGTTTGCATCAACGGTATCGAGAGATTGATCTTGCAGATCGTAGGCGCGAATTTTATTGGCAAGGCCAATGCCTCGGCCTTCTTGATCTAGGTATAAAACAGCACCACCACCCAGCTCATCCAGTTTTTCAATGGCAAGTCGCAATTGGTCTCCGCAATCACAGCGCTCTGAGCCAAAAATATCACCTGTTGCACAGGCCGAATGGATGCGGATCGGCAGTTCTTTTGTAATGTCGGGTTTGCCGACAACCAGTGCGATTTCATTTTCGCCGGTCGCATATTCGAAAACAACCATACGGGTATTGATACCGCCACGTACTGGAATGGGGGCTTCGCTTTTGCGGCGCAAACTTCTTACCTTGGCGGCATCATAATTAGCGATTGATTGATTGCTGATGACCAAAACACCTCGATTGATCAACATCTGAGCATTGGTGACATTTGAATAGAAAAGGCAGGCTGGCAGATGCTTGGTTTTGGCTAAAAGTTCAAGAGCCGGCTTGGCATCCACTTGTTCATGTATTGGGCGACGGCTTATTTTTGCCGGATGGCTTGCGGCAATCGAATAAAGACTGCTGGCTGTGTCGCTGGATGAAAGTGCCATTGAAATTGGTGAGGTTTTATAAAACCCAAGTGCGCCCCCACGTTCAGAGCTCAAAATCAAGAGTGGGCTACGGCCCAGTTGCTCGTTCACAAAAGAAGCAAACGTTTTATCATTGATGCCGTCGACACCAAGACACATGTGATGATTGCCATTATCTTCTAGTAAAAATGGCTCACCCAGCCGTATGGCCGTAATGGCATTTTGAACACTGAAAAGAGTTTCATGGTCACTCTTTGAATTGTTTTGAGATACAGAAAGAAGAGATGTCTTAACGTTGTCAGTCATGTAGTTTAACAGTCCATTTTTCAGTTGTTTGTAATTCAAGTAGCTAAGGCTGTCGATAAGAAAAAAAGCTTAATTTTTTAAACGTCTGATATAGAGTTAACGGTTGACTGATTGCTTGCTAAGCTTGGAGAGTTATAGACAATGAATCAAGACCATTTTATGGTGTAATTTATTTTAGGAACTTAAATTTAAATGTCTGAATGCAACATGAATAATGTGATGACGGAAATTCACAACAATGTTATCTGTGAAGTCAGAGTGCGTGACGTTTTCCTGCGGGCTAGGCATTCATGAGAATCAAGCCACCTTTTCAAGATCAAGGCATTAAATTGTTAGATGGTGATCCACTTTTGCCGATGAGAGTAATGTCAAAATTTGTCGTCGGTCAGCTTGGGCAATCGTTAGATGGCCGTATCGCAACACGCTCAGGTGATTCTAAATATATTAATCATAAACAGGGGCTTAAGCACCTTCATCGGCTGCGTTCTATCGTTGATGCCGTTGTGGTTGGTGTGGGTACAGTCAACGATGATGATCCGCTTTTAAGCGTGCGTTTGTGCGAAGGTAAGAGCCCGGTACGGGTGATAATCGATCCGCGAGGGCGTGTTTTTAAATCAGCTCAATTATTTCATGATGATGGTTCAAAGGTCATCATCTTGACCGACAAAAACCTCACTCATCCTATGGCAGATCACGCAGATATTGTGGGCTTGGAGCTTCACGATAACAAGTTGTGTCCCTTTGAAATGATCACCGCTCTAGAGGCGCTCGGTTATAGCAAATTATTGATTGAAGGCGGCAACAGAACGCTTTCAACTTTTGTCGATAAAGGATGTTTGGACAGGCTACATCTCATAGTCGCACCACTGTTGATTGGCAGCGGTTATCCAGGGCTTAATCTAGCGACGGTTTCTAAATTGGATGCAGCTAAAAAACCGGATGTCAGTCTTTATCATCTCGGACATGATGTGCTTTTTGATTGTGATTTGCGCGCAGGTGATGAAAGCGTCGATTAGGCGCTCACTCAGCGCTGATTAAGGCAGAGCCAGAAAATCTATATGGCCAACAAAAACGCTGGCACCTGTCGTGTCAGCCTCTTCGATCAAGCTCAGGCGTTTAGCAAACCAGTCATCAAAATCAGTCTTTAAATCCGGCCGAATTTCACTTGCCGCACCGCGCCACCCATCGAGTAACATTTTTTGAAAGGCTGCATGATCCGGCCCTGCTTGCCAGTCGGATAGCCCATGAGTTATTTCATAACCCGCTTTTTCAAAGCATGCCATGGCAGTATGAGCCGCATCGGGGCCAAGCGCGGGGCCTAGTCCTTTATCTGTTTTTTGGTGTGTGTTGAAAGCAGCAAGGATAATCTCATCATCGGTCAATGGCGGCAGTGCGCCCGCGCGCCCGTCATAATTTAAGGCTGCATAAAAGGGCAGCTGCCTTTCAACAACCGCATCAACAAAACCGGATATCCAGTCTTCAGAGACAAGATCCAAAAAGGCTGATGTGGTGATGAGGTCTGTGGGCTGCGAAAAAATTGCATCTAACGATAGGGACAAATCGGCGTGGCTCGTGATGACATCGGCGCCTGCGGCTTCTTTTTGGGCGATATCGAGAAGGGCTGGGTCATTATCGACCAGATGCCAAGCAATAGCGCTCTCAAGCGTGGGCGTCAAAGCGCGGATGGTGGAACCTGTACCGCTGCCGATATCGGTTAGTCGTATCGTTTTTTTGCCCTCAAAAAGCATATTGAGCGCATTAATGACGTCATCGTTGCGCGCCGCATGATCAATTGGTTCGCGAAGGGCCAGCCATTCGGCGGAAAAACTCATTGCAGCCTCCGCAATAAAGAATGGAATTCTTCCGCTGATTTTTCCCATGTGGGGAAATCAGCTTCTGCTTTAAGGGCGCCCATGTGTTTCTGTCGCCTTAAATCATCATCACTCAGGATTATACGCAATGCGTCAGTAAGGGTGTCAATATCATCGGGTGTCACCAAGAGGCCTGTGCTTTCAGGAACAGTATCGGGTATCGCGCCAGCGGTTGTTGCGATCACAGGCAGACCGCGCACAATCGCCTCGGCATAAGCCATGCCATAGCCCTCATAACGTGAGGCGAGGGCAAAGAGATCTGCGCTATGATAAAGCTTATCAAGGGCCTGTGCATCCACACCGTCGTGAAAGTTGACCCTGTCAGAAATCCCACCCTCTTGAGTGATCTTTTGTAAGTCGTCGAAAGTCTCAGGGCTTAAATGTTGAAGCCCAACAATATCGAGCGTCCATGATAAATCGTGAAGTGTGCTAAGAGCGCGCAACAGCACATCATGGCCTTTGCGCTCAGTAATTGAACCAACGCTCAAAAGACGCAAAGGTCTTTGGGTTCTAAAGGGAATAGGCGCACCACGTTCCACGCCGGGCATGATAGCCGAAATATTATTGACCGGATAGTTGAAGAGTTGATGCACTGTTTTACTCGTGGCGGGGCTTGTTGTCACAACAGCCTTCGCGAAGCCAAGACCTTCTCGCTCCAGCTTTTCCAACGCCATTGATTGTGCTTCCGTTTGCCCGTTTTCCAGCGCCAACGGATGATGGATAAGCGCAACAACGGGCATTTGCTTGGCGCAGCGCTGCATCAGGCTTGGCGCACAACCACCGGCAAGGCCATCGATCACGCAAATATCGGCATCTTGCACCTTATCAATAATAGAAAGCGCCGTTTGAATGTCTGCCTCATTGGCAAAAGGATAGTCACCCGGCAGACTGATAAGGTCGACGCCCACGCCAAGCTTGCGCCATTCGTCAATAATCGCGCGGTCATATCGATAGCCCCCTGTGGGTGTATCAATATCGCCTGGAATGATGAAACGGATATGCATGAGGTTGCCTTATTGGCTCGATCTTGGCTTGGCGACTATATCGCCCCTTCATACCAAGCAAGCGCCACGTGGCTTTCAGAAATTGTAACACGGATGGCATCAATCTCGTCACCATCACGGCCTAGTTTTCCCTCGCGGGCAGCTTCGGCCAGATGATCAAAAACATGTTTGGTCAAAAATTCGGTCGTTGTATTTTGACCTTTAAATTCAGTCACTTCATCGAGGTTTTTGTAATTGATCGGCTCAAGAACAGCTTTCAGCGCATCATGGGCCGCACCGATATCGATGACGACATTATTTTCATCCAGCGTCTCTGAGATAAAACAGGCATCAACAACAAATGTAGCGCCATGCATGGCTTGGGCTGGGCCAAAAAATTCGCCCTTGAAAGAATGGGCAATCATAATGTGGTCGCGAACTTCTACTGCGTGCACGGCTAATCTCCAGATGGGTTGCTAGTAAGATTGGTTGTATAATCCACGACCTGACAAAGCGTGTTGCTGTTTGGGCCGAGAATGCGGTTTAAATGATCTGGCAGTGCTTTAAAGGCAATTTCCGTTTCTAGCAATGCATCAAGCGCAGGATCGTTGAGTAAATTTAAAGCCTCTGCCATGCGTTGCGCATAGCTTGTGGTCGCTCTGCGCGATGGGCTGATATGACCAACTTGGCTTGAGATGATTGACAGCCTTTGCGAATGGAAAGCACCGCCAAGCTGTAGCGGTATTTGTTTATCACCATACCAACTCATCTCGATAATGCGGGCCTCAAAAGCAGCAAGATCAAGCGCTGTTTGCAGTCCGGTACCACTAGCACTGGTGTGGAAAATAACATTATTATTTTGGGGTGCATCTTGAGGTAAGAAGAAAGTAAGTCCTAGAGATTCAGCAACAGCGCGTTTGCTCTCATCAATATCAATAATGGCAACATTTGTTTGCGCTACTTTGTTCGCCAGATAAGCAGTGAGAAGACCGACAACACCCGCCCCGATAACGCTCACTGTGTCATCAGCCGTCACATCGCTATCCCATAAGGCGTTCAGTGCAGTTTCCATATTGGCAGCCAAAACCGCGCGTTGCGGTGGTATGGTGTCAGGTACTTTGTTGGCGTAAGTGGCATTAATGAGTGCATGGCTTTGGTGAGGATGGAGGGCGAAAACTATGTTGCCCTGCACAAGGTGATTGACATCTTTACCTGTCTCGATCACCTCACCAACCAGTGCATACCCATAAGATACAGGAAAAGAAAACTTACCGACTTGATGAGGACAACGCATTCTTTCCCATTCATTTTTGGGTACTCTTCCAGCAAAAACTAGGCTTTCTGTCCCTCTACTGATTCCTGATTTAAGTGTTTGTAATATAATATCATTATTACCAAGTGGCGGCATAGATGCTGGTTCTATTGCAGCGACCATTGGGCCAGTGTATACAAGTGCATGCGCCAGCTCCTTAGCTTGCACGCTGCTCTCGTTTTTGTGATCTATTTGTTCAGCCACAATTCAGTTTCAATCAGTTAATAGGTTTCTTGACTAAGGTTGTTGCAGTGCGCAATAATTTCGTCACAAAGAAGGTCGAAGACGTATTTGTCAACGGGTTTAGTTTTTTTAGTTTCGCCAATTTGGCACCAGTGAGGTCTTATAGCATGACGCCTACCGCTAGACGAATTACTTTCGGTACTCTTGTTTTTTTTACAATTGCTGGGCTTTTGGCTTTGATGGCTTGGGCATTGTCGCCAGCTGAAATTGTTCCCTTCGAATGGCTGCTTCTGATGTGTTTTGCAATCACCTTACCTTGGACAGCAATCGGTTTTTGGAATGCGGTCATTGGTTTCGGTCTTATGAGGTTTACAAAAAATCCGGCGGCAAGTGTTTTTCCTGATTCTCAAAAGATCAAGGACAATGACCCGATTACCAAGTCTACTGCAGTCGCAATGTGTATCCGCAATGAAGACGTTGGACAGGTGAATCGCAATCTAACGGCGATGATTGCGAGGCTTGTGGCATCTGGCAGTGCAAATAATTTCCACGTTTACATTCTTAGCGATAGCTCTGAGGATGACGTGATAACCGAAGAGCAGGTTGTTTTTGAAAAATTGCGCCGCGATTGGGCTGAAAAAATTGGTGTTACCTATCGTTTGCGCACAGATAACAAGGGCTTTAAAGCGGGCAATATCCGCGACTTTTGCGACACATGGGGCGTGAACCATGACTTCATGTTGACGCTTGATGCGGACAGCGTGATGTCGGCTTCTTCCATTTTACGTCTTGTTCGCGTGATGCAGGCTAATGACAAGCTTGGTATTCTTCAAAGTCTGGTTGTTGGTCTTCCTTCCGACAGCGCCTTCACCCGTGTTTTCCAGTTTGGCATGCGCATGGGTATGAAGTCTTATACACTGGGCAGTGCTTGGTGGCAGGGTGATTGCGGTCCTTATTGGGGACACAATGCACTTATCCGTCTTGAGCCGTTCATGGAACATTGTCATCTGCCTATTTTACCGGGCAAAGGGCCTTTGTCAGGATATATTTTAAGCCACGATCAGGTTGAGGCTGTTTATATGCGCCGCGCTGGTTATGAGTGTCGGGTGCTTGCGGAAGAAGGTGGTTCTTATGAAGAAAACCCACCGCATATATTAGAATTCATCCGTCGCGATTTGCGTTGGTGCCATGGCAATATGCAATATCTAAAATTATTGTCCGAGCCAGATCTTAAACCCACAAGCCGGGTTCAGCTTGTTCTTGCGATTTTAATGTTCACAAGTGCCCCAGCATGGATGACCTTCGTTTCTGTTGCCACATGGTCGATCATTTTCTCAGACATGACCTTCAGTGGTTTCCAGATGGGACCGGGCTATATTTTGTTTCTCATCGTGATGACGATGATTTTCGCTCCGAAACTTGTATCAATAGCTGATGTGTTGATGCGCTCTAAGTTGCGAAAAGCCTATGGCGGCGGTTTAGCAGTCATTACAAGTGCGGCTGTTGAGATTTTATTTTCAATGTTGTTGGCGCCCATCATGGCGGTTGCCGAGACGATCTTCTTAGCAGGCCTACCATTTGGTAAAGCCCGCGGTTGGGCCTCGCAAGATCGTCAAGTAACCTCTCTTCCCGTGGGTGTTGTTGCAAGTCATCTTTGGCCTCAAATGCTATTTGGCCTTTTAGGTGTGACAGCACTTTTCGTATCAGGTTCAGTGACTTTAAATGGTTTTCTTGTAAGCTTGCCAGTATTCATCGGCCCGTTTCTTGCCATACCGCTGGGTTTTACAAGTGCTCATGTTTCATTCGGTAATCTGTTTACCCGACTAGGGTTTTGGCAATTACCTGAAGAGCAAAGCCCACCGGTTATCATTCGGGCTATCAATTTGCCCGCTCTTGCCATTCGTGGACAGGCGCTGAGTGATAAAGAAAGCCATCAACCGCTTTCAACACAACAGTTACTTGATATTGATATGGAAATGGAAGAACGTCTGGCTGCATGATAGGATGACATCCTAAAGGGACTAGAAATTTTGTGTTGCGGTTATTGATGTTACGATTATTGAGCAGACGTTTTAATGCGTCTTTATTGTTGCTTTTCGCGGCCTCTTTCTTTTCATCCCTTTGGTGGCAATCGGCCCATGCCTGCGGCGTGAATTCCGATTGTTTCGTTGCCAGTGGTGATTATCGAATATTCTTGCCTCAAGAGCGCCCAGCCGACAAAAAAATTCCCGCGATTATTTATATTCATGGTCTTGGCGGTTCCTCGAAAGCGGTTATGAACCGCAATAAATTGCGTCGCGTTGCCAAAAAACTGGGTGTTGCTTTTGTTGCCGTCAATGGTCGGGCAGGGTCGTGGTCTTTTCCTAATGGTGTTGAACGCGGCAAAGTGCGTAATGAATTCACCTATTTCCGCGAAGTCGTCAGCGACATAAAAAAACGCTTTCCCATTGATGGACAAAAAATTGTTGCTGCCGGGTTTTCTATTGGCGCCTCGATGACATGGAATCTCGCTTGTCGTACGCCTGATGATTACGCAGGCTACATTCCACTTTCAGGCACTATGTGGCGCCCACAGCCGAATAAATGTGTTGGACCAGTTGGTGAAATATACCATTCGCATGGCACCGCCGATCGTATTTTTCCACTTGAAGGCCGTGTTGTGCGTGGTAAGCGGCAAGGGGCAATCTTGGATACATTTGAACTCATGGCCAAACAGGACCAATGCACGCGCAAGGTTATACGCGAGACCAAATCGCGTGGCGTGAAATGTCGATATCATCGTAATTGTGATGGCGAAACACTGCGCCTTTGTCTTGATGGCGGCACTCACGAGGTAGACACGGCCTATCTTCTCAGCGGATTTCGTGAAATTGCAAAAGCGCGTGGCTTTTAAATAATGAATGATGCCGCTACAACGAAGACATAATCTTGTAATGGAGTAACCACCTCGTGAGTGATCAATCACTGAAAGACGGCCCTTTAACAGGCCTGCGTGTGCTCGATTTATCGCGCATTCTGGCGGGCCCCACTTGTACGCAGCTTTTGGGTGATATGGGAGCGGATATTCTCAAGATTGAGCGCCCGATAACAGGTGATGATACCCGCCGTTGGGGGCCTCCCTTTGTGCAAGTGGATGGTAAAGACAGTCAGGAAAGTTCCTATTATCTTTGCGCCAATCGTAATAAACGCTCACTCGCTGTCGATCTCACATCCAGCGCGGGGCAGAAGATTATTCAAGATATCGCGATGCAATCTGACATTGTGGTTGAAAATTTCAAAGTCGGTGATTTGGAGCGGCGTGGCCTCGATTATGAGACATTGCGTGAGCTTAATCCGCGTTTGATTTACTGCTCAATTTCTGGTTTCGGTCAAACCGGCCCTTACGCTCCACGTGCGGGATATGATTTTTTGATACAAGGCATGGGTGGCATCATGAGCCTCACTGGCCAACGTGATGAAGATGGCGGCGTGGAAACAAAAGCCGGTGTTGGGATCGCTGATGTGATGTGTGGCATGTACGCCTCAAACGCAATTCTCGCAGCCCTTCACGCACGTCAACAAACAGGCAAAGGCCAGCATATTGATCTGGCGCTTTTGGACACACAAGTGGCATGGCTTATCAATCAAGGGGCGGCTTACCTGACAAACCACAAAGTACCCGGTAGGCTCGGCAATGGTCATCCCACAATCGTGCCTTACGAGACATTTCCCGCCTCTGATAAGAAATTTATTCTGGCGGTTGGCAATGATGCACAGTTTTTGAAGTTTCTGGAATTAGCCGGGCGCGTGGACCTTATCGAAGACGACCGTTTTGCCACCAATGTTGAGCGGGTGAAAAACCGTGATTATGTAGTGCCTTTGATCGCCGAGATTACCCGTCAAAAGACGGCTGACGAATGGTTGGAACAGCTAACTAAAGTTGGCGTGCCCTGTGGTCCCGTTAATAATCTGGAAGAGGTTTTCAATGACCCGCAGATCAAACATCGAGAGATGGAAATCACCATGGATCATGCCACCGCAGATGAAAAAGCGGTCCATCTTATTGGCAATCCGATAAAAATGAGCGATACACCAGTAACTTATCGTCACCCACCACCGCGTGTTGGTGAACATTCAGCTGAAATACTGACCGAACTTATTGGTCTTGATGATAATGATATTGAGAGACTAACCGCTGATGGCACGATCAGCGATGGACGTCTCAAACAAGAGGATTAGACCTATGCGTGGCGCGGATATTATAGCGAAAAAATTGGCTGATGCAGGCTGTAAAACAGCATTTGGCATCCCCGGCGGCGAAGTTCTTACTGTTCTTGATGGTCTGCGTGAAGCAGATATCAATTTTGTGCTCGTCAAACATGAAAATGCAGGCGGATTCATGGCAGAAGGCGCGTGGCATGCCACCGGTGCACCAGCCATTTTGGTCGCGACCATTGGCCCGGGGGTTGCCAATGCTGTTAATGTGATCGCCAATGCGATGCAGGATCGCGTGCCTATGATTTTCATCACAGGCTGTGTCGATGGTGCTGAGGCCGAAACCTATACCCACCAAGTATTCGATCATCAGCAAATGTTGCGTCCTATCGTCAAAGCCAGCTTCCGTGCTAATGAAGGAGCGATAGGTGTCATGATGGATAAGGCGATATCCATTGCGACCTCGGGTCAGCCCGGTCCAGTGCATATCGATTTGCCGATCAATGTGGCTCAAAGTGAGAGCGAAACGGAATACACTCCGCTTGCCTCTTTGCCAAAACAGGGGTTGCCTGCTGCCGGTCTTATTTTTGAAGTGCAAGGACGAATTGCGGCAGCCAAAAAGCCCATCGTGATTGCGGGCGTTGATGCGCTTAACGAGGGCGCTGATGTTTCGCATTTTTGCAAAACGTTGAACATTCCAATGATTGCTACCTATAAAGCAAAAGGCATGCTTGATGAGCGCGATCCGCTCTCTCTTGGGGGCGGTGGATTGTCACCGAAAGCAGATGGTGTGTTGCTGCCTTTGATTGAGGAGGCGGACCTTGTTTTGCTTCTTGGCTATGATCCAATCGAGATGCGTGTTGGTTGGCGAAATCCATGGCCTGCTGAAAAGGCAGTTGAAATAACATCAAGCCTACGAACCCACGGCATGCATACAGCTGGAACCACATTGATGGGTGATGTTGCCGCAACGACAGCCTCTTTAGCCAATGCGGATGGGGGTAAATATTGGGTTGATGGTGAAGTTGAAAAAGCCCGCGCGACCTTGAAGGAAATGTTTGCAGCCGGCGGCGGCGACTTTGGTCCCGAACATGTCTTTGCCACCCTGCGCGATGCCGCACCCGAGAATACGGTGATTACCGCAGATAGTGGTGCGCATCGTATTCTGGTCAGCCAGATGTGGGAGTGCATCAATCCGCGTACGATGCTTCAATCTTCTGCGCTTTGTACCATGGGCTGCGCTGTGCCATTGGCGGCAGGTTATAAATATGAAAGTCCTGATACGCCGACGATAGCCTTTGTAGGCGACGCTGGTTTTGAGATGATGATGGGCGATCTTTCAACTTTGCGCGATATGAAAACACCTGTGATCATTTGTGTGCTTGTTGACGAAAGCCTTGGCCTGATCGAGATAAAACAACGCGCCATGCAATTGCCTAACAACGGTGTTGATTTTTCCGGTACTGATTTCCCAAAAGTCGCCGAAGGTTTCGGCGGTCACGGTGTTTGGATTGATGATGTTGCAACATTGCGCACAGAATTTAAAGCGGCATTAGAACGCGACACATTCACCGTGCTTTGTCCGCGCATCGGACGCCAAGCGTATAACGGGAAGTTTTAGGAAAACGTAATCGTTTGATCTCGCCCAAGCGCTATTGTGTCACCGTATCATTATGGATTGCGCGGAAGACAGCATCCAGTTCACGTGCCATTACTTTTAAGTCCGGATTTGCATCAGCAAAATAGGGCGTGAAAACATGGCTTGGTGTTTTGTAAGAAAGCGTTGACGTGCCATCTGTATTTTCTGTGAGGTAAAAGCGGATAGGGGCTTCCATGCCAGCCGCGACACTGGCCTCTAACATCCTCACTGCCCAAACATTATTATAGACACCAACAACACGATTGCCGGGAATAGTAAGGCCACGGCCTTTTGCGCCAAGCGTTGCGCTTGCGGTAGTGATGTGGCCCATTTTGTTGGCTTTAATCGCAGCTTTCAGGCGTGGATAAAGCTCTGCATAGGCGTGGGGTGTTTTTGTCACCACCCAACCATCACGCGGAGCAATCTCGCCTGCATGGGCGGTCAGTATTGAGAAAATTGCCGAAAATAAAATGGCGATATGTGTCGTAAAAATGCGCATTGGGTTGCCCAACTTTCTTGTTGTTTTACAAATTGAATCGCATCTTAGTGCGAATACCAAGCACGCTGCCAGCAAAGCCGAAAATCAGCCACCACCAACCATGCATTGAACCAGAAACAAGGCCACCAAGATAAGCGCCAATGTTGCAACCATAGGCAAGCCGCGCGCCATAGCCCATCAAGAGGCCACCCAGTATGGCGGTAGCGAGATCCTTCGGTTTTATTTTGAGAGTAGGCTGCCATTTTCCAGCAAGGCCAGCGGCCACCATAGCGCCAAAAATTATGCCAAAATTCATCACGGATGTGGCATTGGCAAAAACGCTGCGCTCTAGTGTTTTGACACTCCACGCAGGCCAATCTTGAACAGGAATTCCAACGGAATAAAACATCTTCGCGCCCCAAAAGGCAAAGCCGGATGTGATGCCCCATGGACGATGTAAGACGAGTAGGGTGCCGAGAGAAACAATCACGAGCGCTAACGCACCCAGAAGCTTTGACCATTTTCCAGTCAGAAAACTTTCAGTTTTTCCAAAGCCTTCCAATTCGCCCCATGTGCGCTTCTCAAGCCAGATACTCAAGAGATAAATCGATCCCAGTATTGCGAGGAAAATAGCGATTGCTGTTGGTGCGCCAAATTCGCTGACAAAAGAAAATCCTTGAAAACGGGGCATGCTATGCCAGAAACTTAGATGATGGGTGGCGATGACTGATCCCATTATGAAGAAGAAGAGTGTCACCATCATCCGGCTTGAGCCGCCGCCTGATGTGAACAAAGTGCCAGAGGCGCAGCCGCCGCCGAACATCATACCAAAGCCAAACATGAACGCCCCGACGGCCGAACCAACGCCCCACGGATTGACAAAACCGTTCGTGCGTAGGTTCCAGACTTCTCCGCCAAACCATGGCAGGTTTATAGATTTCCCATAATCGAGCAGTAAAAAGGAAATGCAGATCGTAAGGCCGATTAAAATCATCTGTGCCCTAAGGCCGTTGCCCCGCCGCTCCACGACAATGCGTCGCCATGCCGCAGTAAATCCGAATGAAGCATGATAAAGCGCAAAGCCAGCAAATCCACCAATAAGAACCGCGCCACCACGATTAATCGTACCGTGATCAACCGCAAGCCAAGCAACAAGAATAAGGCCTAAAACTCCAACGATAATGATGCTGTTTTGCTTTTTAGGAACCAAAGGCAGAGCGCCCATTCCTCCTGTATCTGCAATGTTAGCCATTTTCCTTCACCTTCCGCATATAAATTCGTCAATTCGACAATAAAACCTCTGATTTTCCAAGATTTGTTTGGTAAAGAGTATTTATTGCTCACTAATATGTGATTTTGAATAGATTTTTGTGTTCAACATGAGCTCCTATGTTCAGGTAGTGTTCATGAGGATTACACGATAAAGACGATAAGACAAAACGGGTGTGCCTTCGACATGCCATATCAATCCGGAAAAGATGAGGATTGAGTTTTATGACAAGAACGGATGAATAATAATGCAAGATAAATTTGGATGTGAAATTGAGATTTCAGGTGGCAATCCAGAAGCAGCCCTCGCTGCGTGGGATGGTCTATGCCATGCTTTCTTGTCACATGGAATTACCACACCAGATTTTCTTGGTGATCTGTTCAAACATGATCCTGACAATGTACTTGGTTTGGCGTGCAAAACCATTTTTATGGTTTTAGCAGGGCGTCGTGAGGTGATGAAAGGTGCTGGAAACGCTCTCGACAAAGCAACAAAAGTTATGGAAGAGCGCGGCACATTGCCTCGTCGTGAATTGGATTATTTAACGGCTGCCAAACTTTCCTATAATGGTCAGTGGGCACGTGCTGCAATTATTCTTGATGCTATTGGCGATTATGAGCCCCATGACGCAATGGCATTTAAACTTTCTTACGGCTTGCGTTTCATGCTCGGGGATCGTTTTGGTCTGCGTGCTTCAAGCCTTAAAGCGATTGAGCGCTTTGGCCCTGGCCATGTAGCCACTGGCTACATCTATGGCTGCCATGCATTCGCCCTCGAAGAAACGGGTGATTACAAAGCGGCTGAAAAATTTGGTAAAGAAGGTGTCTTCATGGCACCGGATGATGCTTGGGGCCTACATGCTGTAGCCCATGTATTTGATATGACGGCGCAAGCTGAAGCGGGCATTGACTGGCTCGAAAAGCGCGAAAACCAATGGGCGCATTGCAACAATTTTTCTCTCCATTTCTTCTGGCATTTGGCTCTTCATTATCTTGAAGTGGGTAATTATCAAAAAGCCCTCGATCTTTATGATAATGATATTCGCCAAGACCACACCGATGACTATCGTGATATTTCTAATGCAACGGGCCTCTTGGCACGGCTTGAGGGACTCGGTGTTAATGTGGGTCATCGCTGGGAAGAACTGAATGCCCTTTGCGAAAAGCGCGCTGATGATAATTGTGTTGTCTTCGCTGACCTCCATTATATGCAGGCCCTTGGCAGCATGAATAATGTGAAGGCCATGGATAAGCTTATATCTACTCTGCAAACCAATGCAGATAACGGAATGCGCGACACAGATGAAGTAAACCGTGCTGTGGGTATTGTGGCGGCAAAAGGTATCCGTGATTTTTATGATGGCGACTTCAAATCAGCATTCAATCAACTTGCCAGCGCCCGCCCATTAATGCAGCAAATCGGTGGCAGCCATGCGCAACGTGATAATTTTGAACGCATGACCATCGATGCAGGCCTTAAAGCAGGTCGCTATCAAGAGGCAAAAGCATTGATTGAAGACCGCACATGGCGCCGTAGCGTGGAAGATTCTTACGCTCGCGATCGTATGACTGCGGCACTTACGGAAAATTTTGGACAAAAAAATGATAGCAATACGGGTAAAACACCTTTAATTGCTTTGGCCACAGCACAGAATTGATAAGTAAACTCTTATCTATGCGCATGCGTTGTCCTTGGAAGTATCAGGAAGACTGAGTAATGAATGAACAACCGACATCGGGTTCGATGGCTGGCACTGACAAGGGGGCTACCCTTGCAAATAATGATCATAAATCAATCGATCTTAGTAAAGTAAAGCGCCCACGCGACCCACGGCTCGATTTTTTCCGTGGCATCGCCATGTTCATTATTTTGATTGCACATACATCATGGAATCAGTGGACATTGTGGATACCCGCTCGGTTTGGTTTTTCTGATGCGACAGAAATATTTGTGTTTTGCTCAGGCATGGCTTCCGCGATTGCGTTTGCAACCGTCTTTGATCGGCACAACTGGTTCATGGGTACTGCGCGCGTCATCTATCGTACCTGGCAGGTATACTGGGCACATATAGGCATGTTCATTGTTGTTTGTGTTTGGGTCTCATGGATAGATGTCGTTGGAGGTCATGGTAATTTCATGAAAGCGCGGCTCAACCTTTTGCCGTTCTTTGAGGTCAATACTTCACAACAATTGATGGGCTTGTTGTCTCTTACCTATGTGCCAAATTATTTCGACATTATGCCGATGTATATGGTCATCTTGTTGATGATCCCTGTGGTGATGGCACTGTCTAGAATCTCTCCCTATGCCGCTATGGGTTTTTGTCTCTTGCTTTGGCTTGGGACCAATATTGAAGCTTGGTACAACTGGTATTACGATGCCAGTTCTAATTGGCTGCGCTTTTCCGCCGAGCCTTGGAAGAGCGAAAACTTTCAAGCGTGGTACTACCAAGGCGAAATTCCTGAAGACGTAGAAGCAAAATTAAATCCGCGCTGGTGGTTTTTTAATCCCTTTGCCTGGCAGCTTATTTTCTTCAGTGGTTTTGCCTTTATGCGTGGATGGTTGCCAAAACCACCGGTGAATAAAACTCTGATTACGATCGCTATTGTTGTCATTATTGCTTCTCTCCCTCTCGCTTATTTTCGCATTTATAACGGTAGCCTTTGGAGCGATGAGTTAAATGAATGGTTGAAATCAACACCGTTGAAAGAATGGCGTGCCTCTCTTCGCTGGCTTATCTGGAAGACAGACTTTGGCCTGTTCCGCTATACGCACTTCCTTGCTGTTGGTTATCTAGCATGGGTCGCGGTAGGTGAGGGTGGTAAGCGTCTTAAGGGTGATGGCCTTTGGGGTAAGATTGTTGCGATCATCCAAAAAGTTGGCCAGCAATCCCTTGCTATCTTCCTTTTCTCCATGGTGTTTGCGCAAATCATTGGATACACATTCTATCCACCAGTGGACCATCCGTTCCATATCACAGCTCCTGGTTCTCAGTGGCGCTGGTTGCATACGACAGTTGTGAATTTTGGTGGTATGATAACGTTGGTCTTCGTGGCTTATTCTGTTGGTTGGCTCAAAAAACAACCATGGCGTAATCCCCCTAAAGTTAAAGCGGCCTAATCATTCTTTTCCCTTGACCTTACGCTGAAGCCCGCTAGCTTGCAGAGTTGAAGACGCAATGGGAAGTGAATGTATGAGTGACGCAGTAAAAGACGCGGTTAAAAAGCAGCTTAGCCTTGTGAAAGGGCCGGACCTTAAAGGTGATTTGATGTCACTGGATTTAGTGTCTGATATCTTTGTTACCGGTGAAAAGGTGATGTTCTCGATATCTGTACCAGCTGAGCGTGCAGAAGAACTTGAGCCATTGCGCAAAGCCGCTGAAAGCGCCGTGCTTGAAGTGGATGGGATTAACAAGGTTACGGCCGTTTTGACCGCTGAAAAAACAGGTGGTTCTGGCGCGCCAGCACCCGCACAGCCAAAAGCCAATCCCCAATCGAATCCAATGGCCGCTCCTCCATCACAACAAGCTGAAGCTGCCAAAGCCGGTGTTCCCGGCGTCAAACACATCATTGCGGTCGCCTCAGGCAAAGGCGGAGTGGGTAAATCCACCACTTCGATCAACCTTGCATTAGGTCTTTCTGCTTTGGGTCATGAGGTTGGTGTGCTGGATGCTGATATCTACGGTCCATCCATGCCACGCCTTTTGGGCCTCACAGGTCGGCCTGAAGCAGAAGGTCGTCTGCTACATCCGATGGAAAATTTTGGCATTAAAGTCATGTCCATGGGTTTCCTCGTTGAAGAAGAAACGCCGATGATATGGCGTGGCCCAATGGTCATTTCTGCGCTCACCCAGATGCTACGAGAAGTGGCTTGGGGTGAATTGGATGTGCTCGTTGTTGATATGCCACCGGGAACCGGTGACGCACAATTGACCATGGCGCAGCAGGTGCCGCTTTCTGGTGCGGTTATTGTCTCAACGCCACAAGATCTGGCGCTGATTGATGCTCGCAAGGGTCTGAATATGTTCCGCAAAGTGGATGTACCCCTTCTCGGTCTCATCGAGAATATGAGTTATTTCATATGCCCGTCTTGTAATGAGCGATCAGACATATTTGGTCATGGTGGCGCGAAGCGAGAAGCCGAGCGCATTGGTGTGCCCTTTTTAGGAGAAGTGCCGCTTCATATGAGCATTCGTGAAACGTCCGATTCTGGAGCGCCAATCGTTGTGTCAGAACCATCATCGGCCCATGCTGAAATCTATCGTGATATTGCGGCACAGGTATGGGAAACATTGGAAGGCGACAGTGTGAACGCGCCAAAGAGTGCGCCAAAGATCGTGTTTGAGTGAGTATGGTGCGCGGACTTGGAACAAACACTGCTAAGTGCTACGGTTGTTTTCTCATATCAACTCGGAGCGTCCAATGCGTCTAACCAAACAAGCTAATTATGCGGTTCGTATCTTGATGTATTGCGCCGCGAACGCGGATGGGCTGAGCAAGGTTGCAACAATTGCGAAAGTCTATGATGTATCTGAGTATTTTTTGTTCAAGATACTCCAGCCACTCGTCGAAAGCGGATATATCGAAACCGTGAGAGGGCGATCTGGTGGCATCCGCATGGCCAAGTCTGCTGCTGATATTACATTGGGTGAAGTGATACGTGCTGCTGAGGATAAATTCATTATGGCGGAATGTTTTGAAGAAGATGCAACATCTTGTCCGCTTCTGTCTTCCTGCGCATTTAATTCCGCACTCTCCGAAGCTTTGGGAGCCTTTTTTAAGGTCCTAGATAGCTACACAATTGAAGACCTTGTTGTGAACAAAAGCCGTGTCCGTGAACTTTTAGGAATGTTCGGCATGGAAGAAGGCGAAGTCGCGGCAGTTTCTTGAGGTTTGATAGCTGGAGCTAAATTTTTTCATATAGCTTCAATCAACTTGCTCTCTTTCATCTCTTGACGATACATTCGTTGACGTTGAAGTTATGCCGACACGATGAACGTTATGGAGTCCCTTTATGAGCCGTGCTGATTATGAGGCTTTTCCCAAAACAAAAGCCAATTATGAACCACTGACACCCCTGTCTTTTCTTGTGCGCACAAAGGATATTTATCCACATCGTACGTCGGTGGTTTATGGCAAACGCCGCTTCACGTGGGGTGAAACCTATGAGCGCTGTGTTCGCCTTGCCTCTGCACTACATAATCATGGCATCGCTATTGGTGACACGGTGTCTGTTATGGCACTGAACACGCCAGAAATATTTGAAGCGCACTACGGGGTAAATATGGCTGGTGCCGTGTTGAACACCATCAATGTGCGGCTAGATGCTGATACGGTCGGCTATATTTTAGAATTCGGTGAAGCAAAAGTTATCATTACGGATACTCAGTTTTCAGACACCGTCAAGGAAGCACTGAAACTGTCGGGGCGAGATGATATTCTTGTCATAGATATTGTCGATGAGGAAGTTGAAAGCCTGCCGCAAGGTGGCGAACGTCTTGGCACTATGACCTATGAAGAGTTTCTCGACAGTGGTGAGCCTGCATTTGATTGGAAAATGCCAGAAGATGAGTGGCAATCGATGGCGTTGAATTTTACGTCTGGCTCAACTGGTCGCCCCAAAGGCGTCGTTTATCATCATCGCGGTGCTTATATGATTGCGACAAGTACAGCCATGGGCTGGCCTGTGCAAAAACACCCCGTTTATATGTACATTGTACCGATGTTTCACTGCAACGGTTGGGGGCATGCTTGGACAATGACCGCGATGGCTGGCACCATTATATGTTGTCGTAATGTGGTTGCCAAAGATATGTATGATTTGATCGCTGAACACAAAGTCACCCATTTTGGCGGTGCACCAATTGTCTTGTCATTCTTGATCAATGCAAAAGACGATGAAAAGCGTGCATTTGATCATGAGGTCAATGTATATACAGCTGGCGCTCCTCCGCCTGCGGTAGTTTTGGAGGCTGCCGGTAAAATAGGTTTCAATGTTACTCATGTTTATGGCCTGACTGAAACTTATGGCCATGTGACCGAGTGTGCATGGCAGGATGAGTGGGCAGATTTATCCTCACAAGAGCGCGCGGGTATTCAGTCGCGCCAAGGGGTGGCGGTGCAAAATATGGAACCGATAACGGTACTTGATCCTGAAACGGGAGAGCCTGTACCACACGACGGCGAGACAATTGGTGAAATTGCTATGCGTGGTAATTGCGTCATGAAAGGTTATTATAAAAATCCCGAAGCAACCGATGAAGCATTCAAAGATGGATACTTCCATTCGGGTGACTTGGCCGTCATCCATCCGACAAAATATATTCAAATAAAAGATCGGTTGAAGGATATTATTATCTCGGGGGGGGAGAATATTTCCTCCGTCGAAGTAGAAGCGACACTTGCGCGACACCCGAAAGTAATGCTTGCAGCCGTGGTTGCTAAACCAGATGAAAAATGGGGTGAGACACCAGCAGCCTTTTTGGAATTAAAGCCTGGCGAGACGGTGAGTGAAGCCGAGATCATTGCTTTTTGTCGCGAGTATCTAGCGGGGTTCAAATGCCCGAAGTCCGTTTATTTTCAAGAGTTGCCCAAAACGGCGACGGGCAAGATTCAAAAATTCGAATTAAGAAAAAAACTAACAGCCTGTTCACGCTAAAATTCATATCAATTGATGAAAATTAATGTGTTGTGCCATTGGCGTTGAATGATGTTTCCTATAGATATTCCTAGGATTAAGAATAAACGCTTATTGATTGAGGTTGACTTTTGGAACTGGAAAACGCGCCACTGTTTTTCTGGGTATTGGCAGGTTTATTGACACTTGCAGCCATCGCCTCTGCTTTGTGGCCTATGGTTCGCAAACAAAATGATGAACATTTAAATGCCGAGGCAAACGAGGGCACTCGGTTGATCTTGATTGATCAGCTTGAAGAAATCAAACGCGACCGCGATCGAGGCCTTATCAATGAAGATGAAGAAGCAAGTGCACGCGCTGAATTGGGCAGGCGCTTGCTCGCCCTTGACCGGGAAACACCGCCTTCACCAAATACGATAAAGGCTGGCAGGCGTGAGATTTATCCGTGGTTGATGATTTTATTGATCCCACTTGCAACCGTTGGTTTTTATTCCTTATCTGGAGGGGGTAATCAACCCACTGTGCAGGCGACTTCTGGTGCCAGTGGTCCCGAAGCTGAGGCAGGCAATCCAAGCGTGCCAGACATTAAAACATTGGTGGCACAGGTCGAAGCCCATCTTGCGAATAACCCCGATGATGTGCGCGGATGGCAAACAATAGCGCCAGTTTATCAGCGTCAAGGCAAGCTTGATAAAGCCGAAGAAGCCTTCCGCAAAGCCTTGTCTATTGGCGCAGATGACAAGAGCATAACGGGAGTGATGCAAAACGGCTTGGGTCAAGTCTTAACCCAAAAAGAGCAGGGTATTGTGGGCGATGAAGCGCTCACTCTTTTCCGTCAAGCACAGATCAATGAACCACGCGATGCTACCGGGTTTTTCTTTGAGGCTATTGCGTTGTCACAAGACCAAAAACGCAGCGAAGCGATTTCTGCTTGGGAAATTTTAATTGACCGATTTGGTCAACAAAACCCACCTTGGCTCGAGGTGGCACAACAAACGCTTGCATCATTAAAAGCCGAGGCCGTTGCAGAAGAAACTACAAGTGATGAGACAAAAGGCCCCACAGCTGAAGATGTTGAGGAGATCAGCAATTTTAATGAGGAAGATCGAAATGAGTTAATAGCATCCATGGTGGATGGACTTGCGGCACGCCTTGAGAGTGATCCAAACAATTTGAGTGGTTGGCTTCAGCTCATTCGCTCCTATATTGTATTAGAGAGAAAAAATGACGCCGCGTCCGCGCTCAAAAAAGCGCGTGAGACCTTTAAAGATAATGCACAATCAATTTCAAAGCTCGATGAGATTGCTCAACAAAATGATTTGTAGGTGAGGCAATAAGATATGCAAAAAACCAGAAAGAAAATACGGCTTGTTCTAATCGGCGTTGTAGGTGCTGTTTTGAGTGTTGCCGTTGGGCTTGTTCTTTTTGGCTTGAGCGATCAAATCACCTTGTTCAAAACCCCGACTGATATTGCGACCGAAGGTCTTGACCCTGGAACGCGGGTCCGTGTCGGTGGACTAGTTAAAGAAGAGACATGGGAGAAAGAAGGTACGAGCCATACTTTCACAGTGACCGACGGTGGTAATGACCTTAGCATTACCTATGTCGGTATTTTGCCGGACCTCTTCCGTGAGGGCCAAGGGGTTGTGCTTGAAGGTTCGCGTAATAATTCTGGCGTTTTTGTCGCCGACAATGTGCTTGCTAAACATGACGAGAATTATGTGCCTAAAGAGGTTGCCGACGCGCTGAAAGCACAAGGGGTCTGGAAGCCGGGCGAAGCATTGCCTTCAACGAATTAGAGTAAGGACAGGAATAACAGATGATTGCTGAACTTGGACATTATGCCCTCATTCTCGCACTGGTTTTAGCGATGGTACAATCCATCGTGCCGGTTTGGGGGGCGTATCGTGGTAATCAGCAATTGATGGAAACGGCAAGCCCGCTGTCTGTCATGCAGTTCCTGCTGGTGGGCATCTCATTTGCCATTTTAGTACATGCTTACATTGTCTCCGATTTCTCTGTGCGCAATGTTTGGGAAAATTCTCACACAGCCAAGCCGCTGATCTATAAAATCTCTGGCACATGGGGAAACCATGAAGGCTCTATGCTTTTGTGGGTTTTGATCCTTGTGGTGTTTGGCGCGATGGTTGGTGTTTTTGGTCGCAATTTACCCTTGCGCCTTAAGGCAAATGTGCTGGGTGTTCAGGCTTGGATATCGGTGGCTTTTCTGTTGTTTTTGATTGTCACATCAAACCCATTTTGGCGACTTAGTCCTGTGCCACTTGAGGGGCAGGACTTGAACCCACTGTTGCAGGATATTGGTCTCGCCATTCATCCTCCGCTGTTGTATCTCGGCTATGTCGGTTTCTCGATCACCTTTGCTTTTGCTGTGGCCGCCCTTATCGAGGGGCGGCTTGATAGCGCATGGGCGCGTTGGGTGCGGCCTTGGGCATTGATTGCATGGATGTTTTTGACCATAGGCATCTCGATGGGATCTTACTGGGCTTATTATGAGCTTGGTTGGGGCGGCTGGTGGTTCTGGGATCCGGTCGAAAACGCGAGCTTCATGCCTTGGCTTGCCGGAACGGCACTGCTGCATTCGGCTATCGTTGTTGAAAAACGCAATGCGCTGCGGGTTTGGACCGTCCTTTTGGCAATTATGACTTTCTCGCTAAGCTTGCTTGGTACCTTTATTGTGCGTTCTGGCCTGTTGACCTCGGTCCACTCCTTTGCAACTGATCCAACACGCGGCATCGCCATTCTTGCTATTTTGATGTTCTTCATTGGCGGCTCCTTTGCTCTTTTCGCATGGCGCTCCTCGTCGCTCACCCAAAGTGGTATTTTTGCACCGATCAGTCGCGAAGGCGGCTTGGTGTTGAACAATCTGTTCTTGTCAGCAGCAACGGCAACTGTGCTTATCGGCACGCTTTATCCGCTGGCCTATGAAGCGGTGAGTGGTGAGAAAATATCGGTCGGGCCTCCGTTCTTCAATCTCACCATGGTGCCACTGTGCATTCCGCTACTTCTGGCCATGCCTTATGGTCCTTTTTTGGCGTGGAAGCGCGGCGATATTATCGGTGTAAGCCAGCGCCTTTTGACAGCCCTTGGTCTGGCCATTGTCGCGACATTCATCGTCTATGTTGTGTCTGCTGATGGACCTGTTCTCGCACCTCTTGGCGTTGGACTTGGCATGTGGATGCTTGTGGGGGCAATCTCCGAAATTCTATGGCGCTCTAAAGCGTTTCAGGTCAGCTTCGGTGAAACTCTGCGTCGTCTTCGCCATTTGCCGCGCTCTAATTATGGGTCGGCCTTAGGCCATGGAGGCATGGGCGTGATGGTGCTCGGCATTGTCGCTGTAACCGCCTATGGCACTGAAGAATTCAAGGAAATGAAGCCCGGCGAGACGATTGAAACGGCAGGCTATACCATGCATTTCAAAGAAATTCGACCTGAGAAATTTGCCAACTATGTGCAAGATGTTGCGATCTTTGAGGTGCGCAAGGGCGGTCGTTTGATCGACGAAATGGCGCCAGCAAAACGGGTTTATCCGGCGCGCCAGTTTCCGACCACAGAATCCGACATCAAAACCTATGGCTTCTCTCAGCTCTATATGTCGCTAGGCGATGTGAAGCAGGACGGAACAGCGGTCGTGCGGGCGTATTGGAAGCCTTATGTGACGCTGATTTGGTACGGTACGATCATCATGTTCATTGGTGGCGGCCTGTCTTTGGCGGATCGTCGTTTGCGCATTGGCGTGCCGCAAAAACGGGCGCTAAAATCAGCCGCCATGCAGCCGGCGGAGTAAAGCATGAGAGTATTTGTCGCCTTGATTTTTCTTTGTTTCAACGTGCTTCCCGCCTTGGCTGTTAATCCCGATGAAGTGCTGTCTGATCCGGCATTAGAGGCGCGGGCGCGGGCTCTATCAGTCAATCTTCGCTGTCTGGTTTGCCAAAATCAATCCATCGATGATTCCGACGCGGAGCTCGCTAAAGACCTGCGCGTGCTTGTGCGTGAGCGATTGGTTGCAGGTGATAGTGATGTGGCTGTGATTGATTATATCGTGGCACGCTACGGCGAATACGTCCTGCTTAAACCACGCTTAGGGGCGCATACAATTGTTTTGTGGCTGTCCCCCTTCGTCCTCTTATTCATCGGCATCGCCTCCCTCATAATCTGGCAACGCCGCCGACCGCAAATGGCAGGGGAAGCCTTGAGTACTGAGGAAGAATCCGCGCTTGAGGATATTTTGAAGGACCGGTGAGAGGGTTGATAGACCTCATATTGTTTAATATGCTTTTATTATAACGGAGGTGAAATTTGTTTTTCGTCAAACTGGGTAAATTTGCTGCTTGGGCAATCTTAGTTGTTGGTATTTTAAAGTTCGCTACAGGATTCATTATTGCGACTATATCTGATACTCAAGAAACTCGGATTGCCATTTCTAAAAGATACTTAGGGTCACAGACAACAGGTGAAGCAATCGATCAAGGATTGATGATTATTCTTATTGCTATTGTTCTAGGTCTTTTAGTCAAAATTACTCAAAAGTGATTCTAATGGTTTCTTGTTGCGGTTGAACATGTTCGACAGCTAATAAATTGTAGAGCGTAATAGTTTTGACGGTAGTGGGTTATTCTAAATATCCAGCTGTTTTATAATCCCAGTTCACTCAAGCCCGGATAATCATCAGGGCGTGGGCCTTTGGGCCATATGAATTTGCGCTCGGATTCTTTGATGGCCACATCATTGATACTGGCCTCACGGCGCATCATCAGACCATTTTCATCAAAGCGCCATTGCTCGTTACCGTGGGCGCGGAACCAATCACCATCGGCGTTATGATATTCATATTGAAACCGCGCCGCGATTTGGTTGCCATGGAAGGCCCAGACTTCCTTGATCAACCGATATTCTAATTCCCGTTCCCATTTGCCGCTCAAGAAATCGACAATTGCAGCGCGCCCATGAATAAACTGAGAGCGGTTGCGCCACCAGCTGTCTTCAGTATAGGCGAGAGACACTTTGACGGGATCTTGATGGTTCCAAGCGTCTTCAGCCTTGCGCGCTTTAAGTGCTGCTGTTTCAGCCGTGAAAGGGGGAAGGGGTGGACGTTGTTCATTCATGTTACCGTCGCCGTCTTTTTTTAAATCAACTCTTTAAGAGTCTCACCATAAACGGCAACTATCTCATATAGTCGATAAACACAAGGAACGACCGGGACTTGTTGAGGGAAAAACGTGGTTGGAAATTAGCTAAAACGACTCCAAACTCTTGAGGTCGTACCAGCAGCTTGACCAGTTCATTGACCCTGTGACTTCAAGGCCATCCAATAGTCTTACATATCTAGCGAGAGCTACTAAATATCCAATCGACGTCTAAACATACATGCAGTTTATGATTCTTCTAATCTATTGTTTTAGAATATCTTTAATCTTGACTAATTTACTCATGTTTATTAGCTTCTCAATTTAACAAAGGTATCGAAGCTTAGATGCCGACGAGAGTGAGCTGCTTTTCAGGTTTCAATTTTTCGCGTCGGTTGTTGTGTGAGAAAGACTGCAAACTAAACACTTGCTGTATTTTTCTTTGAGCATTTCGAACCTTATAAATTCAACTCTGTGAGATTTTATGACCCATAGCTCTGCATCCAAATATCTTGGCAAAATGCCTGAAACGCTAGTCTTAAAGGGGTATAGGTATTGGTCTTTAGGTATTGCGACTCAAGATGCTGATCTTTGGAATAAGGCATGGAATCTATTCGCGACCAAGGTGCAAAAAGAAAGCGCAAAAGCATGTATGCATGCTTTGATCATCTTCATCAAAACATTGGGTGTTTGCGCAACATGCCCTCTCAAGACATTGCAGCCCGCCTGTGAAGAGCTATGTCGCGATGAATGTTTGGTATTGGGACTTATTTCTGGCTTTCAGCATGGCAATGATGAAGCTGTTGATTTTTGTCTTAAAACTTTGAGTTGCCCGAAGAAATACGATGAGATTGCCTTCGCTGCTGGAGAGTTTGCCTTCACTCTTAAAGCTGCAGGTTTTCTTCTGATCCCAATATCCACGGATACTCTCATCGATATTACATATGAACAAATGCCATCAAAGGCACTGCATTAGAACACAGCATTCTAATCATCCGACAATCTAATTGCCCAAGCCGCGGCAATGGGGCCTATTACCAAGGCAAAAAGAGAAATGGCTGCGAGAAAAATAAACGGGGTTTTAAAGGCGGCGAGCGGGTCATTCACTGCATAGCTTGCGGCCACACCAAAGATGATAACGGGTATTGTCAGCGGCAAAATGAGGATGGGAAGCAAAAGCCCACCACGTCGAAGTCCAACAGTCAGTCCCGCACCAATCGCACCCAAAAAAGTAAGCGCTGGTGTGCCGATGAACAACATACCACCAGTCGCCATAATCGTCTTGGCATCCATGTTTAATAAAAGCCCGAACAAGGGAGCTGCAAAGACGAGCGGCAGGCCGGTGACTGCCCAGTGCGCGAGGCATTTAACAAAGACAATCACTTCAAGCGGATGATCGCTCATGCGCAACAAATCAAGTGCACCGTCCTCCTGATCAGTCTTGAAAAGACGTTCCAGTCCCAAAAGTGTGGCAAGGAGTGCTCCGATCCATAAAACGGCAGGACCGATACGAGCAAGAAGTTGTAAGTCTGGTCCAACCGCAAAAGGGATCACTGTTACAATCGATAAGAAGAAAATAATCCCCATAAGCGCCCCACCACCAGAGCGTATGGCAAGGCGGGCCTCAAAAGAGAAGAGGATGAGGAGCGGGCTCACAAGGCGTCTCCCACAAAGGCGTATTTAGGTAGGTAATCTGATAGTTCTAGCACATGATGGGAAGATGCAGGGATGTCGAGCATCAAAGGCAGGTGGGTTGCCGCCATCACAATGCCTCCAGCTTTCACATGATCGCTGATAAGCGCACCCACCAGCGCATCAGCTGCGCTATCAAGGGCGGCTGTGGGCTCATCAAGCAGCCATATGGGGCGCTTTGCTACGAGCAAGCGCGCAAAAGCAACACGCCGCCTTTGGCCTGCCGATAAAACACCGCAGGGCAAATGAATAAGATGGGATAATTCCAACCGGTTCAACGCGTCTTGGGGGGGTAGGCCTGGCGCATATGAAAAATCACGCCAAAACCCAAGATTATCAGCAACGCTGAAGGCAGATTTAAGGCTATTTTGATGTCCAAGATAATGGGCATACTCATTTAGGGAGGGAGATGCTTCCTCGCCCTCTTGTAAGGTGATAGTGCCACTCTCAGCAGGTAGCAAACCGCTTAAAATACGCAGTAAGCTTGATTTTCCAACACCGTTTGGCCCTTTAATCTCAATCATATCGCCGCTTTGGACGGCAAGCGATAAAGTAGAAAATAACAAACGATCACCGCGACGACATGAAAGCGCATCGAGTGTTAAAGTCAGTGAAGGAAAAGGTGCATTGTCCATTCGAAAAGGGGCCGATGAGTTAGACTCGTTTTTAGGTGTTATCATCTAACCAAACAAATCAACAAAAGCAAAACTCAACGAAGATTGAGTGTTGGTCATCCTTAGAATCTGATATCTGATAGAATTAAGATAATTCAATTCAAAGGATAGAGCGTTGCATAAGATCGGTCTTTTAATTTGTGGCCATGTGCGTAAAGAAATCACCGGCAAGCACGGCGAATATGGTGATTTTTTTAAACGTTTTCTTGCTGATGATGCTTTTACCTTTGTTGATTATTTCGTGGTCGATGGTGTGTTCCCCGAAAAGATTGATGAGTGTGACGCCTATGTTGTAACCGGCTCCGCGCATGGGGCCTATGAAGATCATGCTTATATTTCGCCATTGGAAAACTTCATTCGTGCGGCCTATGCAAAAGAAATTCCGCAAGTGGGTATTTGTTTTGGGCATCAGATTTTGGCTCAAGCTCTCGGGGGGCGAGTAGAGAAATATGACGGTGGCTGGGGGCTTGGCGTACATAACTATTCTATGTCGTTGGAAGAACTGGGAGATAACACCAAGACGCTAAAACTAAACGCTGTGCATCAAGACCAAGTGGTGGAAAAACCCAGAGATGCAGAAGTGATCGCATCATCTGAATTTTGTCAAAATGCAGGGCTTCTCTACGGTAAAAAAGCCATCAGCTTCCAACCACACCCTGAGTTCGATGCTGACTTTATGCGTGATCTGATTGAATTGCGAAAGGGAAAGTCATTTTCTGAAAACATTGCAGATGATGCACTGGAAAGCCTTGCTCAACCGATAGGAAATAACAAAATATCAAAAATGATTAAGGGCTTTATCAAGCGAGTAGAGCTTTAAAAGGTTGGATTTACAGATCAAACCAAGCCATGTGCGGGACAACAATCTGATCTAGACAGTTGACCCGTTTTGAATTCCCGTTAGCATGGCATTTGGTCAGCTATAGGGGAGGATAGATGGCGATTCTAGTAAAGAAATATGCAATTTTTACAATCCTTGCTGGTATGGTTGTATCACCTCCCGTATTGGCTGATGCTCTTTTGGACAAGGGTAAAAAGATAGCTGCTCAGCATTGCACGCGTTGTCATGTTGTGGGTGATATCAATCCCAATGGGGGCATATCATCAACCCCGTCTTTCCAGTTGATGGTGAATGAATTATCTGATTGGGAAATCAGATTTGAAACCTTCCACACACGACGCCCCCATCCAGCTATTATACGTTTTAAGGGGTATGATTATTCTGGCGACACGCCTACAACTGTGCCAATAATCCTTGAGCTTGAAGATGTAAATGCCATTCTTGCTTTCGCTAAGACACTCAAGAAACAGTAATAATGATGGCGTTTGTGTTTGAGATGATGTTGTGAATCACCTGTATAAGCATTTAAAAATGGTTGGCGCTTATGGCTGATATTTTAGCAGCCCTCAGTCAGGCTTTTTGGCTGCTTATTACCTTTGATGCCGACTTGATGGAAATCGTTCTGCGTTCGCTCAAGGTGACCATTACAGCTGTGGTAATTGCCTCACTCATTGGTCTGCCGGTTGGTGCATGGCTCGCCATCAGGCGGTTTCGGTATCGCCGTTATGTCATTGCCTTCATCAATGCGCTGATGGGCTTGCCGCCCGTTGTCGTTGGTTTGATTGTTTATATCTTATTATCGCGTGCTGGACCATTTGGTGTGCTTGATCTTTTGTTCACGCCGACGGCTATGGTGATTGCACAGATTATCATTATTTTGCCGATTTTAATCTCGATTACCCATCAATCAATTCGTGATTTATGGTCGATTTATCATGACCTGCTAATCTCTATCGGTGCCTCGCGCTGGCAGCGGATGATGACGCTTTTGTGGGACGCACGCCGTGCCTTATTGACGGCTGTTTTGGCAGGTTTTGGTCGCGCGATTGGTGAGGTGGGCGCCATTATGATCGTGGGCGGTAATATAGATCATGTGACCCGCGTCTTAACCACAGCCATTGCGCTTGAAACAGGCAAGGGTGACTTTGCCTTAGCCCTTGCCCTTGGTCTTGTTCTTATTTTGATTGCGATTTTATTGAACCTTCTCATTCATTCTATTTCGCGCACGGAACGGGAGGGCACGTGGTGACTCTTTTCCCCATCCAGTTGAATGAAGCTGTTGTCTCGAAAAAAGGCAAGACCATACTTGGCCCCGTTAAAGCCGCGATCGGGGCTGGTGGACCGACCATCATTATCGGACCAAATGGGGCTGGTAAGACCACCTTATTGCGCCTCATACATGGTTTGGAGCGCGCAAGACAGGGAAATGTATCTTTTGCGCTATCAGACTTGAAACAAGTGCATGCCAAGCAGTGTTTTGTTTTTCAAAAGCCGATCATGTTGCGCCGTTCGGCGCTCGATAATGTGGCCTATCCATTAATTGTCAGTGGCACAGCAAAAGCCAGTGCTCGTGAACAAGCCCATGCGATGATTGAAAAGGTTGGCTTGAAGGACTCAGCACAAACCCGCGCGACATATCTTTCAGGTGGAGAAGCGCAAAAGCTCGCCATTGCTCGTGCATTGATAACGAACCCAGAATTGCTCATTTTAGATGAGCCAACGGCCAGCCTTGATGCCAGTGCAACGCGTGATATTGAGGCCTTGATACTTGATGCTGCGGAAAGCGGGATCGAAATTATGATGACCACTCATCACATGGGGCAGGCGAGGCGCTTGGCTAAAAGAATTATTTTTCTGCACAAGGGTCGACTACTCGAATTAACTGAGGCAAAAACATTTTGGAATACGCCCGGCAGTGACGAGGCTGTGCGATTTATCAACGGAGAGATTGTGTAGTGCGTATAATAATTCAATGTCTAATCGGATTGATAGTTGCCGTGTCCGCATCATTGGCACAGGCAGACACAATGCGCCTTGCGGTCACCACATCATTTCATAATTCTGGTTTGTCTGACGTTCTTTTGCCTGAAATCAAAAAAGACACCGGCATTGATGTCCAGCTTTTAGTCGTTGGCACGGGACAGGCATTGAAGCTGGGTCGTCAAGGCGATGTGGATGCGGTGCTGGTGCACTCTAAAAAAGCGGAAGACAAATTTATCGAAGATGGTTTCGGCACAGCCCGCACCGAGATCATGTATAATGATTTCGTCTTTGTTGGCCCAAAATACGACCATGCAAAAGTGGCCGAAGCACTAGATGCGCTGGCAGCTTTAAAAGCGATCGCCAGAATACAAGCGCCGTTTGTGTCACGGGGCGATGATAGTGGTACGCATAAACGCGAAGTTTCCCTTTGGAAGGAAGCGGGTTTTGATACATCAACATTGGATAGCGAATGGTATGGGCAAGTTGGGGCCGGCATGGGCGCGGCCTTGAATATTGCCAGCGGTTTGAATGGTTATATCCTCGCTGACCGCGCTTCTTGGCTAAACTTTAAAAACAAGGGGGAGCTTGTGCTTTTAAATGCTGGTGATAAGCGCTTGTTCAACCAATATGCGCTTTTGACGCTGAACACTGATAAGCATCCCCATGTGAAAGCCGAGATATCTGAGAAATTGAAAAACTGGCTCATCAGTAAGCGTGGGCAGGCTCTCATCGGGGCTTATGAAATATCGGGTCAAACGCTGTTTGTGCCCAATGCTAAAAAGGTGAATTGATCATGAGCAAAGAAGAAGGTAATCGCGAAGAACGGCGTGCAGCGCGAGCCGAGGGCAAGCTTGATACGGCGGCCTTTTTGAAACTGGCAGATGGTTTCATCGATGTGGCTAATCGCCAAAATCAAAAAGTACAGGCGACAGACTTGCAAATGGCATTTCTCTTTGCGGCCGCGCGTTATAATTCTCATGTGGCTAAGAATGTTTTGGAAGTGGATAATCACGAAGAGTACGTCAACAAAATGATGCAAACATATGGAGAAATGCTGCGCAATCATCTTGCTGATCCAAGTACGTAAATAATTATAATAATAACTTACATAAATATCAGACATAGTGTTCAGCAAATACTGTCAACCCTTTAATGAGGGCTATGTATAAGTTTGACTCTTTATTAGGATTTTTGTATTTATACAAGCCATCTAAGGTCATTAGATAATTGGAGGATAAAATGACTAAGAAAACATACCAAAAGCCAACTTTAACAAAGCGCGAAAAACTTGAAGATATCACGGCGCTTTCAGAGAAAGTCGTCGGTCCTGTGGCATCGGGTAAATTTGCTTTATAACAAACTCTTTGAGTTGGCCCTTCCGGTGCCGACTTAGCTGAAATGAACAAACGCTGGATTTGGGTGCTCATCATGGATGGTCACCCAAATCCAAGGCGATGATTAGAAATCATCTGGCCGTTTCAAGCATGTGATGTGTTATGTCATGTTGCTATATAGAAATTAAATATAACAATAACTTACATAAATATCAGACATAGTATTCAGCAAATACTGTCAGCACTTTAATGAGCGCTATGTGCAAAGTTTGACTCATTTCTTTGAGTAAAATATAAAATATAAAATATAAAATATATTACAGGGGAATAAAATGACTAAGAAGACATACCAAAAGCCAACTTTAACAAAGCGCGAAAAACTTGAAGATATCACGGCGATTGTAAAGAACGTCGCTCCTGTGGCATCGGGTCTCGTTTCAGTTAGTTAAAATGCTTGAGTTGGCCCTCCGGTGCCGACTTAGCTGAAATGAACAAACGCTGGATTTGGGTGCTCATCATGGATGGTCACTCAAAACCAAGGCGATGATTAGAAATCATCTGGCCGTTTCAAGCATGTGATGTGTTATGTCATGTTGCTATATAGAAGTTAAATATAACAATAACTTATAGAAATATCAGACATAGTATTCAGCAAATACTGTCAGCGCTTTAATGGGCGCTATGTGCAAAGTTTGACTCATTTCTTTGAGTAAAATATTAAATATATTACAGGGGAATAAAATGACTAAGAAAACATACCAAAAGCCAACTTTAACAAAGCGCGAAAAACTTGAAGGTATCACGGCGCTTGTAAAGAGCGTCGATCCTGTGGCATCGGGTCCCAGTTCACTTGTTAATGGCCAATAAAGTGCTTGAGTTGGCCCTCCGGTGCCGACTTAGCTGAAATGAACAAACGCTGGATTTGGGTGCTCATCATGGATGGTCACTCAAAACCAAAGTAGTACGTTTAGACGCAAATAAAAGGCATAAAATCTGACCATTAGTTGCTCTCCAAAACATGACTTCTCATGCGCATTGGTTTGTGAATCTGACTATCTTGGCCAAAGTGCCTATGAAGCGCTCCTCGCAAATGGTTTTCATGTGCCGTGTATTTGGAGCGTAAAGGCGGATGATTTTTCTAGTAAATCGCGCCTTCGGCTGGCATTCAGTTCAAAAAAACGAAGAAATAAATATTCATTCGTTTTGCATGCCAAAAACAACAACTGCAAAATAATTGATATTAGCGCGCGCGGCGAAAAATGCTTGCAAGAGGCGCTGTCGCATTCTCAGCAACCTGATATGATTTTAGTTGCGGGATCCTCAGTTATTTTTCCAGCCGCTTTTTTGAATGGTTTGACAATACCGATCATCAACATACATCCAGCCCTGCTGCCAGCGTATCGGGGGCCAGCTCCTTCCCATGCATTAGTGCTGAATGATGATGCCGATAATTTTGGTGGAATGACCGCGCATTTGCTTGTGTCTAAAATTGATGCGGGCGCGATCATCAAACAATATAAAGTGGCTTTGTCTGATTATCCCACTATTGCTGCTTGGACGCTTGCTGCTACACGGCGCTGCGATGATTTGGTGCGTGATGGCATTATTCCTTATCTGCAGGGTCAATTGACCCCGACACAACAAGATGAACAATTGGCCAGTTATCACGCACTGAAAGATGTGCCACAGTCGATTTCAGCGGATATGTCTTTAGCCGATGCTGAAAACTTCATCTTAAAAGCACCAGAAATTTATACTCATACAAAAGTCGATTTTGTTGATGCAAAAAATCGCACTCATAGTCTTCGTGTCATTGGTTCGCTGAAAAAACGGGGACTGCCGACGGGAATGCCCGCGAAGCGTGGCTTTAATCGGCTTGAAATGGACCTGAGCGATGCGAGGGTATCGTTCAGGCTTAACCATCGTATGCGGCGTTGTTGGGAAAAAATCAAACGCTCTTTATCATTGAGTAGGTCAAATAAACATTGACCATTGCAAATCAAAAAGGATTTGTTTTGGTATCTAGGGCGTGCCCAAGCGTCTGTGATTAAGTATCAAACTGCAAGCGTTGACGCAGTGATACGCGGGGTCGTTCAATCGGGACTTCTTCTAAGGCAAGCTCACCATCATCAAGGGCAACAATGTCAGGCATTTCATCATTAGTCTCTTTGGCTTCAGCCAAGGCTTCTTGCTCTTTCTTATAGGCTTCAGCTTCAGTGTTTAGCATTTCGTCTTCATCGTCTTGAGCATCCTGCGCAACTGCTTCCAGCTCTTCTTCGCTTTCTGTGTCTTCCTCTTCAAAAAGATATCCTTTTCCGATGCGATAAGCGGATTCGAATTTTTTCAAAATGAGGGCAGGGTCTGCGAAATTATCATCATAATCACAAAGACCATCAACATTGGCCAAGATCGGGTTTGACCGCCATAAAATACGCATGGCTTTTTGTCTGAGAAGTGATGGCACACCGTCTTTGAAATAGGCAGAAAAGTCAGAGTCATATTTCAATGATTCAAGATCAATGGCTTCGGCAGCTAGTTTATTAGCTTCAAGTTCTGCGGCGCGTTCTTCGCTTATCTCAGAAGGAACATCGCTGGCTGCTTCCTCAGCAATCTGCGGGCTAACATCAAGTACTTCTTCGCCAGCGGCCACAGCTTGTTTGCGCTTAGACCAACGCGACATAAACCCTTCGTTGTTTTCTTGTTTTGTCATTGTCGTTTAATGCCGTGTTGTTGTGGCAAAAATAGGTGACTTGCCAAATTTATGCTCATCAATATCGAGTTTATCGCGGCGACGTTTTATGAAAACCTCTTCTTTATGATGCTCTTGTACGAATGCTTTTATCCACTCGAATATGGCCGATGGCATAGGCACTTTTTCGATTATATCTTCTGATGTATCGAGATAATCTTGAGCGTCATAAGGCGAAGCTGTAACCATATGCGCCTCAATTGGCCGACCTGTAGGATCATCATTTTCACGCAAAACCACATAAAGATGAGGAGCTTCATTCTCAAGGTTCATTTTGAATGCTTCGGTTTCTTTGCGATGAAGAACCAGCTGTAATGTGGCTATATGGTAGTGAGTCCAGTCTTCGCCTTCTTGGAGCGTCACCCAATCATCAATGAGGGCGGCACCTGGAATAACCTCAACAGGTTTCCATATCCAATCCCCCCACGGGTGCTTGGATTTTCGTTTCTCAATGACAATACCAAGCGGGATTTTCATCTCACGCTTTGTTATAATATCATCCACATTTTCAAAAGCATCAGTGCTCACATTCAACTCCTCCAAGAGCATTGTTACTATACTAGCTGTAAGAAGCTCCTTTTGTCATCAATTATGAGTATGTGACTCTAGGCTAATTGCCAAATTGGCCAAGTCGTGATTGTGTATGTTGTGATATTTTGGGAGGAATTCATGGGCGATCTGCCGCGTGTGCTTATTTGTAATTGTGAAAAGACCATGGCGCTTGATGGCAAAGTTATCGGTGAAGCACTTGGTGTGGATGAGCTTAAAGTTCATACTAATTTGTGTCGCCGTGATTTGTCTGCTTTTGAAAAAGAGGCAAGCGCTGAAGGGCAGCTGATTGTTGCCTGTACACAAGAAGCTCCCTTGTTCTCTGAAGTCATTGATGAAGCTGGCTTGGGCGCTGATGCGCGCTATGTGAATATACGCGAGCGGGCCGGTTGGTGCGAAACATCTTCTTCCGCGAATGCAAAAATTGCAGCTCTCATTGCTGAGGCAACACTGGATAGTAAGCCTGCGCGTCTACGATCAATTCAATCAGATGGTCTGTGTCTTGTTTATGGTAAGGGCCAAGAAGCGCTTGAGGCCGCGAAATTACTGTCGCCTCGTTTATCTGTTACCTTGATTTTAAGCGATGCAAGTGACGTTATATTGCCGCAAGTCCTTGATTTTGCAATATATCAAGGCACATTGAAAAATGTATCAGGTTCCTTGGGTGGCTATGATATTACAGTAGATAATTACGCGCCATTGGTGCCATCTTCACGCAATGAGCCAGCCTTTGTGATGGCCAAGAACGACGCAAAATCACGTTGTAGCCTTATCCTTGATATGAGCGGTGAACCTGCCATGGTGTCGGGGCACCACAAGCGCGATGGCTATGCTCATGTTGACGCAGCTGATCCTGCGGCTGTGATGCGGGCAATCTTTGATCTAAGCGATATGGTGGGCGAATTTGAAAAGCCGATTTATGTCGATTATGACGCTAATATTTGCGCCCACTCACGCAATCAAAAAACGGGCTGTTCCAAATGTCTCGATGTGTGCCCTGCGGGCGCCATTGGGGAAGATGGCGATCATGTTGCCATTGATCCACTTATTTGTGGCGGCTGCGGCTCCTGCCATGCGGTTTGCCCAAGCGGTGCCATTTCTTATAATTACCCAAACCGGCAAGATATCATTCAGCGCCTTTTCACATTGTGTGAAAATTATAATAAGGCAGGTGGCGAGAAGCCTGCACTCCTCGTGCATGATGAAGAATATGGCTCACCACTGATTGACGCTGTATCGCGCTTTGGGCGTGGCCTGCCGGATAATGTTATCCCTTTCGCCGTACATTCAACAACCGTGTTTGGTCACACAGAAATGCTGGCCGCTTTCTCTGGCGGTTTTGGATCAATTGTATTTTTGAACGACCCACAAAAATCGGAAGAACTTGATGGGCTTGAGGTCGAGATCAATCTTACCGAATCTATTGCTCAATCCTTGAAAATAGAGGGAAGCATCATTTCTTCAACAAACCCAGATCCTGATGCGCTCGAAGAGGTGCTTTATGGCTTGGAGGTGGCTGATTTGCCGGTTGCAACTTTTGCTGCAGTTGGCGAGAAACGTGCGCTGACTCGTCTGGCAATTAGCAAACTTGCTGAAAATTCGAACATCGATGCGCCGATTGATTTACCAGAAAATGCACCCTATGGCCGTGTCAATATTGATATTGATGCTTGTACTTTGTGTATGGCTTGCGTTTCAGCCTGTCCTGCAAACGCGCTTCTTGATACACCTGATACGCCGCAGCTTCGCTTCGTTGAACAGGCCTGTGTGCAATGTTCTCTTTGTGTCAAAACATGCCCTGAAAAAGCACTCTCGCTTGAGCCGCGCTTTGATTGGACAGCAGATGCCATGCAGCCGATCACACTGAACGAAGAAGAGCCATTTGAGTGCGTTCGATGCGGCACTCCTTTTGCAACAAAATCAACAATCGATCGCATCTCGAACCAATTGGCTGGCAAGCATTACATGTATGAAGGCGAAGAACGCGCAGAACTGCTTAAAATGTGCGGGGATTGCCGCGTTGCCGTACAAGCTGAAGGTGGGAAAGATCCTTTTGCCTCAGGCGAGCGCCCGCGCATTCGTACCACTGATGATTATATTGAAAGCGACAAGCAGGGTCTGTCAGTGGATGATTTTCTGATCAAGCACTAAAATTAGAGAATGATTGGCGTTTATCCGGCCTTAAATTCTCGGCATGAGGCAAGCGAGATAGCTCGCTTGCCATTAAATGTGCCTTACGCTTAGCCCGGGTTTTGCGAATGACAAAGCGAGCGGGCGCGGCTTGCGAATTGTTCAGCTTGATGGTCATTGATAACACCGTCAGCTTTCATCTGGCCGACATGACCAACACGTTCCTCAAGACAGGCTGCTAAAGCTGGATTGTCATTTTTGACGCGCTGTTCACCGGCAGTTTGCACGATAGGTGTTTTCTCGCCATCGGTAACAGAAGTGTAGAATTCTTTGATCTCAGATTCCCAGTTGATGAATAGGAAAGCCAAAGCGCCAACGCCAATCGCTAAGCCCAAAAAGCGAGCACAGTTACTATGAATAAAACGGTTTTCTATTGCAGCAGTCATTTTTTCCCCCCAGTGGCTCAGCTATCTCTTGCGCGTATCGGCAAGTTAGTGAGTAAATTTTGTGGTTTCAATTTAACCTCATTTTGTGCATTCACCGCAAGCCCTAGATAGACAGGTTTATCCCCAACTGCGGTGTCTGCGTCGTTTTTGTTCAAGAAAATGAGGCTAAAAAGACCAGCGATCCGTGTTGTGGTTGGATCGAAGTCGATTTCTCCCTCATATAATCCATTCAGATAAGCGGTCGCTGTTGCATCAAGGCCGATATGCCATCGCCACGTTTCATCCTTGATGGATTGCAAAGGTTGAACCCGAGTTCTGATCTTGAAAAAATGCGATACCCATTTCTCAATAACGCGGGCAAAAGCATCATTTGCCGGTTCAGTGAAGCGGAAATCAATGGCCGTATCAAAGCGATCTGAGCGTTCAAAATAAGTATGTTTGTTTTCTTCACTTAAAATATCAAGTGATACATCGCGAAGCGGGGTGCCACTTTCTGCAATCAAGGCACCCAATCCACCAAGCCCACCGTCTTTTTGGCGCAGATCAAGTATCTCGCTGTCAGCAAACATCAGTTGCCCATCTTCCGTAGTCACCTTTTGATCGCGAAAGAAAATTTCGGCGGCGCGAAGCTGCATGGGGTCTTCACAACCATCCATTACATTGCGCATAATCAAATGGGTCAACTGGTCGATAAACAGGGGCGGTATGGTTATCTGTGTGCCGGTTTTGAACAGGGCTGCATAGGCCGCTTCAATACTGCCGTGATCCACCAAAAAGTCGCGATAATCGAGAATGATTTGATAGTTCTGGCGCGCGGCTTCATCTTTGATGGTTTTAATATCTTCAGCGCTAATCGTCACAAAGGGATCGGCCATCAGCATTTCAAAAAGTCGATGCTCATCAGCGCACGATTCTTCAACAGGGTGGATTTCCGGTCGTGTGTAATAAGCGCGCAAAAGATCGGCCGTGATGTTTAACCAGCCATCAGCATTTACACTCACAAGATGGAAGCCAGCAGACTTCCAAAAAACAGGTTCGGTTGTTTGGCTGTCGGTTTTCATTCTTCTACAATCTCCCATACGCGGGTATGTAACGGCTCTGATGGAGGCGTGATCGTTCTATATTCTTCATGAATTTCACCAGCATCATCGAAAAACCGACGTACCGTAAACACAGTATTGATGGGATGTTCAGCGCAAAGATCGGCAATGAATGTCAGTTCATTTTGCGCGATGGGTAAGGCGGGTGTCAGAGCTGGTGCACCATAGTGTTCGACAAAATGTAGACCCAGTGCTTCCACCAGCTTTGCTTGTGTATCTTCATCAATTTCGCTGACCGTTGCAAAAGTGGAGCGGCCAAAGCTTTCCAATGATAGAAAGCCATTAGTGAATGCCTGTTTGGTTTTGCCTTTGAGGTCATCTTCGCTCGCATTTGAAAAGCTGAACGCTCCAGAAATAGCCCATTCATCACCTTCAGCGGTTATGTCATAGACATTGTTGTCTGTCTGGTCGAAGTGGATGGTCTTCAGGAGTTTCATTCAACATGCGCCATGATTGTTGTATCAAGTCCATCAGTAACTGCTACGAGCTGCGTTCCGCCATCATGCTTTAAAAGCAGATTGGCGCTTTCATCGAGCCCAAGAAAGGTGCCGTCGATATCGGTGATGGAAAGGGCATGACCTTGCACCATACGGCCATCAAGCTGAGTGAGAACCGGCTGAAAGCCTTCTTCATCCCATGTATGCATCCAGCTCATGAAATGCCGTGCGGTTGAATCCAGCACCATCATGGCATCAAGGTCACCGCATCCTTCATCCCAAAGTGTGGTGCGACTTTGGTCAAGGCCGGGATCAATGTTGTCCGCTGTTGGTCTGACATTGATATGAGTTGAAATTACCATGAAGCGAGGATAACCATCCACGTCATCCTCTTCGCTCAAAATGGCACGAACACTACCAATTTCGGCCCCATTGGCTAGAATTTTATTCGGCCAGTGATGAGTAATTGCTAGCTCTGGTGGCCCGATGGCGCCGATGGCATCACCGAGCGCTACCATTTGCACAAAAATCATGTCGAGCGCTTTTGTGCGGTCAACCTCTGGCTCCAGCACAACGGCATAATCTAGCGTATCGTTATCGCGCAGCCACAAAACATCGCCTGCGCCATATTTACCCTTTAATGCTCCAGCCGCTGCTTTGCGGGCAGGGCTTTGACCAACCTTCAATTCATGGCTGGTAAGCAGAGGCGGAAATTGTGGTGTCATCTTACTCACGAAAGGTCAATTTGACCTTCAACCTCATGATTGAGATCGGTTCCCTCAGCCGTCAAAACAACTTTGACATTTAGTTTGGAACGACCAGCAAGATCAGCTTCGCGCACGATGCGTTCTATTTCTTGTTGTGAGGTGACACCCACCTGCTTCAGAAACTTACGCATAGACATATTGAATGTATCGTCTGACATGACGACTCCTTAAAAGAATAGTTTTGTGGTTGGTCTTAGTTGCTTAAGCGAACTGAACCATTAGGTGATGTATAGCTTTCACCTGAAGACTTGTTGAACTGTGATTGTAGGGCAAAGCCTGCGATCACCGAGATAAGAAGCATTACTGCGATACCGCTGAGTACTGAATTCATTGTTTTTTTCCTCCATTTACACCCGCATTTTTATTCTCTTTAGGTGCGGTTGCTATACGCAGAAACTCTACTAGTTCTGCGCGTTTTTCAATCGATTTTAATCGTTGTATTGGCATTTTTGTGCCAGGTACCATGATATCTGGCCCATCGTCAAAAAGTTGAGATATTGTATCTGCATTCCAGATAATTGACGAGACCTTTAAAGCGTCTGAATAATCGTAGCCAACTAAGGTGCCAGCCTTGCGTCCAAAAACATCATAAAGAGTCGGACCAGCACGATTTGCTCCATCAGGTTTCAATGTATGACAGACAGAGCATTTTCGTTGAAATTCAAGTTGGCCGATATTTTCTGAATCAGAAAGCTGAAACCGTCGCGGGAATTTACTCTGTACGGGTTGAAAGCCACTATTGTTACTAAAATCATGGAAGCTTGCAAAATCATCTAGCCCCACATGATAAAGTGCATCCTCATTACCCGTGAAAGCAAGACCCCAAACGGGACCAAATGACCCGGCAGCTTCACGCTTAGGTTTCATCGTTTCAGTTTCATACAGATGGATGAAACCCGCCCCATCACCCGATGCAATGGTTTTACCATCTGGAGAAACACTGAGCGATAAGACCGGACGGTCATATTTATCTATCTGATTTGCTTCGCCAACTTTAGTGAGATCAACGGCACTTAAGGTGCCATCCAGTGCACCAAAAACCAGTGACTTATCATTTTGTGCCATTGCCAGAACATTAATGCCCCAGCCAAAGTTATATACGGGATCGAGAAAAGCGCCGCTGGCCGCATCCCATGAACGAATGGTGCCATCATAAGAGCCGGTATAGACAGTTTGCCCATCGGCTGAGAATGTGACCGCATTGACATTGCCGCGATGGCCTTCAAGGCGTGCGATTTCTGAGCGGCTTTTGATATCAAACAAGCGGGCTGTTCCATCCCATCTCGCTATGGCGGCGCGCTTGCCATCAGCGGATACAGCAACATCGAGAACTTTATCGCCGGTATCATTAAGTTTTGCGATGATCTTTCCACTTTGAATATCCCAAACAGCAAAGCTGCCGTCGTCAGACACGGAGACGATTTCATTTGTATTCGGAACAAAACTCACATCATTCACAGCCGCATCGTGACCTGAAAGGCGGTGGCGAATTTTCGCGCCATGGATCGTTAAATCCCAAACAATGATGCCGTAATCGAAAGAGGCGGTGAGGGCCGTTTTACCGTCAGAAGAAATGCTGATGGAACGAATAGGACCGCCGTGCCCCTCAAGCTTAGAGGGGAAAGTTTGTTGCGACAGCGCTCGTTGCCCCATCGCGAGGCTGAGTGCGGTGGCTATAACCACCGCACTCAAGTTTTTGAAAAAAAGGGCAAGCTTTTGAGACAAAGCTATTCTGCTGGTTGAATCGTTTCAGTGCGTGGCTGACTTTCAACCTTAGCATCTTCTTCTTCAACCCACAGGCTGTGATGCTCCATTGCCCATGTGCGATCAACTTTACCATCACTCATGGCTGCAAAAGCACCCTCCATACCCACAGAACCGATATAGATATGCGCGATGACAATGATCACCATAACAACTGACATTATGCCGTGCCATAACTGCGCGAATTGCTGCTCTTGAATACCAGTCAATACGGCGGGAAGTTCGGTCCCAAATATTGAATTGATGGCTCCAAAAGTGCCTGCAAAATAGCTTGTTGTGAAGGGGAATAATAAAGCCCAGCCAGACAAGGACAAAGAGACTCCGCCTAAAATAACCATCCAGAAAATGATTTTTTGACCGGCATTAAACTTCTTAGCCGCAGGATGCGCACCACCAAGTATGCCGCCACCTTTCAAGAACCACATGATGTCACGTGGGTGTGGAATGTTGTGGCGTATCCATGTAATTGCGACCCATACTAAAGACACCATAAAGGCAAAAGCTACATAGTTATGAGCAAGCTTTCCGTAGACTGTAATAGTGGCGAAGGCTTCTTTGCCGAGAAGTGGTATAAGGAGTTCGCGACCATAGACGAGATTGAGGCCGGTCAAGGCTAGAATAATGAAACTCGACGCAAGCAGCCAATGGCCCATACGTTCTATCCATTTGAAACGCAAAATCGTCTCACCGGACGGGCCGCCATGGCCAATGCGGATGCGCCCGCGCAGACCAAAGAAAATACCCAAAAGAGCGATCATGCCCAAGATGCCCCAAGCTGAATAGGTTGGAAATGCGCCGTTACGAATGCGCAGCCAGTCCATGCCATTCGTCTGAATAGCCGTCTTTGCTGCTGGATTTCTATCGGAAACTTTACCCGTTCCACCGCTTTTTAATGTGCGCCATAAATCAGAATCAGATGTTACTCCTTGGGAAGCACCCGGTACCGTACCTTCTATCGGGCTCGGCTCTTCAAACTTATTTTGTTGGGCTGAGCTGATTGAGGTCATTAAGGTGAGGGCGCCAAGCAAAAACAGCGCTGCCATCATCCAAATCATAAGTTTTTTAGCTTTACCATCATCCTGTTTAGTGATGGCTTTTGCATGCGATTTTTCAGCACGCCAATTTTTGTAATGTGTCACAGGCTTCTCTCCCGTTGCTAGGGTTTTCACCCTGCAATCTATTATATATCCCTGAGATAAAAAGGCGGCTCCTCGTATTTTGAAAAGCCGCCTTCTTGATGCAGTTAGATACTAACCATAATTCTTGGCGTTATGGTTTAGTGTCTAATGGCGCTGATTAGCCACCTGATCTTTGACCATAGGCTGTGCCCCAACCCCATGCGCCTGAACCGAAGCCACGAGCGACGACGCGCTCACGATAAACGGCAGAGACCACATCGCCATCACCGGCGAGAAGGGCTTTAGTGGAACACATTTCAGCACAAAGTGGCAGTTTGCCTTCGGCAAGACGGTTACGACCGTATTTGACGAATTCGGCTTGGGACATATCTTCTTCTGGGCCACCGGCACAGAAAGTACATTTGTCCATTTTACCACGAGTTCCGAAATTGGAAGCCTGCGGATATTGCGGCGCGCCAAACGGACACGCATAGAAGCAATAGCCACAACCGATACAAAGGTCTTTTGAGTGAAGCACTACACCGTCGTCTGTTTTGTAGAAACAATCTACAGGACAGACAGCAGAACAAGGTGCATCAGAACAATGCATACAGGCGATGGAAAGTGACCGTTCACCCGCTTTACCGTCATTCAATGTGACGACGCGGCGGCGGTTGATCCCCCAAGGCACTTCATTTTCGTTTTTACAAGCTGTGACACAGGCGTTGCATTCGATGCAGCGTTCAGCGTCACAAAGGAATGTCATTCTTGCCATTGTAATCTCCTCCTTACGCGGCTTCGATGCGGCAAAGCGTACATTTGGTTTCTTGCATCTGCGTTACAGAGTCATAACCATACGTTTGTGCCGTGTTGGATGCTTCACCAAGAACATATGGATCCGCTCCTTTTGGATATTTGTCGCGTTGATCAACGCCTTGGAAGTGACCACCAAAGTGGAATGGCATGAAGGCGACGCCTTTTGCCACACGTTCGGTAACCAGTGCCATGACTTTGACTTTCCCGCCTTCTGGACCATATAGCCAGACTTGCTTGCCATCACGAATACCAAGATCATTGGCATCGCTTGTATTAATTTCGACAAACATGTCCTGCTGAAGTTCAGCAAGCCAAGGGTTAGAACGAGACTCTTCACCGCCACCTTCATATTCAACAAGTCGACCTGAGGTCAAAATTATTGGGAAGTCTTTGGAGAAGTCGTTCTTCTGGATCGACGCATATGCAGTCGGCAAGCGATAAGCCTGACGATCTTCATATGTTGGATAGTCTGCAACCAGATCGCGACGGTTTGTGTAGAGTGGCTCACGATGGAGCGGAATTGGATCTGGGAATGTCCAGACCACGGACCGCGCCTTCGCGTTACCAAACGGTGCACAACCATGCTCGATAGCAACCCGCTGGATGCCGCCTGAAAGGTCGGTTTTCCAGTTGGTTTTCTCTCCAGCAACAGCATCGATCGCAGCGCGTTCATCTGCTGTCAGGTCACCATCCCAGCCAAGTTTTTGCAACATAGCCATAGTGAACTCTGGATAGCCATCCTCAATGCCTGAATCGACGGACCAAGATCCTTCAGCAAGAAGGTTATCGCCATCTTTTTCAACACCAAAACGAGCACGGAAGGTAAGACCACCTTCAGCAATAGATTTGGATGGATCATAGAGGATTGGTGTGCCTGGGTGACCCATTTCAGCCGTACCCCAACATGGCCATGGCATACCGTAGTATTCGCCATCAACCGGACCACCAACAGCCTGAAGCGTTGTGCGATCGAATGTATGCTGGTTTGCCATATGCGCACGAAGACGCTCAGGCGACTGTCCTGTGTAACCAATCGTCCACATACCCGCATTGATTTCTGCGGTGATGTCTTCAACCAGCGGCTCGTCATTTTCCACTTTGATGTTTTTAAACAACTCATCGGCGAAACCAAATTTCTTCGCTAATTTATAAGCGATAACGTGGTCAGGCAGAGATTCGAACAATGGATCAAAAACTTTCTCACGCCACTGAATAGAGCGGTTTGAAGCGGTGATAGAACCATAAGTTTCGAACTGTGTTGAAGCTGGCAGAAGGTAGATGTTGTCTTTCTTCTCACTCATCACAGCAGACATTGTCGGATAAGGATCAATCACGACGAGAGCGTCGAGTTTTTCCATGGCTTTCGCCATTTCCGGCAGACGTGTCTGTGAGTTAGGTGCGTGACCCCAGAAAACCATACCGCGAACATTTGTCGGCTGGTCAATCTTGTCAGCATCTTCGAGTACGCCATCAATCCAGCGAGATACTGGAATACCTTTGCCTTCCATTAGATCTTTGGAAGCAAAACGGCCAAGCAAGTAGTCGTAGTCTGTGTCCCAAACACGTGCCCAATGTTTCCATGAGCCAGTTTTCAGGCCGTAGTAACCAGGCAATGTGTGTGACAGAACGCCCAAATCAGTCGCCCCTTGAACATTGTCATGACCACGGAAGATGTTTGTGCCGCCGCCGGCTTTACCCATATTACCAAGAGCCAGCTGCAAGATGCAGTAAGCGCGGGTGTTGTTATTACCGTTGGTATGCTGAGTACCACCCATACACCAAATCACGGTACCTGGACGGTTTTGCGCCAATGTGCGCGCTACACGATGAAGCTGTGAACCTGGAACACCTGTAACACGCTCAACTTCTTCAGGATTCCATTTTTCAACTTCTTCCTTGATTTGATCCATACCCCAAACGCGTTGACGGATGAATTCTTTATCCTGCCAGTCGTTTTTGAAGATGTGGTGCAAAATACCCCAGATAAGGGCCACGTCCGTACCAGGCCGCATGCGCACATATTCATCAGCGTGTGCAGCCGTACGCGTGAAGCGTGGGTCACAAACGATGATTGGTGCGTTGTTTTCTTCTTTTGCTTTAAGTAGGTGCAAAAGAGAAACAGGGTGTGCCTCGGCAGGATTGCCGCCAATCACGAAAATAGAACGTGAATTATGGATATCATTGTAGGAGTTTGTCATCGCACCATAGCCCCAAGTGTTCGCAACACCTGCAACTGTGGTTGAGTGACAAATACGAGCCTGGTGGTCGACGTTGTTTGTGCCAAAATAGGCAGCAAACTTACGAACCAGATAGGCTTGTTCATTACTATGCTTAGCAGAACCGAGCCAGTAGACAGCATCCGGGCCGCTTTCTGTGCGGATTGAATCGAGTTTGCCACCAACCTCTTCGATGGCGTCATCCCAACTCATGCGTTCCCATTTACCGCCGACTAATTTCATCGGATATTTTAAACGGCGTTCGCCGTGAGCGTGTTCACGAACAGAAGCCCCTTTTGCGCAGTGAGCGCCAAGGTTAAATGGTGAATCAAAGCCCGGCTCTTGGCCGACCCATACACCATCTTCAACTTCAGCAACGACAGTACATCCCACTGAACAGTGACTGCAGATCGATTTTACGACCTTTTTGACTGATGCTGATTGTGCTTCCGCCTTTTGAACGGAACCGACCGTAATCGCGCTAGCAGCAGCAATGCCGCCGACAGCGAGACCTGACCGTCTCAAAAACGCCCGGCGATCTAAGCCGGTGTTTGCCAGTTCTGCAATGGCAGATGACAAACGGGGGCCATTCGCAACCCCACCTGTCTTCTTCCTAAGCATGTTTCCTCCTAATGGTTCTATTGTTAGAACCGGTTTTCTTGTGTTTCGATATCCAGCCTTTTAAAAGGCCAAACAATAAAGATGCCGCGAATAGTTCCTAGAACCGCGACAGCTCATATACTTTCTTCACATGATCGCTTTCACGATACCCAGATCCATGGATCTTTGGCTCTTCCGAAGCTTGCGCCGTAGTACCGGTTACAGCAGCAGCGCCGCCGACCAGTGTTCCCACACTTGCCATCTTGAGAAAGCTACGACGATCACTCGTCATTTCTTCTTTATGTGCCATAAGCACCTCCTCTATTTGATGCCGTTTTGTTCATTTTCGGTTTCGTTCAAAACCGAGATAAGGTCTGCATCTACCTCATCAATCCAAAAACAGCCTCACTCCATAGAGAAGGCTGCTTTTTCGATCTCCATAAATAATTGACCAATTCTCCCAACTGGCCTGTAAAACTGTGCGGTTTCCGCTTTTTCTAAATCTTTGAAGAAATGCGGAGCCCATGACGCGATATGTTGTTCGAAAAATTCTTTTTGTGTTTTGTCGTCAACGACGCCAGCAAAATTGCCTTCAATAAGGCCTGCCATCATTTCCATCAGCGAACCGATGTTATCTTCTGGCTCTTTCACGTCATCAGAGCGCTTGATATTCAGTTCACGCATAGCTTTGCGCAATTTGGCGAGCGGTTTTTCGTTCAAAAAGCCAGTTAGATAATAAGAACCATAGGGAACAAGCTCACCACGCCCCATTCCAATGAATAAATCACTGTACTCGCGGCAGATGGATTTTTTGTTGTGCTTATCGGTTTGTGCGGCCAAAGATTGGAAGGCTTTGCCAAGCTCACTATCATCACCCTGCAAACCACGAACAACAGAAATAATTTCTGTTGAAGGCTCGCGAGCCAAGAGATGCCCTAGCAACGTGTATAACTGCGCGCGCAGTTTATCTTCGTCGCTCACGTTTTTCCGCTCATGGGCCATGGCTGCATTAGTCTGCATTATTTAAATTCCTCCACCTAATAGAACATCATATTTTACCAATAGATGCAATTGATAGGGGTGATTATACATTTATATTAAATCTATATAAAACAATAGCTTACCAAAAGTGAATGCAATATGCATTTATTTTAATCAAAAAAATATATTAAATTTTCAGTGTGCGTTGCAGCATTTTCTTTGTGCGTCGCAACTTTGTTGAGGCGCTAATTACTTATTGAAATTTTGATGGTTGACTATTGGGCTTGCGCTACGGAACGTAACGGGCCATGCATTGGTGAGCCTAAAGTAAGCGAGAGGAGATTTGATGTATGTACAGCAGTAAATCATATAAAACTGATGAAAGCGTCATTGATTTTCGAAGCGATACTGTGACGCGCCCGTCAAGTGAGATGCGTAAAATGATGGCATCTGCTGTCGTGGGCGATGACGTATATCGTGATGACCCGACCGTAAATACGCTTGAGGAAAGGGTGGCTGAACTTCTTGGAAAAGAAGCTGGGCTTTTTGTCGTCTCGGGGACGCAAAGTAATCTCATAGCTCTTCTGACGCATTGTGGTCGGGGTGAAGAATATATCAGCGGTGATGCCTATCATATTGCGCGTTATGAAGCGCAGGGAGCAGCAGTTTTAGGTGGTATTGCGCCTTTTCATTTGCCAGTTGATGAGCGCGGTGGCTTGAGCGCTGAAGCGGTCAAAGGAGCCATCAAGGAAGACGACCCGCATTATGCTATTACCCGCACAATTTGTTTTGAAAATACAGTCTATGGTCGTGTGCAAGATCAAGCGGGCATTGATGAGATTGCTGCTCTTGCTCATGCACACGAATTAAATACGCATCTCGATGGTGCAAGATTGATGAATGCGGCCGTTAAATCCAATCAAAAGGCAAGCAGTCTAGTTGAAAGCGTTGATACGGTTTCCTTGTGTTTATCCAAAGGCTTAGGGGCACCCATTGGTTCTGTTCTAACCGGTCCACAGGATTTTATAGAACGCGCACGACGCAACAGAAAATTACTAGGTGGTGGCATGCGCCAAGTAGGTGTTTTGGCAGCATGTGGCCTTTATGCATTGGACAACAATATTGAGCGTCTTGCCGAAGATCATCGGCGTGCTACTGACCTTGCAGATGTACTCGCACGTTTTGATGCTTTTAAGGTGGAGCGCGATCGCGTGGACACGAATATGGTCTTCGTCAAGCTTGATCCAACGCATGTAAAGCCGCTTTATTCTCACTTGCAAAAATCTGGAATTATATTTGGAGCGCCGAAGGAGACAATACGGCTAGTTACACATCTTGATATCGATGACGCTGCAATTGAGACGGTTGGCAAAGTAATACGGGAATATTTCCTTGCAATTTGATGTCGCTTTGTTTCAAATTAAAAAAGTCAGAATTTAGGGAGGAATTGATGACGACTGTTTCGATGAAAGTAAACGGGGAGACACGTTCGGCGAATGTTGAGGATAGAACGTTGCTTGTTCAGTTTTTACGAGAAGATTGCGAACTGACAGGCACGCATGTTGGCTGCGACACCTCGCAATGTGGTGCTTGTGTTGTGCACGTGGATGGTAAGGCCGTAAAGTCTTGCACCATGCTGGCCGCTCAAGCCGAAGGCGCTGAGGTGACAACAATCGAAGGTTTAGCCGATGGCGCAGAGTTGCATCCTATGCAGTCAGCCTTCCGTGAGCATCATGGGCTTCAATGCGGCTATTGCACGCCCGGCATGATAATGGCCGCGGTTGATATGGTGAAAAAACATGGAAGCCCGCTCGATGAAGCGACAATTAGATCAGAGCTTGAAGGTAATATTTGTCGATGTACTGGTTACCACAATATCGTGAAAGCGATTAAAGCCGCCTCAGAGGCGATGGCGTAACCAGAGATATAATTTTAAAGTCCATTCAAATCGGGAGGATGCGATATGGCAGTTGACGGGATTGGCGCACGTACGTTGCGCAAGGAAGATAAGCGGTTCATTACAGGGCGCGGACAATATACAGATGACATCACATTGCCGGGGCAGCTTCATGCAAGCTTTGTACGTTCCCCCCATGCTCATGCGAAAATAAAAAGCATTGATACAAGTGCCGCCAAAGCGATGGACGGAGTGATTGATGTTTTGACCGGCGATCAATTGGTCGCTGACGGCATTGGTAATATTATCTGTGGTTGGATGATCCATTCAAAAGATGGCTCGCCTATGAACATGGGCGCATGGCCCGCCATGGCACCAGAAACAGTGCGCTTTGTGGGCGAGGCTGTTGCGATTGTCATTGCCAGAACAAAAGAGATATCCAAAACGGCGGCAGAAGAAGTGCTGGTTGATTGGGATGTTCTGCCAACGGTTGTCACCACAGCGGACGCCTTGGCTGATGGTGCACCACAGATTCACCCCGAAGCGGCAAACAATGTGATTTACGATTGGGAAATTGGCGATCAGGCAGCAGCAGATGACGCGATTTCATCGGCAGCGCATGTGACCCGTATGGAAATTACCAATAACCGTCTGGTTCCAAACCCGATGGAACCACGCGCGGCCAATGCTTCTTATAATCCGGCTGAAGATCACTATACGCTTTATACAACCAGCCAAAATCCTCATGTGGCGCGGCTTGTTTTATCTGCATTTTATAATGTAGCTCCCGAACACAAGCTGCGGGTCATTGCCCCAGATGTTGGCGGTGGTTTCGGCTCTAAGATTTATATCTATCCCGAAGAGATTATCTGTCTTTGGGCCAGTATGAAAATTGGTGGCAAGCCAGTGAAATGGACATCGGATCGCACAGAAGCGTTCCTCACAGATGCCCATGGACGTGATCATGTCTCAACTGCGGAAATGGCTTTTGATGCGAACAATAAGATCACAGGCTTGCGCGTTAAAACAGAGGCAAATCTCGGCGCTTATATGTCGCTGTTTTCGTCTTCTGTGCCAACCTATCTTTATGCAACGCTGCTTTCCGGCCAATATAACATTCCCAATATCTACGCGAACGTGCTGGCGCTTTATTCCAATACTGTGCCGGTCGATGCGTATCGCGGGGCAGGGCGTCCTGAGGCGTCTTATTTGCTAGAACGGATGATGGAGACGGCGGCAGGTGAACTGGGTGTTGATCCAGCTGACTTGCGCGAGGCGAATTTCATTCAGGAATTCCCGCATCAAACACCTGTCATCATGTGCTATGATGCTGGTGATTTTAATGCATCCATGACAGCGGCAAAACAAGCCATTGATTATGATGGTTTCGCAGCCCGCAAAGCAGCAAGTGCGGCTAAAGGGAAACTGCGCGGCATTGGCTTTTCTTGTTACATTGAAGCCTGTGGTATCGCACCGTCAGCAGCCGTTGGCTCGCTCGGTGCAGGCGTCGGTCTTTGGGAAAGCGCGGAAGTGCGCGTTAATCCGGTCGGCACCATAGAAATACTCACTGGCTCTCACAGTCACGGGCAGGGGCATGAGACGACATTTGCACAAGTTGTGGCAGAGCGTTTTGGTCTTCCCACCGACAACATCCAGATTGTTCATGGCGACACTGACAAAGTGCAGTTTGGTATGGGGACCTATGGATCACGTTCTGGTGCTGTTGGCATTTCTGCCATCGTCAAGGCGCTTGATAAGGTGGAAGCGAAAGCGAAGAAAATCGCCAGCCACCTACTTGAGGCCGATGAAGGCGATATCGTGATTGAAGATGGAGAAGTGAAAGTCTCTGGCACTGATAAGAAACTTGGCTGGCATGAAGTCTGTCTTGGCGCTTATACGGCTCACAATCTGCCTGAGGGCATGGAGCCGGGCCTGAAGGAAGGGGCATTTTATGACCCAACCAATTTCACCTTCCCGGCAGGTACTTATATCTGTGAGGTGGAAGTCGATCCTGAGACAGGTGTGAGCGATATTATAGACTTTGTCGCAGCTGACGACTTTGGCAAAATCATCAATCCGATGATTGTTGAAGGTCAGGTGCATGGTGGTCTTGCTCAAGGCATCGGACAGGCCCTTCTGGAAGGGGTCACATATGATGACAGTGGCCAGCTGCAAACAGCTTCTTATATGGATTACTGTATGCCACGCGCAGATGATTTGCCTGATTTTCAGGTATCGCACCACGAAACACTATCGCCGTCCAATCCACTCGGCATCAAAGGCTGTGGTGAGGCAGGTGCCATTGGTTCTCCGCCTGCGGTCATCAATGCGATCACCAATGCAATCGGTAATAATGATTTGAGCATGCCCGCAACCCCACAAAAAGTCTGGAACGCTATTCAGCAAGTGGCAACGCGCGACGCGGCTGAATAAGGGAGAGTATCAATGTATGAAACCAAATATCACAAACCCGAAAGTGTCGAAGCTGCCACAAGCGCAATGAATGCGGCGGACGATGGAAAATTTCTCGGTGGCGGACAGACATTAATTCCGACAATGAAACAGCGCTTAGCAGCGCCAAGCGATGTCATCAATGTGGGCGCTTTGAGCGAGCTACAGGGCATTTCATCAAATGGAACGGATCTGACAATCGGCGCAGGCACAACCCATGCGAATGTCGCCAGCTCCTCTGAGGTGCGCGATGCCATTCCAGCATTGGCCGCGCTTGCCGGCGACATTGGCGACCCACAGGTGCGCAATATGGGAACATTGGGTGGCTCAGTTGCCAATAATGATCCAGCCGCAGACTATCCAAGCGCTGTGCTTGGTTTGAATGCAACCGTAAACACCAGTAAGCGCGCGATTGCCGCCGATGAATTCTTTGATGGTATGTTTGCAACCGCATTGGAAGAAGATGAGATTATTATCTCGATCACATTCCCAAAGCCAAAGCGGGCTGCTTATTCAAAGTTTGATAATCCTGCATCGCGCTATGCGATCGCTGGTGTCTTTGTTGCTGAACTGAGCGATGGCTCTGTTCGCGTTGCCGTCACAGGAGCAGGCTCTGATGGAGTTTATCGTGAAAGCGCGATGGAAGCAGCGCTTGCATCAAATTTCTCAAGCAATGCTATAGCGGATATCATGCCTGATGTAGATGATTTGATGTCAGACATGCACGGTAACGCAGACTACCGCGCGAACATCGTAAACGTGATGGCAAAGCGCGCTGTAGCAAAAGCGGGCTAGCGATAAACAAAATATATTTAGAAAAAACAAAACCCTGATGTAACTGTCAGGGTTTTTTATTGAATCACTTGGAGAATCATATTCCCCATTTCACGTCGCGATCATTGGAAGCCATAAGGTTTTTATAACGTGCTATAGCCCATAGCGGGAAATAAGCCGCATAGCCGTGGTATTTCAAATAGAATACTTTTGGAAAACCCGTTCCCGACCAATATTTTTCTTTCCAGCGCGCGCCTTCTTTGGGGGCATGAGAGAGATAGGCGATACCGTTGCGAACACTGTTGTCTTCCGTTTCTCCGGCAGACATCAGCCCCATCAATGCCCATGCTGTTTGAGAGGCAGTGGATGCTTCGCGGTGGCCTTTGAGCTCAATATTATAGGTCTCGAGGCCTTCACCCCAGCCTCCGTCCTCGTTTTGTTGTTCTTTCAGCCAGGTAACCGCTTTTTGGATATAGGGCTGCTTCATATCTTCGCCAGCGCCCTTCAGTGCGACCAGTGCTGACCATGTGCCATAAATATAATTTGCGCCCCAACGACCAAACCATGAGCCGTCTTTTTCTTGCTCTTTTTTGATAAAGGCAACGCCCTTATTGATGGCTTTAGCATAGCGCACACGGTCCACCTGTGCCAAAGCACCGACGCAACGCGCGGTTACGTCAATCGTTGGCGGATCGAGCAGGGCGCCATGATCGGCAAAAGGAATATGGTTCAAATAATAATGTTCATTTTCCGGCTCAAAAGCTCCCCAACCACCAGAGGAGGATTGCATCCCCAAAACCCATTCGCAGCCCCGCTCAATCGCTTCATTATAGTCTGGGCTGCCTTGCCTATTCATGGCAAGAATAACAACGGCTGTATCGTCCACATCGGGGTAATAGTCGTTTTCATATTGGAAGGCCCAGCCGCCGGGGCGTACATTGGGTCGACGCACGGCCCAGTCGCCTTTAACGTCGAGTATCTGACGGTCTTTCAACCAGTCAAGAGCCGCTTTTAGCTTGGGGTCATCTCTATCACCAGATTCCAAAATGGCGTGCGCTGCAAGGCATGTGTCCCATACAGGTGAAAGACATGGCTGATAGTATATCTGTTCGCCGCGATCAGTGAAGAGTTTTTCTACAGCTGCGCGCGCTGTTATCATGTCTGGATGATCTTCCGCATATCCTAGGGCGCGATAGGCCATCACCGTATTGGCAATCGCAGGATAAATAGCGCCTAAGCCATCATCACCATTGAGACGATTTGTAAAAAACGTAACGGCTTTATCTATTGCTTTTTGCTTGCCAACTTTAAGTGCACTTGGCTCGATCTTACGCAAGAATTTGTCGAGTTGTAAAAAGGCAGAGCCCCAAGGTGAACCAGTATGATTGACGTTATAAACTTTGTGTTCTTCAGGTGGCAGCACGAATAGCTCACTGATGTCTCGCCCTGTCGGATTATCCCCTTTTGCTTTCAAAGCAAAAAGCACAAGAAGAGGAACAAGAACGGTGCGCGCCCAATAAGACATTTTTGAAATGTGAAAGGGGGACCATGTTGGCTGCAACATCATTTGTACAGGCATGACAGGAACAGCACGCCATGGCACTTGTTCAAAGAGAGCCATTGCAATACGGGTGAATACATTAGCCGTGGCAGCGCCGCCTTGATCTAAAATCCATTCGCGGGCGCGGGTCATGTGCTCGCTATCAATGTCATCGCCAATAAGCTTCAACGCCCAATAGGCTTTGACACTGGCAGATACATTGCCGATGCCGCCATGAAAGAGCGGCCATGACCCATCTTCATTTTGTAATGCGCGGACATATCGCCCGATTTTCTCTTCACGCGGGGCATCAATTTCACCAAGGAAATGACGTAACAAAACATATTCCGATGGAATGGTGGTGTCGGCCTCAAGCTCAAATACAAAATGCCCGTCGCTTTGTTGTTCAGCCATCAATGCGGAGCGCTGGGTTGAAACAACCGCGTCAACATCTTTAATATGTATTGTCATATTCGAACCTTGGGCCACTCATAATTCTAGGATAAATTATTCCGCGCACAGGCTGCAATATAGGCACTAGGCTTAAATCGCAAGCTGTAGGGGCAATTATTACTTAATTTTGCTTATGCGGTCAAAAAAAGTGCGGTGCAATCTCTTTTGTGAATCTTCACTATCTATTGAAAGTATTTAACCTGTCTTGAGTTCGGCTTCATTTTCATAGGCAACCAGAAGGTCATTGAATTTTTCGCCTTGAATCAAAATATGATTGCGCAGCAATCGCCCAGCTAAATCGCCATCACCGCTTGCAATAGCATTTCGGATGGCGGTGTGTTCATCCATTGATTGCGCTAGTCTGCCGCGCGCTTGCAATTGCATACGACGAATAGGGTGGAGGCGCCGATAGAGTTTTTTGGCTTCGCTTATCAAAAAAGAACTGCCGCTGGCTTCATAAATCAAATGGTGAAAGCGCTCGTTTTGCTGATAATAAAGCGCTTGATCTTGGGCGCGCTGTGCCTGGGCGCATGCTAGGCAGACATGATTTAAAGAGGTCATTTGTTTATCTGTTATGCGCTTTGCTGCAAGTTTTGCGGCTAAACTTTCAAGTTCTCCCATAACTTCAAACATTTCAACAATTTCGCGAATGCTGGGAAACCTGACAAAAGCGCCACGATTAGGGATCAGATCAACAAGGCCAGAAGCCGCAAGCATACGCAGAGCTTCACGGACAGGCGTACGCGATACTGCGTGTTTTTCAGAAAGGCGCACCTCATCAAGCCGATCACCATTTGAAAATTCCCCAAGAAGGATGGCCTCTTCAAGGTAGTCTTTAATGATGTCGGCACTGCGTTTTGTCATGTAATAATGCTAGCGTGAAATTTTGCATATCACAATACAAAAATTGTATACAATGTTCTTGACATTACTTGAAATCTAAGGTGATCTATCACTTCGTCCGGCAGGAGGAATGCTGGAAATCTATGGTGTCTCTCTGGGAGGAAAAAGCACATGAATAAATTTTTGAAAACGGCAACAGCTGGTCTCGCAATCACTATTGGTATGGCAGGCTTTGCATCAGCTGCCGAACTGAGATTGTCACACCAATGGTCAACATCTGATGTTCGCCATAAAGTGGCAGAGATTGTGGCCAAAGAAGTAGCTGCGGCCAATGTTGATCTTGATATCAAGATTTTTCCATCTAAATCACTCTTCAAACCACGTGAGCAATATAAGCCTTTGAGCCGTGGTCAATTGGATATGACAGTTTTCCCACTTGCTTATGCAGCTGGTCAACGACCTGAATACAATCTGACATTAATGCCTGGTATGGTGAAAAATCACGATCATGCAGCGCGTTTGAATAAATCTGATTTCATGGGTGATATCGAAAAAATCATGGCAGAAGATGACACGATGGTGTTGGTGCATGGTTATCTTGCGGGTGGTTTTGTTGGAAAAGACCGCTGTATCACATCACCGGATCACGTGAAGGGTCTACAAACCCGCGCCGCCGGTAAATCGTTTGAACAAATGTTGGCTGCAGCCGGTGCCTCAATTGCATCTATGGCGTCATCCGAAATTTATAACGCTATGCAAACAGGTGTCCTTCAAGCGGCTAATACATCGTCATCGTCTTTCGTATCTTACCGTATTTACGAGCAGGCAAAATGCTATACACCAGCTGGTGATGTCGCGCTTTGGTTCATGTATCAGCCATTGATGATGAATAAATCGAAGTTTGAAAGCCTGACATCTGAGCAGCAGGCTGCGATTAAAGCCGGTGCTGCTAAAGCTGAAGCTTTCTATCTTGAAGAAGCAAAAAAACAGGATGCAGCATCAGTTGCAGCCTATAAAGAAGCAGGTGTTGAAATTGCTCATATGAAACCTGCTGAGTTTGATGCTTGGCGAGCAATTGCCAAGGCATCTTCTTACAAAAACTTTGCTGAAAAAGTTCCTGGCGGACAGGCATTGCTCGATAAAGCACTTGCGGTCGAGTAAAACATTACAGCAGGAGGAAGGAACTCCTTTCTCCTGCTATTTTCCATTTTTTCAGAAATACATTTCCCGAGCTTCTGCATGGCAACGAAATTAAATGTTACGGCTGCTGAGACAGGCGGCAATCCTTTTTTGCGTGGTGTCGCGTTCTTATCTTCAATGTGTGGCGTGGCGGCAGCCTTTATGATTTTATCTGCCGTTATGATCACGTGTCAGATGATATTTGTCCGATTCATTCTCAATCATTCTACGATCTGGCAGACAGAAATGGTGGTCTATCTGATGGTAGGGGCAACCTTGATCGGTCTACCCTATGTGCAGCGTCTGCGAGGTCATGTGAATGTTGATCTCATCCCGCTGATGTTGCCACAAGCTTTGCGGAAATTTTTGGCTATAGTAACCCTTTCCGCAACCATCATCACCATGCTCATTATGCTGATATATGGCTTTGAATTATGGCACATTGCATTTCAACGTGGGTGGACATCCGACACGGTTTGGGGTGTCAGGCTTGCAATACCATATATAGCAATGCCCATTGGATTTGGTTTATTCATCTTACAGCTTATTGCTGATCTTTTTGCAGTTGTTATGAATATAGATAAACCTTTCGGCCTTGAAACAGGCGAGGCGGAATAATGGATCCTATTACACTTGGTCTTATTGTTGCTCTGGCAACAATTATTGTTCTTTTTTCCGGCGTATCGGTTGCCAGCGGATTGCTGATCGTCGCTGGTGTTTTTTTGATTATCTTCGATGGTGCGCGATCGCTTGAGCTGATGCCTGAAATCTTTTTCGGCAAACTTGATAATTTCGCGCTTTTATCGATTCCTATGTTTATCATCATGGGGGCTGCTATCTCGTCAACGCGAGCGGGCGCTGACCTTTATGAAGCGCTGGATCGTTGGCTCACGAAAGTACCTGGAGGCTTGGTGATTTCAAATTTGGGCGCCTGTGCATTGTTTGCTGCGATGTCTGGTTCATCACCAGCCACATGCGCCGCTATCGGTAAAATGGGCATCCCTGAAATGCGCAAGCGCGGCTACCCAGATGGTGTTGCAGCCGGCTCAATCGCGGCAGGTGGCACATTGGGCATTTTGATCCCGCCTTCGGTGACAATGATTGTCTATGGTATTGCTACAGAGACATCGATCGGACGTTTATTCCTAGCTGGCGTCATTCCGGGTATTTTGCTTGTGAGCCTGTTTATGGCTTGGTCGCTTTATTCCACATGGAAGTCGGGTGCGGGTGACGCGCTTGGCGGGCGGAGCTTTTCATGGCGCGAACGCTTTGAAATCATGCCACGTGTTTTGCCGTTTATACTCATCATCTTCGGGGTTCTCTATGCCATGTATGGTGGTGTCGCAACGCCTTCAGAAACGGCCGCAGTCGGGGCGCTTTTGTGTATGATGATTGCCGTCATCATCTACAAGCTATGGAACCCGCAGGACCTTTGGGTGGTCTTGCGCGATTCAACCCGTGAAAGTGTGATGATCCTCTTCATCATCGCGGCAGCCGGTGTTTTTTCATATATGCTTTCAAGTCTATTTATCACTCAGTCGATAGCTGAATGGATTGGTGGGCTGGAGGTTAACCGCTGGGTCTTGATGGGTGCAATCAATGTGTTCCTGCTTGTGGCTGGTTTCTTTTTGCCGCCGGTCGCTGTCATCTTGATGGCGGCTCCAATATTGCTGCCTATTGTCACCACAGCGGGCTTTGACCCTTATTGGTTTGCGGTCATACTGACAATAAATATGGAAATTGGGCTTATCTCTCCGCCTGTGGGCTTGAACCTTTATGTGATAAATGGCATTGCGCCGGATATATCCCTCAAAACCATCTTGTTGGGGTCTTTGCCTTATGTGGCTTGTATGGTGATTGCTATTATTTTGCTTTGTTTGGCTCCAGATTTAGCAACATGGCTACCTGACACTGTGATGGGCCCAGCAACGTAAGAAGCAAAATGACGAACACACTTTATGATGCACTTTTAAAACAAGGCCGCACAGCGACTTCACGCATCTTTGCGACGATGGAAGATGGGCGTTATTATACCTATGCCAGCGTGGATGATGTTGCGGGACGCTTTGCTCATCGTCTCGTCAATCTTGGCGTGGAACCGGGTGACCGTGTCGCGGTGCAAGTTGATAAAAGCATAGAAGCCATGATGCTTTATTTGGCAACAGTGCGGGCAGGGGCAATCTTCCTGCCGCTGAATACCGCCTATACTGCGAATGAACTGGACTATTTTTTGGGTGACGCGAAGCCCGCCCTTTTTGTCTGTCGTCCCCAGATGGCTGAAGCGTTAACACCGCTCACCAAAAAACACGGTGCGAAACTTGAGACCATGGGCGTTTGGTCGTCGCCAGACATTGACGCGGGCAGCTTCTTTGAAAATGTGCCCGATGATGGCACTCCCTTTGAGACAGTGGCGCGTGGCCCCGATGATTTGGCCGCGATCCTTTATACATCGGGCACAACAGGGCGCTCCAAAGGCGCGATGCTAAGCCATGATAATCTACTTTCAAATTCTGAAGTGCTGGTGGATTATTGGGGATTCACAAAAGACGATATCCTCCTACATGCCTTGCCGATTTATCACACGCATGGGCTTTTTGTCGCGACCAATACGACGATGCTTGCGGGCAGCTCTTTGATTTTTCAATCATCATTCAAAGTAGATGCCGTGCTTGAAGCCTTACCTAAGGCAACCGCAATGATGGGCGTGCCCACCTTCTACACGCGGCTTCTTGATGATGCGCGGTTCACACGTGAAAAGGCTGCTCACATGCGTCTTTTTGTCTCGGGTAGCGCCCCACTTCTGGCTGAAACACATGTGTCCTTTGAAGAGCGCACCGGTCATCGCATCTTAGAACGCTACGGCATGACGGAAACCAATATGAATACGTCCAACCCCTATGATGGGGAACGTCGTGCGGGCACCGTCGGCTTTCCATTGCCAGATGTTGAAATAAGAATATGCGAACCAGAAAGCGGCGCGCTGCTGCCTGATGGTGAAATTGGAGTGGTGGAAGTGCGTGGGCGCAATGTTTGCAAGGGCTATTGGCAGATGCCCGACAAGACCAAACAGGAATTTCGCGAGGACGGCTTTTTTATAACTGGCGATTTGGGCGTCATAGATGAGCGCGGCTATCTCAGCATTGTTGGTCGCGGTAAAGACCTGATTATATCTGGTGGTTTTAATATCTACCCCAAGGAAGTTGAGCTTCTGATTGATGAATTGCCGGGCGTTCTTGAAAGCGCGGTCATCGGTGTGGCGCATAAGGACTTTGGGGAAGGTGTTGTTGCGGTTGTTGTGGCACAAAAAGGCGCAACGCTGGAAGAGGATGCTTTAAAAGAGGCCATGCAAGATCAAGTGGCGCGTTTTAAGCAGCCAAAGCGCTATTTTATAGTTGAAGCGCTACCGAGAAATACGATGGGTAAGGTACAGAAAAATATTTTGCGAGAGACCTATAAGGATGTCTTTTCGAGCTAACATCAACCATACAAACCACTGCATTTGATCATTTCAAAATATATTTGTAACGAAAACGTAATCAGAGGTTCCTTTTAAATTATGTGAGTTGCCCTAGGTTATTAATAACGGGGCTTATTTTGACGCATAAGTTGGGAGATGAAAATGATAAAGTTACTAGCAATAGCAGCAGTTCTAATGTCAGCGCAGGCGGTAGATGCGAAGAAGCTACACAAGGGAGGCTATAACCCCAATCCTGATGGTTTGTCATATGTCGACTTGGCAAAAGTTAATTGTGATGAGCTGATCGGAATCGCAAAAAAGAAAAATGTGGTTGTGGTTTCAGGAAATGTTCTGGTTGCGGCTGATGGAACGCGCTGCTCAACGATTTACGATATTCGTTATGATTATTTTGAATCACATGGAAGAAGCGTAAACACGAAAAATGGCCGTTGTAGAATATGGTCTTGTACGGGTGTAATAGACGGCGGTGGCCGTGGCTAGGGGATAGCCCCTAAGATGCAGCCCAATATCGATGAATATTATAGTCGGCCGCCCTTCATGGGCGGCTGTTTGATTTGCAAAGATCACAGTATAACGGCATGCTTTTGCTCGTCAGCTACCTTCATTTATTTCCTCTATTTGCCGTAATTTTTGGCGCATGCGCTCGACAAAAAATTCAACCGTGCGCTTCACGCGTAAAATACCCGACATATCCTGATGCTGGAGCATATAAAAAGAACGCCTGAAATGAATATCCTGTTGTAAAATGGGTCTCAATTCAGGATGGTCGACGGCAAGAAATTTTGGCAAAATACACACGCCAGCACCCGATAGAGCCCATTTGGTTTGTAACAAAAGGCTGGAACTCGTTAGATGCGGTGTAATGTGAGGCGATATTTCAGGGATATAATGCAGGGCGTCATCATGGATAAGGTCTGGTATATAACCAATCCCGCGTATGCGCTTTAAATTTTCAATGTTTGTTATTTCGCCAAAGCGTTCCGTCGCTTTGTCAGTGGTATACATATAAAGGCTATAGTCCGCGACTTTTTGAATTCTCAGCCGCCCGCTTTGCGGTGGTGTGATGGTGATCGCGATATCTGCCTCGCGTTTTGAAAGGCTGAAGACGCGCGGCATGGCAATAAGCTGTAGTTCCGCTTTTGGGTATTCCTCACAAAAATCAACTGCAATATCGCTGAGCACATAGTTTGAAATACCTTCAGGCGCGCCGATACGGATGGCGCCTTGTATGCCGTTTGTTTCATCGACAATTTGGTCGCTAATTTGAAGTGCCGTGCTTTCCATGCCCTCGGCGAGAGGCACAAGACGCTTACCATCTACCGTCAACGCATAGCCTTGTGGACTACGATCAAACAATCGCGTTTGCAGATCGGCCTCGAGTTGATCGATATGCCGTCCAACCGTCGAGGTGTCGAGGGACAAGTGCTTTCCCGCCGTTGAAAGACGGTTCAAACGTGCAACCGCTAAAAAAACGCGAACATGATCCCATTTCATAGACGAAATGCCTCTAGATTGTATTTCTGGACTTTATCACACCACAGCATTGCAGAAATGCAAAATCATTCTGTATACATTTGTATTTTTCAGCGCAATGATAAAGGTTAAGAACAGGCTGGGCCATGTCCTAGGTTTTAGTGTGCATTTGGGAGAGATGCCTGATGGAATTTGCCTTATCTGAAGAACAAAGCGCCGTATTTGATATGGCGCGAGGCATTGCTATGGATAAAATTGCGCCTTTCGCACAGGAATGGGAAGAGAAAGAACATCTTCCACGAGCCGTTTTCAAAGAACTTGGCGAACTTGGTATGGCATCCATTTACATTGGCGGCGATTATGGCAGCGATTTATCGCGTCTTGATGCAACATTGATTTTCGAAGGCCTGTCCTATGGCTGCGCTTCCACGGCCGCATTTTTGTCTATCCATAATATGTGCACATGGATGGTTTATGAATATGCGCAAGATGCCGTGAAAGAAAAGTGGCTTGAGAAAATGGCAAGCGGTGAGGCGATTTGTTCGTATTGCCTTACAGAACCTGGCAGTGGCTCGGATGCGGCTGCACTTCGAACCACGGCTGCAAAAAAAGATGACGGTTTTATCTTGAATGGCACGAAGGCTTTCATTTCTGGCGGTGGATATTCTGATCTTTATTTAGCGATGGTGCGCACGGGTGAATCTGGCCCCAAAGGTATTTCAGCTCTACTCATAGAAGGTGGGAGCGAAGGCCTCAGCTTTGGTGCGAACGAGAAGAAAATGGGTTGGCGAAATCAGCCAACAACCGAGGTGCAATTTGATGATTGCAACGTGCCGCTTGATGGTTTGTTGGGCGAAGAAGGAGAAGGGTTTTCCTACGCGATGATGGGTCTTGATGGGGGGCGTCTCAATATTGCGGCTTGCTCCCTTGGCGCTGCTCAGTCGGCACTCGATAAGTCCGTTAGATATATGGGTGAACGCAAGGCGTTCGGAAAAACACTCGATCAGTTTCAAGCGCTTCAGTTCAAACTTGCTGAGATGGAGATCGAGTTGCAGGCGGCAAGAGTTTTTTTGCGCCAAGCTGCATGGAAATATGACAACAAAACACAAGACGCGAGCAAACACTGCGCGATGGCCAAGAAATTTGTCACCGACGTTTGTTTCAAGGTCGCTAATGATGCCCTGCAATTGCATGGGGGGTATGGTTATTTGTCTGATTTTGGCATTGAGAAAATTGTGCGAGACCTGCGCGTGCATCAAATCCTTGAAGGTACGAATGAAATTATGCAACTCATCGTTTCTCGCGCACTTTTGAAAGAAGAGAAGTTGTGATGGATGATGCACAGGTTCTGACGCAAATCATTGGCAAGGCCGGACGTATAACGCTCAACCGTCCAAACGCACTGAACGCATTGAGTTACCATATGGTACTTGAGATTAAAAAGGTGCTTTCAGCTTGGATAGATGATCCTGCCGTCTCGCTCATAATCATCGAGGGTGTGGGTGAAAAAGCCTTTTGCGCTGGTGGTGATATTGAAGATATTTATAATGCGGGTAGAAACGGTGACTATGCCCATGGCCTCAATTTCTGGCGTGACGAATATAGCCTCAACTCCATTATCGCCAATTATCCAAAGCCCTATGTCGCGTTCATGCATGGTTTTGTCATGGGTGGTGGTGTCGGTGTCTCGACACACGGGTCTCATCGCATTGTCTGCGAGACAACAAAGATCGCCATGCCAGAATGCGGTATTGGCCTGATACCTGATGTAGGGGGAACGCACTTGCTTGCAGAAGCCCCCGGGCATCTTGGGGAGTTCGCCGGCCTTACAGGTTTGCGTATGGGGGCTGCTGACGCGCTTTATACCGATTTTGCAGATTACTTCGTGCCGATTGATAAATGGGAGATGTTGAAATCTCTTTTGTCGGATAGCGGCGATGTTGGGGTCATCATAAGATTCGCTGAAAACGCGGCTGAGGGAAGCTTTCAAGCCATAGAGCATGAGATAAATGCCGCCTTTAAAGGTGATACGGTTCAAGCTATCATCAATGCACTTAGCGAGCTTGATGCGCCTTGGGCTGAAAAGGCGCTCAGGGATATCTCCCGTGCATCGCCGTTATCGCTTTTATGTACGTTGAGATTGATCCGAACTGCGCGTCAGAACAATAACCTTGAAACCGCACTTGAAAACGAACTACGGTTCACGGCACGAGCAGTAGAGCAGGGTGAATTTCTTGAAGGTATCCGCGCGGCAATTATTGAGAAAGACCGTAATCCAAAATGGCAATATATGACTTTGGAAGATGTGCCTGACGCATTGCTTGAAAAAATGTTTGAGCCTCTCAGTGGTGAAGGCTAGCAATTTAGGTGAGTACTTAAGGAAAGAAAAATGGCAAAAATCGGTTTCATTGGTCTTGGTAATATGGGTGCGCCCATGGCTAAAAATCTCGTCGCTGCTGGTCATGATGTGACTGGCTACGATGTCAGTGGCCTTGATGTGGAAGGCGTTGTAAGCGCTACAAGTGCGGCTGAAGCGGCAAGTGGCAAAGATGTGGTTGTTACGATGTTGCCGAATGGTGCCATTTTGCAAAGCGTATACGATGAAATTGTACCGGCTGCCAAAGTGGGCGCCTTGTTGATCGATGGCTCAACTGTTGATGTTGAGAGCGCAAAAATTGCCCATGAAGCTGCAGCTAAAGCGGGTCTTCTTTCTGTTGATGCGCCGGTCTCTGGTGGTGTAGGTGGTGCGGAAGCTGGAACATTGACGTTCATGGCGGGTGGATCAAAAGCATCAATTGCCGCTGCCACTCCTTATTTAGAAATAATGGGGGCAAAGCTCGTTCACTGTGGTGAGGGTGGTGCGGGGCAGATGGCAAAAATCTGCAACAATATGGTGCTTGGTATATCCATGATTGGTGTTTGCGAAGCTTTCAATATGGCTGATAAACTAGGTCTTGAAAGACAGGCGATGTTTGATGTTGTCTCTACATCATCAGGTTCATGCTGGTCGATCAATACCTATTGTCCCGCGACAGGTATTGGACCAACAGCTCCCTCAGACAATGATTATAAACCCGGCTTTGCCGCCGACTTGATGTTGAAAGATCTCAATCTCTCACAACAGGCTGCCAAGATGGTCAACGCTGCAACCCCCATGGGCGCGCGTGCAACAGAAATCTACGATGATTTTGTCAACAATGGTGGTTCAGGAAAAGACTTTTCAGCCATTCTTTTAGAACTGTCAAAAATGACGCGAAACGCCTAATTTATTTATTTAAGCTGCCAGTCAGCCAAGGGAGAAGAGCATGAAACAAATCGGACACTACATAAACGGTAAGGAAGTTGCCGGAAGCGGTCAAACGGCTGATGTTTTTAATCCCGCAACAGGCGAGATCAGTGCACAGGTAGCTCTAGCGACGCCACAAGAGATGGCAGATGCCGTTGCAAAGGCAAAAGAAGCGCAACCAGCGTGGGCCGCAGTTAATCCGCAGCGCCGCGCTCGCGTTATGATGAAATTCGTCGAGCTTCTGCACCGCGATATGGAAAAACTGGCAGTTGCCTTGTCCCATGAACACGGCAAAACGATTCCTGATGCTAAAGGTGATATCATCCGTGGTCTTGAAGTGGCGGAATTTTGTTTCGGTGCGCCGCATCATCTCAAGGGCGAATATACCGATGGGGCTGGGCCGGGCATAGATATGTATTCCATGCGTCAAGCACTTGGTGTTGTCGCTGGCATCACGCCGTTCAATTTCCCTGCCATGATCCCAATGTGGAAGTTTTGTCCTGCAATCGTGTGCGGCAATGCTTTTATTCTAAAGCCTTCAGAACGTGACCCTTCTGTTCCAATGATGCTTGCAGCTTTGATGACAGAGGCTGGTGTTCCTGATGGTATTTTGCAAGTGGTCAATGGCGACAAGGGTGCGGTGGATGCTATTCTTGACCATAAAGATATCGAGGCTATCGGTTTTGTCGGGTCGACACCAATCGCGGAATATATTTATTCCCGTGGTTGTGGCAACGGGAAGCGTGTTCAATGTTTTGGTGGAGCTAAAAATCACGCCATCATCATGCCTGATGCTGATATGGATATGGTGACGGACGCTATGATTGGTGCCGGCTATGGTGCAGCAGGGGAGCGGTGCATGGCGATCTCTGTGGCGGTGCCTGTTGGCGAAGACACGGCCAATCGTTTCATCGAGCAGATGATCCCGAAAGTCGAAGCGCTGAAAATTGGCCCCTATACGGCAGGCGATGATGTTGACTTCGGCCCTCTCGTCACCGCTGACGCAAAGACCCGCGTGAATGGACTGGTTGAAAGCGGCATCGAGCAAGGTGCTACACTGGCCGTTGATGGTCGTGGCTTCTCAATGCAGGGCTATGAAGATGGTTTTTTTGTCGGGGCTTCCTTGTTTGATAATGTCACCAAGGATATGGACATCTATAAAACAGAAATTTTCGGTCCGGTTTTATCAACCGTGCGGGCTAAAGATTATGAAGAAGCGATGAAGCTGACTATGGAGAATGAATATGGCAATGGCGTTGCGATGTTCACGCGCGATGGTGATGCCGCCCGCGATTTTGCAAACCGCATCAATGTAGGCATGGTGGGTGTCAATGTGCCTATACCCGTACCGCTTGCCTATTATACCTTCGGTGGTTGGAAAGCCTCTGGCTTTGGAGATTTAAACCAACACGGTCCCGATGCGTTTCGTTTTTATACAAAGACGAAAACAGTGACCAGCCGTTGGCCATCAGGTGTAAAAGAAGGCGCTCAGTTTGTTATTCCAACAATGAAATAACTCATTTTGCGTCGTCATATGCCTGACTTTCCTTGATGATGAAATCAATGGCGTCCCTTGCATCTAATCCTGCTTGGGACGCTTTTTTCATCACACGCTCTCGCGCACTATTCGCGATTTTGTCAAAATATATCATATCATTGCTTGATGCTTTGGTGATTTTGTTTTTTTCGCTCGCGCGTGTCGCAGCGCGGCCAATCGCATCGCTTTGATCCCATATCTGGCCTGCCATTTGAGAGAGCGCCTCACCAAGAACGTCGCTGTCTAAAGTTTTGCGAATATCTTCGGGCAGGGCATTAAAGCGTGCCGCGTTCATGACTAAGGCATAGGGGCCGCGTGAAAAGCCGCCGGGCACTTCATAGACGTAAGGTACTTTTTCATTCAGTGAAAAGTTGCGCCTGCCTTCAAGCGGCATCAGCAGGCCATCGATGGTTTTAGCTTTGAGTGCATCTTTTATGTGTGATGTTGGCACATGCAAACTTTTAGCACCAAAGGCCGATGTAAGGACATGTGACGCGTCCCCTGATACTCTAAGCCTAAGGTCTTTGATGTCTTTGAGCGTATCAATAGGCTTGCTTGAATGAATCTGGAGCGGACCATCAACCATCAGGCCTAAAAGCTTGAGACCTTTATAGTCATTTTGATCCTTTAAATATTTCTCATAGGTTCGCCAGTACGCGACAGACAGAGCTTCAGCGCTAGCTCTAAATCCTGGAAGGGCAACAAGGCTGGCTGTCTTGAATCGGCGTGGATAATAGCCCTGGAAAACCCAACTAATATCGGCCTCGCCTTTTTCAATCAACGATAACTGTTTAGAGGCCGGCGCAAGGTGATAAACAATTTTAGCGCTCAACCGGCCTTTTGAGGCGCTCTCTAATTTCTTGATAAAATTCGGCCATAGTCTGGAATTAATACTGTGGCTTGGTGATGCCCAACTGGAGATGATTAATGTATGATCAGCCGATTTTGCTGCATCAGCGCTTAAAGCGATGAACATCGTGAAAAAAAATGTAGTTAGACAGTGCAGCCGCATTTCAACACCTTTCGATGTTAATAATTCTCTTTATCAATTGCTCACGGGTCAATTCACATTGTGAAGAGGTGGCTTTATTCCTCAGCCTTTTTTCTTTCGGCGATTTTGGCTTGCCTAAGCTGAAGTTTCTCGATCACGGCATAGACTTTTTCAGGCTCGGGTAGTCCGCGGAAGGTGAAGCTGCCATCTTCAACGCCCCATTTATTCCAGTTTTTAAATATAGATTTCTTCTCCATAAAAGTAATCGCACCAAGTTCACCCTGTGCGATATCTATTTTCATGGTTGGTAAAATGGGAAGGTGATCCAGCTTTTTGCCAAATGCCGATCTTGCGATGAAGGCTCGCTTGTTGGATATCGCGTAAATGGTATGTCTGCGGATATAACTGTCCATAATCCAGCGCCCAATCGTGAAATAGACCGCACCGCCAATCAAGAGAAACAATGCCCACAAAGGCAGGCCCTGAAAGAAGCGCACCAGAACAAGCGCTCCCTCGTCAAAACTCTCGTTGTAAAAATAGATCAAAAATAACACCCAAAGGACGGCAAGAATGAGCCTATATTTATCACCGAGACTCATCAGGAAGATACGAGTGTCTGGCTGGCCTTCCCAAAGAAGCTTCTCGCCATCATAAAAATAGTCGGACCAACCGTTATTCATTCATGCACTCGCAGTTCTTAACCAAAAAGCTATCCTTTCCCATATCCTTCCCGCGCTTGTTTCGCAACAAAACCACGACTTTTGATAGCCCTATCATGTCATTAAACAAAAAATCGCGATGATTTGACTTCCCACATTCAATTTGTCCGCTTACGATTATACTATTGTGAACGCTCAATAAGGATATGATTATGGCAATTGGTTTGATGAAAAAGGGTGCGCTTTGGTTGGTTGCTGCAGGCCTGTGCACCTCTGTCGCTTTGATATCCAATAGCGCTTTGAGCCTAACGGCAGAAGATGGTAAACCCGCAAATCCCGCACCGCCACCACCGCAAGTGAGCCGTGAGGGCAACATGACGCTTGATCAGATACGTTCTATTGTTAAGCGTCTTGATGAAAATGCCAAAGAACCACGCGCTGGAGCCCTATCGTTTGTTGTGAATGATTTCCAAGTTGCGCTTTTCAGTTCAGTACGAATGAATCGTATGCGGGTTATGGTGCGTATTCGTAGCGCTGAAGGAATTACCAAAGAAGACTTACTCAGGATCGCGCAGGCTAATCTCGATTCAGCCCTTGATGCCAGATATGCTATCGGTCAAGGTATTTTATGGGCGACATATATTCATCCGCTTTCTAGCCTCCATCCAAAACAGTTTATTGAAGCAATCGGATCAACAGTCAATTTGGCTGCAAATTATGGGACTACTTACTCATCAGGCCAGCTTTTCTTCGGCGGTGGTGACAGCCGTGGGATTATTGGTCGTAAGCTAATTGATGAATTAATAAAGAAAGGCCAGCCGATATAATTCTGCCTAAATTTTAAGCAGATCATTGAGTTATATACACTTATTTCTATTTTTATGAGGAAAAAACCCGCAGGCTCCTTGATGTTGCTTAGAGATTAAGCATCATGCTCCCACATTTAAAATTTGTGGAGAGTTTCAATGATTGATAGTGGCGATACCGCCTGGATTTTAACAGCAACAGCGCTTGTGCTGTTTATGACCTTGCCTGGGCTTGCGCTTTTTTATGGCGGCTTGGTGCAAGCTAAGAACCTGCTTTCTGTGCTGATGCATTGTATTGCGATTGCTTGCCTCGCCTCTGTTTTGTGGGTTGTGGTTGGTTATTCACTGGCTTTTGCAGAAGGCTCCGCATGGGTTGGTGGGCTTTCCAAAATGTTCCTGAATGGCGTCGAGCGTGGCACTGAATCTGGGACAATCCCTGAAACGCTTTTCGTCACCTTCCAGATGACGTTTGCAGTCATAACACCGGCGCTTATTGTTGGTGCTTATGTTGAGCGGATTAAATTTTCCGCTGTGCTTATTTTTTCCGGCATCTGGCTATTAGTTGTTTACGCCCCCGTTACTCATTGGGTTTGGGGCGGCGGTTGGCTCGCTGAAATGGGCGTCCTCGATTATGCTGGTGGCATTGTTGTTCACGTAACAGCTGGTGTCTCTGCTTTGGTTATCGCATGGCAGCTAGGAAGCCGCGATGGCTTCCCTGATAATGTTAAACCACCTCATGCACCTTGGATGGTGATGGTCGGTGCTGCTATGCTTTGGGTCGGCTGGTTCGGCTTTAATGCGGGCAGCGCTCTTTCTGCTGGTACTGACGCTGCTATGGCTATGCTTGTAACTCATTTGTCGGCTTCTGTTGCCTCTCTTGTTTGGATGGTCATTGAATGGGTCCGTTTTGGAAAACCAAGTCTTATTGGTTTTGTAACAGGCACCATTGCCGGTCTTGCAACCATCACACCTGCATCAGGCTTTGTCGGTCCTATGGGCGGCATCATGCTTGGCCTTGCTGGTGGTATCGTCTGTTATATTGCGGTTGATATTGTGAAGCGCGTCATGAAGGTGGATGACTCACTAGATGTCTTGGCGGTTCACGGTATTGGTGGCGCAACAGGTACATTATTGGCCGCTGTTTTTGTCGCGGAACGGTTTGGCGGCATTGGCCTTGGTGATACAACAATGGGCAGCCAGCTTGGCGTACAAGCAACGGGTATTGTTGCAACGCTTATTTGGTCAGCATTGGTCACATACATCATCTGCATTGCTCTAAAAATGACAATCGGTCTTCGGGTCAGCGATAATGACGCTATTGACGGGTTAGATTTTGCTGAGCATGGTGAAAAAGCCTATAATACGTAAAACTAAGCATCGTAAAGGAAACGTAATATGAAATGGATTACCGCAATCATTCAACCGCATAGACTTGACGCGGTTCGTGATGCACTAACCGAGCTTAGTATTTTGGGCATGACTGTGACTGAGGTGAAAGGCTTTGGTCGCCAAAAGGGTCATACTGAGGTCTATCGGGGTGCTGAATATCAAATCAACTATGTACCAAAACTCAAACTTGAGTTGGCGGTTGATGATAGCGTTGCCGAGAGTGCTGTAGGTGCGATCGCATCAGCGGCACAAACGGGCAAGATTGGCGATGGCAAAATCTTTGTCACGGATCTTGAAAACGCTGTTCGTATTCGTACTGGCGAGATGGGTGCAGAAGCGCTTTAGCTAAAATAACGATTAGGGGTCCTGCGCCATCAATAATACTGGTGCGGGACCTCATTTCTTTGGTACAGATGTTGCCATCAGATAGAGCCTAGTCATTGCGAGCTAGAGAACTCTAAATAAGATTATGTTTTATAACGTCACAACACTTTGCCGTTGTTCACCCAGTCCATCGCACCCAAGCGTCACCACGTCACCGACTTGTAACCACTTCTGTGGCTTTTTGCCCATGCCCACACCAGGCGGCGTACCAGTGCAGATCAGGTCACCTGGTTCCAAGAGGGTAAACTGACTGAGATAGCTCACGATTGTCTCAATTGAAAAAATCATCAAACTTGTGTTGCCGGTTTGTTGGCGCTCGCCGTTTACATCAAGCCACAGGTTTAGATTGGTTACATCGTTAATCTCATCCTTGGTGACAAGTAAGGGACCAGTTGGACAAAAAGACGGAAAGCTCTTTCCCTTTATCCATTGGCCGCTGCGCTCGGTCTGCCACGCACGTTCTGATACATCGTTGACTAGCGTGTAACCAAAGACATGGCCTAATGCTTCCTCTTTTGAAACATTGAGTGCCGCCTTGCCAATCACGATGCCAAGTTCTACTTCCCAATCGAGTTTAGACGTGTTTGGACCATATAAAATATCATCATTTGGACCCGAAAAAGCGGCTGTTGCTTTTGAAAATAAAATAGGTTCTTCAGGAACAGCCATACCAGCTTCTTGCGCATGATCGGAATAGTTGAGGCCGATGCAGAAGATCGTGCGGGGGCGTGTTATTGGAGATGCGATGCGTAAGCTTTCAGCGTCAACGGCGGGTAGGCTCGATAAATCAATTGCACCAAGCTTAGTGATTAGATCATCACTGAGAGTTTGCGGCCCGAATTCACTTATCACAGATGATACATCGCGTATGATTGATTGTTCATCCAGTACACAAGGTTTTTCGTGGTTTTTCTCGCCAACCCGCATCAATCGCATTGTGTTATCTCTCCGCTTGAAATGTGGTCCAACTAACCACGGGTTGCGGGCAAGGTAAACTGGTTTATCGACCTAGTTTGCGGAGTAAGTCGCGGGCACGAGATCGCGGGTAGGGTGGGGTATCGTGATTATTCGAACGAGGCATATGCGTATCAGGATAACGGCTATTTCCTTCTACCTTATTGATTAGGTTTGAAAGGTTATGATCAGTATTATTGCCATAAACATGACCACCATGGCCCACAATATCATTCACTGGGTTTACAGGATCTACAAGATGATCTGGATAGGCAGGTTGCTGATTGGCATGCATCGGAGCCTGATGGTGGGCTCTCAGTCTCGAAGAATTTGCTGTCTTCGGCAAAAGTGCTTGTATTGCTTCAGACAAAGAAGATGTCTTCTGATCAAGCGTTTGTTTGCTATAAGGTGCGGCTGTTTCAGCTTGTGTGTTATGTTGTGGCTGCCATTCATGGACGGGCGCATGATAGGGCGGCTGAGCATAATTATCAGGTTCTTGTGGCGGTTGCGCATAAACTTGGCGGTGGTGTTGCGGCTCATTCATTGGCGGTTGATTGATGGGCGCAGGTTCTTGATAAGACTGCCCGCCATAGTTCACGCTTTCAGGTGATGGTTCTGAATAAAGTTGCGTGCTTGGTTGAGGAGGCTGCTGTTGTTTTAGACGTGCGTGCTTCTTAATGCGTGAAAACAGTTGCTTCGTCTGCGAATTAGGACTGCTTTCGGCTTCATGGTGTGGGGCATGTGGTTGATTGCCTATCGCGTGTCCACTTTTGTTGGCAGATGATGCCTCATGGTTCATTGAGGTCCTTTGTGACGCCATCCGCTCGGGAGGGGCATAGTCATAATCTGACTTTGTTTGCCTTTGCTGCGTTTGCCTTTGCTGCGGCTCGCTTGCTTGCCTATGACCATCATTTTTAAAGTGATGGTTAGGCTTGGCTGGAGCAGCTGGGCGTCTTGGCGACTGTGGAGTCTGCTTTTGGCGAGCGCGTGCGGCAACATAGTGCTCTTCAGACTCAGCATTGTAAGCTGTTTGTGGGTTTGCTTGATCTTCTCTTGGACGTGTTGCACTGCGTCGATTAGAGGTTTGTGATGTCTTTGCAGGTGCTGAAAATAACGCGCGCAGCCATGCAATCAGTGTTCCTAATGATAAACCAGCAAAAAGAGAGGCCCCCAACACCAGTCGTTTTTTAGGAAAAAATGCGATGGTTGGTATAGAGGCGGCCGAAATAATACGCGTACTATCGTTCGATAATTCTTCTTGCTCATCAGATTCTTTTGCCCTCACAAGAAAGCTTTCAAGAACTGATCGGCTTGAGGCTGCTTCCCGCTCGAGTTCACGCAATTTTACTAATGCTTTTTGGTTTGCGGTTGAAGCGGTGGTGAGTTCGTCAAACTGGCTTTGCACGAATTGTTCATTTGTCTGAGCAACCGCAAGGTTGTTTTCAGCGGCCTTGACGATACGTTGTAACTCTTGGCTGAGCAGTGTATTAATTCCGGCTCGTTCGGTGCGTAGGGCAGCGAGAGTGGGGTGACGTTCACCAAATTGCGCTAAGGCTTCCGATTCACGGCGAGTTAAATCGGCTAACTGCTGTCTGATGTTGCTGACCACTTGAGATGCCAGCGCTTCCGAAGAACTGCCTGCCAGAACATCCGAAACAGAAGAGTTTTTTAAAGATTCAGCTCTCGCACGTGCGAGGCTTGTCTGAGCTTTTGCAGCCACAACACGGTTGTTCAAATCGCGCAACTGGTCATCATCGATCAATCGCCCATCGGCACCAATAAGACCGTTTTCAGCTCGATAAGATTCAACTGCAGCCTCCGCCTTACGCACCTGTTCGCGCAGTGTTTCAACACGAGAGTTGAGTGAAATAGTTGTGTCGCGTGTGGCTGATGAGCGGGATGAGGATTGCTGCTCGATGTAGGTTGCTGCGATCATATTGGCCAATCGCGCCGCACGTTCGGGGTCGTTGGAACGTACGTTAATGCCCACGATATATGAGTTGCTAAGGCGTGTTACCCATAGTGATTTGCGAAACTCCTGCAGTTCCTCAGCATCGGCAGCATTAGCAGGATCAAGTCCCCTCCTATTCGTTTTTGAGAAGCTTTTCAAAAAATTGGACAAGGATTTAACCAGACCAACGGATTGGGCTGGTGGCGCAAGACCATCAATTTTTTCTTGTTCAAGAACTTTTCGAAGCACAGTATCAGAGCGGATAATCTCGATTTGGCTATCCAGCAAGATGAGGTCACCACCAATACTGGAGCGGCCAAGGCCAGTTGGAACGATTTCATTCTCAACTAAGCTTTTTGATCGCGGATCAATGAAAATCTGATTGGTCCCGCGATAAAGCGGATCGACAACTAGTATAAAGCCAATACCAGCAATTAAGCATAGTATAGTTGTGAAAATAACCCAGATTTTATAATGCCAGACTGCTGCAAAAGTATTCTTCAGGTCGCTAATAACATCATTGCTTTGAAGCGCTGAATTATCGAGGCCGCTGGATTGTCTTGGTTGTTGGTTGGATGTGTTTTGCCACATAAACAGCCATGTCCCTCTAAATATACGCTTTTGCGAATTATCCTATGATAACTCTTGATTATTACCCAATAACAAATTTATTTAATTTTGTTTTGAATAAAATCATAACAAAGCGATCATTGCGATACCAGTCGGCGAATATCTGCCTCATATCTCTCGAGATGGAAGCTCGGATTAAACCGGGCATAAAGTTCACTCCCGTTGTCGCTAATGCTTAGCCTGAGTGACTGGTTATTGTCATTTAAATGTATAATACCGTCACAAATAGCGTTGATGTCGTTGGGGTCAATACGCACACCAACGTCTATCCCATCCAAAAAGCCATCAATCCCGTTGCCGGCGCTGTAAAGCACTGGAATGCCAGCAAATAAGGCTTCAGTATAGACCATGCCGAAGGTTTCATTATGGCTTGGTAACAAAAGTGCTTGGTAGGTTGGAAGTCGTTCTACCACTTCTTGATGCGGTAACGGACCGATAGCTTTGACACTGTCGCTAAGGCCATGACTATCAATGAGTTCCTGTATTATCTGAAGTTGCTGTGGTGTTGCCTGTCCGATTAGATCAAGTGTGATATCGGGTGCACGCTCAAGCGCTGCTTTAAAGGCTGGCAAAAGACCTTCCAACCCTTTTTTCTTATAGATGGCGAAATTAAAAACCGAGACGAAGCCTCTGGTTGGCGGAATTGTTTTTATTATTTTCGTCGTGTTTAAAACAATGTTGGGGAAGGGCCGCTCTTTGTCCTCGTTGACGTTTGTGAAGCGCTGCAGGTCTTTGCGAAACCATAAAGAGACATAGTAGATTGCTCCTGCATCATCGATCATGCGATTTAGCAAAGGGCGATAAAATGGCTTAAACCGAAAGACTTTGCTTTCAACTTCACCGCGCACCGAAAGAACAAACGGCACATTCCACCAACGCGCCAACAGTGATGCCGCTATACCGTCGAAGGTGAGGCGGTGAGCATGAATGATGTCTGGTTTAAAACCAGCCGTATTCATTTCTTTCCAAATCTTTTTTGCGGCAAGATAAAAAGAAGTATGAAGGCCAACGCCGAATGGCAAACCCCATTGGCCATGGGCAAATACATGTGCTTGGCCGATTGTACCGCAGTCCTTCCAATAGGTTTTGGTTGGATTTGGGGTTCGGTCAAGCGAAATCACCACGTGCTCAAATTGAGGCAGGTGATCTATGGTATGTTTGATTGCCTGTGTGGTTGGTTTACGTACAGGATCAGGATAATCGCCCGTCAGGTGAAGAATGCGTATCTGGCTCATGAGATTCTTTATCGTTCATTTCTTGCAATAAAAGATTAAAGTGCGGGCCATGCGCATCGTTAGTTTTTGTTTTTAATTCGCGAAGCATTAAAATCAATAGTGGGAAAAAAGCTGATGCGTATCGGTAGTAAAGACGGCGCGGCTCTTTAATGAGGCGATAAAGCCATTCAAACCCCGACCCGCGGATCCTTTTGGGTGCGCGTTTTTTGTCGCCTGTCATAAACTCTAACGATGCCCCCACGCAAAGGGCCATACCAGTGCTATTTTGCTGTTGAGCGGCTATATGACAAATCATTTCGGATTTAGGTGCACCAAGGCACACAAAAGTGTAACGGGCTTTTGAATTAGCAATAAAGGATACGCATTCATCAAATGCATGCGTTCCTAAAACGGTGCCCGCTGGCGGGACGATGATAGACCATTTAATGTCAGGATACGTCGCGATTAGGTTGGCTTTCAATTCATCACTGGCACAGACAACAGAAAGTTCGTCACCGGATTGAATGACCTCATCAAAAAGTCGCAGAGTAAGGTCTGAGCCAGTCACAAGGGGTAAATTATGACCTTTTAGGCGGGCAAGCATGCGGATAGGTTGGCTGTCGCAAACAGAAAGAGTTGCCGCATCTAATGAAGGTTTTTGTGTCGGGTCTTTGTCGGCCATAACAACGTGTTGCACATTAGGGGTGACAAGATAGCGAAATGGCATTCCAGGCTTACAATTCGAGAAAAAATCAAGCGTTTGTTCAAGCGATAAAGCATTAAACCTCAGGCCTAAAAAATGAATTGTCTCAACAGCTGGTTTCATGGAATCATTATAGTTCTTTGTTTGGCTTTTTAAACCTTTAATGGGTGAGCAATTCAATGAATACTAAACTAATTGTCATAACTGCGTTGATTGGTTTGATAATAGCATATTTACAGTTAACCAGTAGCGTGAATTAATCACGTCTTACTACTTTGAAATAGCAAGTTGAAATGATGACCACTTTAATATGGGATGATGAAAAAAAAGGCGTACGTTGGTTGGCTGGTTATCTGCTGGCCGTTATTCCTGCATTTATCATTGCTTATTCCTTTTTCATTTGGCCGACCCTTTATGGTGTAAAGGTTGATGGCGATCTTTTGAAAGATCTATCGGCGGCTTCGGCGCGAGGTTCCGGCAATGATTTGCTGAACAGAATCTATTTTCCCATGCTTTTGGTGGTGACACTGGTACTCATCGTCTTTCAGGGTGCACGACCAACTGCTGCTATTCGTCATCGTGGTATACTCTTACTTGGTATTTTGATTGGTGTTTTCTTTTTATCCAGCATTTGGTCTGTTCAAACTTCAATCACGATCAAAAGAACTTTGTTGCAGTGTTTTATCATTTTTTCCGTTGTACTGGCCTGTGTAACTACAAGCCGTCCTGAAAAAATTCTGCATTATATTTATGTTTTCTTTGTCGGCGTTTTGTTGGTGAATGTTTTTGTCGTGTTAACGGTTCCAGCTGGTCCTCTGGGGCATGAAGGCATATACCCGCAAAAAAACTCTCTTGGACAATGTGCTGGTGTGGCTAGTTTATTTATTTTGTTGAAGGTGGCAACGGGTCGGGGGTTTGAGCGATTATTTGCAATCCTGATGCTTTTTGTCGTCCTCGGCCTCCTTGTCGTCAGTAAGTCTAAAACCTCTATAGGTTTGTTTTTTGTCGTTCCTGTTTTGGGTTTAATAGCATCCTATATCACCTTTTATTTTCGAATTGGCGTGGGTGTTTTCATGACGGTTATGATGCTTAGCCTGCTTATGATTTTTTGGTTGGGTGAGGCGGCAGATCTTTGGACATTAGGCAGCATTGCCAATGCTGTTTTTGGCGACCCAACAATCACCTCTAGAACCTATATTTGGGAATTCTCTAGTGAGATGATTAACCGAGAGCCTTTGTTCGGTTATGGGTTTGGTGCATTTTGGTCGACAGGTGTGGATGGTGTCGCGTTTCGTGAAGCGCCTGATTTTATCAAGAAGCTAGGTCAAGCGCACAACGGATATATCGATATTATACTTCAGATCGGTTGGCTGGGATTCGCCTTGTTTGTCGTACTCATGATCACCGCCGGTAATATATGTGGTCGAGCTATTACATCCTCTTTTGCCTTCGGTTGGTTCGCCATCACCTTCTTTATCTATATCGTGTTATATAATCTCTTGGAATCGACATATTTCCTTGGCTTTGAAGGAATGAGCGTCATACTGATTGTCAATATGATACTCGCCACCAGATTAACCAATCAATCCCATGTTGCGCGCTCTCAATGAGGCATCTTTAATGAAAATATGCATTGCGATCGCAAGTATTGGGCGGTCATATCTTTTGCAAACGGTGCAATCATTCGAGATGCTTGAATATCCTGAAGGAGCATCATTGGCTGTTATTGTGGGTGATGATAGTAAGGATAAAGCAGCTCTTAAGCTTTTGGCGGATTATCAAAGTGAGGCTTTTACGCTTAAGGTCATTGATGTAGCCAGCCAAAATATTGCCCATTGTCGCAACGCTTGCTTAGATGCTTGTGATGCAGATTTTATTGCTTTCATTGATGATGATGAAGAAGCAGATCCGCAGTGGCTTATGAACTTAATCGCCACGGCTCAAAGTGAAAAAGCAGACGCTGTCTTTGGGCAGATCATTTCTTCATATTATCCCCAAGTGCCAGATTGGATTAAAACCGCGGACCCTGTAGGTCGTATGCGACAACGCGATGACGGCCCGACAAACACAGGCAGCAGTGGCAATGCGATGGTGCGTATGGCTGCTGTTCGCGAGCACGGCTTACGATTTGATCCGCGCTATGGCCGAACGGGTGGTGAAGATACAGATTTTTTCCTCAAGCTCAATGCCGCTGGCGGGCGTCTTTTCTTCACCAATGATGCGATTGTTCGTGAGACCGTTTTACCGGAAAAATCAACACAATCTTTCTTCATCAAACGCGCGCTAAGAAGTGGCCAATCTTACGCTGCTATGATGCTTCAGCAAAAAAGCGCCTTTAAAAAGATTGGCTTTTATCTAAGCGCCTTTTTGAAGATGATCCTTGGTAATGCGATGGCTCTTGCCGTGCGCCCCTTTAACCGCAGTGAAGCGTTCATATGGCGATTGAAAGCCGTTATGAACAAGGGCAAACTGCGTAATATGATCAATCTGGACTTACCTGAAATTTATGTTTGATCGCGTTTGGTGCGATACGATAGCCAGCGTATCGTCAAAGCCAATAAAACCACAAAGAATAATGTTGATAGCAACACGGCTAAAATGACGCCGCTCAGTCCATAAGTGCTTGCAAGAGTGGCGAGCAATCCAAGTGCAAAGATATTGGCCGCCATAGATACCCAAATTCTTGCCCAAACATGTTCGGCACCCATCAAAATATCAGTAAGCAGATATTGGAATGCCCAAAAAATCAGAACGGGTGCAAGCGCTTTAACAACGAAGCTTGCCGACACATAGTCTTCACCCAACAGCAAGACAACGAAATAAGCACCTATAAAGGCTGATGCAGAAGAAAAAATAGATATATAGACCAGTGGTCTTGCAATAGATTTTGCATAAGTAATCGTAGAGCCAATACCTGCCTGACCTGCTGCGAAAAAGCCGCTGTAGGTCGTCCGTGCATAGGCCTGAATGGGGAGAAGGGCCATTTGAATGAGGCGGAAACCGGCGGCGTACACACCACCAACCTCTGGTCCAGCGACTAGTGTGACCAGATATTTATCACCATGAAACTGTATGCCGCGCTGAAGATTGGCAATCGCAACCGGTATCCCAAAGCTGAGCCAATTTTTCTTTTCTTTTTTCAAAGAACCAGTGTCTTCATTGCTCGGGATAAGAATGAAAAGATGGAGAAGCATAAGGAACGCCGCTGCAAAGGTTGCTGCGATTTGGGTTATAATCAGCGATTTCATGTCTGTTATGCCAAAAGCGAAAATGACGACGAGGAAAGCAATACATCGCAAGGCAGGCAACAAAATGCGCGCCGCCGCCATGAGCTTATAATCCTGCAGACCAAGGTAAATGTGCTCACAATATATCGCAGTGCGCGTAATGGTGGCTTCTGTTGCAATGAGGGCGGCAATCAACCAAATCATATCATTTGAGGTTAGAAGCCATGCAGCAAGCGGCGCAAGGGGGAGCACAAGCAGAAAAAATGTGACGAATATCAAGCGTAACCCATGGCGAAATGCAGCAGCTGAGTGTTGCTTATTACGCGCGGCAACACGAATAAAGTTTTCACCAGCTCCAAGTCCAATTAATTCAGATAAAGCAAGGCCGAAAGCGACCGCAGAAATGAATATACCAAAGGAACTGACACCCAGTGTTCTGGTCAAAAGAACAAAAGAGATTACCTGAAAGATGACAGCAATAAGCAGTCCACCAAACGACTGGCCGACGTCAATTATCTTTTTGCGAGTAGTGATGGAAAACATTGTTGGTCTGAGATTTCTAATGGATTAAAAAAACCATTGATTCGTATGCTATTTATTGTGCATTTAACCCTAGCGCTTTGAGTGTTGGTATGTCGAGTGTACGTGCTTGGGTATCGTTAAGGAGTGAAAAGGGCGGAAAATAATCCCACATAGACCACGAATAACCAAATCCCTCCATAATACGTCTGGTATCTTGCAGCCAATTGAGCCGTGAATCTTGTGATGATTGGCCCAAGACAGATGATGGTCTCAAAGCACCAAACTCGCCGATCGCAATTCGCTCACGTGATATATTCTCGCGTTTGCGCCATGCTTCCAGTGTAACAAAATATGATTTTATTGTATTTGAATCGATATTATCGCTCAAATATTCACGCGCTCGTTCATAGGCTTCATTTAAGTTATTTATATCGCTCGGGTTTGCTGCATACATTTTGTCGATCAAGGGTTTGACCGATTCATGCGTCCCTTTTTTTGAAGGGTAGGTGAGGCCGGCAACATAGCGTTGTGCGGGCATGGTCCAAGTAGCCCCTTGGTGGGTAAAGGTGAAAGGCGAATAAAAATGAACATCAACAAATGTTTCGTTATCAAAGCCATCCATTGTCAATTTGTCTAAGCCGCTAATTGCAGAATAGCATCCTCCAGTCAGGCCAAGCCATAAATGGGGTGCAACTGTGCGTGTGCGGGCATAAAGGTCGCGCTGAAACACGAGCCAATCAATCTTTCCAGCACCTGGCTCTAGAAAACATTCTTTTTGCGGTTCACTAACCATCACATAGCGGACCTGATGTTTCTCAAAGCGATTGAGCAGTTGCGCTATGTGCACCACATGATTTGAAAATGCCTGATAGTTTAGGTCTGTCTTAGTTGTGAATATTTTTTCTGGCTTCCAGTTTCTAGCTGTATGGCGTGTGAAATTAACGGCTATTACATTGAGGTCGGCCATATGAATACGGTCGATAAGCTTTAGGAGTCGATCATCCAACTCTTTGCGATGTGGTTGAGTCTCTTCCAGATAAATTTCTGGATCAATGAGCAGACGGATATGGTCAAAACCGGCTTTCTTTAAAGCGCGTAGCTCAGCATCGGAAATGGTCGATTGTGGGCTGATGAAGCGCGGCCAGCCCTTAGGGACAGGATAGGACATCACATGATTAAGGTTGATACCTTTTTTGAACTTGTGAGTTTGAGCCCAGACATTTGATGCGCCCAACAAAAAAAGAAAGCAAATGATGGCTGTTTTAACGGCGATATTAATCTCTAAAGCCTCCTTTAATAGCTGTTGATGAACCGACTTTATTATCTTGATATCATCACAAATAATTCAGACGGTTGATCATCAACCCTATAAAGCATAGGAGTGAGATAACAGGCAAAATAGTCTGGGGATAAACGGCTTTATAATGTCATGACAAAAAAACTCAAAGCAGCACGCGAAGCGCTAGAACATATCCATCAAACAATGGGACTGGAGTTTGGTTTCGAACTTTGGGATGGCAGTCAGGTTCCTACTCCGTCAGCGAAATCGGAACAAAATCTTAGGATACATATAGCTGACCCGGGTGTTGTAAGCGCGCTGCTCCGGCGACCAAAATTTGATACGGTTATCGATCTTTGGGTGACCAAGCGTGTGGACCTTTTAGGGGGCACATTTTTCGATTTTGCAGAAAAGCGCCCCAAAGGAAAAACCAGCAAACTTGCCAAGCAGTTATCTAAACTTAAACTTGGCAAAGCTGCCCTGCCTTTTCTGTTTTCATCATCAGGCCCCAAAAGTGCCCGTATGATGAAGAATGAAGGCGCGCGCGATGGCAGTGAAGCGTCAAACAAGAAAAACATTCAACACCATTATGATGTCTCGAATGATTTTTATGCGCTCTTTCTCGATGAGCTGATGCTCTATACTTGCGGTTATTTCACCGATTGGGATAATTCACTCGAACAGGCGCAAATCGATAAGCTGGATATGATTTGCCGCAAGCTGCGCCTAAAACCCGGCGATCGAATGCTGGACATTGGCTGCGGTTGGGGGGCGTTGATTTGTCATGCGGCAGAACATTACGGCGTTGAAGCTCATGGGGTGACCCTTTCTGAGGAACAGTTTTCTAAAGGGTTGAGACGGATTGCTGAGCGTGGATTGTCAGATCGTGCAACGATAGAGTTGAAAGATTTTTCAAAACTCACCGGAAAATATACCAAGATTTCGTCGATTGGCATGTTTGAACATGTTGGCATTCAAAACCACCGCAGATATTTTGCGACGGTGAATCGTTTGTTAGAGCCACGCGGTCTTTATCTGCATCATGCAATTACCCGACCGGGTAAAGCGACGGACAAAAAGTTCAATAAGAAACCTGCCGAATATCAGGCTCTGATTAAGAATATTTTTCCAGGCGGAGAACTCGACCATATTGGAATGAGTTTGCGAAACCTCGAGTCGAGTGGTTTTGAAGTGCATGACGTTGAAGCCTGGCGCGAGCATTATGCCCTCACGACCGATCATTGGGCGCACCGTTTGATGGCAAATGAGAAGGCGGCCATTGAAATCGCAGGCGAAGAAACTTATCGCATGTGGGTTGTCTATTTGTGTGGTGTATCTCTGGCGTTTAAGCGTGGCTCAGCTCAGATTTTTCAAACGGTGGCATCAAAGAAAACCAAAGGACCATCAGGCCTTGCACCAACCCGTGCCGAGCTTTATTCGGATTAGCGTCTGCTGAAAGCACCTGCGGCATCAAATTGTTTCCAAGCGTGCGCGATATGGGCCGCATCAAATTTATGCCCCCCTTCATGAAAACATAGGGCCAGTATTTTGCCTGAAGCGTTTTTGGTGCTTTTGCAATTCATATCAAGAGGCTTTGGTCGTTTGTTACCTTTGAATCTGCCGAATTTCGCATACATATTCATGACATCATAAACATTGCCTTGCTTGGAGCCTCGTGCATTGCGACCTGTTATAGGCACCACTGTATCGGTTGTTCCGTGCACATGCATGACGTGAGCTGGAGGTGTCTTGCAATTTTTCGGTTGCGGGTGCCAAAAGGTGCCGGCAATCGGCACGAATGCTGCAAATTTATCACCGCGTTCGCAAATCAATTGCCATGTCATCATGCCACCTGCGGATACACCCGTCATCAACAGTTTTGAACGATCAATTGGGAAGCGTTTTGTCATATCATCGATAATATTATCAAAATATCGTGCTTCTTGCTGAGCTGGTGGTGTCTTATTTTCCGGCGAATTTGGAATGTGCCAGTCGCGGCCTCGTGACTTGGGAGCAACCAGTGCTACACCAAGATCGTTTGCTGCTTTTATAAGGTTTTTATTTCGGATTGTTCCAACAGCAGTCGCGCCAAAACTATGCGCAAAGATGATTGCACCCACCGGTGTCTTGCCATCGTGATTTTCAGGCATACGGATGCGATAGTGCCGTCCATCATCTACTTTACAGTGTGATGTAGGTCCACAGGCCCATGATGGGCTCGCAAGAGATGAGAATGTTATAATCAGAACAAGAAAGACAATGCGCATAATAAGTCCCTCATAAGCCTTATGATTAGTGACTCTTTTCATAGATGCATTTCGAATCAGTGGTATTAGATGCGCAGTTTGCTAAATATTCATTAAAAGTCTAATCCCAAATCCAGCGCTTTTGCTGAATGAGTGAGAGCCCCAGACGAGATATAGTCAACACCAGTAGCGGATACGACAGCGATACGCTCCACCTTCATATTGCCCGATGCCTCGGTAATGATCCGACCTTTTGACATGCTCACGGCACTTTTCAGTGTGTCCGTATCCATATTATCAAGCAGAACTACATCTGCTTTGCCATTTTCTAAAACCTCTTCAAGCTGGTCTAGGGTGTCGACTTCAATCTCGATGCGCACCATATGGGATGCAACAGCGCGGGCACGATCAAGGACAGCGTTAATACCGCCAACTGCTGCAATATGATTGTCTTTAATCAAAATCGCATCACTCAGACTATAGCGATGATTAAACCCGCCGCCATGCAGCACAGCTTGTTTCTCAACCAGCCGCAGACCCGGAGTCGTTTTGCGTGTGCATGTGATACGGGTGTTGGTGCCTTTTGTCTCTCGTACAAAGGACGCCGTTAACGATGCAATGCCTGAAAGGCGTCCAGCAAAGTTGAGGGCAACACGCTCAGCCATTAAAATTGATGCGGCGCGCCCTTTAATGGTCATCAATGTATCACCCGCTTTGCATGGTGTGCCGTCTGGAACATGAGGGCTTATGTCCAGCGTGGGATCAACCAAACGAAAAGTGATTGCCGCAATTTGCATGCCTGATACAACGCCTGTATCGCGAGCATTCAAACGGGCTTGATACTGTATCTCAGGTGGAATAACCGCACTCGTGGTGATGTCACCATATTGACCGAGATCTTCATGCAGGGCGGCTTTGACCAACGGTTCTAAAATAATATCAGGGAGCATACTATAAGCTTCACTCATCTGCTTTCCTCCACAACATTGGCGCGTATCGACAAGGCTTCATTCAGTGTCATTTGGCTGCGTTTTGCAAGGGCATCCAAGGCATCGGGAAAATCATCGCGATAATGCCCTCCACGCGACTCTTCGCGAATAAGAGCAGAGGCTGCAATCAATGTTGCAGTCGCGGTCATATTAAAGAAAGACCAGCACTCTCTCGGCGTTGCATCTTCCAGCACAGCGATATCAAGTAATGCCCTTTTTAGGCTTTTGGCATTACGAACAACACCAACATTATTCGTCATGGTTTCGCGTAAACTTTGAACATCTTCTGCTTTGGGGTAGATGCCGCCATCGACAAATGAAATAACTGTTTTTATCGGTGTTTCAGATCTGATTTTCACTTTGCTCTTTATACTATCAGCGCATATTTGCGCATAGACAAGTGCTTCAAGCAGGCCATTGGAAGCCAGACGATTGGCTCCGTGAAGGCCCGTTGAACTAGCTTCACCACAGGCCCATAAATTACTGATACTTGTATTGCCATCCGCGCCAGTTTTAATGCCGCCCATATGATAATGCGCAGCGGCGGCAATTGGTATGGGTTCTTTAACGGGGTCAATATTTGCTTCACGACTGGCGGCGGCAACGGCGGGAAACTCGTGAATAATCTTGGCGCCAATAGCTTCGCGCGTATCAAGCATAGGTCGCAAGCCTGCTTGCGTCTGTGAAAAAATAGCGCGCGCGACAATATCACGTGGCGCAAGTTCTGCGTCAGGGTGTATCGCTTCCATAAATCGCTCACCATTCTTGTTGATAAGCGTTGCCCCTTCACCTCGTAGGGCTTCGGTTGCAAGCGGTGCTGGGTCTTTTCCAACATCAATGGCGGTTGGATGGAATTGTACAAACTCAGCATCGGCAATCATCGCACCAGCTCGTGCTGCAAAACCAATCACCTGCCCACGAATGCGTGGTGGGTTTGTCGTGATGGCATATAATCCACCTGAGCCACCACCAGCCAGAAGATAAGCAGAACCGGTAATCAAGGCGCGCTTGGAGCGGTTCTCAGATGATGTCTCCACCCAGATGCCAGTTACTTCGTCATTATCTGTTTTTAGCCCAGAGGCGATGACGCCTTCTAAGACTTGAATAGAAGGCTGGCGCAGGACCTCGGCAATCAAGGCTTCCATAATCTTGCGCCCCGCCTGATCGCCACCGACGCGCACAACGCGGGCAAAACTGTGAGCAGCCTCACGGGACAAGACGTATTTCCCCTCATCATCTTGATCAAAAGGTGTGCCGAGTTTTGTTAATGTAATGATGTGTTCACGAGCGGCTTGTGTCACGCGTTCGGCGACACTGGCATCAACGGTACCTGCACCAGCATTTACCGTATCAACCGCATGGCTTTGTGCTGTGTCTGGTGTCTCCATGGCAGCGGCAACACCGCCTTGTGCCCACGCCGAACTCGCCCCTTCGCCAAGAGCTTCAGGCGAAATCATCAATACTGGATGCGGAGCGAGTTTAAGCGCTGCATAGAGGGCGCCCAATCCGGCGCCGACAATGATAATTTGGTCGGTGGAGATAGGTGATGACAAACGATGCCCTTACTTATGAAAGCGACTTACTCATATCGAGCATGCGTTGTACCGCAAGACGTGCCTTATCCGCAATCTTTAGGTCCACTTCAACCTTCGGCTCCAAGGTATGCAATGACCATAGGATTTTTTCTAAGCTGATTTTTTTCATATAGGGGCACATGTTGCAGGGTTTGGAAAACTCGACTTCCGGCAAACCGTCAGAAATATTAGCGGCCATGGAACATTCTGTTACAAGCATTGCTTCCTTGGGTTTGTTGTCCGTCACCCAATCGATGATACCTCTGGTCGAGCCTGTAAAGTCTGCCTCTGCCACCACTTCTGGTGTGCACTCTGGGTGCGCAATAATTTTAACGCCCGGATTGAACTCACGATATTCGCGTAGGTCTTTTGCTGTGTAAAGCTCATGGACGATACAGCTTCCCTCCCACCAAACCACGTTTTTGGTGCTTTCGGCCGCCACATTTTGTGCCAAAAACTGATCAGGTGTCATAATCACTGTGTCACTATCCATGGCTTCTACAATTTTTAAAGCATTGGAGGAGGTGCAACATATATCAGAGGCGGCTTTCACTTCTGCGGTTGTGTTGACGTAAGAAACGACTGGCGCACCTGGATATTTCGCGCGCATTTCCGCAACACCTTCAGCCGTGATTGATTCTGCCAGCGAACAGCCCGCTGCCGTGTCTGGTATCAAAACGGTTTTAGACGGGTTCAAAATTTTCGATGTTTCTGCCATAAAGTGCACACCGCACTGTACGATTACATCTTCTTTAACCTCAGTCGCCTTGATAGCAAGTTCAAGACTGTCGCCGACAAAATCCGCGACACCGTGATAAATTTCAGGCGTCATATAATTATGGGCGAGTATGACGGCATCGCGCTCTTTTTTTAACTTATTAATTTCAATGACATAGGGTGCATAAGATGCCCAGTCGGCAACTGGTACAACCCGTTTCATATCTTGATAAATATCCTCGGTCGCCTGCGCTTTTTCCAAAGAGGGCGCCAGATCATAGTGATCGTTCAAGGTCGTTTTCATTTGATCTGTATCTAGCAAAGGGTTCTCCGGTGTTAGCATATCAACACATCTACTGTGCTGGCAGTGGATTCAACGTTTATCTATCAGATGAATTTGTCGATTTTGAGTATAGGGGACAATCAGTCCTTTCAAAGCTCGCGAATATCCTCATAACGCTTGCATGCAATTTATCCTATGGACCGCTTAGCCTCTAGCTCTCTTCAACTTTAAAGGCGAACAAGTTACCGCCAACCGTTCTCAACCATATTTTTGATACAGCTAATCTGGCACTTGATCAATAGGGTAAAGGTTCTTGTTCGCTCTAGCTTTTGATGGCTTTGGCATGGTGTGCGATATGTTCACCCATAAAACTGGCTATGAAGAAATAACTATGATCATATCCATCCTGCATTCTCAAAGTAAGGGGATGATCATTTGCTTCACAGGCAGCCTGCAAAAGTTCTGGCTTTAGCTGTTCTGTTAAAAAGTTATCCGCCAATCCTTGATCAACCAAAATCTCCAGTTTTTCCTCTGCTTTCGCAATCAAGGCACAGCTATCATGGGCGAGCCACTTGATCTCATCTGTTCCAAGATAACCGCCCAGTGCTTTATGTCCCCATGGCACCTTGCTTGGTGCCACAATGGGAGCGAAGGCTGAGACGGATTTATATTTACCTGGATTTTTAAGCGCAATAGACAGCGCCCCATGACCACCCATAGAGTGACCAAAAATACCAGCGCGCGTGCCATCGACAGGAAAGTTTGCATTCACCAGCGATGGCAGTTCATCGACGATATAATCATACATGTGATAATGGGTTGCAAAGGGGGCTTGCGTTGCATTCACATAAAACCCAGCCGCAAGACCAAAGTCATAAGCGCCCTCAGCATCATCGGGTACACCTTCACCGCGCGGGCTGGTATCGGGCGCGACAATCGCAATCCCATGTTCAGCCGCATGAGCCTGTGCGCCTGCTTTTTGTACGAAGTTTTCATCCGTGCAGGTAAGACCTGAGAGCCAATAGAGCACAGGAACCGGACCATTTTCTGCTTGTGGAGGCAGAAAAACGGAGAATGTCATCTCACAATTGCACGCGCTTGATGAATGCGAATAGCGCTTTTGCATGCCACCAAAACTTTTGACTTCAGAAAGAAGAGTAAGAGCCATTAAAATTCCACCACACCACGAATGCTTTCACCTGAGCGCATAAGGTCAAAGCCCTTATTGATGTCCTCAAGTGGCATTTTATGGGTAATCAATGGGTCAATCTGAATTTTTCCATCCATGTACCAGTCAACAATTTTAGGTACATCAGTGCGCCCCTTAGCGCCACCAAAGGCCGTGCCGCGCCAGTTACGACCTGTAACAAGCTGGAAAGGGCGGGTGGCAATTTCTTGGCCTGCACCTGCAACACCAATGATGATACTTGTGCCCCAGCCTTTGTGGCAGCACTCAAGCGCTTGGCGCATGACATTGACGTTGCCGATACATTCAAACGAATAGTCTGCGCCGCCTTTCGTCAAATCAACGATATAAGGCACAAGATCGCCTTCGACTTCGCTGGGATTGACGAAGTGGGTCATGCCAAATTTCTCACCCCATTCCTTGCGGGCAGGGTTGAGATCAACACCGACAATCATATTGGCGCCAGCAAGTTTTGCGCCTTGAATAACATTAAGACCGATACCACCAAGACCGAAGACAACGACATTGTCGCCAGGTTGAACTTTGGCTGTGTTGATAACCGCGCCAATGCCAGTGGTCACACCGCAACCGATATAGCAAATTTTATCGAAAGGGGCATCCTCGCGCACTTTCGCGAGCGCGATTTCAGGAATAACCGAATGCTCGGCAAAGGTTGATGTGCCCATGTAATGAAATATTTTTTCACCGCCCGCAGAAAACCGAGAGGTGCCATCTGGCATGACACCTTTGCCCTGCGTTTCGCGGATTGATTGGCAAAGGTTAGTTTTACCTGATGTGCAATAATCGCATTCGCGACATTCTGGTGTGTAAAGCGGAATAACATGGTCGCCTTTTTTAAGGCTTGTGACACCCTTGCCAACATCAACCACTACGCCTGCACCCTCATGGCCTAAAATAGCTGGGAAGATTCCTTCAGGATCTGCGCCGGATAGAGTGAATTCATCTGTATGACAAATGCCAGTGGCTTTCATCTCAACAACAACTTCGCCTTCTCTGGGTCCATCAAGCGTGACCGTTGTAACTTCCAACGGTTTTCCAGCGGCAACGGCAATTGCGGCGCGAGTTTCCATGAATATTCTCCTTATGAATAATGTATTGAAACGTAATATACATATTATCTACAAGGAGAAAAGCAGTAAGAGAGACCATAATAGGCATTGCATATTTGCTGGTTTGTTTTGCAAATCAACTGCACATGATTGATGAGAAACACTTTTCCTTAGCGTTTGAAACAGATAGAGAAGAAAGGAACAGCTAGGGAGAGCTATTATGACAAACACATTCAAAGCCATAGTGACGCGCGAAACCGAAGACGGTAAAGGTCTTTCAACTCTGGAAGAGGTGACGCGGAACGATCTGCCTGATGGTGATGTGCTCATAAAGGTTAGCCATGCGGCTGTGAATTATAAGGATGGCTTAGCGTTATCCGGTCTTGCACGCATCATCCGTGATTTTCCTCATGTCTGCGGCATTGATTTTACAGGTGAGGTCGCAGAGTCCAATCATCCAGATTATAAGCCTGGCGATAAAGTCATTGCCAATGGATGGCGCATTGGTGAAGTTTGGTGGGGCGGCTTTGCAGAATATGCAAGCGTGAAAGGCGAATGGCTCGTGCCGCTGCCTGATAATCTCACGACCATTGATGCGGCGACTATTGGAATTGCTGGCCTGACGGCAGGTCTTTCAATTCTATCGCTTCAGCATATGGGCTGTACACCAGATAAAGGGCCGGTTTTAGTAACGGGCGCTTCCGGTGGTGTTGGTTCATTTTGTGTGCGCATGCTAAAGGGGCTTGGCTACGAGGTGGGTGCCGTATCTGGGCGGCCAGAAAACGAAGCCTATCTTAAAGAGCTTGGTGCAAGCGAAGTTATCCCTAGAGAGACCTATGAAGGTCCTCTCAAAAAGCCGCTTAATAAAGAACGTTGGGCTGGTTGTATTGATAATGCGGGCGGGGGTGCTTTGGCGCAAATTTTGACAGAAGTTAAATATGGCGGCGCGCTTGCAGCGGTGGGTCTTGCGGCTGGCAGCCGTGTTGAAATCGACCTTATCACTCTCTTTGTGCGGGGTGTTTCAATACTTGGTATTGATAGTGTTCAAGCCTCGATCGAAGACCGCCAAAAGGCACTGGCGATTGTCGCAAAGACTATGGGCCCAGAAGACTTTGCTCAAATTCGCCATGACGCACCATTGTCTGAAGTGCCTGCACTTGGTAAGGCAATTCTTAAGGGTGGAGTGAAGGGTCGTGCGGTTATTGATGTGAGCAAATGATTCTTTACATGAAGTAGGTGAATTAAATTATATTATTTAAAAACAATCTCTTATTAGTATTTTCTGAATCAAAAAATCACAGAACTTGAATCAATATATGAAGTGCAAAATCAGAGCGCTGGTTTCAGGGTGATGATTTGCGTTAGACTGGATAATCCATCTGGCTTATGTTGTATAGTGCAGGATAAAGGAAAAGCATGATGCTTGATAAAGCCAAAGCCAATACACCGGAAGCAGCCCGCGCAAAGGCACCAAGTTTTGTTTGGGAAGATGCATTTTTACTGGAAGATCAACTCACTGAAGATGAAAGGTTGATCCGTGATAGCGCTCATGAATTTTGTCAAGAACGCCTAATGACGAGAGTGTTGGAGGCAAACCGGCATGAGAAATTTGATCGCGAAATATTCAATGAAATGGGAGAGCTTGGGCTTCTCGGTTCTACCCTACCTGAAACCTATGGTGGAGTGGGGGCAAACTATGTGTCTTATGGTTTGGTCGCCCGCGAGGTCGAGCGCGTTGATAGCGGTTATCGTTCAGCTCTGTCTGTTCAATCATCCCTCGTCATGTATCCAATCTTCGCTTATGGCGATGAAGCGCAGCGCGAAAAATATCTGCCCAAACTAGCAAGCGGTGAATGGGTTGGCTGTTTCGGCCTGACAGAACCGGATCATGGTTCCGACCCAGCCTCGATGGTGACCCACGCGAAAAAAGTCGACGGTGGTTATCAAATATCGGGTTCTAAAAACTGGATCACCAATTCGCCTATTGCTGATGTATTTATTATCTGGGCGAAGTCTGATGCCCACGACAATAAGATTAAAGGCTTCGTGCTTGAGAAGGGTATGAAAGGGTTGGCCACGCCAAAAATAGAAGGCAAATTTTCATTGCGTGCATCAGATACGGGCATGATCCAGATGGATGAGGTTTTTGTGCCCGATGAAAACCTATTGCCCCATGTGAGCGGTCTTGCTGGTCCTTTCGGGTGTCTGACAAAAGCACGCTATGGTATTGTTTGGGGCGCGATGGGGGCGGCTGAATTCTGCTGGCACGCGGCACGAAACTACACAATGGATCGCAAGCAGTTCGGCAAGCCTTTGGCGCAAACGCAGCTGATCCAAAAGAAACTGGCAGACATGCAAACTGAAATCTCATTGGGCCTGCAAGGCGCATTGAGGCTGGGACGCTTGATGGATGAGCACAATGCACCTGTCGAACTTGTAAGCCTGATGAAACGTAACAATTGCGGTAAGGCGCTCGATATTGCCCGCGTCTCGCGTGATATGCACGGCGGCAACGGTGTCTCAGACGAATATCACGTCATTCGCCATGTCATGAACCTAGAAGCGGTGAACACCTATGAAGGTACCCATGACATTCATGCACTGATCTTAGGTCGTGCGCAGACGGGATTACAAGCGTTTGTGTGATCTTAAAGGGTCAGAATAATCTTACCCTTATGACCACCAGCTTCCATCATAGCATGGGCTTTTGAAGCTTCTTCAAGCGGCAAAGTGACACCCGTGACAGGGCGTAGTTTGCTCTGATTAAAAAGAGGCCAAACCTGCTCGCGCACACTTTTTGTAATTGCTGCCTTTGACGCATCCGATCGTGAGCGCAGCGTAGAGCCGGTAAAGGTAAGTCGTTTCAGCATAATCGGCATCAAGTTGATCTCCACCTTGGAGCCTTGATTGAAAGCTAGTTGTACAATACGACCATCTGCACGCGCTGCTTTGATGTTGCGGGCAATATAGTCACCGCCAACAATATCCAAAATGATATGGGCGCCACCAGCCTCCTTCACCACCTCAACGAAATCATTATCGCGGTAGTTGATGGTTGTGTGAGCGCCAAGCTCTTTGCAAAAGGCAGCATTTTCATCTGAAGAGACTGTAGTAAAAACATTTAAACCGAGCGCAGCACCCAGTTGAATGGCGCTCGTGCCAATACCGCCAGCACCCCCATGTATCAGAAAATTAATGCCTTCAGGGATGTCATGCCCCATAAAGATGTTGCTCCAGACCGTGAAGTAAGTCTCAGGCAAACCGGCGGCGTCAATACCTGAAATGCCATCAGGAATGGGCAGGCAATGACCAGCATTTACGGCTACATATTCCGCATAACCACCACCATTGGTGAGGGCGCAAATTTTGTCGCCAACTTTCCATTCACTTACATCTGCACCGCATTCAACAATTTCGCCGGATATTTCGAGACCAAGAAGATCAGAGGCGCCTTTGGGTGGGGGATAGTGTCCGCGCCGCTGAACAAGGTCTGGGCCATTTACACCGGCAGCTGATACTTTTACCAATACTTCATTGGCGGTGATAGACGGTTTTTCTCGTTCACTCATCGCTAAAACATCGGCAGCACCCGGTGTCGTGATCTCGATAACTTTCATCCTTAGTCCTTTAAAAAATCATATGCGGAACGGTATTGACAGCGCCATTTTAATTATGTGGTATACCACATAATTGTATTCCGTAAAGTTAAGTACCATGCACGCGCCAAGGCAAAAACTAAGCGTGTATGAACTGGTTATAACAGATAAAAAGACACCCGACAGAGGTGTTTAGGAGTTGGGCTTCATGTCGATCAGCGACAAACTAAAACCAATACCAAGCTCTTTTACCTTGAAGGATCATATCCACGAGGTTTTGCAGGCTGCCATCATCGACATGAATATTTATGACGATGATACTGACCTACGTCTTGATGAGCGCAAAATGGCAGCGCAACTGGGTATTTCCAGAACGCCTATCCGTGAGGCATTGGTGCGTCTTGAGCAAGATGGATTTGTTGAAATTCAACCGCGCAAAGGTGTGTTTGTGCGCCGCAAATCATTGCAAGAAGTGCTGGAGATGATTGTGGTGTGGGCTGCACTCGAAAGCATGGCAGCCAGACTTGTGACTGAGAATGCGAGCGATGGCGAATTGAGCTCATTGCGTAAAATGGCCGCAAAACACAGCGCCAGCACTTCGCGTGCCGATATTGAGGAATATTCAGAAGCCAACATCAAATTCCATCAGCGTATATTAGAGCTATCCAAATGTTCAATGCTGAAAAATACGGCGGATGGTTTGTTTTTGCATATGCATGCCGTGCGCCGTAGGGCAATGGGCGAGAGCGATCGTGCCCAGCGTTCAGTTGTCGATCATATGGGTATTATCAAAGCTCTTGAAACACGTGACGCCGACTTGGCAAGTCAGCTTGTGCGCGAGCATACCATGCGGCTACACGACCATATTGATAGCACATGGACGAAGCTGGAAAACGAAACCAAAAAGATCTCGCATCTCGATGAAGCGAGTTGAGAGGCGAATTTAGTTAAGTAAATGACTCAGTATTAAATCGCATAAGGTTTCGACCAAGGCCAAGGCAAGGCAGGTCGAGCATATCAAGGGAAAGCGACAGCAATGACAAAACGTACACCGCAAGAAGAAACAGGACCATTGACGGACGGCTTTCATCTTTTGATCGACGCACTCAAGCTCAATGATGTTGAGACTATTTATGGTGTTCCGGGTATTCCCATCACGGATTTTGGTCGTATGGCGCAGGCTGCGGGCATTCGAGTGATTTCGTTTCGCCATGAACAAAATGCAGGCAATGCGGCAGCGATCGCGGGCTATCTGACTAAGAAGCCAGGGATTTGTCTGACAGTTTCTGCGCCTGGGTTTTTGAACGGGCTGACGGCACTTGCTCATGCTACAACCAATTGCTGGCCAATGATATTGATTTCTGGCTCGTCGGAGCGTGAAGTTGTTGACTTGATGCAGGGTGATTATGAAGAAATGGATCAACTCGCCATCGCTAAGCCACTGTGTAAGGCGGCTTATCGCATCTTGCATGCTGAAGATATCGGCATTGGTGTGGCGCGTGCTATTCGTGCTGCGGTTTCTGGTCGACCAGGCGGTGTTTATCTCGATATTCCGGGCAATCTACTGGGGCAGGTGATGGATGAGGCTGCTGGCGCACAATCCCTCGTCAAGGTGATTGATCCTGCACCTGCGCAAATTCCAGCACCCGATGCTGTGCAGCGTGCAATCGATGTGATGAGGGGTGCAAAAAAACCGCTCATTATTCTCGGCAAAGGAGCAGCCTATGCCCAAGCGGATGATGATATTCGCGCCCTCGTTGAAAAGAGTGGATTTCCCTATCTTCCCATGAGTATGGCCAAGGGCTTGTTACCGGATAACCATCCACAATCAGCAAGTGCAGCGCGTTCTATGGTGCTGAAAGAATCCGATGTAGTGATTATGATTGGTGCGCGTTTGAACTGGCTCTTGTCACATGGCAAAGGCAAACAATGGGGACCGCCGGGGTCAAAGAAATTCGTGCAAATCGATATTGAGCCAAAAGAAATGGACAGCAATGTCGAGATCGCTGCTCCATTGGTCGGCGATATAGGCTCGTGTGCTTCTGCCTTGTTAGCCGCCATGGGTGAGGCGTGGCAAAAACCAGCAGAAGAATGGACTGGTGCGGTAAAGACAAAAGTCGAGATCAATGTGGCGCGCATGGCGCCCAAACTCCAAAACAACAATATTCCGATGGATTATCACGCAGCCCTCGGCGCGTTGAAAACCATCATCAAGGAGCGACCCGACGCGATTCTTGTTAATGAAGGCGCCAATACGCTCGATTTTGCCCGCTCAATCATCGACATGTATCAGCCGCGCAAGCGCCTTGATGTGGGGACTTGGGGGGTCATGGGTGTTGGTATGGGATCTGCCATTGCCGCCGCTATTGAAACTGGCAAGCCTGTTTTAGCGGTTGAAGGCGACAGTGCCTTTGGCTTTTCTGGCATGGAGGTAGAGACCATCTGCCGGTATAATCTACCTGTTTGTGTGGTGATCTTTAATAACAATGGCATCTATCGTGGAACCGACGTGAATAAATCGGGTGGCTCAGATGTTGCCACCACCGTTTTCGTTGAAAATGCACGTTATGACCTGATGATGCAGGCCTTTGGCGGTGTCGGTGTTCACGTTACAACACCGGATGAATTGAGCAGCGCCGTCAATGAAGCAATGGATAGCGGTAAGCCAACCCTAATAAATGCTGCCATTGATCCTGCAGCAGGGAAAGAAAGCGGTAATATAGGCAATTTGAATCCGCAAAGTGTGGTCTCAAAAAAATAATCTTGGGAATTAATCCCGCATGTGCGGGTAGAATAGAGGAAGGCGAACTATGAAAGCTCTAGAGGGTATAAAAATTCTGGATTTCACCCATGTGCAATCAGGTCCAACCTGCACGCAGTTACTAGCGTGGTTTGGGGCAGATGTGATTAAAGTGGAGCGTCCCGGTGTTGGCGACGCAACTCGCAAACAACTGGTTGATGTGCCAGATGCTGATAGTCTCTATTTTACGATGTTGAACCACAACAAACGCTCAATCGAGCTGAACTCCAAAAATGAAACGGGGAAGCAAGTGCTGACCCGTCTTATTGAAGAATGCGACGTATTGGTTGAAAATTTCGCGCCCGGTGCGCTGGATCGCATGGGTTTTACATGGGAGCGCATTCAAGAGATCAACCCGCGCATTATTCTTGCCTCTATCAAAGGCTTTGGGCCAGGTAAATATCAAGATTGCAAGGTTTATGAGAACGTTGCCCAATGCGCGGGTGGCGCTGCGTCAACCACTGGTTTTGTTGATGGACCACCAATTGTGACCGGTGCACAAATTGGTGATTCTGGCACGGGCCTTCATCTGGCGCTCGGCATTGTGACCGCGCTCTTCCAGCGTGAAAAATCAGGCAAAGGCCAACATGTTTCTGCCGCCATGCAAGACGGGGTATTAAACCTGACCCGTGTGAAACTACGTGATCAACAGCGTTTGAAAAGCGGGCCGCTCAAAGAATATTCGCAATATGGCGAGGGTATCCCCTTTGGTGAGGCGACGCCGAGGGCGGGTAATGATTCAGGCGGTGGTCAGCCGGGCCGTATTTTGAAGTGCAAAGGCTGGGAAACTGACCCCAATGCATACACCTATTTCATCATTCAAGCTGCCGTTTGGGAAAATGTCTGCGATGTCATCGGTAAGCCAGAATGGAAGACAAAAGAAGGCTTCGCAAAGCCACCAGAGAGACTTGATAAACTCGCTCTTATTTTCGATGCAATTGAAGAATGGACAAAGACCAAGAACAAATTTGAGGTGATGGATATTTGTAATCCGCAAGACATTCCAGCCGGTCCGATTTTATCAATGAAAGAAATCTCAGAAGATGAAGGCTTATTTGATACCGGCACATTGGTGAAAGTAGATCATCCCGAACGCGGCCCGTATCTCTCCGTTGGTTGTCCCATCAAACTTTCAGACAGCCCAGCGGTGGTTAAACGCTCTCCTTTGTTGGGTGAGCACACAGAAGAGGTTTTGCGTGATGTGTTGGGTTATGATGGCGATGCCTTGGATGAGGTGATTGCTTCTGGCGCTGTGGGCGATGTGAAGTTGGCTGCAAAATGATCCGTTGAGATCGCGGGGAGGAGATATAAATGCGTGTCATCGTGATGGGCCAACAGGCTTTTGGGAAAGACGCTCTTGCAGCAATTTTGGACAAAGGGATTGATGAAGTCGTCGCGGTCTATTGCGAGCCGGATAAAGAGGGCAAGCCAGTTGATCCGATTAAAGAGTTTGCCTTAGAAAAAGGGTTGCCGGTACTGCAGCCTGCGCATTTCAAGGATCAATCGACCCTTGATGAACTGGCAAATTTCAATGCTGATTTAATGATCATGGCTTTCGTCAATGTGTTCGTCCCTCAAGCTGCTCGTAACACACCAACTCAAGGGTCAATTTGTTTTCATCCCTCCCTATTGCCGCTTCATCGCGGACCTTCTGCCGTTAATTGGCCGATTATTATGGGCAGCGATAAGTCTGGATTCTCATGGTTTTATCCAACTGATGGTCTCGATGAAGGAGATATATTGCTCAATTGGGAATGCCCAATCGGGCCAGATGACACGGTGATCGATCTTTATTTTAAGAAGATTTATCCAGCGGCGATTGCGTCTGTGATTGAGGTCTGTGATCTTTTTCGCTCTCATAACCCGCCACATATTCTACAAAATGAAGAACTCGCGACCTATGAGCGCCGTTGCATCAAAAAGCATGCGCGCATTGATTGGAATAAGCCGATGGATCAGGTCTATAATCTAATCCGTGGTACAAATCCTGCTCCCGGCGCATGGACAACCCATAACGATACTGAATTGGGTATTTTTGACTGCGCGCGGATAAAAGGCGATGGTTTGTCGAGCAAAATAATGGATATATCCGACGATGGTGTCACGGTTCAGTGCATTGGCGGGCGTATCTTAATCAAGCGGGTCCGGCCTGCTGGTGCCGGGAAACAAACAGCCGCTGAATGGGCTGCGCAATCAGGCATAGCTGTCGGCGATACTTTAGGTTCTTAGAACGAGGCAAATAACTTAAATGGCCGATATGATCTGCAAAAACGTCAAGCCTGTTACAGACGTAGGCAAGGTCAAAGCACATGCTGTTCAGCTTGTGCGTTATTTCAAATATAGCCTGATGCTTTTATTCTTGTGCGCTGGTTTCTGGCCGGCATCAGCCAATACACTACCAGTAGACACGATGAATTCGGTTGTCTCTGTTCTGCCAGTTTGGCCTGGTCGCCCTCAAGGGGGAACAGGCGCGCCATCAGGCACGGCACCAGAGGGAAGCGGTGTGGTGGTCGGTCAAGATGGATTGATTGCAACCGCATGGCATGTGGTGGAGCCAGCAAGCCGTATTGATGTGCGGCTTTTTGATGGTCGCATATTAACCGCAATTGTGGTGGGTCATGACGCGGCAAGCGACATCGCTTTGTTGCGAGTCTCAACCACACTTACTCCTTTTAAATTTGCCAAAACACCTAATCTAGCCGCTCCCGTTTGCGCCATAGCAAATGCCTTTGGCCTCGATCTTTCTGTTACATGCGGCGTGGTCTCGGCAGTGAATGTATCCCATGCGGGCTTTAATACGGTCGAAGACTTTATCCAAACCGATGCGAGCGCAAATCCAGGTAGTTCTGGTGGGGCTTTGGTGGACGAAAAAGGTCATCTGGTCGGCATGCTTTCAGCCATTTTTGCATCACGTGCTGACACCGATATAGGTGTCAATTTTGCGGTTTCGGCCAAATTGTTGAAGCGCGTTGTTGATGATCTGCGTGATGATGGCAAGGTTGACTATGTCAGCGCTGGTTGGATTTTGACCCGACTTGAAGGAGACATACGATCAAGCGTTTCCGGTGCCCTTGTTCACAATATTGTGGCAGGCGGCCCTGCAGAAGCCGCTGGCATTATTCCAGATGATATCATCACGGAAATTGAGGGTCGTAACATAAAAACCCCACGCGATATTGTGGCGTCACTTGCGACGCTGCAAGCGGGTGATAGCATTGTTGTCAGCGTGATGCGCAACCAAGAATTGCGCGAGCTAACATTGACCTTTGATACAATCAATCTAGAAAGTGAGTCACAAGCAGAACCGGAAGTGGCACCGCCTGCAAGTCGATCCACCCGCATTGATTGCGCTCATTCCCAGCCTGTTTGCATTTCTCGTCAGGCCGTATTTCCTATTGAAAGTTTCGACCCTGTGGCAAGTGCTGTGCGCATAGGGCCTGATCTTCTCGTCACCAATCGTCATGTTATAGGCAACCGCAAGACAGCAAATCTTATCACTCCAACTGGCCCGATTGTAGCAACCGTTGTTGCGTCCACGTATCGTGGTGATTTGGCTCTTTTGAAAGCTGAAGGATTACCAAAGCAGGGGTTGATCCTACAATATGAAGAAGGGCAGACGAGTAACTTTGCCGGCGGCACATATTTTGCTGTGGGCGCCGATATTGCACGACAGGAAATTCGTGTTTTCGAGCCAGGAGAGCTCATTTTGCCTCCCGCTAATGGAGCAGCTTTTGGGCGCTTGCACGTTACTTCGCGCATGCAGCCAGGTGTCAGCGGTGGCGCATTGGTGAACGAGCAGGGCAAGCTTGTAGGCATTGCGGTCGGCGGAGGAGAGGGGCGCTATGAGGCGCTACCTATTGTTCAGATAACTCGGCTGTTAGCAGGTACGAAAGAAGAAGAGGCTGAAAATGTTCAAGAAACACTAGGCACCGCTTTTGTGCGCTGTGTTGCCGCGCTCGATGCTGCGCGTGATGCGCCGCGCGGACAACCACATGATGGCGATATCATTGCCGCCTTATCGACAAATTGTCTGACAGGAGAAAACCCAGGTCAATTGCTTGATGCAGGGCGTATTCTAGGGATTGGTCGGGCAAATGATGAAGCGATTATGCTGCATGAAGCAAGCGTTGCACGTGTTCCAAATTCGATCAATGCGCGCATATCGTTGCTGGTGTCTTTGCAGCTTGGCGGGCGCTTCCCTGAGATGCTGTCCCATGCGCGGTGGCTATTGGGAATTATACCTGATGATAGCCAAGCGCTGCGCTTTGCTATTCAATCCGGTGTTTGGGGCGGGGATGAAAAATTGGCTGAAACCGCATATAAAAAGCTATTGGAAGCAGATCCACGCCAAGCACAGGCAGCCCGGCGCTTCATCGATCAAGCACCTCCGGCACCACCACGACGGTAATCAGTACGGGCTTATTTAAGCGCTTTTTTCAGGTGCGCTATTAATGTAAATCCTACGCATTGAATAAAACATTATAGTCTGCAGTCTCTATTGGTTTACTATTACAATAAGTAACCGGTCGCCGTTATAGTATTTTAAAAAGTCATCTTCTATTTTGCTGAGAAATAAAAACTCAGGGGAGTTGAATATGACAAATAATAAACAAAAAAAAGTAAGCCCTAATAAAGGTAACTTTGTAAAAGACAATCAAACAAGAGTGGCAACAAAAAAGAGCGACGGAAGGTCGGCGCCTTCGCCATCTACACTTAGTTATTCACAAGGTTTTTCTTCATTCTCATAGATTGTAGCTCAATGAAAATCAGGCTTTTCATTGCTTGCAACGCAGACATTAATCTCGATCAGGATCGACTATCCATCCTTTTGAAACCAGTTCGCTGCCGCCGCGCGGTGGGATTGCACGAGCGAAAATCTCGTCTTTAAGATTCTGCGTCGTGAGTGTTGGTTTGGCAGCCAACAGACGTACGGCGAGTGCTGCAAGGCGGGGCACGGCATAGCTTGTGCCTGATGCGCGGCCTTTGGAACCACGAAAATCAATGACCGGTTGGTTTTCAGCAGGCACCATTAAATCAACGGTTGATACACCCCAGTTAGACCCTTCTGCAAGACGTCCAAAGTCATCCGATGAGGTGACGACAATCATATTATCAAGCTCTAGCGCACCGGGCCAAAGTGGGTCAGCGTCAACATCGCGCCCATTGTTGCCCGCGGACACAATAGCAAGCAGTTGCGGGTGCGCACGCATTGCCTTTTCAAAAGTGACCCAAGACTTAGGGTTAGTGCTGCCTAGCGGCATAGAAATGATCCGTGCCCCCGTTTTCGCAATTTGGTCAATCACATCCCCCATACGTGTCATATCAGGTCTGGGATAGCGAAACGGGATAAGCGCTGCATCTGGCGCTTCATTGGCGATGATTGAAGCGACGGGCGTTCCGTGACGGATGGGCTGAAATACATTGCGTGAGGTGTCGCCATCATAGGGCAATGGGTCAAGGTCCCAAAAATCATAACCTAAAGGTTTGCCGTTGGCGTCACGGGCGAGGCGGTTTTGAAACAGTGGTAGATCATAGGCAAGACCACTATCGATCAGGGCGACACGCGGGCCTTTAGGCTCGCTCCCCTGCGGCCATGGCGCTTGCATGGTTTCTTTCCAAAGTAAGGTCTCAATATCCGCATCAAGTTGTTCAAGCACCACTCGGCCATCGCTTTGGCGAATGATGCGGCGGGAAGAACGCGGCGTGCAGGTGGCATCTGTTTGCACTTGCATGAATGGCTCCAGCTTAGTTCCCTCTTTCAAAAAAATATCGGCAGTAAATCGGCGTAATTCACCGCCCGCATCAATACGGATGATGTGCAGTTCGCCATCGGGCAGTGCAAAGTGTTGCTCTTGCCTAGAAAATGGTTGTCCTTGTGGTGAAAGGATCTCATTCAAAAACCATGCACCGGGAAGAGCCTGCTGTACAGATATGGTATCTTGTGGCCCTGCGGGGCAAACATCACGCACTGCCGTGCGCAACCAGTCTTGATGTGTTTGCTGTGCCTTAGCGGAGACACTCATTGCCACAGTCAAGACAAAGGCTAAGCTGAACTTAAGTGTGCTAAACATTGGAACCATTCTCTCATTAGACCTTAAGAGAGACTATCGCGCAATTCCTCAAGTTCAAGCCATCTGCTTTCTGCTGCCTCCAGCATAACGTGTCGTTCAGTGAGGGCTTTGGTGTACTTTTCAAATTTTGCTTTGTCTTTGGCATATAATTCAGGATCACTGAGCGCTTTGTTCAGCTTGGCAATATCGCGCTCAAGCTTCGCCATCTCATCTGGCAGCGCCTTCAATGCATGTTCTTGCTTAAAAGAAAGCTTCGCCGGTCCTCGGTTCTGTGGCACGACGGCTTCGGCCTTTGTTTGCTTCGCTTTGGGTGCGCTATTGTCACCAATCGCCTTTACGCCATAACCGCGCTGGGCAACCATGTCGCTATAGCCGCCTGCATAGGGCAGCCAGTGGCCATCTTTGTCATAAGCGATGGTTGTTGTGGCGATGCGATCAATGAAATCACGGTCATGGCTGACCAAAATGACAGTGCCTTCATAGGTGTTGAGCAATTCTTGCAGCAAATCCAATGTTTCAAGATCAAGATCATTTGTCGGTTCATCGAGCACCATCAGGTTTGAGGGCTGCGATAAAGCGCGAGCAAGCATCAAGCGTCCGCGCTCGCCTCCTGAAAGCGCATGGATTGGCGTATTTGCTTGTTCGGGCCGAAAGAGAAAATCCTTCATGTAGCTCATGATGTGCTTTGTCACGCCCCCCACCACAACCGCATCACCCGTGCCTTGGCTCAACGCTGATTTGAGTGTCCATTCAGGGGAAAGGGACGCGCGCTGCTGGTCCAATGTCGCGACATCCAGATTGCTGCCAAGTTTGATGGTGCCGCTATCGGGTTCCAGTTTGCCCATAAGCAAGTTGAGCAAGGTAGTTTTGCCTGCGCCATTTGGCCCCACAACACCAATGCGCTCACCGCGTGCAATGCGGATAGAAAAATCAGACACCACAGCCTTAGCACCATAGCTTTTGCAAAGACCTTGCGCCTCGGCGACTAGCTTGCCGGATGTTTCGCTGACGCTTGTCTGCATGGTAAGTTCTGGTCTGGCGTTGTTTTGTTTTTTTTCTGCATGTTCTGCACGCAGCGAATGAAGGTCACCAAGGCGGCGTACGTTGCGCTTGCGCCGTGCGGTCACGCCGTAGCGTAGCCAGTCTTCTTCTGCGACAATTTTTTGTTTTAGCTTTTGTAGATTTCGCGATTCTTCTTCATAAAATGTATCCCGCCATTCTTCAAAATGACCAAACCCTTTATCGATTTTGTGGGTTATACCGCGATCAAGCCAGACGGTGGCATTGGAAAGCGCTTCCAAAAAAGCGCGGTCATGGCTGATTAGAATAAGCGCGGATCTGGATGACTTTAGTTCACTTTCCAACCATTCAATCGCCGGAAGATCAAGGTGATTGGTTGGCTCGTCAAGCAATAAAACGTCAGGCTCTGGTGCAAGCGCGCGCACCAAGGCGGCGCGGCGTAATTCACCACCCGAAAGATTGACCGGCTCGCGCTCACCATCAATAGAAAGGGCATCAAGCAGATAATCGACCCGATAGGGGGTGTCACTATCGCTGAGCCCAGCAACGGCATAATCGCGAATGCTGGCATAGCCGGAAAGGTCGGGTTCTTGTGGTAAATAGCGGATCGTCGTGCCGGGCTGTACAAACCGCTCGCCACTATCGGCATTCACATCGCCTGCAACAATTTTCAAGAAGGTGGACTTTCCAGAACCGTTGCGGCCTACAAGGCATAGTCGTTCATTTTCGAAAACCGCGAGCTCAGCGCCCGTTAGAAGCGGCGTGCCCCCGAATGTCAGTGCTGTTTCTTTAAGATGAATTAGGGGAGGGGCCATATTTTGATATCAGTGCTTTTCGTTTGGATTCAGGGTTGCGCGAGAAAAAAGACAGAAAATCTCCTTAAACTGCATTCTTTGCTTTGCGCAAGCGTAATCCGTGTTAGGTTATCTGCAACATGAAATAAAGTGCGCGCGATCCATTGGGGCATATGGTGGGCGCTGTATCTTGGTCGATTGCGCGATAATGGGCGTGATGTCGTGGGAATTCCCGGACCTTAAGATACAAGCGAACCGTAAGAGCGATGCGAGCGCGTTGGAGCGAATAACGTGACCAACTACGACGGTGACGGGCAAACTGGCAAGACGCCAAGCCCACAAGATGCTAGCCCTACTGGGCCGGCAGATAAAAAAAAGAGACGCAGACGCCGAAGAAGGCGTCGCGGGAATTCCAATGCTGGTGCTGCTCCAGTTGCAGATGCACAGCAGCAATCAAGCGTCGAATCTCAATCAATTGAATCAAGCCAAGCGAATACACAAAAAATCGCCCAGCCAGCGAACGTGCCTGGAAAATCAAACGTCAACAAAGCAAAACAAAACGGCAAACCTCATAATTATAACGCTAAAAAGAAGCCTTATACGGGTAAGTTGCGGGCGCGTCCTGCCTATGCCGCGCTTGATCTGGGAACCAATAATTGTCGCCTTCTTGTGGCGGTTCCTGATGGGACTTCTTTTCGGGTGGTCGATGCCTTTTCACGCATTGTGCGACTGGGTGAAGGGATGTCCAATTCTGGACGGCTTTCCAATGAGGCGATGGATCGCGCTGTTGAAGCATTAAAAGTATGCGCCCAAAAACTTAAAGGGCGTAATATCAAACGCTTTCGATTGATTGCAACTGAAGCCTGTCGCATTGCTGAAAACGGTGAAGAATTTATTGCCCGTGTGCGTGAAGAAGCAGGTCTTGAGCTTGAAATCGTCAATCGTGAAACCGAGGCACGTCTCGCTGTTGCGGGTTGCGCGCCCTTGGTTGATCGGCAATCAGATGGTGTTATTATTTTCGATATTGGCGGGGGGTCATCGGAGCTTGTATGGCTTGACTTAAAGGATAGCAATTTTGCCAAGACTCGCATTGCAAGGCGCATCCGCACATGGACTTCTTTGCCTGTAGGTGTTGTCAATATTTCCGAACGCCATGGTGGGGTGCATGTCACACCACCGGTTTTTGAAGGTATGGTTGAGGAGGTGATGGGTCTTCTGGATGATTTTCCTGAGGCCGAAGCCTTGTCTGCGATGGTTGCTAAAGGCGAGGTCCATATGCTGGGAACTTCGGGCACGGTGACAACCCTTGCCGGTGTCCATCTTGGACTTGATTTTTACGACCGAAGCAAGGTTGATGGCATTTGGATGTCATCGAAAGATGTTGGATCAATGACGCAAAAGTTGCTTGAGATGTCTTTTGAAGAACGCAGTGGTAATGCTTGCATCGGTAAAGAACGGGCTGATCTTGTGTTGGCGGGTTGTGCAATTTTAGAGGCACTGCGACGCAAATGGCCTTGCAATAGAATGCGTGTTGCGGACAGAGGACTGCGTGAGGGCATTTTATATGAGCTGATGAATGAAGACGGTGTGCTCAAGGGTGGTCGCCCTGCGGCGAGTGGTGCAGTACAATCAAATAGACAGAAAAAACGCCGCCGTTATTGGCGCCGTGGTTCTAATAAAACAAAAACGCAAAATCAGAGTGATGCATCATGACAAGTGGATCGGGCAAAAAAGGGGGAGGCAGAGGAGCGTCGGGCAGAGGTGCACGTGACGGCACGAATACGACGGGAGGACGCAACATGCGTGTGCGCGTGAAAACCGCGAAACGCCGTAAGACCTCATCCAACCAATGGCTTGAACGCCAACTGAACGACCCCTATGTGGCGCAAGCAAAGCGCGACGGCTATCGCTCACGCGCCGCCTATAAGCTACTTGAAATAGATGAAAAACATAAGCTGTTTACGAAAAATATGCGCATTGTTGATTTAGGTGTGGCGCCGGGTGGCTGGAGCCAGATTGCGGCAAAACGTATCGGTTCACAAAGTGATAAACCACGCGTGGTGGGCATTGATTATCTAGAAGTGGAACCGCTGGCTGGTGTAACGCTTTTAGAAATGGATTTTCTAGACGATGAAGCGCCTGCCGCATTGATGCAGGCCCTTGATGGTGAGAAGCCGAACCTGATTATGTCGGATATGGCCGCTCCTACAATCGGCCATCGTCAAACAGATCATATCCGCACGCTTCATTTGTGTGAGGTGGCCCTTGATTTTGCCAAAGAGAACCTTGAGGTCAATGGTGATTTTCTGGCGAAAGTCTTTCGTGGTGGCACAGAACAGGGGATGCTTGAGGATCTGAAAAGGAACTTCAAAAAAATCTATCATATCAAACCGCCTGCAAGCCGTAAGGAATCGCCTGAGCTATATGTGCTCGCACGAGGGTTTAAGGGCTAGGGTCAGGACTCGCACCAAGGGCTTGTCGTTAAAACCGTGTCAAACAAGATTTAAACACACTCAGTTGTGATTTATTATAAATACCCTTTGCAGTTATGAAATTGCGTGTTAGGGACACGCGCCAACAGCCACATTGCAAAACACGATGTTGATCGCATTGATTGCGACCGCGTAAGCCGATATGACGGAGTTGACTATGGCAGAAATTCTCACCCACATTACTGGCGATGAAGCTTTGACGTTTGATGACGTATTGCTGCAGCCAGGACGCTCAGAAATCATGCCTGCGCAAGCGATTGTAAGCTCACAGCTTACTAAATCGATCAAACTGAATATTCCGATCGTTTCATCCGCTATGGATACAGTAACCGAAGCACGACTGGCGATTGCCATGGCGCAGGCTGGCGGTATTGGTGTTATTCATCGTAATTTAGATGTGGATGTGCAGGCGGATGAAGTACGCCGCGTGAAGAAATTTGAATCTGGTATGGTGGTCAATCCGTTGACGATTAGTCCTGAGGCCACATTGCAAGATGCGCTGGATCTGATGTCGGCTAATAATATTTCAGGTATTCCTGTGGTTGAGGGTACCAAAGACACGCCCGGTCGTCTTGTCGGTATTTTAACAAACCGCGATGTGCGCTTTGCTTCTGATCCTAATCAAAAAGTTCATGAACTGATGACAAAGGAAAATCTTGTCACGGTGAGTGAAGGGGTGACCCAAGATGGTGCTAAACGTTTGTTGCACCAGCACCGGATTGAAAAACTTCTTGTGGTTGACGAGAATTACCATTGTGTTGGTCTGATTACGGTAAAAGATATAGAAAAGAGCAAACTCAATCCTAATGCTTGTAAAGATGAACAAGGCAGTCTGCGCGTGGCGGCTGCTACGAGTGTTGGCGATAAAGGTTTTGCTCGTGCAGAAGCGCTGATTGATGCCGGTGTTGATGTTGTGGTGGTGGATACGGCGCATGGCCACTCGGTCCATGTTTCCGAAGTTGTGACCCGCATCAAGAAGCTTTCGAATAATGTGCAGGTTATGGCTGGTAATGTGGCCACAGCTGAAGCAACCAAAGCACTAATTGATGCTGGTGCTGATGCGATCAAGGTGGGGATTGGTCCCGGCTCCATTTGTACAACACGGGTTGTGGCCGGTGTGGGCATGCCCCAGCTGACTGCTATTATGGAATGCGCGGTCGAAGGTGCAAAAAGTGGTACGCCGATCATTGGTGATGGCGGCATTAAATATTCAGGCGATATCGCAAAGGCAATCGCTGGTGGGGCATCCGTTGTTATGGTTGGCTCGCTGCTAGCCGGTACAGAAGAAAGCCCCGGTGATGTCTATCTGCATCAGGGCCGCTCTTATAAGGCTTATCGCGGCATGGGTTCTGTTGGCGCAATGGCGCGCGGATCGGCTGATCGCTATTTCCAGTCCGAGGTAACAAATAGCCTGAAACTGGTACCCGAAGGTATTGAAGGCCAAGTGCCTTATAAAGGACCGGTTGGCAATGTTTTGCACCAGATGGTTGGCGGATTACGTGCAGCCATGGGTTATGTGGGAGGACAAGATATTCCAGACCTTCAGGAAAAAGCAAAATTCATCCGCATTTCAAGTGCGGGCCTACGTGAAAGCCATCCGCACGATGTGCAGATTACGCGTGAAAGTCCGAATTATCATGGTGGCTCATAAGGGGCGGCTCATAAGGGCTTGAGTGAGCCATTATTGATTTTCTAAAATTCTTTTCGCTTTCTTGGCCATTGATCGGCTATGACTGCGTTTAGCTATATGTAATTTTATTTGGGATCGTTTTGATGCGCCTTGGTGGACGAATTGATGCAGCTATTGCTGTGATTAAAGAAGTTGAAGAGCGCAAGCGCCCGATTTCGGAAGCGCTGAAAGACTGGGGCAACAGTCATCGCTTTGCAGGCTCCGGTGATCGCGCGGCCATTGGCAATCTGGTCTATGATGTTTTCAGAAAACGCCGCTCGCTGGCATGGAGAATGGATGACGACAGTGCCGCAAGCCTTGCTTATTCTGCCATCTATACAGACTGGGGTTATACAGCCGAAACATTAGCGCTTGAGCTAGACGGTGACAAATTCGCTCCGCCCAAGCTGAGTGATGCTAAAAACACCGCATATAGCACGCGTAATTTGAGCGATGCGCCCGAGGCTGTGCAGGCTGATCTGTCAGACTGGATAGCTAAAAAGTTTCAAGAAACCTATGAAGAAGAATGGATTGCGGAAGGCCAAGCTTTTGCCATGCGTCCTCCGCTTGATATTCGGGTGAATACGCTCAAAGCCACGCGTGAGAAGGTCCAAGATGCTTTATCACGCAACAAGGCCGTGCCAACAAATCTGGCACTAAACGGCTTGCGGATTAACCCAGGCTACGGGCCATCGCGCCTGCCCAACCTTCAGGCGGATGAGGGCTATATTAAAGGCTGGTTTGAAATTCAAGATGAGGGAAGCCAAGTTGCGGCTGATCTTGTCTATGGGCGGTCCGGCGATAAGATCCTCGATTATTGTGCGGGCGCAGGCGGCAAAACACTGGCACTTTCTGCCTCAATGCAGAACAAGGGTGAGCTCCATGCCTTTGATGCTGATAAATTTCGCTTGGCTCCGATCTATGACCGTGTCACGCGCGCAGGCTGCGAAAATGTGCAGATTCATACCCCTAAAGGGGAAAGTGGTGTTGAGGGTTTAGCTTCTCTGGTTGGCCGCATGGATCGTGTCTTGGTCGATGCGCCTTGCACCGGCAGCGGCACTTGGCGCCGCCATCCTGAATCCAAATGGAAACTCAGTGAGGGCGCTGTAGCAAGGCGTGTAAAAGAACAAGCAGCAGTACTCGAAGAGGCGTCCACCTATGTGCGCCCCGGTGGATATCTGATTTATGTGACATGTTCGGTGTTAGCAGAAGAAAACGAGCAGCAGCTTTTGACCTTTGCCGAAACCAATCCAGAGTATGAAATTGTGTCAGTGGGCGAAGTCTGGCAAGAGCTTTACGGCTTCGACAAACCACAACCATGGTCAGCGGATTTAAATTCTGTAACATTGACCCCAGCATCGACAGGAACAGACGGCTTTTTCGTCAGCGTGTTATGGCGGGCTGAGTAGCGCTAGTCTCTAAAAAAGCCCGCCGTTAACCTTTCCCAAACCACATCTATCAAGCTTTTGCTTACCACGCTTCCTAACCCGTCACTAACGTCCTTGTGTGTAAATAGGGTCAGCCTTCTTACTGTGGGGAAAATGCAGAAATGAGGAGGGATAAGAAGACGCTGTGGGGCGTTAAAGGTATAAGTAGGGAGTAGGCTTCATGTTGAATTCAAACAATTCTGGTCTTTCGTTGTGGTTATTTTCAACAATCGTGCTGTTGCATTTTTTCATTCTGATTTCACTTGCTGATTATATGGCAAAATAAACTTCCAATCATGTAGACCTGCGCTATGTTCTGATTATTGATACGATCAAAACAGGCATAGAATGATGCGACACTGGAAGGTTTATGTGGCCTTTATTGCGGCCACTTTTCTCATTGGTTATACATCCGCACTTATCTCGCCCCCCGGCGCGTGGTATGAGGCGCTGGAAAAGCCGTGGTTTAATCCGCCTAATGTGGTTTTTCCAATCGCATGGACCTTGCTTTATATCTTGATTGCTGTGGCTGGTGCTAAGGCTTGGATTGCGGGCCTAATGGGCCTGCCTTTTTTGTTTTGGGTTGCACAAATGGGCCTGAACGGCCTTTGGTCTTATATTTTCTTTGGCTTGCATTCTCCCTTTTGGGCATTGATTGAGCTGCTTGTTTTATTCGCAACGATCATTGGGTTCATCGTCACAACATGGCGCTTTGCGCGACCTGCTGCCTTGTTATTTTTGCCCTATGCGGGTTGGGTCGCCTTTGCTGGTGTCCTAAATGCGGCGATTTGGTCGCTTAACAGTTAGCTTTTTATCAAAAGTAACGATAAGCGTGTTGTCATCGCAGCGCAGTTGGATTAATCACCAAACATGACACGTGATAGCTCCCCAGATACCATTTTAATCGTTGATTTCGGCTCACAAGTAACACAGCTCATCGCACGCCGTGTGCGAGAAGCTGGTGTTTATTGCGAAATCATTCCTTTCCAATCAGCTGAAGACGGTTTTCATCGCCTTAAGCCCAAAGGCATCATCCTGTCTGGTGGCCCAGCCTCCACAGCCGATATTGATGCCCCGCGCGCCCCGCAGGTGATCTTTGATAGCGGTTTGCCAGTGCTTGGCATTTGCTATGGCCAGATGACCATGTGCGTGCAGCTTGGCGGCGAGGCGGAAAGTTCCGACCATCGCGAGTTTGGCCGCGCTCAAGTAAGCGTCAAAAAGCAATGTGCGTTGTTTGAGGGCGTTTGGGACGATGGCGCGGAGCATCAGGTCTGGATGAGCCACGGCGACCGCGTAAACGCGCTGCCAGATGGTTTTGAAGTCTATGCCACTTCTGAAAACGCGCCCTTTGCTGCTTTTGGTAATGAGGCTAAAAAATATTACGGCTTTATGTTCCACCCTGAAGTGGTGCACACGCTGGATGGTGCAAAGCTCCTATCCAACTTTGTGGGTAAAGTCTGCGGCTGTTCTGGCGATTGGACCATGGGCGCTTATCGCGAACAGGCGGTGGCAGCTATTCGCGAACAGGTTGGCGATAAACGCGTGATCTGTGGCCTTTCTGGTGGTGTGGATAGCGCTGTCGCGGCGGTTCTTATCCATGAGGCGATCGGCGAGCAACTCACTTGTATTTTTGTCGATCATGGCTTGATGCGGATGAATGAAGGCGAGGAAGTGGTATCGCTCTTCCGTGGCCATTTTAATATACCGCTCGTGCATGTGGATGTGGCTGATTTGTTTATTGGCCAGCTTGAAGGCGAGAGCGACCCTGAGAAAAAACGCAAAACCATTGGACGTTTGTTTATTGAGGTTTTTGAAGCCGAAGCGAAAAAGCTTGGCGGGGCTGATTTCTTGGCACAAGGCACGCTTTATCCTGATGTGATTGAAAGTGTTTCCTTCACGGGTGGTCCATCGGTGACCATCAAATCGCACCACAACGTCGGCGGTCTTCCTGAGCGCATGAACATGGGGCTTGTTGAGCCTCTGCGCGAACTCTTCAAAGACGAGGTGAGGGAACTTGGCCGTGAGCTGGGTATTCCAGATCATTTCGTCGGGCGTCATCCGTTTCCCGGACCGGGCCTTGCAATCCGTTGTCCCGGTGGTATTACCCGCGATAAACTAGAGATATTGCGTCAAGCCGATGCTGTTTATCTCGATGAGATTAAAAAGGCTGGCCTTTACGATAAAATTTGGCAGGCTTTTGCCGTGCTTCTGCCGGTTCAAACCGTTGGCGTGATGGGCGATGGCCGCACCTATGAGTTTGTCTGTGCGCTTCGTGCTGTTACATCCGTTGATGGCATGACGGCGGATTTTTATCCCTATGAGATGGACTTCCTAGGCCGCGCCGCCACTCGCATCATCAATGAAGTCAAAGGCATCAACCGCGTGGTCTATGATGTCACCAGCAAACCACCGGGCACTATTGAGTGGGAGTAGTTTTTACGCATAGGTAGTTGATTTAATTGAATTAATGGATTGATCACTTGTTTCTTAAGCTGGAATCTTATGACGAGTTGAAAGCTGATGGGGGCTTTACCTGAAGGGATAAATAACAGTGTTGAATAAATTTCTATTTTTCATTGAGCGTAAAGCAGCATACCTATTAGGCAAAGGGTGGGGTAGCGGCACTGTTGAAAAAGAGTTTGCATCAGCAGTGAGTTTACTTTCCAATAAAGAGCCAAAATTATGCATCGACATCGGTGGAAATAAAGGCACTTACACGCAACAAATTATGAACAAATTTGCTGAATGTAGGATTGTAATATTTGAGCCAGCGGAAAGCAATGTAAAGGCTTTAACTGAGAAGTTTTCAAACCACCAAAACGTTACAATAGAGCAAGCAGCTGTCTCGAACGAAATTGGAGATGCAACTTTATACAGTAACGAAGATGGTTCCGGGCTTGCATCATTAACAAAGCGGCGGTTGGATCATTTTGGAATAGATTTTGAGAACACCGAAAGCATTCAAACATTGCGATTTGAAGACTATTGGAAAGTTAAATTGAATTCACAGCATATCGATATATGTAAAATTGATATTGAAGGTCACGAACTTGATGCTTTGTCTGGATTTGGTGAAGCAATAAATCATATATCGATCATTCAATTTGAGTTTGGTGGTTGTAATGTCGACACACGGACCTTTTTTCGAGACTTCTGGTATTTCTTCCAAGAAAATGGATTTGAACTGTTTAGAATTAGTCCGATTGGGTTAATTGAAATACCAAAATATAGGGAACTAGATGAGTTTTTCATTACTACTAACTATCTTGCTAAGCGTAAATGATCGTTTTCGTCAGTTTTTCCTGCTGTAGTTGAGCCCATGGAAATGACATTTCCATATTGACGTCCACAATCTAGATTTTCAAATCGCTCGATCCACTATCGATGTGGGGTGCCCAAAACGCGACACTCTCAGCAATTTGTTCTACCACTTGTCTATCATTTGGCTCGCGCTCTTTGAAGCTTAGCTCAAGACATATCTCATTGTTCACGGCGCCGCCTGCTTTAAAGGCTTCCAGCAACGGTTTTGGTTGAATCTGACCGTTGTCGTTAAACTCTTTGATGAAAGGCCGATGCCCGCCCTTATCCATCAAGCTTTGTTTGATGTGAATAATCGGGCTGAGCTTGGGAACCGCTCGGGCCCAAGCATAAGGGTCATAATCATCCGGATTTTCACTCGTGACATCGCCGTGATCAATATCGGCCATCATCCACATTGGTATGGCCATATCAGATCGAGAGATTTGTTCTTGCAGCGCTAAGCACGCCTCTATGGTTTCGCCAAATTCACGACCCACACTCATAGGCTCCCAAAATACATATTCTAATCCAGCACCTTTGGCGTGGTCAGCAACCTGTGCCCAACAGTCAATTGCAATTTTTATCAGCTCTTCCCGTCGCGATGGATCGTCAAAATCTTTGTACGTAAAAATCGCAAATTGTGTGCCCACTGATTTTCCGCCAACATCAGCGATTATATCTGCAAATGTCTTAAACCAATCAACATAATATTGTCTGACTTCCGCATCAGGGTGCCCGAAATGATTAAGCCGTCCGTAGGGGCCGGTCATTCCCGAAGTCACTTTAACACCTGTCCGGTTCAACGCCTGATCCAGCTGACGTGTGAGTCGCTGGATAGTAGATGGTTGCCAGCTCGGATTGATAAATTCATGCGTAAGCTGTAGATCCCTAATCTTCAGCTCGCTCGCAACCGTATCCACCAAATCGTCAATATCGGCAAATCTGTTCACCAGAGGGTTAGTATTCAATGAAAGTGTTAGATCCATATTATGCAGCCTCCTCAAGTGTTGTCGCGAACCATCTTTCAAAGTTTTCGATCTCATTCTTTGTCAAATGCAACCGGTGCTTTGTTCTGCGCCATAAGATATCCTGAGCACTCAAAGCCCATTCATTTTTAACAAGGTATCTCACTTCTGCTTCATAGAGGTCGGCACCAAAGTGCTGTCCAAGACCGGATAAATCACGGGCATTTCCGACAATCTCGGTCACGAGTGTTCCATAAAGACGTCCGTAGTGGTGCCGAAGACTGCGGCTCATCCATGGGTAATTCTTCTTCAGTTTTTTTCGAAAAGCATCGTAATCGGCGTTTTCCATATTACCACCCGGTAAGGGCGCCTCGGCAGTCCATTCTTTGCCCATATTTGGAAAGAATTTTCCGATTTTTGAAATGCCGCGCTCGGCCAACTCGCGATACGTCGTGATCTTTCCACCAAAGATATTCAAAATTGGAGCGCCGCCCGTCTCATCAAGATCGAAAACGTAATCCCGTGTTACCGCCGAAGGATTGCCTTGGCCATCGTCAAACAAAGGACGCACACCTGAATATTTCTCTAAGACATCGTCAAGTGTCAGCTTTTTCTTGAAATATCGATTAACCGCTGCAATGAGATAATCTACTTCTTCGTCATCGACGCTTACCTCTTCGGCACGTCCTTCATAAGAAATATCGGTCGTACCAATAAGCGCTTTATCGCCTTCATAGGGATTGATGAAAATAACCCGCTTGTCATGATTTTGAATCAAATAAGCGTTCTCACCCTCCCAGAATTTCGGAACAATAATATGGGAACCTTTGACCAGCCGCACATTGCGCGAAGAATTGGATCTGGCCACTCTTGTAATAACGTCCGCAACCCATGGACCGGCTGCGTTTATAATAATTTTAGCCCTATACTCGGTCTGCTTGCCTGTTATGGAATTGTTTGTGGTTACAATCCACATTCCATCTTCGCGCCTTGCTGAAAGACAAGGCGACCTTGTCAGCACCGTTGCACCCTTGTTGGAAGCGTCCAATGCATTCAAAACAACCAAACGTGCATCATCAACCCAGCAATCGGAATATTCAAAACCACGCTTGTACTTGTCATCAATAACGTTGCCTTCTGGGTCACGATGAAGATCAAGCGTGCGCGTGCCCGGTAACTTCTTTCGCCCCCCTAAATGATCATATAAAAACAGGCCGAGGCGCACCAACCATGCGGGCCTATCCTCTGGCGAGTGAGGCAAAACAAATCTGAGTGGCCATATGATATGAGGAGCAGCGTTCATAAGTACTTCACGTTCAATGAGCGCTTCGCGAACCAGTCTGAATTCATAATACTCCAGATAACGAAGTCCACCATGAACGAGCTTTCCTGAGCGCGAAGATGTTCCCTCCGCTAAATCGTCTTTTTCGCAAAGAATAACTTTTAAACCCCGACCCGCCGCGTCGCGCGCGATGCCGGTGCCGTTGATGCCACCACCAATTACGAAGAGATCGACAACTTCTTGTTGACTCATTTCTTGCTCCATCATTCGTGCGACCCTATTATCTTATTGGATTTGCACATGTTCATGCCTCATCTTTTTGACGGCGGATTTGCGCCATCATTGACCAGGTCATGCTCATATTTTGACGACACTCTTTGTAGGTTTCATATAACTGGTCGTATTGGTCTATCACCTTTTGATCGGCAAATTCCGAACGGCCCAATAGGGGAGTGACCCATACATCGATACAGGCGTGCATGTCATCAAATGCCCCAATAGCAACTGCAGCCATCATAGCCGCTCCCGCAGCGCCAGCTTCATCACGAGAAGAATTGCGAATGGGTGCTTGGAGAGACGCAGAAAGAATATGCCTTAGTTCCTCTGATCTGGCTGCGCCGCCAGTAAGCCGCACTTCACGAGGAAGCTCACCCATTGCCTGATAGCAATCACGAGCAGCCATGGCTAAACCTTCAACAACACTTCTGACTAAGTTGGCGTAGTCTGTATTGGAGGACATGCCATTGAAGCTAGCTCTGGCGTCAGGATTTGTAAAAGGGCCGCGCTCTCCGGCTTCAGAAATATAGGGATGATATAAGAGGGCGCATGGCTCGGCAGCTTCTATCCAGCCTCCAACATGCGCCAACATCTCATTGTGGTCTGGCTTGGTTGTAAATTGACCGACTAGGTCCGCGCCGAGATCAAGTACCCAATCAAGATTGAGTGTTGCTGCCATATTTGTCTGCGTTTGTGCAACAATATCTTCATGCGGCAAACATAAAACATAACCTGTGTGTTCCTGTCCGAGCTTTACTGCCTCAGCCTTTACAGCTTTCATATGAACGCCAGTCGACCCAAGAGCGGAACATGCAACCCCCGCTTCGCCCGTATAGATACCAGCGCCAAGTGCGGTCATTATCATATCTACATAACCAAGACTGACCGGTGTTCCAGACCTTAAACCACATTTTTTAGCGGCATCATTGGAAAGCGGGTGAGTTGTTTTCGTCCCATCTAGAATATCGGGTAGTAGATAACGCCGTCTTGATAGCCCAAGGGCAGAAATAACATTCTCACTATACTGCCGAGTTCTGAAATCTCCGAATGTGAAACTAGCTTCTGACGGGTCCGTCGCGATCACATCCGTCAAACAATAATATAGCCAATCCTTGCAATGGAAAGAAATAGCTGCCTGATCCATAAGATCGGGGAAAAATTGCTCCATATGAGCCAGCTGACTGCCTTGTTGGCATGTGTTTAATCCAGTTCCAGTTGCTTCAAATCGTTCACGCTCCAATGGGCCTTTGCTAAGCGTCTCGACTGTCGGGGCAGCTCTCGCATCCAGCCAAAGCCATGCATCCGTAAGAGGCTGGTTGGATTTGTCCATCAACCATGTGCCATCTCCTTGACCTGTTACAGCTATTGCTGCGGTTCTATTTTTCAGATCAGGAATTTTATCTGAAAGGCTTAGGATTGCAGATGCGCAATCATCCCAGGTGCGGCCCATTGGCTGTGTTGCAGCGCCGTTAGAACTGGTTTTATAACTATTTTTAATAGCGGAAGTCGCGATTTGTGTTCCGTCTAGCTGAAAAGCGACAGCCTTCATAACGGATGTTCCAGCATCGACGCCAATTATGATGTCCGGTGATCCCGACACAATGTCCTCCTCATTGGCGTAGGCAGTAAGCCTCCGTCTTTCGTTCAGATATTTGCCTAGCACCTAACAAAGCATTTTTTGAATTCGTTAGTTTTGGCCTTGTTGGTATTGTTAAAAGCTAATTTTTGCAAACTTTTGATAAATATCACCGCAACAGTCTAGACACACAACTTAGTATATTTTTATTCTTTCTGTATTTTTTTGCAGACAGCGTCAAATATTACAGTTAAAATAATTATTAGGCTACCTAAAATCAAGATCTGATCAAGCTATGGAAGGCAGTGCTTTAGGGGGAATTGTTCGTAAGAGGGGAGAGCACGAGGCCAAATCGTGCATGAAGGAGGGAAATAGATGGCTTCATCTGTGCAGGGCAATCGTCTGACATCAGGCAATAAGAAAAAATGGTTTATTGCTGGTGCGGCTATTATTGCCCTTTTGACGGCTATAGCGATCGATACAACAGTTGTTACGATTGGATCTGATCAAGATGCGAGGCAGCAGGCATTTTCTGCTGACAATTTTGGTCGTGACGAATTTCCGCGCATTCAAAAATTTGTACTGGAAAACGCAGTTGATGCAACAAAGCTAGCGTCTCAATTGGCCGTAGACAAAAAATCAACTATTGAAAAATTTGCAACCGTAGCAGGCGTGTTCCCTATCTTTCCTCTGCGATTTGTTGGTGTGGCTGACGAAGGAAAATCTGGTATCTTTACTATAGCCGTTGAGGGGATGCCGGAAGGCGCAAAAATCCGCGTTCAATCCGGGCCAGCAATCAATGGGACCGAGCTCAGAGATGTTACCGGCGACATTGAATTTGGCGCATTCAAAAATCAGATAGAGTATCAAAATGTTGGTGCAGGCATAAACAAAGCCATGAGTGCAGAGATACTGTCAACTCTTGATCGAGAAAGCCTGAAGGGTAAGACAGTGACGATCGTGGGCGCCTTTAAAATGATCAATCCAAAGAATTGGCTGGTGACGCCGGTGGAGTTCACAGTCCAATGATCCCTAATTCTACATCTGTTGATATTCCGCAAGATAAGCCAGATTCCGATGAAGTTGTGATGGCAGCTCGTAATGTGAAGAAAAATTGGGGATCTGTTCATGCCTTAAAGGGTGTGAATTTTGATATTCACCGTGGACAGGTAACAACGTTGTTTGGTGAAAATGGTGCCGGCAAGTCAACATTGATGAAAATTTTGTCTGGCGTATATCAACCAACGTCAGGCCAAATCCTGCTTGATGGCAAGCCCGTTGATCTAACATCAACGGTGCGTGCTCAGGATCTTGGAATTTCTATTATTCATCAAGAACTTAGCCTTGCTCCAAATTTGAATGTTCGTGACAATATTTTTATGGGGTGCGAAATCAAGGGCGCTTACGGCGGCGTTGATTTCCGGGAAGAAGAACGTCAAACACGTGCCCTTATGGAAGAGCTTGAAGAGGACATCGATCCTTTGACCCTCGTTGAAGATTTACGTCTAGGACAACAACAAATCGTAGAGATCGCAAGGGCCTTGTCGGTCAATTCACGCATCCTGATTATGGATGAACCAACATCCGCACTATCGGCAACAGAAGTTGAGGTGCTTTTCAAAGTAATAAGCGACCTGAAGGCGCGCGGTGTTTCCATCGTTTACATCTCCCACCATCTGGAGGAAGCTCTGCAGGTTACAGATCATGCTGTGGTTCTTCGTGATGGAAATATGACGGCTTATGCGCCGCGTTCCATGATCGATCTCGAGTGGATCGTTCGGAACATGGTCGGTGACAATTTTAACCTTGGGTCTCCACCAGTCAGTTATGAAATGGGGGGTGCTGCGCTTGAAATAAAAGAGCTTTGTGTAGCTGATGCTTCGGGCAATGGATTGTCGGTCGACACACTGAATCTCAATGTGAAAGCTGGAGAAATTGTCTGTATTTATGGCTTGATGGGTGCTGGTCGTACCGAACTGATGGAAACAGTCGCAGGTCGGTTAAAACCCGTTTCGGGCGACATATTATTGCATGGAAAAAATATTTCCCATCTCTCCATTGCAGAACGAATTGCAGTTGGACTTGGCCTGGTTCCCGAAGATCGCCAGAGAGACGGGCTTGTTCAGACAATGAGCGTTGGTCGGAATATGTCTCTGGCTTCAATTGGCAAGTTTACCAAGAATTTTTTGACTTCACGCGCGGCGGAAGACGTGATTGTTGAAAAGACCATCAAGGCCGTGACGGTTAAAACAGATGGTCCCAATGCGCCTATTAGCTCTTTGTCTGGAGGCAACCAGCAAAAGGTTGTCATTGGAAAGATGTTGGCCACTGGGCCGAGCGTAATTCTTTTGGATGAACCGAGCCGTGGCATCGATATTGGGGCAAAGGCTGAAGTCTTCCGTTTGCTCTCAGACCGAGCCAAAGAGGGTTTGGCTGTCATTTACACAACCTCTGAAGTGGGTGAGTGCTTGTCTATCGCGCATCGTGTCATCGTCATGCATCGGGGCAAAATATCGGCTGAATTCAAAGGCAATGTAACGAAGGCGGAAATTATGGCGGCTTCAGGCGAAGCAGTGGTCGCCTAGGGGAAGCTTTAGTCACCCAAGGGGCCAAGGCGCCAAGGGGTATGAGTATAACAAGATGAATGATGTGATTGAAACATCATCAAGAACGGAAACGAAAATGGTAAGAGTAGACATTTGGAAATTATTGCTAGAGGGAAGAGCATTCTTCGCACTCATTGCCATTATTGCCGTTTTTACGTTCCTGTCGCCACGGTATTTCACTGTCGGCAATTTTCTTATTATGTCTTCTCACGTCGCTATTTTTGGATTGTTAGCAGTTGGAATGCTTCTTGTAATTCTTAATGGTGGCATTGACTTATCTGTTGGATCAACGCTCGCGCTTTCAGGTGTCTTTGCAGGTTTTCTAATGCAAGGCATCGAGCTTGAAGCCCTTGGCGTAATTCTCTATCTGCCGGTTTGGGCTGTGGTCTTGCTAACCCTAGCTGTGGGTGGTGGTGTAGGTTTGGTCAATGGAATTCTCATCGCCTATCTCAAGGTCCCTGCCTTTGTCGCAACATTGGGTACTTTATATGTCGCGCGTGGCATTGCGCTCTTGATGACAAACGGGTTGACCTTCAATAACTTGGGCGGGAAACCTGAACTAGGCAACACCGGTTTTGATTGGCTGGGCTTCAATCGAATTTTTAATATCCCGATTAGTGTGATCGTGCTGGCAGCCGTATCCATTCTAGTTGTATTTTTACTCACAAGAACATCATTTGGCCGCTGGCTTTATGCATCAGGTGGTAATGAACGCGCCGCAGAATTGTCTGGTGTGCCCGTTAAGCGCGTACAAATTATTGTCTATATGTTAAGCGGCGTATGTGCTGCTATTGCGGGTATCATTCTCAGTTCACAGCTCACATCGGCCGGCCCAACAGCTGGCATGACGTATGAACTCACAGCCATTGCTGCCGTCGTTATCGGTGGCGCTGCTCTGACTGGCGGCAAGGGCACGATTCAAGGCACACTTCTTGGGGCGTTCGTCATTGTATTTTTGTCCGATGGCTTGGTCATCGTCGGGGTATCCGTTTACTGGCAGACAGTCTTCACAGGCTCAGTCATTGTTTTGGCTGTTTTGCTGAACTCGATCACTTATAGGGGTACACGTCAAAGCACGTAGACCTGAGAATTTCAAAGTGAGGCCGGAGGAAAGGACTTCACTTTGGGACAAGCCGCCGAAATAACTCGGCACACACATAACCCAAGGGAGGGATATAATGTTTAAACTTACAAAACGCGCCGTATTAGCGGCTATGGTTTCATTGCCGTTGATGGCTACTGCCTCAGTCTCATACGCTGAAGGACTGATTTCCATCATCGTCAATGATCCAGCAAACCCATATTGGTTTACTGAAGGCGAAGTTGCAAAGAAGACCGCTGAAGAGTTGGGCTATACAGCAACCGTTGCCGCCCACAAAGGTGATACAAACACAGAAGCAACTCTTGTTGATGCAGCCATTACAAATGGTGCTAAGGCGATCATTCTAGATCCAGCCAATGCTGATGGTTCAATTGGTGTTGTTAAAAAAGCTAAGGCAGCTGGAATCCCTGTCTTTTTGGTGAACGCAGAAATCAACGAAAGCGGCATCGCAGTTGCTCAACTTGTTTCAAATAACGCACAAGGTGCAGCACTTGGTGCCGTGACTTGGCAGGAACTCGTCGGTGACAGCACGAAGTATGTTGAATTCTTCGGTAATCCTTCTGATAACAATGCTGCAACCCGTTCAAACGGTTACAATACTGTTTTGTCTCAGTATTCTGGTTTGGAAAAAGTTGCACAGGAAGTTGCTAACTGGGATCGTACACAGGGTTTCAATAAAATGCAGTCCATTATGCAAGCCCAGTCAACAATCAATGCCGTGATTTCTGGTAATGATGAAATGGCTCTTGGTGCGATTGCAGCTTTGAAGGAAGCAAACCGTCTTGAAGGCGTAATTGTTGGTGGTTTTGACGGATCACCTGATGCGGTTGCCGCTATCAAGAACGGTGAAATGGCTTACACTGTTCTTCAGCCTGTTGCTGTCTTCTCAGCAGAAGCAATTCGTCAAGCTGACTACTACATCAAGAACGGTAAAGCTAAAGTTGCAGAAGAAAAGCAGCTGTTTGATTGCCTTTTGATCACACCAGAAAATGTAGCTAACTACTCAGCTCCATTTACTCTGTCCAATTAATATCCTGAAAATTCAGGTTGACGACAGGATGGGGTGCTGTACGAACAGCGCCCCTTTCTTGTGATGGTGCACTTGCTGCATCCACTTACAGACAGGCCTGCTACGGGAAGGGCATATGAGAAATACATTATCAGCTTCGGAAAAAAGCCTGACAGTACGGGCCGCATGGCTCCATTACGTGGGCGGCTTGAAGCAAAGCGAAGTTGCAAAGACACTTGGTGTTCCTTCTGTAAAGGCACATCGAATGATCGCCCGCGCCGTTTCAGAAGGAATTGTGAAAGTTTCCATCGATGATGAAATCATCGAGTGTATCGAGCTTGGCAACCTGCTTGCCAAAAAGTACTCTTTGAATATATGCGAAGTAGCGCCACACTTGACCGAAAACGATGATCTTCCATTGCGCGCGCTCGGTAATGCAGGAGCAGACTTCATTCGCCGGCATCTAGAATTGGGCGACCACAAACTGATTGGTATCGGTCATGGACGTACGCTGGCAGCAGCGATTAGACAATTACCAAGGGTGGATACCAAGGGCGCGCGATTTGTTTCTTTACTCGGCGGCTTAACCCGTAATTTTGCCGCTAATCCACATGATGTTATGCATCTGATCGCGGAAAAAACGAGCGCTCAAGCTTATGTTGTCCCTGTGCCTTTTTTTGCGAATACCTCTGAAGATAGGCAAGTATTGCTTGCTCAAAAAGGCGTCAAGGATATCTTCGATATTGGTCAAAGTGCTACATTGAAACTTGTCGGTATAGGCACTGTTGGACCAGAGACACAACTCGTCCAATCAGAAATGATTGAAGCATCCGAAATCAATGAAGTAGTTAAAAAAGGTGGGGTGGGCGAACTGCTTGGTCACTTCTACAGTAGGGAGGGTAAGCTGCTTGAAACAATGCTCACGTCGAGAACATTGGCGATATCTGTTGGCGAGAAAATATCAGGTGAGGTTGTTGCTCTTGCTGGCGGATCGAAAAAAGTGGATCCTTTAAGAGCAGTACTTGAAAGCGGCCGGTTAACGGGCCTGATTACAGATGAACTCACCGCAAAAGCACTTGTAAATGGATAGGTGGGTCGCAGATGAAATATCTTCTGGGCATTGACAGTGGCCTTACTTTTACCAAGGCCGTTCTCTTTCAAATTGATGGGAACTCGGTTGCAATTTCCCGCCAACGTGTCAAACAGTGGCATCCTCGCGAACACTTTGTTGAGCGGGATATGAACGAGCTTTGGTCCGCTTGTGCTGAAGTGATCCGATCTGTGATCAAGGATAGTGGGGTAGATACCAAAGATATTCTTGGCATCTCTCAAACAGCACATGGTGATGGTGTTTACCTGCTGGACAAATTCGACAACCCGCTGGAGCGTGGCATCTTATCACTGGATAGCAGGGCTCGCGACATTGTGGATGTCTGGCAGAGCGATGGGACAACTCAAAAAAGCCTGAAGGTATGCGGTCAAGAGCCCGGGGTCTCATCGCCAGCAGCAATACTCGCATGGATCAAGAAAAATGAGCCAGATAGATATGCATCAATAGGTCGTGTAATCTCTTGTAAGGACTGGATTCGTTACAAACTAACAGGTGAGACGGGTACAGATCAGACCGAAGCCAGCACATCGTTCACAGATGTAAAGTCGCAAAAGTATTCGAAAGAAGCCCTTGGAGTTTTCGATCTTTTAGAGCTGTCAGAATCTATGCCAAAAGTTTTCGCTTCTACAGAATTTGCTGGCAGCATAACCTCTCAAATAGCTCAGGAAACTGGCCTGAAGGAGAATACACCCGTGGCTGCGGGTCTTCATGACGTTTGTGCTTCTGCCATGGGTATTGGCGCACACACACCAAACACCTTGGCTATCATTGCGGGAACCTATTCCATTAATCAGATTATTTCTGAGACACCAAAGACGAATGAAAAATGGTTTTGCCGCAACGCTGTTGAAGCTGGGCTTTGGAACAATATGGCGATCTCTCCTGCTTCCAGCGGTAATTTTGATTGGTATGGTACCGCTCTCTTAAATGGGGATGATAGCGATCTTCCGCAATTGGCTGAGAAAGCCGCTCATATATTGTTGTCATGCTCGAGTACGATGCTGTTTCATCCCTTTTTATATGGATCTCCTTATCCACATGATGCGTCAGCAAGTCTATTGGGGATGCGCGGATGGCATGATCAAGATGACGTCACAGCTGCAATCCTGGAAGGCATTATTTTCAATCATTGTGTGCACATCGAACATCTTGAAACGGCGCTTCAGTATGAAAGCGTCTATTTAACGGGTGGTATTTCACGCAATCCTACAATATCCCAGTATTTTGCTGATGCATTAAATCACATCATTATCGTGCCGCACGTTGATGAAGCGGCGTGTTGGGGCGCTGCGATATGTGCTGGTATAGCAGCCGGCGTTTATGAGGACCCGCTGGAAGCACACAATCATAGTCAGACAAAAGTAAGACGTTACACACCAGACCCAAATCGATCACCCATCGTAAAAGATCGCTACAAAGTCTACAAAAGGACAGTTGAGACCCTTGAGCAAACTTGGCGTGATTTAAGCCCACTGGGCAAGAAGGTGTCGGCATTATGAACAGGCTATCGTCAGATAGATCTATAGATGCCCATTATGATGTGATCATCATCGGGGCTGGTATCAATGGAGCAGGGGCCTTTCGAGAATTATGTCTGCAAGGTTTGAAATGTTTGCTTATCGACAAATCCGATTTCAGTTCAGGCACAAGCGCGGCACCTTCTCGATTAATTCATGGTGGGCTAAAATATATAGAAACCGGCGAATTTCGATTGGTTGCAGAATCAACGCTTGAGCGGAATTTGCTTCTTAAAAACGCCAGTCATTATGTCAAGCCGCTGCCAACATATGTGCCGGCAACATCCTATTTGAAAGGAATTATTCCTTCCCTGAAGACATTCTTTGGTTGGCCAAGTTCAATGACATCAAGAGGGGCCTTCTTAATAAAAGCGGGTCTGACAATTTACGATTGGTACGGCCGCAAAGAAAGAACAATGCCGCGCCATAAAATGATGTTTGGTAAAAATGTCGCAAATATTATGCCCGCGCTATCTTCAAAGATCGTTGCCCTGGGCTCTTATTACGATGCCTTGATTATGCAGCCCGAGCGACTGGTTCTCGAGTTGGTTGAGGATGGGTTGAAAGCGTCGAGTAAATCGAAAGCGTTGAATTATGCTTCCATTCTATCTGGCGACAAAAACAACGTCACTATCCATGATCTCATTTCAAACGAAAAATCCAGCGCACAAGCAGATACTGTTATCAATGCCGCAGGACCATGGATCGATACTGTTAATGCAGCCTTGGGGGAAGAAACCGCGTTCATAGGTGGCAATAAAGGATCTCATATATTGCTGGATCATCCAGAACTCGTCAAAATCCTTGGTAATAAAATGGTTTATTTTGAAGGCGAAGACGGGCGCATTCTTCTCGCTTTTGTATATCACGGTAATGTATTGGCAGGATCAACGGACATACCTGCGAATGATCCTGACAAAACCAAATGCACTGATGCAGAGGTTGGTTACTTCTTGGACTGTTTGCGACAACTCTTCCCTGACCTCCATCTCACTCAAAGCCAAATTGTGTTCACTTATTCCGGGATACGTCCTCTACCCAACGCAAAAGGTTTAGCGCCTGGTTTGGTAAGCCGAGATCATTCAATGCCTATTTTAGAAAAGCACGATCATCGCGCCTATCCGGTTTTGTCACTGGTTGGTGGCAAATGGACAACGTTCCGCGCTTTTTCAGAACAGATCTGTGATGAAGTTCTCAAGAGGGAAAATAAGCAACGAGTAATTTCCAGCAAACATATTGCCATTGGTGGAGGAAAAAATTATCCTGAAACTCCTTTGGCGTTTAGGGCAGAAATCGATCTTCTCAATCGAAAATACTTGATCGCACCCGATCACATTGAGAATTTGATCCGCCGATATGGTTTAACCAAATCAGAAGCGATCATTAAGGCAATGAGCAAAGATGAGCGCATCAAACCCACTCTTATTGAAGGCTTGTTGTTGGGGGAAATTAAGTGGGTATGCCACAATGAAATGGTTCATCATCTCGATGATATTATTCTAAGACGCTCTGAAATAGTCTATGCAGGCCTAACGGGTGCAGGTTTGCATGAACTATCGTTGGTAATCGGTCAGATCATGAATTGGACTGACAAAAAAATGGCGGATGAAAAGAGCCGGTTGGCCAAAATACTCATTGACCGCCATGGCATTCGGTGGACTGATAAAAGTATCAAATATATCCCTGATACTAACCTCAAATAGGATTACTCAACACAACTGGAATAAAATTAATAGTCGCAGAATTTGAAGGAATAAAACATGTCACTGCCTGAGTTTTGGATAGGCACAAGCTGGAAGATGAATAAAACCTTGGACGAAGCAATGGTATTTGCTTCGGCACTTGGTTCAGTGGATTCACACAGCGATCCAAGAATCCAAAGATTTGTCATTCCGCCTTTCACGGCTGTAAGACAGGTCAAAGAAACTCTGGCTGACACATCAGTCAAAGTCGGTGCGCAGACTATGCACTGGGATGATGCAGGAGCGTGGACTGGTGAAGTTTCACCCTTGATGCTTAAGGATTGCAATCTAGATATTATCGAGTTGGGGCACTCAGAACGTCGTACGCATTTCGGTGAAACCAATGAGACTGTTGCAAAGAAATCAGCAGCGGCCGTCCGCCACGCTCTTATCCCACTTATTTGCATCGGCGAAACTTTAGCAGAGCGCGAAGCTGGGCGAGCTCAAGAGGTTCTTGCCGAGCAAGTCTCAACTGCCTTATCTGCGATTGCTGCCGAGCAGTCCGACGCTCCTGTGCTGCTTGCTTATGAGCCTGTTTGGGCAATCGGCGAGGGTGGAATTCCAGCATCCGCCGACTATGCCAATGACCGCCATGCTGAAATCATAGCGCTTTCGCGCGACATTTTAGGAAAGCCGGTACCGTGCCTTTATGGCGGCTCGGTGAATCCGGAAAATTGCGTTGAACTCATCCAATGCGAACATATTGACGGCCTGTTTATTGGCCGCTCCGCTTGGCATGTCCAAGGCTATCTGGACATACTCAATCGTTGTTCCAACGCCATCTAAATATATAAAACAAAAAGGATAACACTATGAAAGTTGCAATAGCCGGAGACAGCGCAGGAGAAGGTCTCGCAAAGGTCATCGCGGAACACCTTATAACTAAAGGCATCGTAGCCGAGGATCTATCACATTCGAAAGCAGGGCCTGACGCTTTTTATGCCAATCTAGCTGACCGTGTCGCTAATAGCGTTTTAGATGGTAACTATAACCGTGCTATCTTGGTATGCGGGACGGGTATTGGTGTGTGTCTTTCAGCAAATAAAATACCGGGCATTAGGGCTGCGCAATGTCACGACACCTATTCTGCCGAGCGCGCTGCACTCTCCAACAATGCTCAGATCATCACCCTTGGCGCCCGCGTTGTGGGGCAAGAATTGGCAAAATCTATCGTCGAGGCATTCTTAGCCAACACATTTGATCCCAATGGCCGGTCTGCTAAAAATGTACAAGCAATCAATGACTTGGATGAAAAATATAACAAATAAGAAAACGATATTCACCATTGGTCATGACATGACGTTTTGCTTCAGCTTTTGAGTAGTTGTAAGGCTGTGTCTTCATCTGTGACGAGATGAGTAATGAGTTTAGCTCTTAAAGCAGCTCTGATTGCCTTAACTTTATGTAACCCTCCAGCCACACAAATGCGCTTTTGCATGGCTTTCAAATCATTCAAGCTTGCACATATCATTTGATCATGGATTTTTGAGCGAACTTCGTCACCATTTGCATCAATAAACAGGCCCATAATAACCGCCGCAGCTCCTTTTGATTTAACATCCTCTATAATATCTTTTGCATAGAGATTATGTGTCTCAAGTGTAGAACCTGGCCCAAGCTCACCCGTGCCAAACAAGGCCACCGACGCGCCACGAATTATATTAAATTGCGCTGCAATTGATGGTTCTTTCATTAGACTAGCCCTAATCTCAGGGCTTGAAACAACCACAGGCGCTAATATGTTTACACATTTGGCTGAAAGCTGATTGGCAAGTAATGAGGAGCATAATTCGGGCGAGAAATCAGATGCCAAACCGTCTGGGCTTGCAACAAGTTGTGCAACCGTGATGTTTTTAAAATTATTATGGTTTGGAACAGATTCTGCGACCGCCGATACTGTACGCCCCCAAGCAACCGCTAAGGTTTCTCCATCCTGCAGTTTATCCATTAAAATCATGGATGCGGCATTCCCAAGACGTTGCAATAAATCCTTACCAGAGAGTGATGGTATAACTAAGGATTCTTCCAAACCATATTTTTTAGTTAGTTGTTTTGATATTTTAACGCTCGCCGCTACTTCAGTATTGATTGTAACTTTTACTATTCCGCGCTCTCTTGCTTCTGCCAAGAGTTTGATCACTGTAACGCGGGAAATTTTAAGGCGATCTGCTACTTTTTTTTGCGTGAGTTCGTCAACATAATACAACCATGCGGCCCAAGTTGCTGTATCTGAAAATTCGTTTGGTCGTCGTGGTGTCTTATCCTCCCGCATGCAAACCCCCAATCAATCAAATATCGATTTATAGTTGGACCAATTTGATAAATTACGCAAGTCTTTTTACATTTGCATATAATGACTTTACAAATGTAAGTTTTCATAATAATTATTACTGCAAATTCAACAATATGATGGGTAGTTGTCTTTCATGGCGGAAAATGACCACAGACTCGGTGAAAACTGGACAGACTTAATTGACGATATTGTTGCGGGAAATTTTTTTGATAATGAATCTGGAAAAACCGTTTCGGTTCCTTATGAGTCTATTGTTTTTCAGGAGAGTTTGGATGGTGCTGAGGAAGCGTTAATCGCTGATTTAAAGTTAGGTGAAAAAATTGCGATTGTAGCGGATGAAGACACCTATGACGCGCTTGGACAACGTGTGGCTGCCGCTTTGAAAAACATCGGTGTCGATAAAACGATAATTCTAAAAAAACCACATGCGGATATGCAAACAGCAGCCAGCCTCACCGAGGAATTGAGCGAGTTTGATAGCGCAGTTGCAATCGGTTCTGGGACTATCAATGATCTCGTTAAATATGTGACCGCGCAAGATGGCCGGCGTTATTGTGTTTTTGCAACTGCGGCCTCTATGAACGGTTACACTTCAACGACAGCAAGCATGACACTGGAAACCGGTTTGAAGGTTTCTTTGCCCGCACAAGCGCCAGTAGGTTTCTTTGTAGATATGGACGTTTCGGCTTCTGCTCCGTCTTATTTAGCGGCATCAGGGTTTGCTGACTGTGTTGCTCGATCTGTCGCTCAGGTAGATTGGTGGATGTCACATCGATTATTGAATACGCTCTACCGAAGCGTTCCTTTCGATATCCAAATTGACGATGAAATAGAGTTAAATAAATGTGCTTATTTACTCCCCAAAGGTGATATTCATGCGACCGCACGACTCTACCGTGTCTTGACCCTTTGTGGTCTAGGGATTGGGTTTATTGGGATGTCTAATCCAGGCTCAATGGCTGAGCATCAGGTATCACACTATATCGACTGCTTTGCTGGCGCAGCCCACCCAGGCTCTCTACATGGACAGCAAGTTGGGGTTACGAGCTTAACCATGGCGCGCCTTCAACAAGCGATGCTTGCACAAGATAAGCCCCCCATTATGAGGCCGACATCAATTGATTTTGACGGTATGAAAACACGAATGGGAAGCGATATCGCGGCCCAATGTTTAGAGCTGCTTAAAAAGAAAGCCTTTGATGAAAAAGCCATTGATGCAGTCAACGAACAGCTCGCTACTATTTGGCCAGAATTAAGACAGGAAGTTCAGCGCTTCATGATTCCCGCCACGCAAATGGAAAAGCTTCTCAGTGATGCAGGCGCTCCAATATCGGCTGCAGAACTTGGTCTTGATTTGGACTTTTATAAACAAGCTGTGCGCCATGGACATGAGATGCGTGACCGTTTTTCCTTTGTCGATATTGCAGCGAATGCAGGGATATTGGAGGAATACATTTCGGCTGAAAAGTAACGTGATCATTGGTATGGGAGGACATAATGATGAAAAAACCTTTAGTTGCTATAACGGGAGCCAGCTCAGGTATTGGTGAAGCTGTTGCCAAGACATTTTCTGCGGCTGGACATCCAGTTCTCTTGATGGCTCGCCGTCTCGAGCGGATGGAAGCGCTAGGACTTCCAAATTCCATGTGCTGTGAGGTTGATGTTCGCAACCGAGAGCAAATACGGTCAGCTGTTGCAAAAGCAGAGGCGGAATATGGCCCGGTCGATATGATGTTTTGTAACGCAGGTGTCGCGCGGCTTGCAGATATTTCTTCCCAACCACCGGAAGAGTGGGATGAAATGATCGACATCAACACCAAGGGTGTGATGAACACTGTGCACGCAGTGATGAACGACATGATGGAGCGTCGTGCCGGAACATTATTTATGATGAGTTCAATCGCCGGGCGTAAGGTTTATCCTGATCACACAGTTTATTGTGGCACCAAGTATTTTGTTCATGCAGTTTCAGAATCCATACGCGACTATTTAGCTGATTATAACGTACGTGTTGTTGTTCTATCGCCGGGCATAATTGAGACAGAGGTTTTAAGCGGCGTTAAAGATCCCAATACTCTTAAGGCATATCAGGACAATAAGAAAAAGATTGGTGGCGGGATTGGCTCAGAACATGTGGCAGAGATCATGCTGCATACTTACCAAATGCCGCAAAATGCCCTCATTCAAGAAATTTGCATTACACCAACACGGCAAAAATATTAATCAAGGTAGAGATTATGAAATCTCAATGGTCAGACAGCGAGTTGCAAAAAGTTTTGCTGGCTGCGAAAAAAGCGGATCAAAATACTGATATTGCAACGCGTGTTTACACGACAAGACTATTGGGCTGTGATCCTGAATTGGTGCTTCACGGTGGTGGAAATACATCGGTCAAAACAGTGACTAAAACCATGGATGGGACACTTGTAAATTCGATTTGCGTCAAAGGCAGTGGATGGGACATGGGCACAATTGAATCAGCTGGCTTACCTGCTCTTGAGTTGGAGCCTTTGCGTGATTTGGTCCAAATGGATACCTTATCTGATATTGATATGGTGCGCGAACAGCGGCAGTTATTACTGGACTCGTCCTCGCCAAACCCATCTGTTGAAGCGATATTACATGCACTTATTCCAGCCAAATATGTCGATCACACTCATGCGAATGCGGTGGTTGCAATCACTAACCAGCCGGAGGGTGAAAAGCTAACCCGCGAACTATATTCCGACAGTATAATCGTCCCTTATGTGATGCCCGGTTTTGATTTGGCAAAGACATGCGCGCGTTATTTAGCAGACAATCCAAACGCCACCAGTATGGTTCTTATGAAACACGGTATTTTTACATGGTCTGATGATGCCCGAACGGCCTATGAAGAAATGATCGAGCTGGTTGATCGCGCAGAAAAGAAACTTGCAGAAGGTAACTCAACCCCATTTCGATCAGTTGATATTCCAAAAAACCTAGCCACGCCTGCTCAGATCGTGCCGCTTTTGCGTGAGGCATTGGCCCAACCGTCAAGTTTAGACGGTGAAGCCAATCGTTTAATTATGGTCCATCGTGCAAATGAGGAAATTCTCCATTTTTGTAACGCAGAAAATTTGCCGTCATTGGTCTCACGTGGCAACGCAACCCCAGAACATGTCATTCGCATTAAGCGAAAAGGGGTAGCGCTTCGCGCCCCTGAGCCAGATAAGCTTGACGCCTTTTTCAATGATGTGAAAGTTGCTGTCAGTGCATATATTGAAGATTATAAAAACTATTTTGAACGCAACAACAAGCGTGCAGGCGGCGCACTTAAAATGTTAGATCCTGTTCCATGCGTTTTCTACATTGCCGGTGTTGGCTTATTTGCAGTCGGCAAAAGCCTGAAAGCTGCTGAGGTGGCGGCAGATATCGCTGAAGCGACTATTAATGTAATTACAAAAGCAGAAGGCATGGATGCCTTTGAACCTTTAAACGAAGAAGACCTTTTTGATCTTGAATATTGGTCGCTTGAGCAAATTAAACTATCTCCGCAAGTGGCGCTTGTAACGGGAGCCGCAGGTGGTATGGGATGATAAATCACGAAAGTTTTGCCCACAAAAGCGTGGAAATGACATGATGGATATTTTTGAAGAGGCACTTAAAAAGGCTGCAAAGGATGTGGGTGGATTTCCAATTGTGTGCAATGTAGCATCCGCATTTGTACATCTAACAAAGACACGAACAACAACAGGTTTCGTCCGGATAGTCGATGGCGGAAATGTTGCTGCAATGATGCGGTGGGAAAAAGATGATGGCTAAAGATCTTGTTATTGGTATTGATTCATCGACTACCGCAACAAAGGCAATTGCCTGGACGAAAGATGGTGAACAAGTTGCCGAGGCTCGCTATCCAATACAGCTTTATAATCCCAAGCCCGGTCATTTTGAACAAAATGCTAAGGATTGGTGGCAAAGCGCCGCTGATACGCTTCAAGAATTAACGGGCAAAATAGATGTAAACCGGATTGCCGCATTGGCGATTTCCAATCAACGCGAAACCTTTTGTGTTTTTGACGAAAATGACGAGCCTCTTTTGCCGGGTACAGTGTGGCTAGATGAGCGTGCAACAGCTCAGCAAAAATCGTTCTCAAAAGGGTTTGGATCTGAGAAATTAAGACGTATTTCTGGAAAGCCGGTGGATGTGATCGTCCCTCTTTTTCGGATGCTTTGGATAGCAGAAAACCATCCAGATATTTACAGTAAAATTCGAGCATTTGCCGATGTGAACTGCACAATCACGCGGCATCTAACAGGGGCTTGGTCTACACCTCTTGCTTCGGCCGATCCAACAGGAATGGTGGATATGGAGAAAGGGGACTGGTCACAAGAGATATTGAATGCAGCTGGTATCGATCCTAGCGTCATGCCAACTTTATATAAACCGGGCGCTGTGATGGGACATGTTACCGCCAATGCCGCGCGCGCAACTGGTCTGCCTGAAGGCGTTGCCGTTGTCGCAGGCGGTGGTGATGGTCAATGTGCGGCGACAGGCACTGGCACAATTGCACCCGGGATCGCTTATATGAATCTGGGAACCGCACTGGTTGCTGGGTGCTACGCGCATGACTATGCACATGATCAAGCCTTTCGAACAGAAGTTTCAATCTCTGATGGCGGTTTCATCTATGAAACGGTTTTGAAAGCGGGTACTTTTTTAATTGATTGGATGACCGAGCAGATGGCTCAGGTAGAAAAGACCGATCAAGTTGCCTTTTTGTCAGCGCTGGAAGAAGAAGCGAAGAACAGCCCTATTGGGGCGGGTGGGCTTATCATTTTACCATACTGGCAAGGCTGTATGACCCCGCATTGGGACAGTAATGCACGCGGTGTTATTGCAGGCCTTTCAGGGTCTACGCGCACGGGGGATATTTATCGGGCCATTCTTGAAGGTTTGGCATTCGATACCGCTCAGGCGTTGGAGAAAGTGCGTCAAGCCACAGGCCGACGTATCAATAATATAGTTGCGATAGGCGGGGGGGCATCATCTGACTTGTTCTTATCTATTATGGCTGATGCACTCAATATCACCGTTTTAAAATCCGATATACGCGAAGCTTCATCTTTAGGTGCAGCTATGGCTGCGTCGGTGGGTGCTGGATGGTTCTCAAGCTTTGCTGAGGCCTCCGATTCCATGAAAGGGAAAATCGTCAAAAGCATTGAACCCGATCCTGAGCGGGCAAAACGTTATGCTGAACTGCGAAGCCATTACGAACGGCTTTGGCCACTTCTATCTGAATGGAATGAGGATTTAAGCAACTTCACTAAGAGCCAGCTGGAATCCAATTCATGAGTTATTCTGCGCTTTTGTCGACTGAGGCAGCATTTGACCGCTATGAAGAAATAGGGGAGCGGCTGCCCACCGCCGTCTTTAACGGATCATCTTTTTCATGTGAAAATTTAATTGATGTCGCCCCTGATGTTGACGCTTTTGTATTGGACGCTTTCGGTGTTCTGAATGTGGGCGGAACTCCAATAGATGGAGCAGTTGAACGCATTGCCCAACTGCGTGCGATGGGTAAGAAGCTCATCGTGCTAACCAATGCTGCAAGCGATGATCATGAATTTGCGATAGCCAAGTTCATGGGGCTTGGATTTGACTTCACAGGCGATGAGATTGTCACAAGCCGCGATGTATGTGTTGATTTTATAAGGACAAATTTGCCTAAGGGTAAGTGGGGAGCAATTTGCAAAAAGGGCGACTTACTTGATGATCTCAATCTCGATGTCGTGGCATGGACAAAAGATACACAAGTCGTTGTTGATGGTTTTCTTATGCTATCCAGCGAATGCATAGATGAAGATTTAATGATGGCCCTTGAAAATGCGCTGAAGGAAAATCCACGTCCGCTTATATGTGCTAATCCAGATCTGGTAGCACCACGGGAAACTGGCTTAAGTTGCGAGCCTGGTTTTTTTACGCATGCGCTTGCTGATGCAACGGGTGTGACACCTCTTTTTTTTGGCAAGCCGTTCGGCGATGCTTATAAAGTGGCTTTGAACCGTTTGGGTGATATCCCAGCCTCACGCGTGGCAATGGTGGGTGATACACTTCATACCGATGTTCTTGGCGGGAAGGCTGCTGGATTGAAAACCGTCCTTATTGTTAATCATGGACTGTTTGCAGGAAAGAATGTTGAGGCATACATTCAGCGATCAGGGATATCGCCTGATTATATTTGCCCAACCACCTAATGGTCCAAAGCCCCAAAGTCCTTTGGTGATTAAAGTAGACGTGTCAGTTTGCGATATTCTTTTGGTGTCTTGCCAGTTTCATTTTTGAACTGTCGATTAAAAAGTGATAAATTATGAAAGCCCGCTTCACCTGCTATGTCGACAACTTTCATTTCTGTTTCCAAAAGTAAAGAACAAGCATATCCAATTCGTATTTTGCGAACATAGTTTGAAAAATTCATACCGGTATTTTTAAGAAAAAATCGAGAGAACGCTGTTTCCGACATGCCAAGCTGGTCCGCAAATCGAGACATACGAATATCACCATTCAGTTTCGCTGAAATTTCAGTAAAGATGCCCTGCATTGAAAGAAGCGCACTGACATCGAGGTTGGGCTGATAATTTGGTGAAACCACTTTTCGCGCATCGCATTTTTGCGCAAGTAAACTTAATAGTTTTAAAAACGTTCCAAACGCATCCAATCCTCTCAGTGAGCGCAATTCAAGAAGCAGTTTGATGGCCTCTTCTTTATGTTCCCCTTCAAACACAAGACCTGAATGGCTGTCATCCAAGAGCGATACAATCTCAGAAAATTCACGAGGGCGCACATTGCAATCTAATCCAATCGAGGCGCGTGTGAATTGTAATGCGACATCTCGCCCTTCAACATAATTGCGGGTTCTTAGATGGCTCATCCAGTTATGTGGGATGTTAGGGCCAATGAGGCATAAATTTCCCGGAGTAAATTCCTCGATGCAATCGCCTAGATACATGGTGCCTTGAGAATCTGTGATGAGGTGAAGCTCATATTCTGGATGATAGTTCCATTTCGCAAATGGACTGGGATAATCATGCTGGTGAAGCCTGAACGAGCAATCAGGATCATTGAAAATAATTTCAAGTTCCGGCTTCTTATTTGACAAATTGCTTTTCATACAAAACCTATCTTTAGAAGGTCGCCAGATCTGTCAATTTTATTCCCAAAATTATTATATCTAAGTGCTTGTATTATTAGCAATAAAACTCGTGACATATGTATATTGATATAGTACAAATGTAAAGGAGAACGATTGAGATTAAGCTTGGAGATCGCACTATTTTGCTAGGGTAAGAATAAAACGTTGAGTTATTATAATATAATTGCGCAAAAAAGTATCAGAATTATTCAATTCCTTAGCTAGAGGGAAAATCAAAACGCAAATACGGTTAAGGTTGGGAGGACTTTAAGGTATGTTAGCTGGAAATGCTTCTGCGCCCGTATCAAAGGGGTTGATGTTGCCGCGCTGGTTAACATCCGAGCACCCATTGCCTTGGTTGTTTCCATCCGTTGCTATATTACTTGTTTTCGGTCTCTATCCAGTCCTTTACTCATTATGGCTAACTTTTTTTAAAAGAAATCCGGCAACTCGCGTAGAAAAATTTGATCCATCATGGAATTGGTCGAAGCTTGTAGCTGACGAGCGAGTTTGGGATGCTGTACAGGTCACTTTGACTTACACGTTTACGGCCCTAATTTTGCAGCTTGTTCTAGGGATGTTGATTGCTCTTTTGCTAGATTGTGATCGCAAAGGTTTCGGCGTTTTTAGGGCGCTGATGACGCTGCCTTTAGTCGTTCCGCCGGCTGTGACAGGAATGATGTTCCTATTGATGTATGATGGTTCCTTCGGTGTTATCAGCCATACCTTGTACGATTTAGGGATTATATCAAAAGATGCGCCTTTATTGGCGAACCATTCAACGGCTCTTTTCTCGGTCATACTTGTTGATGTCTGGCAATGGACCCCTTTTATGGTGCTGATAATGCTTGCTGGTTTAAGAGCGCTACCAAGAGACCCATTTGAAGCCGCCGCCATTGATGGTGCTACCGATATTCAAGCTTTTTTCAAACTCACTTTACCTATGATGTCGAAAATTATTGCTTTGGCAGTCCTTATTCGTGGTGTCGATTTGTTCAGAGTGTTTGATTATGTAAAAGTCATGACAGACAGCGGCCCCGGGACAGCTACCGAGACGCTAACCGCCTACGCTGGGACAATATATTTCAAAAGCGCCAATTTCCCTTATGCTTCAACGATCGCCATATTCACGTTGCTGGTTGTTCTGATTGTTGCCAATATATTCATTAAAATATTCAAGGTGCGCTTCTGATGGAACAATCTCGTACAGTTATCATTGCTCGTTACGCCGCCGCTATTTTCATAATTGCGATATTTGTCTTTCCTATCTTTTGGTTCGCCCTGACATCTATAAAACCTATCTCTGCTGTTTTCGATAAAGACGGGGTTATTTGGTTTGATTTTGTACCTACTTTTGAAAATTATTGGGTTACACTTTTTGGCGAAGCTTCCATTGACGTTAATCAAAACACCCGATCAGACTTTGGTACAAGCGGGGGTGATTCTTATGATGGTCGAGGGTCAATTCTCTCCTCAATAATTGTTGCAACAGGTTCAACGTTCCTCTCAACCTTGGTAGGCTTATTTGCTGCTTATGGCTTGTCTCGCATGAGTTTCACAGGCTCGCAAGGTGTGCTTAATTGGATTTTATCACAGCGCTTTTTGCCACCTATTGCCATAATCGTACCACTGGTTTTCATCTTCCATGACATGGGATTGAGGGATACTCATCTTGGTCTCATTATTGCGCATACACTTATCAATATTCCGATTGCTGTGTTGCTTTTGAAGTCTTTTATTGATGATATTCCAAAAGACATTGACCAAGCAGCTATGATTGACGGAGCCACTAGCTGGCAGGTCTTCTGGAAAATCATTTTACCAATGTCCAAAGGTGGTTTGGCCGCAACGGCAGTGTTGTGTTTCATATTCTCTTGGACTGAATTTCTTTTGTCATTGTTCCTGACAAATTCTATCCGCACCGTACCCGTCAAGATTACAACTTTTGTCACATCAACGGGTTCAGAATGGGGATACATTTCCGCATTGGGAACTTCGGCAATAGTGCCTGGATTTATTTTTATACTACTTGTCCAAAGCCATTTGGTTCGAGGACTAACTATGGGAGCCATCAAAGACTGATGGACCAAATGCCCTCGGGTGGAGGGTCACGACTGCTCAAAAACAGGGAGGAAACCTAATGAGCTTCAAATCACACGACCAACAGAACTTTATCATAAAAAGCGCGAACGATTTTACCAATAAGCGTATTTCCAAACGAACATTCTTGAGGAATATGGGCTTGGCTGGTGTAGGTTTGTCAGCTTTTGCCACAGGTATGCTGGGAGGCGCTCGTCCTTTTAAAGGGAATATGGCGCTTGCTGCTGGCGAGACACCGGAGGATGTTGCTAATTTCTTGCGCGAAGCAGGGAAGCCTTTTGCAGGAACAACAATTCGCTACACGTCTGAATCAACGCCGCCGACTGTTGTTCTCGATCAGCTTAAGACTGAGTTTACTGAACTCACAGGTATTAATGTTGAAATTGAGATCGTGCCGCTAGAGCAAGTTTTGGCTAAAGCGACACAGGATGTTCAAGGTCAGTTGGGTACATATGATATTTACTATCTCGACCAAGCTTGGACTGCGAGTTTCGCACAGGATACGATAGACCCACGCCAGTACTATAAAGACAAACCTGACCTTGCTATGCCGGGCTTTGATTTTGCTGATTTCTCTGATGCATTGGTCGAGGGTATTTGCCTTTACGAAGGTAAATGGATTGGTTTGCCGTTTGATATTCCAATTTTCACGCTCATGTATCGTAAAGATATTCTTGAAAAGCATGGTCTTGAAATTCCAAAAACCTATGATGAGTTCACCAAATCTGTTGAGTTGATTACAGCAGCTGAAAAGGAAAATGGAATTTTCGGAACGGGCCTTCAGGCTAAATCTGGTCACTATTCACTAGAGTGCGACTGGACACAGGCTGTATGGGGTCATGGCGGTTCTATCTTTGGACCTGATAAGAAATTCTCAGGTAATGACGCCGAGGCCGTTGAAGGCTTGAAATGGTATATGAACCTACTGAAAAATTCGCCTGCTAACTCTGTTGCCTCCACATGGGATGGTCAATGGCAAATGGGTGCTTCTGGTCAGATTGCATTGTGTCAGTCATGGGCAGAATTCTTCCCAGGTTGGAATGCGGATGATTCTAAGGTTAAAGGCCTATGGGAAATGACAACACCGTTGCAAGGTCCTGCTTCATTGCGCGGCCGTGATAGTGTTGGCTTTGGTGAAATTCCAAACTGGGGCCACCAAGGTGGATCTTCAATTGCGCTGTCTAAATATTCTAAAAATGCAGATGCAGCATGGTTGTTCCTTCAGTGGGCGTGTTCGAAAGACATCATGACACGTTGTACACTTGCTGGTGGTTTCGCACCAATGCGTACATCATCTTACAACGACCCGCGTATCGTAGCGCGTAAGAAACTTGAAGGTGCAGGTACAACGCGTCACTTGGACGTCGTTTTGGACACCATCAATAACCATATGGCTTCTGAGCCTGATGTCGCAATTTGGGCAGGTGTTGCCAACAATGAAATCCCGACTGAACTCGGTAAATTGTTGACTGGTCAAGAATACAATGGTGATCCGCAAGCTTGTATGGATCAGATTGCGAAATTGGTTGATTTGAAAGTTGAAGAAGCCGATCTGCTTTAACCCACCCAAAGCTACCCATTGTCATCGCCCGTTTTGGGCGGTGACAAACAAAAAATAAACAAGCAGCACGATGAGTGCATGCTTAAACACTATGAATAGGCATTAACTATGGCTTCGGTGACCGTTGCGGAATTAAGAAAAAAATATGGCGCCCTAGAGGTGCTGCACGGTATAGATCTGAGTATAGAAGATGGCAAATTTGTTGTGCTTCTCGGTCCTTCTGGCTGTGGTAAATCGACCCTTTTGAGGATGATAGCTGGTCTGGAATCCGTGACCTCGGGTGATATAGAAATTGCTGGTCGCCGGGTTAATGACGCCCATCCCAAAGATCGTAATATTGCAATGGTTTTTCAAAACTATGCACTCTACGCACACATGAAAGTGCGTGATAATATGGCCTTTTCTATGAATCTCAAGAAGACTGATAAGGCAACTATCGAAGAACGTGTAAATTGGGCTGCGGGTATTTTATCTCTTGAACCTTACCTTGATCGTTACCCGAAAGAGTTATCAGGAGGACAACGTCAACGCGTTGCAATGGGTCGTGCGATTGTTAGAGATCCAGATGTTTTTCTCTTTGATGAGCCGTTATCAAACCTTGATGCGAAGCTCCGCGTGCAAATGCGTACTGAAATTAAAGAACTTCATCAAAGACTAAAAACAACAACTGTATATGTGACACATGATCAAATTGAAGCCATGACCATGGCGGATACTGTTGTGATTATGCGTGGTGGTGTGATCGAACAATCTGGTTCACCACTCGATGTATATGACGCGCCGGTAAATTTATTTGTGGCCCAGTTTATTGGTTCGCCGGGAATGAATATTTTCAAAGGTGTAGCAAAATCTTCTCAATCTGATGAGGCTGTCATAGAGGTGCTGGGCGAGACCATTAAACTCGGTTCGCGCGCAAAACTAGAGAATGGCCAGCAAATATTGTTAGGCGTCAGGCCAGAACATCTCACAATCACCGAAGAAGACGCTGATTTTAAATTTGTCTTGTCAATTGCAGAGCCAACTGGTCACGAGACTCATCTTTACGGGAAGGTGGGAGACACAGAAGTATGCGTGATTTCAAGAGACAGGAGAAATTGGGTTAGGGGGGAAACATTGAATCTTTCCATCAACCGTGAGGCTAGTCATGTATTTGACGGTAAATCCGAAGTTTGTTTAACCAACCATAGTTCATAGTCGGAGAATTAAAATGCCTCAGGCACGCGCACTCGTCTTGGAAGAAAAGGGCAAACTCAATCTAAGAGATATTGAACTACCTTCGACCATCGGCGCTCATGATGTGAAGATAGCGGTTCACACTGTCGGTGTATGTGGCAGTGATGTTCATTACTACACACATGGGAAGATAGGGCCATTCGTCGTTGATTCTCCCATGGTCCTTGGTCACGAGGCAGCTGGTACAATTCTAGAGATTGGTGAGAGAGTTACCCATCTTAAAGTTGGTGATCGTGTTTGCATGGAACCAGGAATTCCAAATCCCAATTCGCGAGCAACAAAACTAGGTATTTATAATGTTGATCCAGATGTTCGCTTTTGGGCAACACCACCAATTCATGGATGCCTAACCCCAGAAGTCATACACCCAGCCCAATTTACATATAACCTACCTGACCATGTTTCTTTTGCGGAAGGAGCAATGGTCGAACCTTTTGCGATAGGCATGCAGGCAGCTTATCGCGCAAATATCAAACCCGGAGATGTTGCCATTGTGCAAGGTGCTGGGCCCATTGGCATGATGGTTGCGCTCGCGGCATTGGCTGGAGGCTGTTCAAAAGTCATTATTACAGATTTTGCCCAACCAAAGCTCGACCTTATCGGCGGCTACGATGGCATCACACCAATCAATTTAAAAAATTCAGATTCTATTGAAAAAATAAATGCCGAAACAGATGGTTGGGGATGTGATCTGGTATTTGAGTGCTCAGGAGCTGGCCCCGCTATTCTGCAATCTCCACAATTCGCGCGCCCAGGCGGTACTATCATTCTTGTCGGAATGCCGGTCGAGCCAACACCCGTTGACATCGTATCTTTGCAAGCCAAAGAGGTGCGTCTGGAAACTGTGTTCCGATACGCTAATGTTTATGACCGCGCGATAAATTTGATCGCATCAGGCAAGGTAGATTTAAAACCTTTGATTTCTGAGACATTTGAGTTTGAGCAAAGCGTCGCCGCATTTGATCGTGCCGTTGAGCAGCGACCAAGCGATGTAAAGTTGCAGATAAAGCTTTGAAAGCATCAATAATATTTTTGATTTTCAGCCCAACTGAACTTTGATGAGAGAGTAAGATATGTATCTTGGCATTGATGTTGGTACTGGAAGTTGCCGCGCTGGAGTATTCAATGAGCAAGGCGAGCTTCTTGGAACAGCAAAAAGGGAAATAGAGATATTTCGCGATGGCGGACATATCGTGGAACAGTCAAGCGAGAATATCTGGTCTTGTGTTTGTGAGAGCGTCAAAGAGGTAATAAGCAAACCGGAGATTTCAGCTGAACAGATCAAAGGCATCGGGTTTGATGCCACATGCTCTCTCGTTGTTTTAGATACTGAGGATCAGCCACTTTCCGTAAGCCTTTCTGGCCACCATGAACGCAATATTATTGTTTGGATGGATCACCGGGCCACAAAACAGGCGGCTCAGATTAATGAGACTGGCCATCGTGTTCTTGATTATGTAGGCGGAACAATTTCTCCGGAAATGGAAACACCAAAGCTGCTTTGGCTAAAACAAAATATGCCTTCAACTTTTGAAGCGGCAGGTGGTTTTTTTGATCTAACGGACTATCTGACATGGCGGGCAACGGGGGATAAAGCCCGTTCGGTTTGTACCGTAACGTGTAAATGGACATATTTAGCGCATGAAAAAACTTGGGATGTATCCTATTTTGAAAAAATTGGCCTCAGTGATTTAACGGAAAATAACTTTGAGCGCATCGGGTCAAAAATCGTTGAGCCGAGTAAGCCTCTTGGTCATGGCTTGACCAAACAGTCAGCACTTGATCTTGGACTAATTGAAGGAACACCCGTTGCAGCAGGCTTGATTGATGCACATGCCGGTGGTGTTGGTACAATCGGTGCTGCTGGTGCATCAGCTACCTCGCGTATGGCCTATGTGTTTGGAACATCCGCCTGTACCATGTCCTCTAGCGAAACAATGTCATTCGTTCCTGGGGTCTGGGGTCCTTATTATTCGGCCATGGTGCCAGGTTTATGGCTCAGTGAAGGCGGGCAATCTGCTGCTGGTGAAGCTATTGCGCATCTTCTCAAACTTCATCCTAATTATGCAATATTTAATGGGGAGGCAGAGAATAAAGGGCATTCTTTGCCTGACTATTTGCTCATGTTAATTGAGGAACGTGCCCCTGTTGCATCCGATGCGGTTTGGCTTGTTGAACAAATGATCGTCGTGCCTGAATTTTTAGGAAATCGCGCGCCATTTGCTGAGCCCGACGCTCGAGGTATTATTTCTGGCCTTGATCTCAACACCGATATCGAAAGTCTCATTCGCCTTTATATAGCGGGAATTTTTGGTTTGGGTTATGGGCTTAAACAAATACTCAATGTGCAGCGTGAAAACGGCGTTTGCCCTGATACGGTTGTGATCAGCGGCGGAGCTGGAGAGCATCCAATGATTAAGCAGTTACTTGCGGACGCTGCCAATATAGAAATCGCAGCGCCGGGATCTGATGAGCCTGTATTATTGGGTTCTGCTATGTTGGGCTCTGTTGCTGCTGGGTCGCATGGTTCCGTTTTAGATGCCATGGAAGCTATGTCGAGTCTGGGAAAAATTTATAGACCATCAAAGGGTTTAATTGCGGGAGCTCATGCAAAACGATTTAAAGTTTTTCAAGCTCTGCAAACAGCAAGCCGATTATATAGAGAGATATAAACATGTCTGACCATTTACTTATTTTTGACTGTGATGGAGTGCTGGTAGATAGCGAGCCGCTTTCACTTGGTCTCTTGATTGACTATTGCGCACAGCATGGTCTCACATTGGACATGCCACAGGCATGTGATGCTTTCTTGGGGAAACCTGTTGCAGATTCAGCAAGCGAAGCACGACGTATGTTCGATGCGAATGTCCCTGATGTAGACTTAGAAATGTTCCAACACGAAATCCTGACAAAGTTCAAACAGGAACTAAAGCCTACTTCTGGTGTCGCGGATGCATTAGAAAAATTACAAATGCCTATGTGTGTTGCCTCTTCCAGTAATCCTGAGCGGATACAGACATCACTTTTGCTAACGGGTCTTTCTGATTTTTTTGGTGGAAAGCTATTCAGCACAGACATGGTAGAAAGAGGCAAGCCTCATCCAGATGTCTTCTTACATGCAGCAAAGGAAATGGGCTTTGAACCATCAAATTCTATTGTGATTGAAGATAGTCCAGCCGGATTGCAGGCCGCGCAGGCAGCTAACATGAAGACTATCGCCTATACTGGTGGACTCCACGCACCGCATGCTAATCTTGTAGAAAAATTAGAAGCATTTTCACCTGATATAATTATCAAGGACATGGCTCAGCTCGGCGATGCCATCACAAAACTTTCTTAGAGGAAAGTGCCTTCCAATTAAAGCATGGGGTAAGGATTGGCATCATGCTTGACTTATCTGTAATGACAATGTGTTGAGATTTTTTCTGACAGCCTGACAGCCTGACAGCCTGACAGCCCGGGCGAACTCATGATGCGATATTTGCTATATGGCGTTAAAAAGATTGTAGTTCTTTTTTTATGCCTTAAATAAGAAAATGAGGGGTGTGATGATGGGACACCTAATGAATAAAACCACACCTTTGGAGTTCAGACTTTGACAGATGATACAACCTATATACCGCCGAAAGTATGGAAGTGGGAATCTGAAAGCGGGGGTACTTTTGCCTGTATTAATCGCCCGATTGCTGGCCCGACTTTTGACAAAGAAATGCCTAAAGGCAAACATCCTCTACAGCTTTATTCCCTTGCTACGCCAAACGGTGTGAAGATAACGCTGATGCTGGAAGAGCTGTTGGCGCTTGGCCATAGTGGAGCGGAATATGACGCTCATTTGATTAGAATTCACGAAGGTGATCAATTCGCAAGCGGCTTTGTTGACATCAATCCGAATTCTAAAATTCCGGCCCTCATGGATCACAGCACAACACCCCCAACGCGGGTCTTTGAATCAGGTGCGATACTGCTTTATTTAGCTGAAAAATTTGGTGTTCTCATGCCAAGTGATCCGGCACAGCGGGCGGAATGTCTTTCATGGTTGTTTTGGCAAATGGGCAGCGCGCCTTATCTGGGTGGCGGCTTTGGTCATTTTTATAATTACGCACCAATGAAAATTGAGTATCCGATCAATCGTTTTGCGATGGAAGTCAAACGCCAGCTTGATGTGCTAGACCATCGCCTCGCGGATAATCGTTATTTATGTGGTGATGACTATACAATCGCAGATATTGCGGTCTGGCCATGGTATGGCGCGCTTGTATCAAATTTGATTTATGAGGCGGCTGAGTTTCTTGATACGAAGTCATATAAGCATCTAAACCGTTGGACAGAAGAGATCGCAGCGCGCGATGCAGCGAAACGCGGCAAGATGGTCAACCGCACATGGGGCGAGCCGGAAACACAACTTCATGAGCGCCACGACGCCAGCGACTTTGAAACACAGACGCAGGATAAAATAGCGCCTTCAGAGTAGTGCTCGCAGAATAGCTCATCGAAAGTAAAATTAGAGCGCGCTTAAGTGAAGCGCGCTTTTTCACCTCAACGGCCGAATAATCCGCCAATACCTTTTATCAATTGCTCTGCTTCTTGTGGTACGGCAACCGGCAGGTTCGGTTCTCCGTTTTGTCCGTTACTATTTGGATTGATGGCCTGTTTTACGATATCTGCCACGGGAGAACTAGCAACTGATGAGGTGCGAGGTTTGGCGCGAGGAACGGGTATTTGACCAACTTGTAAGGGAGCTGCATCAATTGGCTCGCTGCTAGTGCTGCCACCACCCAAAAGACCACCTAGCGCACCCACAACTGCGGCCGCACCACCTTCTTTTGAGATTTTGCCATCTTTCAATAAACCACTGACATCAACACCTATTTCTTTTTTGATTTTATCTGCCGCCTTAGCAATAGCGGCTCCTTTGGGATCGTCACCTAAAGCGCTTAAAATTTCTCCGGTATTCCCGGATGCTATTTTGTCAAACCCGCCGCCCAGTGACTTGAGCGCCGCAAGCCCAGCTGCTGGATCTTGTAGGAAGCCTTTGATATCAGGATAAATCTTAGGCTTGGCCCATGATCCTTCAATGATGATGGGCACACCAAATCCTGCCAAATCCTTAGACCCGCCTTGGCCTTCTAGGCTGGCAACAATTTTGGGATCCACGCGGTATTTCAAGGTCTGTGGTGGCATTTGAACAGCGCCTTCACCACTCACGCGCACCAGTGGTCCAACTAGATTAAGATCAGTATTTGTGGCGACGCCATTAGTGATATCAAAAGAAGCGGTAAAAGCACTGAAGTCTGTTTTTTCAGATGCTGAGTTGTTCCAGCCATTCAAAGCACCGCCAGTGAGTGAGCGCATGGCTTTGGCTATATTAATGCCTCGAATAGCACCGTTATTGAAGTTGAAACTTGTTTTGCCGTTGAGAGCGGCCACCATGTCGGCTTGGCTATTGCCAGCGGTGGTGACGTTAAGAATATAATCAAGCCCACCTTCAATGCGCTCAAATTTTGCGGCATCGCGCAAGAACGGATAAGCCTGCACACCATTTGATGTTAATTGGGCGGTGATAGCAGGTGTTTGATTGGCTGCATCCACCACAATTTTTGCATTAGCTTTACCGCCATAAAATGTCATTTCCGATAAATCAGCTGTTAATTTTCCGCCGCGCATGGTGGTTTGAAGGGAGAGGGGGCCAACGCTCATGCCTTGTGCTTTGAGGGTGTTGACGCGGGCTGTGAGATTTAAATTAGCAGAATTGGTGAAGCTGAAATCAATCGGTTCGCTACTCCATGCACTGGATGAATTGCTGGCGCCGCTTGCCGCTCCACCACCGCCTTCTGCTGGTGTGGCGATATAGGGATTAACATCGAGCAGATCGAATGAAATATTGGCTGTGATATCTGGTTTGTCATTCAAAAGAACACTCGCGCTACCTTGTCCTTTGATGTCATCCAGCACAACAGATAGGTCGTTGAGTGAGACCTTTTTCTCGCTGGCTGCAAAGCCGGTTTTAATATCAAAGCGGCCATAACCTGGGCCGGAGGGAAGCTCAGTGCCAAACCACTTGGCGAGGGCGCGCAATGATTTACCTTTGAGTGCAATAGTGCCTGCTGCAGGAATTGAGGAGGAAATGTCACCATTGAAGCTGGCGCTTGCCTTGGAAAAAGAGACGGTTGCGCTGGTTTTGGCTTTTTGGCCTGCGATCAAAGCCGCAGGATCGCTTGTTGCACCGAGAGAGATCACTTCACCACGAAAGCGTGCTTGCCCATCCACACTGACTGGCTTGGTGAAGCCATCAATGGTTGCCTGTAAGGACACGTCTTCAATGCGATCTGCCGATGGATCATTATTAAAGGTGCTCGCTAGTCCAAGGCCGCTCATGCTGGCTTTTGAGATACCAAGCGTGCCACGTGCATTGACCGTATTGAGAATGCTGTTTGGCGTTAATCCTTGAAACCCAAAAACCAAATTCGTGCCAATCAAACCTTTAAGCTGTTTAACCAGCGCGTCTTGTCCGGCGAGTGCCAAAATAGTTGAAATGGACAGATTATTAGCTTTCAGCGTGCCGTAGGTCGTAAGCGGAGATACTTTTGTATCCGCCGTTAATCTGGCGCTGGCAGAACCGCCAACAGCGACAACCTCATTGATTTTGAGTTCACCAACCCCGTCATTTAAGATAAGCCCGCCCTTGAGATTATCTATTTTATGCTCACCGCTTTTTATGGAAGCGGCAGAAAAAGAGATATCGGCATCAAGACCACCTAAACCGCTTAGGTCTGGTTCTGTATTTTGGCCACCTTGGCTCGCACCTTTCGAGGGTGATGGCGTGGAAGATTGTGCTGGTTGTAATGTATCAAGATTGAGAGCGCCCAGATCAATCGATCCTGTAACGAATGGGCGTGCACCACCGATAATCGTCTGGATTTTTGTCGCAAATGTGGTGTCTAGAAACTGGCCTTGCCCGAGTTCGAGCTGAATTTGCTCTTTTCCAGCGGCCAGAGTGCCTGTGGCTTTCACCACACCAGAGGCAAGCGCATCGCCGGTGATTTGGCTGATATCTATTATATTTAAATCGACCGCACCATCGAAGATGATATCTGCATCCAGGTCAAACGGCCCGCTGGTTGATAGCTTTGCGGTTTTATAGCCCAGATCAACGCTCATGCTGCCTTTGTTGGTATTAATCAGATTTTTAAAAGCGGGCAGCGTCCCTGTTAAAGTAATTTTTTCTCCATTCAAGACTGCGGAGCCATTAACATTAAGGGCTCCTTGCGGGTTTGGTAGGGAGGCTGTGAAGACGATATTTTGTATCTTACTCGGTGTTTCGCCAATCGTGCCGAATGAGATGTTTGCTTGATCGATTGCAAGGCGCTCTACTCGTAGTGTGTCAACTAATGTGCGCACAACACCGCCGGCAGTGCCTGGAGTGTCAGATTCTGTTTCATTTATAGTTGATGTTGGTTCGTTTGCCACAGGGGCTGAAGCATCTTCAGGAAGCCACACGGGGTTGCCATTTTTAGCAAGCTCTATCGTTAAATCGGGTTGGCCGAAATATATTTCCTCGATATCAACCGCGCCGCTGAACAAGGCTCTTAAGCCAACAGCAAAGCGCGCCTCTTGCGCTTTAAGGATGGGCTTGTGATTAGGAGGGCTAATCTCGATATCTTGAGCGACAAGGCGCACACTTGGCACCAATGACATAGAAACGTCACCGCCAAAACGAATTTTCCAACCGGTGTTCTCTGTAATCAGTTTTTCAATTTGTGTTTTTACTGTATCGGTTGGCAGCACAAAGGGCACAATGAAAATCAGTCCGACGAGAATGACTCCAATAGCGGCGATAAGAATAAAAATCCGGTGTAACATTTAGCAGGCCTCCAGCCATTTGTTTCGCTTATGACCGATTCTTCAAGTTTTAACATAATCGGGCGCAAAATTAAGGCAGGCTATCCAATATCGGTAAGTATAGATTTTTTAATGCAATTTTTGTGCGAATCACTGAGTAATCAATGACGGAGAAAGCCTCGACTCCCCACTTTGAGATGTTGATCTGTTTATAAAAGAGCATTGATTTGAAGCTGTTACGTCACTTTCTATTAGTATCGGCTATTTTATTAGCCGGTATATCAATGCCTTTGACGGAACCTGCACATGCTGGTTTTTGCAGTGGAAACAATTTGGTCCAAGAGCGTTGTAAGTCCGCAAGGAGCCTTTTGCGCAAATTATTGCTGAAGCGTGGTGACAATGAATCACAAAAGACTGCTAACCCTCAATCTGCTAAACCTTTACCTATAAAGTCTGATCCTCTTCAGGCTCTGCCTTCCACAATCACACTGACCGACCAACCAAGCGTGAAACGGCAAAAACAAGTCAATGTTATTTATATTCCGTTCCCCACACTGCGCCCCGATTATAGCCAGAGTTCTCGCGCTCCAAATATCACAGCGCAGCCCAAAGTTAGGCCTGATATAGACCCAACCACCACGGCAGGCATATTCTCAAAATGTCTTGATGTTACAAAGATAACGGAGCCGGACATCAGGGCGCAGAAAAGGATTCTAAGGCACAAAAAATTCTGCATTACCAAAAAGAGACTTAACGAAAATGGTCTTGATTGGAGAATTTTTGTCATAAAAAACAAAAAGAAAAAATCTGGTCCCTTGTTTGTTGTGCCTCATGATAACGAAAATTCAGCTTTTTCAGCAGGTGTATATGGCTTGAATAAATACGGTGGTACGCTTGTGGCGGTTGAGGCGGGTGAACGGCGGATTTTTAAAGGGCAAGACCCGAACCGCAATTTTGGAACAAGTAGAGCAACAGCAAACCGTTGCCGCCTGCAACGCGCCCCTGCACCAAGATATACCCATGTCATGTTGAAGCACCATAAGAACGGACGGCCCATCATTGCTCTTCACAGTAATGCAAATGGCTTTTCGGGCAATGGAGGCAGGGGCAATATCTCAATAAAACGCAAAGGAGACGCGATCCCCTTTGTTTCAGCCATTGCCCGCTCACGCCGTTTAAAGGATGAAGATACATTGATTGTCCTTGCCAGCACAAAACGCCCAAGCCAAGATCGCAGGTTATCTCGTAAAGTGAAATATTTTACCGAAAAGGCGGGGGTCAATGTTCTCTATGAACGTGTGACCGCAGCAAAGAATGATTGTTCATTATCCAATTATGCCGCCTTAAATGGACTTGGACCTTATTTTAATATCGAGGTTGAAAACGGGGATGTAAAAACCCAGAGAAAGATTCTCGACAGTGTTATGAAATCTCTGCGTTAGAGCCGTCCACGATCATGTCCGCTAGATGCTCTGCAATGGGTATGGATGATGTGGCCGCTGGTGAGGGCGCATTGCAGACATGCAGCATGCGGCTTGTTCGTTTGATGAGAAAATCATGAACCAATGTCCCGTCATTCAAAACAGCTTGGGCACGAATACCGGTCGGATAGGGTTCCAGATCGGCCAATGTCAATGAAGGGCAGTATTTTTGACAAAGTTTCAAATAACGCTTTTTACTGAGTGAGTTTTTGAACTCGGCCAGACCTGAGCGCCAATTCTTAAACATCAATTTCCAAAATCCGCCGAAACCAACCATCTCTATAACATCGCGAAGATTGATCGATCCTTTTGGATATCCCTCACGAGAAAAACCCAAAACAGCGTTGGGACCAACTGTCACGGAGCCATCAATCATCCGCGTTAAATGAACACCGAGGAAAGGCAGGTCAGGGTTTGGTACGGGGTAAATCAAATGGTTCACCACATCATTATGCCGTTTGTTAAGACGGTAATATTCGCCGCGAAAGGGAACCATTTTAAAGTCGATTTCGATCCCAGCCATGCGTGCAAGTCTGTCGGCCTGTATGCCGCTGCACACGATAAGGTTTTGACAGATATAGTGCTGATTTTGTGTTTTGATCTCAACATGGTGAGGCGTCTCACGGATGCTTTCTACCTCAGTGCTGTTAAATATTTCGCCACCATTCTCAATGACGATTTGCGCCATTGCGCGGGTCATTGCTGGATAATCAACAATACCGGTGACATCGACATAAAGAGCGCCAAGGCCCACAATATTAGGCTCTCGTTCTTTGAGTGCTATTTCATCAAGGCGTATTGGATTGAGCCCATTTGCCTGACAGCGCTCATAAAGCGTGTGCATGCGCTCAAGTTCCAGCGGTGTTGTCGCAACTATAAGCTTCCCGCATTGCTCATAGGCCACTTGATGCTGTGTGCAAAAATCAATTGTGGCTGCTACGCCCTTGCGACAAAACGTAGCTTTTAAGGAGCCGGGTGCATAGTAGACGCCTGCGTGAATCACACCGCTGTTGTGACCAGTTTGATGTGCGGCGAGGGTGGCTTCTTTTTCTAAAACTACGATTTTTTTATCTGGAAAACGCAGTGAGAGCGTCATGGCCGTTGCAAGGCCAACAATTCCACCACCGATGATGATAAAGTCTGATGTGTCCGACATGAGGTATTGTTAGCCTGTATCTGCAACAAATCCCAGCGCTTCTATCGCGGCAACGGCACAAGCCTCATCATTATCCGAGCTATCGCCTGTCACTCCAACCGCACCGATGATATTTGCGTCTTCCCGAATTAACACGCCACCTGGAACTGGCACCAATGATCCATTCGACAATGAATTCATTGCCTGAATGAAAAAGGGTTGCGATTGGGCGCGATCATAAAGGGTGCGTGATCCAAGGCCCATGTTCACGGCGCCGCGCGCTTTGCCTTGTGCAATGTCGGGCCGCAGATTGCTGGTGCCATCTTCACGCAAAAGCGCAATCAAAAATCCACCAGCATCAAGCACAGCCACAGTCAGTGGCTTGAAGCCTTTATCATTGCGGTGTTGGATCACCTGATCGATCAACTGCTGCGCTGTTGAGGCATTAAGCGGCATTGGGGATCACCTGTAAAAGTATTCTACTAAGAACAGAGGAATAGAAGGAACATAAGTACAAATCATCAATACCGCAAACAAGACCGCGACGAAATAGATATTCACTTTTGACACTTCCCAAATATTGGCGCGCGCAACCGCACATGAGGTGATCAGCACGCTGGCCACCGGCGGGGTTTGCTGACCAATCGCTAGATTAAGTGTCACCACAAGACCAAAATGGATGGGGTCAATACCTGCGGCCACAATCAACGGAATAATAATTGGCACAACCAAAATGATCGCGGCGGCTGAATGCAAAAAGAAGCCGATGATAAGGAATAGGAAATTGAGAATGAGCAGGATCAGCCATTTGTTGCTTGTGATCGAGAGTATCTCTGCTGCAAGTTGTTGCGGCACTTGAGCACGGGTTAAAAACCCACCCATGACAACAGAGGCTGCGACAAGGAGCATCACCACAGCGGTTTGCATGCCGCCATCCAGCATAGCGCGCTTGAGATGTTTTAAGTCTATTTGATTGTAATATAATCCCACCACAAAGGCGGCGATGACAGCAAGGCCGGCTGCTTCTGTTGCCGTTACAAAACCACCAAAAATACCACCAAGAATAATAACTGGCAGTGTGAAAGCGGGCAGGGCATCGATGAAGGTGACTTTCAACCGTTTCCAGTTGAAAGCTTCTTCAACAGGCAGATCGTATTTTACGGCAAAAGCATAAGCTACACCCATAAGACCGGCAGCTCCCATAAGTCCGGGCACAATGCCTGCAACAAATAATTGCTCAACGGATGTATTTGCTGAGGTGGCATAAAGGATCATCGGGATTGAAGGTGGAATAATGATCGCGAGAGATGCGGATGAAGAGGTCACAGCAGCTGAAAGAGGGGCGCTGTAGCCGCGTTTTTTCATCTGCGGAATAAGGATAGAACCCATCGCGGCCACATCGGCTACGGCGGAGCCCGATATTTCGGCGAAGAACAGCGAGACACCAATATTCACCATTGCCAAACCACCGCGTACAAAGCCGATGATGGCCGATACAAAATTGATCAGTCTATCTGTCACACCGCCCGCATTCATGATGGCGCCTGCCAACACAAACATCGGGATTGCTATCAGAGAAAATTTGGTTGAGCCATCGTACATATCAAGGGCCACAGAGACGAGGGCACCCGACCCCTCATTGGCAACAAGACCCATGATGGCTGTAATCGCAAGGGCCACAGCAATCGGCACATTGAGGCAGATCATGGTGATGAAGACGACGAATATAATGAAAATCAACATCTCTATTTAGCCTCGCCAGCTTTTTCGAGTTCAGATTCTACTTCTTCTTCAATTTCTGCGTGTTCCAGTGAAATACCGGCGGCAGTCTTTTGCCAATATTCGGGCAAGCTTAAAAGCTGACAAATAATAAACAGTGCCCCACCAATTGGGATGATGGACTGGGTAAACTGGATAGGAACCCATGTGAGAGACACAAGTCGTTCGCCCTCTAACACTTCCAAAACTTGTAGGCCGGTCCAGGTGAGAACGGCGAAGAAACCAATGACGCAAATCTCAGCTAAGGCGACACCCACCATACGGGCAGGCATGGGAATGGATAACAGCACGCTGTCAAAGCCAATATGACGACGCTTTAAGGCGGCCAGTCCGGCACCAAAATAAGTAACCCATGAAAGTTGAATGGCGGCTACCTCATCGTACCAAGATAATGAGTCACCAAAAATTCGAAATAAGACAGCAATGATGACAACTGCGGTCAATGTGACCATCAGGAAAATAACGATCCATTCCAGCAAAGATTCAATTGTTCGACTTAAAAGGGGGAGCATGGAGGGTCCGAGCGTTGGATGTTAGGTCGTCGTTTAAGTGTCTGTGATTTAGGAGGTCGCCCCCAGCAAAATTTTAAGCCGGGGGCGAACATCTTTGATGCGATAAACGCTAAGTTCTTTGATAAAAAGGACTTAAGAGCCTGATGCTAAACCTTGTACTGTTTTGATAAGCTCTGCGCCGCCCTCTACAGTGGTCGAAAACTCATCATAGATTGGTTTTGAGGCTTTAATGAACGCTGCATTATCTGCATTGTTCACGTTGACACCGGCGCCTTTGATGACGTCCAGAAGTTCTGTCTCAAGACGGGCTGCCGTCTCATAAACAAATTTCTGGCTCTCCGTTGCACATTTCTCAAGACCGGCCTGAACGTCAGCTGGTAGCTTTTCGAAACCTTTTTTGGATGTCAAAACATAAGCTGGCGTATAAACGTGACCAGTGATTGAAAGGTATTTTTGAACTTCTTGGAATTTCGCAGATGCGATTTGTGCATATGGATTTTCTTGTCCGTCGATCACGCCTGTTTGGAGCGCTGTAAACACCTCTGAAAAGGCCATTGGTGTTGGATTTGCACCATAAAGTTTGAACATTTTTACACGCCATGCACCTTTTGGTGTGCGCAGTTTTACGCCAGCCAAATCTTCAGGCTTGTTGATTGCGCGTGTGTTGTTTGTGATGTGGCGGAAGCCGTTCTCGAAGTAACCAAGAATATGGTAGCCTTTGGCATTGGCCGCTTTTTGGAATGTATCACCAAGTTCAGCTTGAACCCGCTTCATGTGCTCACGGTCTTTGATGATGTAAGGCATTTCAAATACGCCAAATTCATCAGAAACAGATGACATTACAGAGGAAGGCAGAGAAAAGGTAATCTGGCCGAGTTTCAGCTTTTGCAAAAGTTCTTTGTCTTTGCCGAGCTGTGAGGAACCAAATGCTTGAACTTCAGCTTTACCAGCCAATGCTTTGTTTGAGCAGCTGGCAAATTCATTGACGCTGGCTTCAAACAAGGAGCCAGGTTTTCCCACGTGGCCGAATTTCAAAACAAGATCTGCGGCAGATGCCTGTGATGCCAAAAGACCGATAGAGACGGCCCCTAATAGAATAGATTTTAATTTCATTTTACTTTCCTCCCAGAAAATTTGTTTAGTTTTTCTTCTCTTCTCTTCTCTTCTCTTACGTCCTTATTTAAGTCTTCAAATGATCCAAAGCTGCCGACACTCCTCCGGCTTTATGTGGAACACCGGATTTAGCAAGACCCATTTCGACACCTGACAGGGTTGCCATCAGCATCAAATCATTAAAATCACCAAGATGTCCAATGCGGAATACTTTGTCTGCTACTTTGGACAGTCCATTGCCAAGCGAAATATTGTAATTTTTCAATGTTGTTGCACGGAAAGCATCAGCACTATGACCTTCAGGAACCATGACGGCTGTTAGGACTCCGCTCTCTTGTCCTTGCTTGGCGCATAGCACCTCAAGTCCCCACGCACGCACGCACGCACGCGTCGCCGCACCATGTCGAGCATGACGGGCGAAAACATTCTCAAGGCCTTCCTCAAAAATCATGTCCATGGCTTCATTCAAGCCGAACACCAGATTTGTAGAAGGCGTGTAAGGGAAATATCCTGTCTTGTTTGGACCGATCATATCGTCCCAGTCCCAATAAGCCCGAAGCAGTTTGGCAGTCTTATTGGCGCTTAATGCTTTTTCGCTGACAGCATTGAAAGATAATCCCGGTGGAACCATCAATCCTTTTTGCGAACCAGATACGGTTACATCAACCCCCCATTCATCATGGCGGTAATCGAGGGATGCAAGACCTGAGATGGTGTCAACCATCAAAAGGGCAGGGTGATTGGCTTTGTCTATGGCAGCCCGCACAGCGGCAATCGGAGAGACCGAACCTGTTGATGTCTCATTGTGCACCACGCAGACCGCTTTAATTTCATGGTTTTTGTCTTCGCTGAGATAGGCCTCAATCTGATCAGGATCAGCACCACCGCGCCAATCTCCTTCAATAAATTCAGGTTTCACACCCATGCGCTCAGCGAGCTTTTTCCATAGAGTGGCGAAATGGCCTGTTTCAAACATTAAAACACGATCGCCGGGCGACAACACATTCACAAGAGCTGCCTCCCATGCGCCAGTTCCAGAAGCTGGATACATGAACACATGGCTTTCGGTTTGGAATATTTTCTTCAATCCTTCGAGTGCTTTTGATCCCACGGCGGCAAAATCAGGCCCTCGATGATCGATCGTTTGTTGAGAGATTGCTCTCAAAACACGATCGGGCGCAGAACTTGGTCCTGGTATTTGTAAAAAATGTCGACCAGGCTGCCTCATGGGTTTTCCTTTTCGTTCTTGCAAAGTGCTAATATGCTTTCAAAGCTATTGCAGACGTTGTTTCATTGTGCATATTTAATTTTGTATTCAAAAAACAGTCAAGCGAAAAGTTAGGTTTATTTATTGAGCTTTATTTCAGGATCAGTTTTAGAGCGTCGCCTTAGACAAGAAATTGAAGGTGAGGCTCACTTTGGTGCCTTTGATCTGGGGCGCTATTCCACGGATGCGTCAATTTATCAGATGATGCCGACTGGTGTTGTGATCCCAAAAAATACTGCTGATATTGAAAAAGCAATCAAAATCGCCCGAGAAGAGGGAATTCCAATACTCCCTCGTGGTGGCGGCACCTCGCAGAGTGGGCAGACGGTCAATCATGCATTGGTTATTGATAATAGCCGTCATCTCAACAAAATACTTGAACTTGATGTCCAAGGTCGCCGCTGCGTTGTGGAGCCGGGCATTGTGCTTGATGATCTAAACCGCGCTTTAAAGCCACACGGCCTTTGGTTCCCAATAGACGTCTCCACGGCCTCGCGCGCCACTATTGGTGGGATGGCTGGAAATAACTCATGTGGTGGGCGTTCATTACGCTATGGCAAAATGCGCGATAATGTTTTGTCTGTTGATGGCATTCTAGCTGATGGCACGGCTATGCACTTTGGGTCGGTGGATAAAATGCGCGAGAGTGAGTTTGTTCAATCCATGCTGGATCTGGGTGCGCGTGAAGCGGATGAAATTTCGGCGAAATTCCCAAAAGTACAGCGCCGTGTTGGCGGCTATAACATTGATGCCTTGATCCCATCTAATACCCCTGTAAATCTCGCCCACCTTCTTGTTGGTTCAGAGGGAACGCTTGCTTATTCTACAGCGATTGAATTGAAGCTATCGCCGCTCCCTGGTGCGAAGGTGATGGGGATTTGCCATTTTCCTACTTTCTATCAGGCGATGGAAGCACCACAGCATCTTGTAAAACTTGGGCCGCAAGCGGTTGAACTGGTTGATGCCACAATGATCGGTTTAGCGCGCGATATTTCTATGTTTAAAAAGACTATGGATGAGTTTGTGCGCGGCGAACCGGAAGCTCTACTTCTAGTGGAATTTGCCGAAGGCAGTGACGCTAAGAATTTACAAAAATTGGAAGAGCTTGAAGATTGCATGAGCGACCTTGGCTTTTCATGGAAGGCTGAAGGTAACCAATGGGGCGGCGTAGTTTCGGTGACGGACAATCGCCTACAAGGCGATATTGCTGAGGTGCGCAAATCCGGCTTGAATATTATGATGTCTATGAAGGAGGCTGGAAAACCGATTTCTTTTGTTGAAGATTGTGCTGTTGAATTGCCCGATCTTGCCTATTACACGGAACGTCTGACGAAGATATTTGAAAAGCACGGCACGCGCGGCACATGGTATGCTCATGCTTCTGTCGGTTGCTTGCACGTGCGCCCTGTTCTCAACATGAAACTGGATCAAGACATCAAGACAATGCGTTCGATTGCCGAAGAATGTTTTGAGATGGTGAAATATTATAAGGGCTCTCACTCCGGTGAGCATGGCGATGGCATTGTGCGTTCCGAATTTCATAAAATGATGTTCGGTGAACAGATGATTCAAAACTTTAATGAAGTTAAGCAACATTTTGATAGTAATAACATTTTCAATCCTAGAAAAATAGTTGATCCACCGAAAATGGATGATCGAACACTGTTTCGCTATGGGCCTGATTATAGTGTCAAAGATTTCAAAACAGAGCTTGATTGGTCACCGTGGCCGGGGTCTGCTGGGGGGTTTCAAGGCGCGATTGAAATGTGCAATAACAATGGTGCCTGCCGTAAAATCAAGGGTGGTGTCATGTGTCCGTCTTATCGCGTTACCCGCGATGAACGTGACGTTACACGTGGGCGAGCCAATAGCCTGCGCCTTGCTATTTCCGGACAACTTGGCGAGGGCGCTCTGACCTCGGATGAGATGCGGGATACCATGAAGCTGTGTGTTTCCTGCAAGGGCTGTAAACGCGAATGCCCAACGGGTGTTGATATGGCTCGCATGAAGATTGAAGTCACAGCCGCCCGCGCTAATGAATATGGTCTAAGCCTGCACGATAAGTTGGTTGGCTATCTGCCACGCTATGCACCCTATGCCTCAAAAGTGGCGGCGCTTATGAATTTGCGCGACAAGATACCTGGCCTCGCTAAATTGCTTGAAAGCACCACAGGATTTACGGCCAAAAGAAGACTACCAAAATGGCATAACAAAGCTTTTCGTGATGAAGAAGTGGTGCCGAATGATAATCCGCAAGCCGTGTTATTTGCCGATACATTTAATCGCTATTTTGAACCTGAAAACCTGCGTGCGACAATTAACGTTTTGAAGGCGGGGAATATCGCATTCGATATTGCGCGACCAACCAAAGGTGAAAGGCCGCTTTGTTGCGGGCGCACACTCTTGTCAGTGGGGCGCATTGAAGAAGCGCGCAAAGAGGCAAAAAGATTGATTGACGCTCTGCTCCCTTTTGCAAAAAAAGGTGTGCCAATTATCGGGTTAGAGCCAAGCTGTTTATTGAGCCTACGCGATGAATTGCCTGCCCTTTTGCCGGGTGAGGATGCAGCGCTTGTCGCTGAATATGCCAAGATGTTGGAAGAGTTTATCGCTGATAAAAGCGAGGCAGGAACAATCAAATTGCCATTAGATGCGCCTGCGAAGAAAATTATGCTGCATGGTCATTGCTATCAAAAGGCAATGGGTGTTGTCTCAGATATTCAAAAGACGCTGGCGCTTTTGCCTGAAACGCAAGTCGAGCTTGTTGAAACAAGCTGCTGCGGCATGGCTGGTTCATTCGGTTATGCCAATGAGACGCATGATATTTCCATGCAAATGGGTGAACTTGATTTGCTGCCTGCCGTGCGAGCCGCGGATTTTGACACCATCGTGGTGGCTGATGGCACCTCTTGTAGACATCAAATAGTGGATGGAACGGGTAGAAATGCCATTCATGTGGCTCGTGTTATAGAAATGGCCTTAAAAAAAGGGTAGTTAGATAAAAAAAGGTAACGCAACAAAATGAACGTCCAAAGCTCAATTCAAACGATCTCAAGAAAGTCCTTGCACGAAGAACTCGTGGAGCGTCTACAAAATTTGATTGTGGAAGGTGTTTTGGCCCCCGGTGAAAAGTTTCCTGAAAAAGATCTTTGTTTGCAATTTGGCGTTTCGCGCACACCAATGCGAGAGGCGCTCAAGGTTTTAGCCGCCGATGGATTGATAATTCTGGAGCCAAACCGAGGCGCTTGGGTGAGCCGCATCACGATTGAGGAATTACAAGAAGTATTCCCCATCTTGGCGGTTTTAGAAGGACTTTCGGGTGAATTAGCCTGTGCCAATATCACCGATGAAGAAATAAAAGCGATTAGAACTCTCCACAATGAAATGCTGACCCATTTTAAAGATCGCAATATTACAGAATATTTCCGCACCAATCAGGAAATACACGAGGCGATTATCAAAGCAGCCCGTAATACCACTTTGGAGTTTCAGCATCGTGGTCTTGCTGTTCGCGCACGAAGAGCTCGTTTTGTCGCCAATATTTCGGATGAGCGCTGGCAGGTAGCCGTTGATGAGCATGAGAGAATGATTAATGCTCTCGAAGCTCGTGATGGTGCGCGGTTAAGTGAAATTTTAAAGCAGCATCTTGAAAATAAATTCGAAAGCGTACGCAAACAAATGGAAGCCTAATCCTGTTTTCATAGACATGGATAGCAGCACTCAATAGTATTTATGCGAAGGTGAATTCATGCAATTGCAGCTCTCTACATGGCAGGAAGTGGACGCATACCTTGAGCGTAGCCAGACCATCATTCTGCCAATTGGTTCCACTGAGCAGCATGGTCCAACCGGCTTAATGGGAACTGATGCACTTTGCCCTGAAGCATTGGCTAAAGCTGTGGGTGATGAGACCGGCGTGATGGTTGGCCCGACATTTGCCATAGGCATGGCGCAACATCATTTGGGCTTTGCAGGTACAATGACGCTGCGGCCATCTACGATTATTGCTATGCTGCTAGACGCGGTCAATTCATTGACCTTGCACGGTTTTAACAAGTTCTATTTTCTTAATGGCCACGGCGGTAATATAGCCACATTATCCGCTGCTTTTTCTGAAATCTACGCACAAACAAGCCTCAATCCGGCGGATAGCGACAAGTCAGCACTTCGCTGCAAACAGCGCAACTGGTGGGATGGCAAACGTTTTCAGGCTCTGTCCAAGGAGTTGTATGGGGCGTCTGAAGGAGGCCATGCAACATGTTCAGAAATATCTCTAACCAATTACCTCTTTCCAGATCAGGTGAAAGAGGCAAAGCTAGACCCAGAAACCGCACCTTATGGGCCGATTTATGATGCTGCTGATTTTCGCTCGCGTTTTCCTGATGGGCGTATGGGATCAAAGCCCTCGCTTTGTTCCGTTGCAGATGGGGAGCGCATATTTGATGCGGCACGCCAAGATATTTTGGATGATCTTAGTAGCTCGTTTTCTAGCTAGACTTAGAGCTGAATTTTCCTCAACCTAAGGGCGTTGGTGATAACGCATAGTGAGGAGAGGCTCATCGCTGCTGCGGCCAGCATGGGTGAGAGTAAAAGCCCAAAGGCTGGATATAAAACACCTGCCGCGATTGGAACTCCCAAAGTATTGTAAGCGAAGGCGAAAAACAGATTCTGTTTGATGTTTCTAATAGTCGCACCCGCCAGTTTTCGAGCTTTGATAATACCGGTGATGTCACCTTTTAAAAGCGTGATGCCAGCACTTTCAACAGCCACATCTGCCCCAGTGCCCATGGCAATGCCAACATCCGCGCTTGCAAGGGCAGGCGCATCATTGACGCCGTCGCCCGCCATGGCAACTTTACGTCCAGCCTGCCGCAGCTCATCAACCAACGCTTTTTTATCTTCCGGCAGCACGCCAGCACGCACCTCATCAATGCCCAATTCTTTGGCGACTGCAAGGGCGGTTTTTTCATTGTCACCGGTTGCCATAATAATGCTGAGGCCAGAGGCGCGAAGGTCTTTGATTGCTTGTGCCGCTGTTGGTTTAATCGGATCACTAACGGCGATAATACCCGCAAACTTGTCGTCTACAGCGATATAGATGGCCGTCTTGCCCATTTTGTTCAAAAGGTCTGCGTGATTTTGCCCATCATTTAATGCCACGCCAAGTTGTTTCATCAAGGCCACATTGCCAAGGCCAACAGCTTTGCCACTGACAATGCCTGTCACACCCTTGCCGGTAATCGATTGGAAGTCTTTGGGGTGTGTCAGTTTGGCTTTATGTTCTTTTGCGGCTTTCACAATGGCGTCGGCCAGTGGATGTTCTGATCCACGCTCCAGTGACGCGGCATGTGAGAGGAGGTCGCCTTCATCAAAGCCGTTAAAAGGCACGATATCGCTCACGCTTGGGCGGCCCTCGGTCAAAGTCCCAGTTTTATCAATCACCAATGTGTCAACATGGGCCATTAATTCCAGAGCTTCGGCATCCTTTATCAAAACACCAAGCTGCGCCCCGCGTCCTGTTGCGGTCATGATAGACATGGGCGTAGCCAATCCCAAGGCACAGGGACAGGCGATGATCAGTACAGACACGGCAGATATAATGGCAAAGACAAAAGCCGGTTCAGGCCCGATGGAGAGCCAGATGAAAAAAGCAAGAAGCGCGATGGCAACCACGGTCGGCACAAAGTAAGAGGCAACCCGATCAGCAAGGCTTTGGATGGGTGCGCGTGAGCGTTGGGCACTGGCCACCATCTCAACAATGCGCGCAAGCATGGTTTCTCTACCAACCTTGTCAGCCTCTATGATAAGAGAGCCATTTTTGTTGATCGTACCGCTAGTCACCTTGTCGCCAGTTTGTTTTTCAACCGGTAGAGGTTCGCCGCTAATCAGGCTTTCATCAATGAAAGACACCCCCTCAAGGACAATAGCGTCGACGGGTACATTGTCGCCCGGTCGCACGCGCAGCCTGTCTCCTTTGATAATATTATCAAGCGGCGCGTCATATTCATCGCCATCAGGGGTGATGCGCCGCGCGATCTTGGGCGCAAGGTCCATAAGGGCGCGAATGGCATCGCCTGCGCGTTCGCGCGCGCGAAGCTCTAATACTTGTCCCACAAACACAAGGGTAATAATGACCACTGCTGCCTCAAAATAAACCGGTACATGACCACCTGCTTGTTGGAGGGTTGCGGGGAAAAGGGCGGGGAAAAATGTGGCAATCACACTATAGGTATAGGCAGCGCCAACACCGAGCATAATCAAGGTCCACATGTTGAAGTTGCGGGTTTTAAGAGAGGTCCAGCCGCGCTGGAAAAACGGCCTTGCTGCCCAAAGTACAACAGGCGTTGCAAGCGCAAACTCTATGAGGAGGGACGTTGATTCCCCGATCCATTGTCGAAATGGCAAGCCAACCAATGGCCCCATGGTAAGAAGAAGCAAGGGAATAGCCGCGAGGAGGCTAACCCAAAGACGGTGGGTAAAATCGATCAGCTCATGGTTGGGTTCGTCGCTGACACCGCCCATCGGCTCAAGTGCCATACCGCAACTAGGGCAAGGCACTGGTGTCTCTTCAAGAACCTCAGGGCACATAGGGCAAATGTATTGCGCGCCTTCCTGTGGAACGACCTTTAGACGCTTATTATTACCAGAGATATAGAAAAAGGGATCGGCTTCAAACTTGTCGTGGCAGCCTGTTGAGCAAAAATGATAGTCCTGTTCTTTGTGAACAAGCTGCGGTTTGCCGCGCCCATGTGTGACGCTCATCCCACAAACAGGATCAATAGATGTCACCTCATTAGATAATAATGAGGCGGCATCATCCGTGTTTTTCGCTGGGGTGTTTGTGAACAAAGGCTTCATCCTATTGGTTGATGTATATATAGAGATAAGCTTGCCTCACACCAATTTAATTTTGACTATTTCTTTGCAGCGTCCCGCACAACGCCAGCGATTTCCATAAGTTGCTTGGCAAGCGGGCTGGTCTTGCGCCAGATCATACCAATGGTGCGCGATGGCGTTGGATTTTTGAAACGGGCGATCGATACCGGCGCTGAGCGGGTTTCAACACTCACGGCCATTTCAGGTATTAAAGTAACACCAAAACCACCACCTACCATTTGAACAAGAGTGGTGAGCGAGCTGCCATCGAGCCATTCTCGTGGTAGCGATGACTGAACCGCGCAAAAGGACAGAGCCTGATCGCGAAAACAATGGCCTTCCTCGAGAAGAAGCAATCGCATTTTACGAAGTGACTCACTATCGGGCGTGGGTTTTCCTTCATCTTCCAGATTGCGAACCAACACAAAATCTTCCTCAAAGAGGGCAACCTCAGTGAAAGAAGGTTCAGATATAGGCAGGGCCACAATAGCGGTATCAAGCTTGCCTTCGACAAGTTCTTGTATGAGCTGTTGCGTCAGAGTTTCACGCACATGAATATCAAGTCCTGCATGCATCTGCGTGAGGTTTTTGATAATGCTTGGCAACAAATAAGGCGCGACCGTTGGGATGAGACCAATACGCAAGCGACCTTCTAATTGATCGCGTGATGCGCGCGCTAAGTCTTCCAATTCATCAACTGAGCGCAAAATCTCACGGGCACGCACAGAAAACGCTTCACCAAAGGGGCTTAAACGAACCTCACGCGCACCGCGTTCAAACAGTGTAGTTCCCAGAGAACTCTCAAGTTCTTTGATTTGCATTGATAGAGCTGGCTGTGAAATTGCACAGGCATTGGCTGCGCGCCCAAAGTGACGATGCCGAGCTAAAGCCTCGAAATAACGGAACTGTTTGAGTGTCAAATTCATCATAAGAATATCTTATAGGAACAATCAGAAAATACAACTTTAACTAATGAGTTGGGTTTGCTAAATGAAGGGTAGCGAATCTAAAGGCGACAACACGTGGCGGCGTGATTTTGTATGAGGTGACGGGTTTATAAAGCCTTCGTCTCATATTCACATAAAACAGCTGTCATAAATCGTCGAACTTTATCTGAGATAAAAGCCAAAAAATAAACACGTTAGGAAAAAAATATGAGTAACGAAGGTAAGTGCCCAGTCATGCACGGTGCGTCTAATCCGTCGACAACAGGTAATTCTGCAAACCAGCAGTGGTGGCCCAACCAGCTAAATCTCAAAATTCTTAATCAAAATTCCCCGCAGGTTGATCCAATGGGCGAGGATTTCGATTATGCAGCAGAATTTAAATCTCTTGATTTGAAAGCCTTGAAAGCTGACCTCACAGAATTGATGACATCCTCACAAGATTGGTGGCCAGCAGATTATGGTCATTATGGCGGTCTTTTCGTTCGTATGGCTTGGCACAGTGCGGGTACATACCGTACCTATGATGGTCGTGGTGGTGCAGGTTCTGGCTCACAGCGTTTTGCCCCTCTCAACAGCTGGCCAGATAACGGTAACCTCGACAAAGCGCGTCGTCTTTTGTGGCCAATCAAACAAAAATACGGCAATAAGATTTCTTGGGCCGATTTGATGATCCTCACGGGTAATGTTGCGATGGAATCCATGGGTTTCAAAACCTTTGGTTTCGGCGGTGGTCGTGCAGATGTTTATGAACCTGAAGAAGATATCTACTGGGGCCCTGAAAAAGAATGGCTTGCTGATGAGCGCTATTCTGGCGAGCGCGAGCTTGCTGATCCTCTCGGTGCGGTTCAAATGGGCTTGATTTATGTCAACCCAGAAGGCCCGAATGGCAATCCTGATCCGTTGAAATCAGCTTTTGATATCCGTGATACATTTAGCCGTATGGCGATGAATGATTATGAAACCGTTGCTCTTGTTGCGGGTGGTCATACCTTTGGTAAAGGCCATGGTGCTGGTCCTGAAGAAAAAGTTGGCGTTGAACCTGAAGGCGCAGATATGGCAGCGCAAGGCTTTGGTTGGATCAATTCCCATGGCACCGGTAAAGGCGACGACACCACAACAGCTGGCTTTGAAGGCGCATGGACTCCAACACCGAATAAATGGAACATGGAGTATTTCGAAGTTCTTCTTGGTAACGAATGGGAAAAAACAACAAGCCCTGCTGGTCATGCTCAATGGACACCAACGGCTGCATCGAATGCCCCCCAAGCGCCACAAGCGCATGATGCATCGAAAACACAACCATTGATGATGACAACAGCGGATATGGCGCTGAAACTTGATCCCGAATATGCGAAGATCTCACAGCATTTTCTAGACAATCCTGATGAGTTCGCGGATGCTTATGCGCGCGCTTGGTTTAAACTGACGCACCGCGATATGGGCCCGATTGTTCGCTATCTTGGTTCAGAAGTGCCATCAGAAGAGCTAATCTGGCAAGATCCAGTTCCAGCTCATGAGGGTGCGGTTATTGGTGACGCGGATATTGCAGATTTGAAAGCAAAAATTCTTGCCTCAGGTCTATCCGTTGCTCAGTTGGTCAACACAGCTTGGGCATCAGCTTCAACCTTCCGTGGTTCAGATAATCGTGGCGGTGCAAATGGCGCACGTATTCGCCTTGCTCCTCAAAAAGACTGGGACATCAACACATCATCAGACGTGGCAAGCGTTATTGCCAAGCTTGAAGGCATTCAGTCAGACTTTAATGCAAGTGGCACAAAAGTATCACTGGCAGATCTGATTGTTCTCGGCGGTTCTGCAGCAATTGAGAAAGCAGCAGGCAATGGCGCAACAGTGCCCTTCACGCCGGGTCGCACAGACGCAAGCCAAGAGCAAACAGATGTTGCTTCATTCGAGGTTCTTGAGCCAAAATTTGATGGCTTCCGTAACTACAAAAATACTCGTGACCCGCGCGCAACAGAGGCTTTGCTTGTTGATAAGGCACAGCTCTTGTCACTAACCGCTCCAGAGATGACAGTGCTCGTTGGTGGTTTGCGTGTGTTAGGTGCCAATGCAGGCGGTTCTAGCTATGGCGTCTTCACGGATACACAGGGAACTCTGACAAATGACTTCTTCACCAATCTGCTTGATCAAAGCACACAGTGGAAATCAGTGGATGATAGTGAAGAGAGTTTTGAAGGAACTGACAGTGCAAGCGGCAAGGTCAAATGGACCGGCACCCGCGCAGACCTTGTCTTTGGTTCAAATTCAATTCTGAGAGGCATTGCGGAAGTCTATGCTCAAAGCGACTCAAAAGAGAAATTTGTCACTGACTTCATAGCAGCATGGACCAAGGTCATGAACCTTGATCGCTTTGATGTTGCTTAAGGCACATTGATAAAAACAATAGAATTTTAAAAGCGGCGTCTCAGTTTAGTGAGGCGCCGCTTTTTTATGTCTCTGGGGTACTCTGCTTCTTCACATAAGAGCCGGGCGCATCTTCTATTGGCTTGTATTTCCGATTGCCGATTTTTCGGGCGGGCACTTGTTCATTATCGAGCCCGTTAATCCATTTATCCCAATATGGCCACCATGATCCCTCATGTGGCGTGGCGCTTGTCTTCCACTTATCAAGATTATCTGGCTCGCTCATTTCTCCGCCAGTCATATAGCCGTATTTGTTCTTAGAGGGAGGGTTGACCACACCCGCAATGTGACCGGATCCGGCTAATACAAATTCTACGGGCCCGCCATAAAAACTTGACCCAAGTAGGACAGACTTCGCGGGGGCTATATGGTCCTCGATAGTGGCCAGAGTGAAAACCGGGATTGTAATTTTGCCAAGATCAATATCTTGCTCCGACAGATGCATACGACCCTCGGTAATATCATTTAGCATATAAAGATGGCGCAGATAAAAAGCGTGGTTTTTAGGGGTCATGCGAGTGGAGTCTGAATTCCAATGCAAAAGATCAAAGGCAGAAGGCTCTTTGCCGCGTAAATAATTATTGACGGCATAAGACCAAAACAGGTCATTTGACCGCAACAAATTGAAGGTTGTCGACATGCGGCCAGCTTCCAGATAACCGCGATTATCCATTACTTTTTCAAGTGCATCAATCTGCATTTCATCTATGAATACAAGAAGCTCGCCAGCATGGGTAAAGTCGACTTGCGTGGTAAAAAATGTCGCTGATGCGATGCGCTCATCGCCAGTTTGGGCCATATGCGCAAGAGCAATAGAACATAAGGTTCCCCCGACACAATAGCCGGCAAGGTCGATCTTGGTATCAGGACAGATGGACGTGACGGCATCACAAGCGGCAAAAATGCCTTTTTCCATATAGGTGTCCCAGCCTGCATAGGCGAGATCACGATTCGGATTGACCCATGAGAGCACAAAAACGGTATTGCCTTGATCAACCATCCATTTGATGAGAGATTTTTGCGGGTTTAGATCGAGAATATAGAATTTATTGATCCAAGGTGGCACGATCAAAACTGGGCGTTTGCGCACCGTTTTTGTGGTTGGTTCATATTGAATAACTTGGCAAATTTCATTTTGAAAGATGACTTTGCCGGGTGTGGTTGCGATATTTTCTCCGACTTTAAAAGCTGTGGGCGATGATTGGCGTATTTTAAGAGCGCCATCACCAGCTTTCATATCTTCCGCAAGCATTTTCATGCCTCGCACCAGATTTTCGCCCTTGGAAGCCAGCGTCTCACGCAAAACTTCTGGGTTTGTGCCTGCAAAATTGGAAGGGGAAACGGCATTGACCAATTGTGTTATATAGAATTGGGCTTTTAGCTTCGTATGATCATCTAACTCATCTGCATCCTCAACCAGATCATTCGCCCAGTTTGCTGTGATAAGATAGGCCTGTTTTAGAAAATCAAAAAGCGGATTTTCTTCCCATTCCGCGTCTTTAAACCGTCGATCGTTTGAACGTGGTTCAACAACCTTTGTGCTTTCTTCGCCAGAAAAACTACGCATGGATTGCGCCCACAATTCCATATATTGCGATGTGATGCGGGTTTGTGCTTCTAGGGCGCGCTCCGGTTTTTCGGTCCAGTATTTTCCAACTTGTGAGATAGTGTTGAAAAAATCATTCAGGCGATCAGCCGTATCCGATTCATTGCCGCGTTCTTCAATTGGTTTTACATAGGCTGATGCAACTTTACCCATTTGCTCAACAATTTGAGCTGTATTTCGGGCAAATGTTTCGGGATCATCAATAAGATTTTTGATATTGTAGATTGGCTCTTCAGTTCTTGAGGACTGTGAACTGTCTTGCTGTGATGTTTCGATCGAAGGTTTTAAGTGCTCAGATGCCTTAGAAGGCGTAGTTTTTCTTTTATTATCAGTGGTTTTTTTAGCTTTAGCCATCTGATCCTCTTAAAAGATGAACAATTCATAGTCGTATTTGTAATTAGTCTATAAAATCAGTTTCGGCTACTTTTATTGGAATCTATAAAATAATAATACCTGTAAACTTTAATTCGGTTTATGATCCTCACTATCGAAAGTGCTTAAACTTTATGTCACGCTAGGGCGCTATACACATAATAGGTCGATGCACAGATGAATGTAATATCTTGCCTTATTTGGAACCTTATCTGTTGACAATGCTTAACAAACAAATCAACACAAAATTGATATGAAAATACACGCGCTTAACAAAACCTATTCGATCTGCCATATCCTTGGCGCAATAATGATTGCGTGCCTTGTTGGCGGATGTGCTGCATCCCCATTAGACAGGGGTGCCTTTGACCTCGAATCTGGAAGTCCTAGTAAATTCGATTCTAAGGGCTTTCCTATTGTTTCCGCTGGGGAATACAAGCGTAATGTTCCATTGAAGCGCACGATTGAGCGTGCGCAACTTGAAGCAGATTTACAGGCCCTTGCTGAATCTCAAGCCTCAGGTGGTGTGAAAGTTGATGAGCGTCGAAGCCAGTTACTTCAACAACGTCTCAGACAAATTGCTCGTACACATGGGGCGACGGCTGAGGCGGAAATCGCGGCTGCCTGCAAAACAGACGCCGATGGCGTGGTTACCTGTAAAACAGATTAATTTATACAGGCGATACACCTGAAATGTGTTATGGCCAGCACAAATTCAATTAACGGACTTTGACTATGGAACAATTTCATTCGACACGGCGACTGCCCCCCTATGTTTTCGAGCCTATTAATAAACTGAAAGCCAAGGCGCGCGGTGAAGGCGCGGATATTATTGATTTAGGCATGGGCAATCCCGATCTTCCCACGCCTGATCATATTGTCGAAAAACTTGTTGAGACGGTCCACCGGCCAGACACACACCGTTATTCTCAATCACGCGGTATTAATGGCCTGCGGAAAGCTCAAGCAGCTTATTATGAGCGCCGCTTTAATGTTACGCTTAATCCAGACACGGAAATAGTCGCTACTCTTGGTTCAAAAGAAGGGTTTGCTAATATGGCTCAGGCGATTACCGCGCCGGGCGATGTGGTATTGGTGCCAAACCCGACCTATCCCATTCATGCTTTTGGTTTCATTATCTCAGGCGGCGTTATCCGCTCTGTGCCTGCAACGCCGAATGAAGAGTTTTTTCGTGCCTGTGAGCGTGCGGTAAAACATTCAATCCCAAGCCCGCTTGCCTTGATTTTGAACTATCCCTCAAATCCAACGGCCTATGTAACTGATCTTGATTTTTACCGTGAGGCTGTTGCTTTTGCGAAGAAATACGATTTGTTCATTTTGTCTGACCTTGCCTATTCAGAAATCTATTTTGATGGCATCAAGCCGCCGTCTATTCTGCAAGTCGATGGAGCAAGGGATGTGGCTGTCGAATTTACATCAATGTCCAAAACATATTCTATGCCTGGTTGGCGTATGGGGTTTGCTGTTGGTAATGAACGATTGATTGCAGCACTTGCGCGCGTGAAATCTTATCTTGATTATGGCGCTTTTACACCGATTCAAGTTGCTGCAACCGCCGCTTTGAACGGTCCTGATGACTGCATTGAGGAGGCTCGAAAAATTTATGGTGACCGGCGCGATGTGATGGTTGAATCTTTCGCACAGGCTGGCTGGGATATTCCTTCACCACCTGCGACAATGTTTGCATGGGCGCCGATTCCTGAAGCTTATCGGGAACTCGGGTCGCTTGAATTTTCCAAGCTCCTTGTTGAAAAAGCGGGTGTTGCGGTCGCGCCGGGCATTGGCTTTGGTGAATATGGCGATGACTATGTGCGCCTCGCGCTTGTGGAAAATGAGCAACGTATTCGCCAAGCAGCAAGAAACGTAAAGCGTTTCCTTGCGTCTTAATGCGGGACAGTGCAAAAGGACGTTTAAGCACTTTAATCATCTAATTTAGTTTTGAGCCATAGGGAATTTTATGTCTGATACTCTCCGCCTCGGCATAGCTGGTCTTGGTACCGTTGGCGCTGCCTTGATGCATATTATCAATAACAATGGTTCTGGAATGGCAGCTACCACGGGGCGTTCTTTAACGGTTTGCGCAGTAAGTGCGCGCTCAAAGAATAAAGACCGTGGATTTTCCATGGATGGTATTGAATGGTTTGATGATCCTGTTGCCCTCGCAAAAAGTAATAGCTTTGACGTTTTTGTTGAATTGATTGGTGGTGATGAAGGTCCAGCTCGTGACAGTGTTGAGGCAGCGCTCAAAGCGGGTAAACATGTTGTCACAGCCAATAAAGCACTGCTTGCCAAACATGGTGTAGCCCTTGCGCTTTTAGCCGAGAAAAACGATGTTGCACTTAATTATGAAGCAGCCGTTGCTGGTGGTATTCCTATCATCAAGACAATACGTGAAGCGCTTTCTGGCAATCAGATAAGCCGTGTGTTCGGTATTATGAATGGCACGTGTAATTATATTTTGACCCGTATGGAACGCGACGAAATCAGCTTTCAAGATTGCTTGGCAGATGCCCAGCGTCTTGGATATGCGGAAGCCGACCCGACCTTTGATGTTGGAGGGCATGATACAGCTCACAAACTCTCAATTTTGACGAGCCTTTCTTTTGGGACACAAATCTCCTTCGATGATATCTATCTGGAAGGTATTGAAGCGATCAGCCTCGATGACATTAAAGCCGCAGATGAACTTGGTTACCGTATCAAACTCCTAGGTGTGGCCCAGCGCACAGGAACTGGCATAGAGCAACGTGTTCACCCTGCCATGGTGCCAAAAACCAGTGCCATTGCCCAAATTGATAGCGTTACCAATGCGGTCGCGATTGAGGCGGACAAAGTGGGAAGTCTAATGCTCAGCGGCCCAGGTGCTGGTGGGGATGCAACAGCATCCGCTGTGGCTGGCGATATAGCTGACATTGCCCGTGGTTTGAAAATGCCAGTATTTGGTCGTCCGGCGGTCGATCTAGTGCCCTATGAGCGCTCTCGTATGCGCAAACATGAGGGGGGCTACTATATAGCCCTTGATTTGCTGGATAAGTCGGGCGCTTTTGCTAGTATTGCAACCAGAATGGCTGAGTGCGACATCTCGCTTCAAAGCGTGGTACAGCGCTCAACTGACAAAGATGCTAAAAACGATGCATTGCCAGTGATTATCATTACCCACGAAACCTCTGAAAAAGCCATTGGTGAGGTACTAGATCTCCTCCTCAAGGATGGTCATGTGGTTGGCGAGCCCAAAATGATTAGAATTGAAAAATTAAACTGAATATTGATGATAGATTTAAGTATATAATGGCAGCATATTCGTTGTTCTAATATAAAGGTCAGGAGAGTGCATGTCCGCGACTGAACAAACCGGATCAGAAAGTTTGGATCGTCGATTAACGATGGAATTAGGCCGTGTAGCCGAGGCTGCAGCTGTTGGCGCCGCCATGTTGCGCGGACAAGGTGATGAAAAAGCTGCTGATCAAGCGGCAGTAGATGCCATGCGTCGTGAATTGAACCAGCTACCTATTGACGGTGTGGTACGCATTGGAGAAGGCGAACTCGATCAAGCGCCCATGCTTTATATTGGAGAACGCGTTGGTACTGGCAAGGGGCCAAAGCTTGACGTTGCGTTGGACCCGCTTGAAGGCACAACCATTTGCGCCAAGAATACCGCAAACGCACTCGCAGTGATCGCGCTTGCTGGCACAGGTAACCTGCTTTATGCGCCTGATGTTTATATGGATAAAATCGCCATTGGACCGGGATATCCAGACGGAGTGATTGATATAGATGCACCTGCTGCAGACAACATCAAATCTCTTGCCAAAGCAAAGGGTGTGAAGCCATCGCATATTCATGCCTGTGTTTTGGATCGCCCAAGACATGCGTCACTCATTGAAGAAATTCGCTCAATAGGTGCTTCAATCCGTCTGATTGGTGATGGGGATGTAGCGGGTATCATTCATACAACAGATCCTGATGAAACCGGCACTGATATTTATATTGGCAGGGGGGGAGCGCCAGAAGGCGTCTTGGCGGCGGCAGCCCTTCGTTGTACAGGCGGACAGATATTTGGTCGTCTTGTTATCCAAAATGAAGAACAGCGCGATCGTACAATCTCCATGGGTATTACGGACCCAAATCAGATATTCACAATGGAAGATATGGCTAAAGGCGATGTGTTGTTTGCGGCAACCGGCGTCACCGATGGCAATATGCTGCGCGGTGTGAAATTCAACCGTGGTAAGGTGATCACAGATACAGTCGTCATGCGCTCATCAACGCGCACCGTTCGCTATATCAAAGGCGTTCATAACGATCTCTCGAAATTCCATTTGTAAGATGTCTATAGACGAAGGCCGGACCTTTCTATCAGTTAAGCAATCAATCAGCGGTAAGCGCTGGGTTGATCGTCTAACACCAAGCTTAGATACAGTGGCCCTCGATATCGCTCAAAAAGCAAATATCCCTGATCTCATTGCCCGAATTTTGGCTGGACGTGGCGTGAGAGCAGATGAGGCGGTTGATTTTCTCAATCCTACAATCAAAAACCTTATGCCTGACCCCTATGTGTTCCAAGACATGGAAGAAGCTGCAAAGCGTATAGCTGATGCGGTAGAAAAGCAGCAAACGGTTGCAATCTTTGGTGACTATGATGTGGATGGTGCCACATCTTCAGCCGTGCTGTATCGTTTTCTCACTGCATTCGGCGTGAGCGCACGCATTTACATTCCTGACCGTATTTTAGAAGGCTATGGCCCAAATCCCACTGCCATTCGCCAATTGGTTGAGGAGGGGGCAGACCTTATCGTCACGGTTGATTGTGGTGTTTCAAGTTTTGACGCGCTCATTGAGGCTGAAAAACTAGGTGTTGATGTTGTCGTGTTGGATCATCATCAGGTTGGCACCGAACTGCCGCCAGCGCATGCCATTGTCAATCCTAATCGGCATGATGATAGGTCAAATCTGGGACATTTGGCCGCTGTTGGCGTCACTTTTATGGCTGTGGTTGCCATTCATCGTATCTTGCGTGAGTCCGCTTCACAGGCTGATGCTGCGAAATCATTCGATTTGTTGAAATTGCTCGATCTGGTCGCCTTGGGAACCGTCTGTGATGTTGTCCCTCTACAAACGCTCAATCGTGCTTTTGTGACAAAGGGAATTATTGCGATGCGCTCTATGGGTAATATAGGTCTTTCAGCGCTTGCTCGTGTCTCTCGTGTTGAGGGGCCTTTGGAACCTTATCACCTTGGCTTTTTGCTTGGTCCGCGCATCAATGCTGGCGGGCGTATTGGAGATGCAGGGCTTGGTGCGCGGCTTCTGACGATGAGTGATGCATTTGAGGCCGATGAAGTGGCGCAAAGGCTTGATGTCTTGAATGCTGAACGCCAAGCTCTCGAAAAAGCAATGCTGGAAGAGGCTGATGCGCAAGCATTTGCTGAAGTAGGGGTGGATGACACCGTAGAGGGCGGTCCCTCTGTCCTGATTACATCAAATACTGATTGGCACCCGGGTGTGTTGGGTATTGTTGCCTCTCGCTTGAAAGACCGTTATCGCCGTCCAAGCTTCGCGCTGGCTTTTGATGCATCTGGTAAGGGGACAGGATCAGGGCGATCCATGAGCGGTGTTGATCTTGGAAAAGCAGTGCGTCTTGCTGTCGACGAGGGCCTCTTGCTGAAAGGCGGGGGACACGCGATGGCAGCTGGTTTGACTGTTGAGCGGGAGAAGCTTGGTGACCTTCGAATATTTTTTGAAGAAATGTTGAAAGATGATGTCGCTAAGGCGCGGGCTTCGCGCTCCATCACAGTCGATGGTGCTTTGACGTCGCGCGGTGCAAGCCTCTCACTTATGGCTGAGATTGATCGGGCTGGTCCTTATGGGCCTGGCCATCCTTCACCTATCTTTGCATTTCCAAGTCATCGCATCACCTATGCTAATGTGGTTGGCAAAGGGCATGTGAAATTGTCATTAAAAGCAGGCGATGGGGTGAGCCTTAATGCCATTGCTTTTCGTGTTGCCGATGAACCTTTGGGAAAAGCGCTTTTGGAAAACAAACAAAAACCGGTGCATCTTGTGGGGCACCTATCAAAGAATAGCTGGCAGGGGCGGGTAACCCCGCAGTTGCGTGTGATTGATGCGGCGTTCCCCAGTCATGTCTGAGGTTAAATCAATAGATGTTGCCGTGATCGGCAGTGGTCCGGCGGGCTTGATGGCTGCGAATATTCTGGCTGAGGCGGGGCGCTCTGTGCAGATCTTTGACGCTAAGCCTTCTTTTGGGCGCAAGTTTTTGATGGCAGGAAAAAGTGGATTAAACATAACAAAAACAGAGTTTAACGATATTTTTCTGAATCAATATCTGAACAAAAATTCCGTCCTTGAAAAGGCCTTGTTGTCTTTCTTGCCGGCGGATGTTGTGCGGTGGTGCGACGCGCTAGATATTGAAACATTCACCGGTTCATCGGGGCGTGTTTTTCCAAAGGCGATGAAGGCTTCACCCTTGCTTCGTGCGCTGCTTAACGAGCTATCTGAAGTAGGGACAGTCTTTTCAACGCGTCATCGCTGGATAGGATTCGAGGGGTCTCATTTGGTTTTTGAGACGCCAGATGGTCGCTTGCTGGTTGAGGCGAAAGTCACTGTTTTTGCCCTCGGCGGCAAAAGCTGGGCAAGGCTTGGTTCGGATGGGGCATGGCAAGAAACATTCGAAAACATGGGCGCTGATGTGGCGACCTTCAAGCCGTCAAACTGCGGGTTTGATTGTCAGTGGGATCAACACTTCATTGATAAATTTGGGGGGCAACCGGTCAAAAATGTTGTGGCCACTTACAAGGACGTTTCTCTGCGCGGGGACTTTGTGGTGACACAAAAAGGCATTGAGGGGGGCGTCGTTTATCCACTCGCGGCATCTTTACGTGATGGGTTAGCAGAAGGCTCCACAGCACTCAGTGTTGATTTGAAACCGGATACATCACTTGTCAAACTTGAGAAGTCATTGTCTCGTCCACGTGGTAAAAATTCATTCTCCAATCATCTTCGTAAATCCATCAAACTAAGCGGCGTGAAGGCAGGCCTTTTGCGTATGGTTGCCCCTGAAACTGACTGGAATGATGTGGCTGCGGTGGCAAGGCTTATCAAAGCCTTACCTATTCAACTTATCCAACCGCGTCCGATTGATGAGGCGATCAGTACGGCCGGGGGTGTTAAGATGGATAATCTGGATGAGTATTTCATGCTAAAAACCCGCGCTGGTACTTTTGTCGCTGGTGAAATGCTCGACTGGGATGCACCAACAGGGGGCTATTTGATAACGGCTTGCCTTGCGACCGGTAAAGCAGCCGGTGAGGGCGCGCTTAAATGGTTGTCAGAAAATAAATCTTAAAACGCTTATTCTGCAGCTTCCACGAAGGCTGTCGTTGGCATTGTTTCAACATAACCATTGCGTGTTTGTGGTGTTTTGATAGAGAGCACGCTGCTGGCTATCTGGTTGCGCAAAATTTCTGCGGTACCGCCGCCAATCGTGAACATGCGCACATCGCGGTACATGCGTTCAATCTTCTCTTGGGCACCGTAACCACGGGCACCAAAAATTTGAAGCGCTTGATTGACTATTTTTATGGCGGCTTCCGAGGCAAAGAGTTTAGCGCGTGCAGCCATTGTGACGTCTGGTGTGTGATGGCCGAATGGACCGGCTGATCTTGCCGCTTCATGCAGCATCAAACGTGAAGCATGGAGCGCTGTATCCATGTCTGCAATCATCCATTGAAGACCTTGGAACTCTGCAATAGGGCGACCAAATTGTTGGCGCTCACTCATATAGCGTTTAGCTTCATCTAAGGCGCCACTAGCAATACCCATCGCAATGGTACCCGCACCGATGCGCTGCGCGTTATAGGCTGCCATCAAATCAGAGAAGCCGTGGTCAGGGCCATTCGGTGTTTCAAGGCGCATGGCTGCGTCAACTTTGAGGTTATCAAATTCAAGCTGTGCTTCTGGCATGCCACAAAGACCGAGTGTGCGCTCGACACCTGTGATCTGGAAGCCTTCAGGATAAGCGCCCGTATCTGGATCACGAATAACGATGAAGGCGCTAATGCCTTCTTCATTGCCGGCTTCATCAAAAGTGCGTGCGAAAATCAGATGTAGCTTGGAAACGCCGCCGCCGGTGATCCAATGTTTGCTGCCATTCAAGACATAGGAAGAGCCTTGTTTGTGAGCCGTGGTCTGCATGTCTGTTGCGGCACTTCCAGCCTCAGGTTCGCTGATGCAAATCGCTGGTTTGTCGCCTTTCAGGACAAGGGGCGCACAAAGTTGTTTTTGTGCTTCAGTGCCATAAAGCATGATGGCGCCAATCGCACCCATGTTGGCTTCGACAAAGACACGAGCCGTTAATGTACAATGACGGGCGAGCTCTTCAGCAACGAGAGAGGCTTCAAAAAGCGTCGCGCCTTTACCGCCATATTCTTCAGGAATTGTCATGCCCATCAGGCCGTGTTCGACCATGGCATCAATGTTTTTCCAGCAATACTTGCGCTTTTGATCAAAAAAAGCTGCGCGAACGCTGAATTTTGTTTCAGCGAGGGTGCGGGCAATTTCTTGTTCAGCTGTTTGTATTGGCTGCATGTTCAAAAACCAGAGTCTCTATAATGAACCCTTATTATTTGCTGATTGCAAATTTAATTCAATGGAATTAAGTTATAGTATAAATACAAAAAAGGTATATTTAGTGAATCTACGAAGTTTAGAAACATTTGTGGAAATTGCGGAGCAAGGCTCTTTCATCCGCACGGCTGAAAGTCTCAATATGACGCTTTCAACGGTTAGTATGCAGATGAAAGTCTTGGAAGATGAGCTTGCGGTTCAACTTTTTGATCGCTCATTTCGCCCGCCCAAATTAACGCCGGTTGGTCGGAAAGTCGCACGTGAGGCAGTTAGTGTGTTGAAAGCAAGCGAGCAGTTGTTTGATATCTGCCGTCCATCTGATGAGCTAACCGGTGATTTTCGTATCGGCTTCGTGCTTACCTCCAGTATTCGCCTGTTGCCTAGGTTCTTGGTCAAGTCCCAAAAAGAAGCCCCAAGCGCAACATTTCATGTGGAAACCGGCTTATCTGATGATTTGGCCAGCCGCGTGGTATCTGGAACATTAGATGCGGCTATTGTAACTGGCGGCAATCTACCGGCCTCTATTGATACGCACATGCTAACACGTGAGGAGATGATTTATTGTTTGCCTCCCAAGGCATCAAGCTGGTCGATTGAGCGCTGCATGAATGAAATGCCGTTTATCCATTTTATGCCACAAACTGGTATTGGTCGCCTTATCGCACAGCATCTTGAAGATGAAGGCTTTAGCCCAAACAGGGTTATCGTCCTCGATAGTGTGGAAGCTGTAGCGGAATGTGTTGATGCGGGGGTTGGTTTTTCAATTCTGCCGGAGCCTGATATCAAGCGTAGTGCTGGTGAAAGCATATCATTACGCTCACTGCGCAAAACGCCGGTGATGCGAGAGCTTGTCTTAGCGTATCAAAAGCGAGGGGCGATCGCAGCAAAGGTGGATGTTTTGGCATCGTTATTTCATGACTAGCACTTCAAGTTATTATTTTGCCAACAGCTTTTATCCTGTTAGAATTAAATTATGCGCCGTTTTCTATTGATCCTCATTGCTTTTCTTTGCTTGGTTGTTGCCGTTTTCGCCCTCGGCCCGCGTGAGCCTTATAGCGGGCAAGTTAGCTTTGATGCGGCACAACTGGGCGACGATCTAGAGGGCTATCTGGCGAGGATTGAGGCGCCGTACTCAGATATTCGTAAGGGATTACAAAAACAGATTATCTGGGCGGACCTGCATCAAAAGCAGAAGACGGACTTTGCGGTTGTATATGTTCATGGCTTTTCTGCATCTGCCAATGAGGTGCGACCTTTACCTGATGAGGTGGCGAACCATCTTGGAGCCAATCTATATTACACGCGCCTTAAAGGTCACGGCCGCACGAGTGAAGCAATGGCAGATGCGAGGGCTGATGACTGGCTTCATGATGTATTGGAAGCTGTAGCTATTGGTGAAAGTCTAGGAGACAAGGTGATCGTGATGTCCACTTCACTTGGCAGCTCACTTGTTTCTCTGTTGGCTGCAAATCGTCCAAAATGGGCTGAGAAAATTGCGGGTCATATTATGGTTTCGCCGAATTTTCAAATTTCTGATCCAAGCGCTGTTCGTCTTAGCTGGCCATGGGCACGCTATTTTGTGCCTATGATAATGGGGGATGAGCGTGGTGCAAAAACGTTAAATCCAAAAATTGATCATGGGTGGACATTGCCGCATTCGACAATGTCTTTGATGCCGATGGCGAAAATTACCAAGGAAGTTGGTAAAGCGGACTTTGCCAACGTGAAGGCTCCAGCCTTTTTTATATACTCCCCCAACGATGAAGTGGTTTCTCCACAAGCGATTGAAAAGGCCATGCTAGCATGGGGTGGTCCGAGCGACAGTGTGAAATTGATGACGTCCGGCCACGACAGCAACCACGTGATTGTAGGGGATATACTCAGTCCAAACACAACAAAAGAGGTAATTATGGCCACTAAAAGATGGATAAATGTCCATTTTTGATAATTGTGGTCTCATTTATTGACATTTTTTGTCCAATCTGATTTTACATTTCTATCAATTTTGGCCATTCGATGATTTCAGCTTTGTCGTTTTCGTGTCATATGAATTATTAAGGACCATCACGTGATAAGTGACCGTCGTAATTTTTAGTTTCTAGGAGAGCTACCATCATGAAAATGACCACAGAAGAAGCCTTTGTAAAAGTGTTGCAAATGCATGGCATCGAACATGCTTTTGGTATCATTGGATCAGCAATGATGCCTATTTCCGACCTTTTCCCACGGGCCGGTATTAAGTTTTGGGATTGTGCTCATGAAACCAGCGGCGGGATGATTGCTGACGGTTTCACACGTGCCAGTGGTAAAATGTCGATGATGGTCGCGCAAAACGGCCCAGGCATCACAAATTTCGTGACAGCTGTTAAAACCGCTTATTGGAACCACACACCACTTCTTCTTGTGACCCCACAAGCGGCAAATAAGACAATTGGGCAGGGTGGTTTTCAAGAAATCGAACAAATGAAATTATTCGAAGACATGGTCTGCTATCAAGAAGAAGTCCGTGACCCATCACGTATGGCTGAAGTCTTGAACCGTGTTATTGAAAAAGCATGGCGTGGTTGCGCTCCTGCACAGATCAATGTTCCACGCGATTACTGGACACAGGTCGTTGATATTGAGCTTCCACAAATCGTACGCCTTGAGCTTCCACAAGGCGGTGAAACAGCAATTACAGAGGCAGCAAAACTGCTTTCTGAAGCTAAATTCCCAGTAATTCTGAATGGTGCTGGCGTTATCATTGGTGATGCTATTCCAGCGTCCGTTGCATTGGCAGAGAAACTCTCTGCGCCTGTTTGTTGCGGCTATCAGCACAATGATGCTTTCCCAGGTTCACACCCGCTCTCAGTTGGCCCTCTTGGTTATAATGGCTCGAAAGCAGCTATGGAGCTTATCGAGAAAGCCGACGTTGTTTTGGCACTGGGTACACGGCTTAATCCATTTTCTACCTTGCCGGGATATGGCATTGATTACTGGCCTAAAGATGCGAAAATTATTCAAGTCGATATCAATTCTGACCGCATCGGCCTGACCAAGAAAGTGACCATTGGTATTCAAGGGGATGCTAAATCTGTCGCACAGAATATTCTCTCACAGCTGACACCATCAGCCGGTGACGCGGGCCGCAAAGACCGTGAAGCTTTGATCCACCAGTCTAAGTCTGCATGGTTGCAAGCTCTATCTTCAATGGATCATGAGGATGATGACCCAGGAACAGACTGGAATGATCGCGCGCGCAACCGCGAGCCAGATCGTATGTCTCCTCGTATGGCATGGCGTGCTATTCAAGCGGCTCTACCGAAAGATGCAATCATTTCTTCTGATATTGGCAACAACTGCGCGATTGGTAACGCTTACCCAAGCTTTGACGAAGGCCGTAAATATCTAGCGCCGGGTCTGTTTGGTCCGTGTGGCTATGGTCTTCCTGCTATCCTTGGCGCGAAAATAGCATGCCCTGACGTGCCTGTTGTTGGCTTTGCTGGTGATGGTGCCTTTGGTATTTCAATGAACGAATTAACAGCCTGTGGCCGTAACGATTGGCCGCCTATCACAATGATTGTTTTCCGTAATTACCAGTGGGGTGCTGAGAAGCGTAACACCACTTTGTGGTTCGATGACAACTTTGTCGGTACGGAGTTAAACCTTGGTGTGGAATATGCTAAAGTTGCTGAGGGTTGTGGCCTCAAAGGTGTTCAGGTTCGTAATATGGATGATCTAACAGCGGCCCTTGATAAAGCGGTTGAAGGTCAAATGAAGAACAACGAGACAACACTGATTGAAGTTGTTTTGAACCAAGAGCTTGGTGAACCGTTCCGTCGTGACGCAATGAAGAAACCTGTGTCAGTTGCCGGCATCGATCCAGCTGATATGCGCCCACAAACTAGCGCATAACTCGTGAGTGCTCTTCTAGAGAAAATAAAGGCGGCGGCTCGAGAGGGCTGCCGCCATATTGTTTTGGCGGAGGGTGAAGATCACCGCATCATTAGCGGCGGCGCGAATGCGCAGGCGGATGGTGTGGCCGAGATTACCTTTTTAGGTGATGCTGCTGTGATTGAAGAACATCTCAAAAAGGCCGGACATAACCCTGCTGATTTTGGTGTTATTGAGCCATCAAGCGTCGATATTCGCCCTTATGCCGATGCTTTCTTTGAGCTACGTAAGCACAAGGGTATCAGCGAAGAAGATGCCGAAAAAGCAATGCGTGATCCATTGAATTATGCCGCCATGATGGTGCGTCTTGGGGATGCGGATGGCACTGTTGCCGGTGCCGTAGCAACAACGGCGAATACCGTGCGCGCTGCCTTTCAAATTATCGGCAAAGCGCCCAACGCCAATGCTGTATCCAGTATTTTTCTAATGATTTGTGACGAGGATCACTTTGACAAAAAAGGCACATTTGTTTTCGGTGATTGCGCACTTATCGTTGATCCCACATCAGATGAGTTGGCGGATATAGCACTTGCTTCGGCGCAATCTTATAAGAGTTTTGTTGGCGAAGAGCCGCGCGTGGCCCTGTTGAGTTTTTCAACGGCTGGTAGTGCCCGGCATGAGCGCGTTGATAAGGTTCAAGAGGCTTTCGCAAAACTGCGCGAGCGCGCCCCTGATTTGACAGCTTTTGGTGACATGCAGTTTGATAGCGCCTTTGTTCCTGCCATTGCAGCATCTAAGGCAAAGGACAGCCCAATACAGGGCGATGCCAATGTCTTTATATTCCCTAGTCTTGAAGCTGGAAATATCGGCTATAAAATCGCACAACGCATTGGTGGTGCCATGGCGGTGGGGCCAATTCTGCAAGGACTAGCAAAACCGGCAAATGATCTATCGCGCGGCTGTTCAGCGCAAGATGTCTTCGATTTAATAGCAATTACGGCGGTACAGGCGCGGGATTAATTTGCGTTTGAGATCGTATTGTGTTCGACTGTATTTATAAAATTTATCTTTGACGATTGCCGGTTTTGATCCGTCAATGGAGAGACATGAAATGACTCAAAATATGGACGAATGATTCTATAATGGGTGAACAAATTGCGCGGATCATTTTGATGCAACTCGCATTGTTTTCCGTGGCAAGTTTATGAAATAGAAATTTAACGTTGAACAAGGGGATTACATATGACTTTGAAAAAACTTGCAGCCACGCTTGCGATTGGCATTTCAGCTGCTGTCATGCTTGGTGCACCATCTGCAAAAGCACTGGATGAACTGACGGTTGCATATTTCCTAGAGTGGCCAACACCAAACCAGTTTGCTCAAGCCAATAAAATTTATGAAAAAGAACTGGGTATCAAAGTCAATTGGGTCTCCTTTGACGCGGGCACTGCAATGTCCGTTGCAATGGCATCAGGTGATGTGGATATTTCATTCAGCCAAGGCGTAACACCGTTTCTCGTTGCAACAGCGGCTGGGCAGGATCTTCAAATAGTTGATGTTGCGGTTTCATATTCTGACAACGATAATTGCGTTGTTCGTTCAGAGCTTGAAATAGACAAAACAAATGTTGCCGACCTAAAAGGCAAGCGTGTTGCTGTGCCTCTTGGTACTGCAGCACATTCAGGTTTCTTGGCTCAAATGAAGCATTTCGGCATCAAAGAATCGGATCTCACTATTGTTGATATGGCACCGTCTGATTCAGCCGCTGCCTTCTCTCAGCCAAATTCAGATCTTGCGATGGCTTGTGGTTGGGGTGGTTCACTTCGCACGATGAAACAACATGGTAATGTTTTGCTTTCAGGCGCTGAAAAAGAATCTGTAGTTGGCAAAGTGTTTGATGTCACATCAGTGCCATCTACATTTGCTGCTGAAAATGCAGATGTGGTTGCTAAATTTCTTAAAATAACAGCTGACATGAATGCTAAATATGCTGCTGATCGCAAGCCGATGATGGCCTCGATTTCAAAAGCTGCCGGTATGGATCTTGAGGGCACGACAGCCGTTCTCGATGTGTTTGCTTTTCCAACCATTGAAGAGCAGCTTTCTGACGCATGGTTTGGGAAATTTGTTGTTGAGTATCTGACAGAAAATGCAAAATCACTTGAGGAAGCAGATAAAATCAAAGCGCTTCCTGATTATAATGCCGTGATTAATACAAGCTATCTAGAAGCGGCATCTAAGCTTTAATAAGCCATACTCTTACGGCTCGGGATAACTGCCCGGGCCGTATTCTATTTCTAGGAGAGCGTTGTGGCTGGGTTATTAATCGACGACATTTCAATGCGTTTTGAGTTGCCTAAAGGCGGTTCTGTTCAAGCACTTGAAAATGTCACACTCGATCTTCAAGCTGGTGAGTTGGTATCTATACTTGGTCCATCAGGGTGCGGTAAAACCACTTTATTGAATATTGTTGCAGGCTTCCTAGCACCAACAAGCGGTCAGGTTGTGTTAAATGGCAACTCGATACATGGACCTGGTCCAGAACGCGGCATGGTTTTTCAGCAAGGCGCTTTGTTCGAGTGGATGAGTGTGCGTGATAATGTAGCATTTGGCCCGAATATGAAGGGCATGCCGAGAGAACAATCAAACCAAATCGTTGAGCATTTGCTTGATACGGTTGGTTTACAAGATTTTAAAAATAAAGCCATCTATGAACTTTCTGGCGGCATGCAACAGCGCGTGGCGCTGGCTAGATGCCTTGCTAATGACCCTGATGTGATCTTGATGGATGAACCATTAGGGGCGCTTGACGCGCTTACCCGTGAAAAAATGCAAGGTCTGGTGCTCAAACTATGGAAAGAGACGGGTAAGACAATCATTTTGATTACGCACTCAGTAGAAGAAGCTTTGCTCTTAGGTGAGCGCTTGATTGTTATGGCCCCAAGGCCTGGGCGTATTCATAAAGAATACAGTTTGCCTTTTGCTGAACTGGGTGTGGATGCCGATCTGCGTGAGGTGAAGAAACACAAAGATTTTGGCAAAACCCGTGAGGAAATCCTGTCTATGATTTGGGACATGGAAGAAGAAATTATGGGCCGGACGGAGACGGCATAATGATTGAAGAGATTGTCGATCTTATCATAACCACCCTATGGATGGTGGCTGGTATCGCTGTGATCTTTGGGATTTATCTCACTATCAGTGGCGTGAGTGGTTTTTTGCATAGAATATATACTCGTGGTCGCGAGGCCAAAGGCTATACAGCTCTTAAAACAGTTACGTTTGGTGATGAAAGCGCGGTGACAGCAAACCGCTTGGCGTCTGTTGTTGCGGTTGTAACAATCTTTCTTCTATGGGGTGTCGCAACAGGGTCCCAGTTATTACCTTTTGGTCTTCCTGCACCTTTTGTCGGTGATACGACCTTTGAATATACGGCAACCAATGCTGCCGGCGAGACCGCAGATGCGACTGTCGTGGTGCGCGTCTTTCCCCTTGGATCTACAGGCACAAAACCACCTGAGCTACCAGCGCAAGAAGCAATAGGCTTTGCCAAGAATGATGTGTTGCTGGTCTCTGCGCGTCGTTCAAAGATTGTGATCGCCCAAAAGAATGATGTAGGTGGCAAGGAAGAGGGATATCGCGTCACAGCTATTAATGGTCAACCGATTAAACCGTTTGAGCGAGTCTCTTTTAGCGATGGTGAAATATTCATGACCAAAAAAGGCAGCCTCTCGGTCACGCCCTCTGTCGGTTTGACAATGGAGGCGCTTTATCTGCCTCCACCTGAGCAGGTATGGTCTCGTTTTCTTCAGTTAAATGCGGAAGGCTATCAAGATGTTGGTCTATGGGAAAATGTTTTTTGGTCTTTAATTCGCGTTGTTGTTGGTTTCCTTCTGGGCTGTCTGTTTGGCATCCCTCTTGGCTTTGCAATGGGCTTGAATGATTGGCTGCGCGGTTGGTTCGATCCAATCGTAGAATTCATGCGCCCCGTGCCACCTCTCGCTCTTATACCGTTGGTTATCATCTGGTTTGGCATTGGTGAACAGGGAAAAATAAGTCTTCTATTTTTAGCAGCTTTATGGATCATGGCGATCGCGGCGAGGGCAGGTGTGTCTGGTGTCAATATTTCAAAAGTTCATGCTGCTTACAGTCTTGGAGCCACGAAACGTCAGATTTTATCTAAAGTTATTCTGCCAAACTCTTTGCCTGAAATTTTCACAGGCGCGCGTGTGGCGATGGGTGTTTGTTGGGGAACAGTGGTTGCGGCAGAGCTTGTTGCTGCTGAAAAAGGGGTCGGCAAAATGATCATAGCTGCCTCAAAGTTCCAACAGACTGATATTGTTATTATCGGTATCGTTATCATTGGCGTCATTGGCTATAGCATTGATGTTTTGATGCGGATTGCCGAAAATCATCTGGTGCCTTGGAAAGGCAAGGGCTAAGAAATATAAATACTTCAACAGCAGAAAAGATGTCGAACAGTATGGAAAAGATGGAACTTAATGCGGATTTTTCTAAAAGAGCGGTTGTTCACGCGGCAGAGCTAGAATGGCAAGCGTCACCGATGAAAGGTGTTGACCGTCGTATGCTGGACCGTATTGGCGATGAAGTGGCCCGCGCAAGCAGCATTGTTCGCTATGCGCCTGAAAGTCATTTTTCTTCTCATGTTCACACGGGCGGGGAAGAGTTTATTGTGCTTGATGGTGTGTTTCAAGACGAGCATGGAGACTTTCCAAAAGGTAGCTATGTCCGCAATCCACCCCAATCCAGTCACACGCCGGGATCAAAGCCGGGATGCACGATTTTCGTAAAGCTGTGGCAGATGGAACAATCTGATCGCACGCACGTTCGCATTGATATGAACAAGATGTCTTCAAATCAGTTTGTTGGCAGGGATAATGTGCGCATTACGCCGCTTTTCAATGATGGTTTTGAAGATGTCCGTCTCGAGCTATGGGACGCGAATAAATCCATCTCTTATGTCCCTGAAGGTGGCTTGGAAGTCTTCGTCATTGAGGGTGGATTTGATGAAGGTGGCGAGAGCTTTCGTGAGCACTCATGGCTGCGTTTGCCAGTTGGGTCCTCACTAGCCGCGAATGTTGGCGGTGAGGGCGCTATGGTATGGGTTAAAGAAGGTCATCTAGCCCATATGAACCGCGAGTCTTTCGCAACACTTTAAGATCATGGCTTGATAAGAATCACATTAAAGGCACCAAAATCTCATAGGGAGTTTGGTGCCTTTAATGCTTAATATTGGATGATTCCCTAAGGAATAAAAATCAGAAGAATGAACGGCGCTGCCACCAGCCGCCTTTACTCGATTTCTCTTTTTCCTCTTCTGGTTTGTCATCAGCATTTTCGTTTGGTGCTTCAACAGGCGTTGGGGTGGCGGCTTCCGCTTTTTCGATCGGCGTTTCCTCGACCTTACCTTCTGCATCAGCTTTTTTGGTTGCCGTCTTGCGAGGGGCTCTTCTGGCTGGTTTCTTTTTCGGCGCCTCTGCCTTTGGTTCTTCTTCAGAAGAAACAGTTTCTACCGTCTGTGTTGGAGTTTCTGCCTCTATCACGGCTTCTGATGTTACATCTTTTGCTTTTGGAGCTGTTTCATCAGGAGAAGATTCAACTGGCTCTCCAGCTTCTTCGCCTGGCGTTGCTTGGGCATTGCGTTCTTGTTCTTTACGCCCGCCTCTACGTCCACGACGTCTGCGTTTCTTTTTCGGTGCAGCTTCTCCATCTTCAGATGTTTCTGCATTTATAGTTGCATCAGCACCTTCCTCATCAGCGTTTTCAGATGCTGTAGCTTCTGCCTCGCCTTCGCCTCTACCTCCGCGCCGGCGCCGTCTTCTGCGTTTTTTGGGATTTGGTTTTTCATCATCATCTCCCGTATCGCTGGCTATTTGTTCTTGTTCAGCCGCTTCAGCTGCCGCATCAAGCTCCGCATCACGGGCAAGTTCGACGTCGATGTCGATGGTTTCAGGTGTTACCATGGTTGGCATTTTCGCTGCTTCTGCTTTTTCCCCTCTTACAATTTGGCAATATTCACCAGTGATTGTTTCATCGGCATCAATGCGAATGGAAAGCCCGAAGCGTTCTTCAAGATCGGTCAGATGGGCGCGCTTGTGATTTAAAACATAAAGCGCAACAGCAGATTTTGCCCGCACGATGACATCATATTTGGAGCCCTTATTGAGATATTCCTCAATGGCACGCAAGACATACAGTGCAATGGACGCTGGAGCGCGAATTGAACCAGTTCCTTCACAATGGGCGCAAGGCTCCATGGTGCTTTCCAAAACGCTGGCACGAATGCGTTGTCGCGACATTTCCAAAAGGCCGAAATGTGAAATATGACCAACTTGAATGCGTGCACGGTCATCGCGCAAGCATTCTTTTAAGCGCCGCTCAACAGCACGGATATTACGTTTGTCATCCATATCAATGAAGTCAATCACGATAAGGCCCGCTAAATCCCGCAAGCGTAACTGTCGCGCAACTTCCGCAGCGGTTTCCATATTGGTGCTTAAAGCTGTGTCTTCAATGGAGCTCTCACGCGTTGAACGGCCCGAGTTCACATCGATAGAGACCAATGCTTCTGTTTGATCAATCACCAGATAGCCGCCGGATTTCAAGGTCACTTTTGGCGAGAACATGGCATCCAGTTGAGCTTCGACACCATATTTAGCAAAGATCGGTAAGCGGTCTTTATAGGGTTGAACATTCTTGGCGTGACTTGGCATCAGCATGCGCATGAAGTCTTTTGCTTCGCGATAGCCGTTTTCACCAGAGACAAGGACTTGGTTTATATCCTTATTGTAGAGATCGCGGATCGAGCGTTTAAGCAGACTGCCTTCCTCATAAACAAGAGCGGGTGCGGACGACTGTAAGGTTAAATCTCTCACATTCCCCCAAAGTCGCATCAGATATTCAAAATCGCGATTGATTTCAGTTTTTGTTCGTGATGCACCAGCCGTGCGAAGGATAACGCCCATGCCTTCTGGAACATCAAGGCCATTAGCGATAGCGCGCAAATTTTTCCGATCAGATTGATTGGTGATTTTGCGAGAAATTCCGCCACCACGATCTGTATTTGGCATTAGCACTGAATAACGACCGGCGAGGGATAGATATGTAGTGAGCGCTGCGCCTTTGTTGCCGCGCTCTTCTTTGACAACCTGCACTAATATTATCTGGCGACGTTTGATAACTTCCTGAATTTTATAATGCTTGGCACGCGGGCGAGATTGACGTTCTGGTACTTCTTCTAGTGCATCTTCTGATCCAACAGATTCGACGCTGTCCTCTTGATTTGTTTCCTCAGAGTCATCATCAGAATCATTTTTATCATCCGCCTTGGGATTATCAGCTTTGGCTTCAGTCTCATTATTTGCATCGGCACTTGTATCGGCGGTAGTTTCGCTATCCGCATCGCTTTGTGCTGCCTCAGTGTCATCATCTGTAGGAGGTGGTGTGTCTGCAGCTACTGGCTCTGAAACTTCAGCTGCCTCCGCAGGTTCTAAAGTCTCAGTAGCTTCATTATTTGAAGGCTCATCTACTATCTCAGATTGAATTGTATCATCTGTATTAGCAGCTTTTGCTGCAGGTTTCCTGCGGCGAGGGCGCCGTTTCGGTTTTTCAGACTGTTCATCTTCTTCGATTGCAGACGCCTTATGAGCGGCTGCTTCTTCATCAAGAAGCGCCTGACGGTCTGCTACCGGTATTTGATAATAATCAGGATGAATTTCCGAAAAGGCAAGAAAACCATGGCGATTACCACCATAATCAACAAAGGCAGCCTGTAATGAGGGCTCGACCCGCGTTACTTTAGCTAGATATATATTACCTTTTAGTTGTTTCCTGTTTTCTGCCTCAAAATCAAATTCTTCTACGCGGTTGCCGCGCACCACAACAACCCGTGTTTCCTCGGGATGCGTAGCATCGAAAAGCATTTTATTGTCCATGAATTTTGGTCTCCGCGACCATCATGCAAAAGGCGTCTTTTTAACAAACATCTTTTTTCAAGGCGTTCATTATCAGAAGGAGTTTTGGTGTGATGGTCGGTTTGTTGAAAGGCCAAACTATTTGTGCGAATTTTTGTTCCCAAAATGGGCTCGGACAATGCAATACAAAAAGCGCCAAGCCATGGGAAGTCAGCTGCAAACTTAGTTGCAACAGTAGATACAAAAGATACGAACAGGTCGTTTGACAAAATAGAACCTAGGTAAGGGCGAATGCCCTAATTGTTTAAACTTGTGGTGAATGTTCACCTATGTGATTTGTTCCTGACGTCCTCAAATTGATATTCATTCAATCGCATTAGCAATTATGAATTTTGCAATTTGTTCGTTTGTCGGTGCATTTCCCTCAAACGGTCTTCGCAAAATTTATGCCTCAAGAAAACATCATCTCATGTCTGGTCTTGGCAGACGGTAAGTGGCTTATTCGCCAGTTATCCGCAAAAAAATTTTGCTCGCCTTTAATGGTAAGCAGCAACGCTCAAAAAACGCCTTTTACTCATTACATGTATATTCTTACGTCCGAATTTAATATTTTTCAAGAGAAAGCAATACTATTATACAGTTCATTCAAATCAAATCGGTTTGTTTGAGTTTTGTTGAAGGTATTTTCAGCTGTTATGTAGAGGCTGCATACTTGTGATTCTCGAACACAGAAGGTCAATGGCAATTTTCAGACGCATCATTCAAAACGCTTTAAGGACCGTGTTTGCACGTGTGTTTTTGCTCGCGATTTTAATGGTTTCGGCTGGTTTGGCAACAAAGGTTGGTGCGCAAACAATTGTTGAAAAACAAGCTAATCCGCCGCTAGTTAATGAGCTATCCATCCCAAAGGCTCGATTGAGTGCCTTACATGTTGTGGGCACTGAAGAGACGGTTAGATTGGTTCTTGATGTCAGCCGCGCAGTTGATGTGAAAAGCTTTGTGCTGAGCGCGCCTTACCGTTTTGTCATTGATCTTGCCGATACCGAATTAGATCTAAAAAACAATCGTAATAATGGATCACCAGGCTTTTTAAAAAAAGTAAGCTTTGGAACCATCGATAACAATCTTTCTCGTCTTGTGGTAGAAGCAGGCGTCCCTTTTGCCATAGAAAATCAGTTTTTCGTGTCCGAATCAAACGGCCAAGGCAAACGTTTGGTCATTGATCTTGTGAAGTCTACAGACGAAGCATTTCGCCTAGTTATTGCGCAACAGGACGAAGAGCGGCGGTTGACCCAAAAAGAAGCGGAGCAAACCCAACAAGCTTTGAAGCAAGATGCAAAAGGTAACAAAACTGAACGTGCAGCAAAAGAAGATCAAACACAGCCTTTGAGAAAGAAGCGTATTGTTATTGACCCTGGGCATGGAGGTAAAGATGGCGGTTCTCGAACTCTAAAAGGGGTTTTAGAAAAAGACATTGTTCTTTCATTCTCAAAAAAACTGGCTCAAAATCTCAGAGAAACAGGCGAGTTTGAAGTCATAATGACTCGTGAAGATGATGTTTTTCTCAGATTGGGCGAGAGAGTACGCATTGCACGTGAGCACGAAACGGACTTGTTTGTGTCTATTCATGCAGATTCATTTCCTAATGACCGACGCGTGAGGGGAACAGCCATTTACACGATTTCGGAACAAGCATCTGATGCAATGGCAGCGTCGATTGCAGAACAACAAAATAAGTCAGATGCCATCGCAGGTCATGAGATCATCAACGGGCCTGATGAGGTGGTGGATATATTATTTGATCTGACTCGACGTGAAACTAGTAATTTGTCTATTTTATTTGCCCGCCATTTTTTCAATAGCATGCAGGCCCAAATCCGGTTTTTCAAAAAACCTCTACAAAGAGCATCATTCACTGTTTTACGAGTGCCTGACATACCCTCTGTATTGATAGAACTTGGCTTTTTATCGAACTCACAAGATGCCGAACTGCTTTCTTCTGATGAATGGAAAGAAGAAAGTGCGGTTAAGATGGCTAAAACAATAGCTGATTATTTTGAAAAGCCGATTATCGGGCTTAATCAGTAAGATTCTATTGGAAACTCTCTCGAAAGGCATAGCTTTTTTAATAAGACACACTTCTCGACGATTTATGCCTTTATCGCGCCATATTGTGGTAGAAAAAGTGTATAAAATGCATTTTGTGTTATTCAATTGCTGAATGCTTCTAGATATCAATTGTTTGGTTGGTTAATAATAAGATAAACATACAGTTGTAGCGTGCGGGTTACAACTTTTCAGGAAATTAAGATGATTCTGCGGTTTTTAGGTTATTTGTTCGGTATTGGAGCTGTTGGTTTCATCGCAGTTGCCGCTGTAATTACGTGGTATATCAACGAGCAAGCTGAAGGTCTTCCCGACTATGAGGTTCTAAGCCAATATGAGCCGCCTGTTATGACGCGTATTCATGCTTCTGATGGCGCTTTAATGGCAGAATATGCCAAGCAAAGACGCCTCTTTCTACCTAGCCAAGCTATGCCAGATTTACTGAAAGCCGCTTTTTTATCCTCAGAGGATAAAAACTTCTACAACCACGGCGGGATAGATCCTTCGGGTATTGTGCGTGCTGTGTGGGTTAATATTGAAAACCGCGTCAGTGGTCGGCGACGTGCTCTTGTTGGCGCGTCAACGATTACACAGCAGGTGGCAAAGAACTTTCTTTTGACCAGTGAGCAAAAGCTTGAGCGCAAAGTAAAAGAAATGCTTCTTTCTCTTCGTATAGAGGGAGCCTATTCCAAAGAAAAAATTCTTGAACTGTATCTTAATGAAATTTATCTCGGGCTCGGAGCCTATGGGGTAGGGGCGGCGTCGCTGGTTTATTTTGATAAATCTGTCAGTGAGTTATCCTTAGCAGAGGCGGCCTATCTTGCTGCTTTGCCAAAAGCACCGAATAATTATAATCCCTTCAAAAATAAAAAGCGTGCGTTGGCGCGTCGTAATTGGGTCATAGATCGCATGATCGTGAATGGCTATATTGGCATTGAGGATGGCGAAGCTGCCAAAGCCGAAGATTTGCTTGTTTACCCACGCACCAGGGGGTCGAAGCTTTTTGCATCAGAATATTTTGCAGAAGATGTTCGCCGTGAGCTCCTTAAGCTTTATGGCCGAAAAGGTTTGTATGAGGGTGGGTTATCTGTCCGTACAACGCTTGATCCAAGTTTGCAGACGAAAGCTAGAAAGGCACTTCAAGATGGCCTTTTAGAATTTGATCGCAAACGCGGATGGCGTGGTGCGTATGCCAAGCTGGAACAAAAAGACGAATGGGGTAAGGAGCTGAGCAAGGTTACGCGCTTGCGTGACGTGCCAGAATGGAACTTAGCTGTTGTCTTAGATGTCAATGATACAAATGCGAAAATCGGTCTGCAGCCAGATGTCCTCGTGTCGGGCGCGCTTTCACAAGAGCGTATAGAAGCCACGGTTCCACTTGAAACAATGAAATGGGCGCGCTGGGCAAAAGGAGAGAATCGCGGGAAAGCGATTGAGCGCCCTAGCGATATTCTGACACCTGGTGATGTGATTTTTGTTGAGGCACTTAACCGACAGAATAAATCTGGTGATTATGCCTTACGCCAAGTACCTGAGATTGAGGGAGCCATCGTATCCATGGACCCTTACACTGGTCGCGTATTGGCTATGGTGGGCGGGTTTAGTTTTTCTGAAAGCCAGTTCAACCGTGCCTCACAGGGTAAAAGACAGCCTGGATCATCTTTCAAACCCTTCGTTTATGCCGCAGCACTAGATAATGGTTACACACCGTCTTCAGTGGTTCTTGATGGAGCAATCGAGATTGATCAAGGTGGAAGTTTAGGTATCTGGCGCCCGAAAAACTACGGTGACAAATTTTATGGGCCGTCAACATTACGCCTTGGTATTGAGCGCTCACGTAATGCAATGACCGTGCGCCTTGCACAAGATATGGGTATGCCCTTGGTTGCTGAATATTCACGGCGCTTTGGTATTTATGACAACTTATCGCCAGTCCTTGCGATGTCGCTTGGGGCGGGAGAGACAACGGCGCTGCGGATGGTTGCTGCTTACTCAGTGCTTGCTAATGGCGGGCGTAAGATTGAGCCAACATTGATTGATCGTATTCAAGATCGTTATGGCAAGACCGTTTTCAAGCATGACCAGCGTGTATGTGATGGTTGTCAGGCCGAAAGCTGGAACCAACAGGACGAACCAGAATTGATTGATGAACGTGAGCAGGTTTTGGATCCTATGACCGCTTATCAAATTACTTCCATGATGGAGGGTGTGGTAAAACGCGGCACTGGCAAAGGTGTGAAAGAAGTTGGCAAGCCAATTGCTGGCAAAACTGGCACGACCAACGAAGAAAAAGACGCTTGGTTCGTAGGCTATGCACCTGATCTAGTTGTTGGGGTCTATATTGGCTACGATACGCCGCGCCCTATGGGTAAAGGCAATACGGGTGGTCAATTGGCCGCGCCTATTTTTACGGCCTTCATGAAGGAAGCCTTGAAAGGTAAGCCAGCAGTTGAGTTTCGTGTGCCTGAAGGTATTACGCTTATTCCGATTAATCAAAAAACCGGATTAAGAGCTGCCGCAGGTGGTGATCTTACTATTTTGGAAGCCTTCAAACCTGGTACAGCGCCACCACGTCAAACGGATATTATTGGTTATTCTCCTGCTCTGGGTGGTGCGCCAATTACGACCAGCCGTGAGACAGATCGTGCCATCATTTCAGGTACTGGCGGCCTTTACTAAGATTATATCTCATCAATATGCTTGACGGTTTGGCGCGGGTGACTATTGTCACCTCGCGACCCGTGACATTTGTCACATGGCATTTTGGAATTAAAATATGCGTGCAGAAATTCTCTCAATGGTTGATGAAATCAAGCAGGCCATCGTCCTGCTGAGGAGGCATCTTTGACTGGGATCGTGCGGAAAAACGGCTCGCTGAATTAAACAGTAAAGTTGAAGACCCTGATTTGTGGAATGATGCTGGCGAAGCGCAAAAGATAATGCGTGAGCGACAGCAGCTTGATGAGCAGATGAATGCTGTTTTGAAAATTGAAACCGATCTGGCTGATGCATGTGATCTGATCGAACTCGGTGAGATGGAAGAAGATGAAGAGGTTGTGGCGGAAGCTGAAAAATCTCTCTCAAATATGAAAGATATGATTGCGCGCAGGCAAGTGGAGACGTTGCTCTCCGGCGAGGCTGATGCCAATGATACCTATATCGAAATCCATTCAGGTGCAGGCGGCACAGAGAGCCAGGACTGGACCTCGATGCTGACGCGGATGTACACACGATGGGGCGAGCGCAATAAATACAAAGTTGAAGTGCTGGAGATGCAGGACGGCGAGGAAGCTGGTCTGAAATCAGCCACGCTTCTCATAAAGGGCCACAACGCTTATGGTTGGGCAAAGACCGAGTCTGGCGTCCATCGCCTTGTGCGCATTTCCCCCTTTGACAGCCAAAGTCGCCGACATACCAGTTTTGCCAGCGTTTGGGTGTATCCGGTGATTGACGATTCCATCGAAATTGAAGTCAGTGAAAGTGATGTGCGCATTGATACATACCGCGCATCGGGGGCCGGTGGCCAGCACGTCAACACCACCGATTCCGCCGTTCGCATTACGCATATAGAAACAGGTATCGTGGCTCAGTGTCAAAATGGTCGTTCACAGCACCAAAACAAAGCCACAGCATGGTCGATGTTGCGCGCGCGGCTTTATGAAGAAGAACTTAAGCGCCGCGAAGAGGAGGCCAATGCTTCGGCGGCAACCAAGACTGAAATCGGTTGGGGCCATCAAATCCGCTCCTATGTGCTGCAGCCTTATCAGATGGTCAAAGATTTGCGCACCGGCGTAGAAAGCGGCAATCCGCAAGCTGTGCTTGATGGTGATCTTGATAAATACATGGAAGCGGCTCTCGCCCAGCGTGTTTATGGCGGTGATGAATCGGTCGAAGATCTCGACGTATAAGCTTCCTTGACAATATCAATATTGAGCCACACCTTCAAAAACTGACGAATAGCGTTTGGGAGGACGTCGCTCATGAACTTGATGGCAAAGCTAGCAGCACTAAGCGCAGATAATAAACAAGTCCGCGCAGGGGTGATTGGCGCTGGTAAATTCGGTTCTATGTTTCTCAATCAGGTGCCGACAACACCAGGTCTCGCGGTTACAGCCATTGCTGACTTGTCGCCGGATCGTGCGATAGCTGCGTGCAAAAATGTTGGCTGGGATGATGCCCGTATTGCAGCAACAGATTTCATTGAAGATGGTGCAGCCCTTTGTGCCAGAGATGACGTGGATGTAGTGTTAGAAATAACGGGCAGTCCTGCAGCAGGCATTGCCCATGCATTGGCTGCTTTTGAGAACGGTAAACATATAATCATGGTGAATGTTGAGGCCGATGTGTTGGCTGGTGCTGCTTTGGCAAAACGCGCAGCTTCTGCCGGTGTTGTCTATTCCATGGCCTATGGTGATCAACCAGCCCTCACATCCGAGATAGTTGATTGGGCGCGGGCTTCCGGCTTTAAGGTTGTGGCGGCAGGCAAGGGCACAAAATACCTGCCCGCATATCACGCTGTGACGCCAGATGATGTTTGGACACATTATGGTCTCACATCACAGGAAGCTGATGCGGCGGGTATGAATCCACAGATGTTCAATTCATTTCTTGACGGTACGAAATCAAGCATTGAAATGTGCGCCATTGCTAATGCCTGCGATCTCCGTGTGCCTGAAAATGGTCTCTTGTTCCCCCCCTGCGGCGTGGATGATCTTCACAATGTGCTGCGACCAAAATCGGTTGGCGGTGTGTTGGAGAAAGAGGGTATGGCTGAGGTTGTGTCATCGCTGGAACGCGACGGCAGTCCGGTTTATCGTGATCTTCGATGGGGTGTGTATGTGGTTTTTGAAGCTCCCAATGATTATGCCGCCGCCTGTTTCAAGCAATATGGCATGAACACGGATGATACGGGCCGCTATGCCTCTTTATATCGTCCTTATCACCTGATTGGACTGGAACTTGGCATATCAGCCTTGAACGCCGTCTTGCGCCATGAAGCGACGGGCACGACACGTGCGTTCAATGGAGATGCGGTGGCTGTGGCCAAGCGCATTTTGAAAGCGGGTGAAACCTTGGATGGCGAAGGTGGCTATACGGTTTGGGGGCGGGCATGTCCTGCAATCAAAAGTAAGGCGATGGGGGCATTGCCGATAGGACTTGCTCATAACATGACCTTAAAGCGGGATGTTGCTTTAGGCGATGTGGTTACTTTTGAGGACGTCAACATTGATGAAGCAAGCCTCACCGTGAAAATTCGCCGTGAAGCAGAAGCGACGATTTAGCTCTAGAGTTTAGTTTTCGTGGCGAAACTGCTCTTCCAAAATTCGATCTTCCCATGAATGGCTTGAATCAAACATGATAATACCATGACGGGTTTGGTCTTCATGGACACTCACTTCAGCGACCGACTTTATTTCTGTGTGATCAGCGACCGCATTCACAGGGCGTTTTTCTGATTCAAGCACTTCAATTTTGACATGCGACTGGTTTGGCAAAAGAGCACCGTTCCAGCGTCTTGGGCGAAACGGGCTTAGGGGCGTGAGAGCCAGAAGTGGCGCTCGAATCGGGATGATCGGGCCTTGTGCAGAAAAATTATATGCTGTGCTACCTTGTGGTGTTGCAACCAAAACACCATCGCAGATCAATTCTTGCAAACGGACCTTATTATCAATGGAAATACGCAGTTTTGCTGCCTGATAAGATTGGCGCAGCAAGGAGACCTCGTTCAAAGCCAATGCATGGGAAATATTGCCATCAACATCAATCGCTGTCATCGACAAAGGATAAATTCGAGTGGAAACCGCTTTTTCTATGCGATCTGGTAGGTCATCAATGGCATATTGATTCATAAGAAACCCGATGGTTCCCTTGTTCATGCCATAAATTGGTTTTCCAGTATTGAGAAGATCATTGACTGTTTGAAGCATCATGCCATCGCCACCAAGCACGATGATGACGTCTGCATCATCCAGTTCCTGCTGACCATAGCAGGCTACGCATTCATTATATGCTTGCTGAGCATCAGCTTGATTTGCTGCAATAAAGTGAAGTTTTGAGGACACAAGGCCAGTCCGTGCAAGTTACGTTATCTCTCGCCTAGCACAAACCATGCGGTTGGTTCAATAAATTGGTGCAATCCAGTATCGAATTAAAGGATCGCTACTGTGACAATGCTAGCCCATAATAAGAAAGATATGGTGAGTGTCATGCTAATTTGAACTAAGATCGAATGCCTGTTTTCAGTGTCATAACCCATAATGATTCTCCTCCTGATACTGATAGCTTAATCAAAAGCAGATCTTTAGGTGATCAATTCAAGTCATGGATGCGTGATGATTAAGTGACCCTGCCCCTAGCGAGAAGGCGCCTTGCTGATTTGACCAAGGTCCAGAGCGTTTCATTCTTTTTTATCATGCGCTTCATGTTTGACTTTAACTTATGGCTCGCCATGTAAAATTGGCCCTTGAAGCTGATCGGGATGATAACATCAAATAATGTGTGGCTTTCTCCAGCCCATGAATCTTTATAACGCTCAGCGCCTACGCCAAAATCAAACCGGCGCATATTTTCATGACACGAGGATTCAATGCATTTGTAAAAAACGAGGGAGCCAGGTGAGATCGTTTTATATTTTTGATCATTTGACATAGAGGTGAAATAACCGAAATGCTGACCTTCAAGCGTGCCGCCAGCAAGCAAGGATAAATGCTGACCGTCAGCAAAAATGTAATCAAATTCTATTAGAGATTCTCCCTTTTCCATCATTTCATTGTACTTGGCGAGCTGATTGAAAAAAGCTGCTGTTGTCGCATCGACAAATTCATTTTTTATCCCACGTTCAGCAAACCACTGTTTCTTCTGCGAGAGAAAAACATCGTACAAAGTGTTATGCTCATTTTCATTTTGCGTACGCAAGTATTCATAACCACCAAGTTTAGCAAGCGCTCTTTCTTGTGAGCGCAATATCTTGTGTTTTCGTTTTGCGTTGCCTCGTGCAAGTACATTGTTAAAATCAGGCTCTAATGTCACTGACCCACCTGATATAGAGCTTTGACTTGATGGCAAGATTGCCATTGGATTATCAAAATCATCCCATTTTAGTGGCTGTTGCGTAAGTTCAAACACATCAAGCGGGTAGGGTGCGTTATTTGAAATATCATTCAAAAGATTTGGCATTATCTGCCGAATGACTTCAATTTGTTGTGGGGCAAAAAACCCAAAGCGATAGTTTGCATGTTTACCACCCATCCATGTGGCGACACTCAAGCCCATGGTTTTGGTGACGATCAAGGGAATCAGAAAAACGGGTGTATTATCAAGGCTTCCCGTTATGAAAAGCGGCTTAGCTTTTTGGGCGACGCCGAGCGTTTCGAGCCAAGCTTTTTGCCATAAATAATGTTGATAAATGGTATGCGAGCATTGTTGTTGCAGATCATACCAAACGGGCTTAATCGCATTTATATTATCGCTCAATATCACTTCAATATCGCCGCACTTGAAGGTGGCTATATTATTTATGGATAAAGCATCTGATTTGAGATTCATCGTATCGTCTCTGCTGGGTGCGCCGTGATTTTATGCATGCAAAGTAAAGAGTTTAGTCACCCCTTTAATATAATATGGACGATTGTTATTAATATTTTGGGTATTGAAGCTGCCGTCGTGACAGAAATAACAAAATCAGTACTAGGTTTCGGCCTTAAAGCCATTGGTAAGAGTGGAATCGCACGTGCGATGCAGCCTTTGCTAGGTGGCATGGGTGCGGTTTTGATGTTTCATCACGTGGGCTATCGCGCACCAAGCTATTTTGGCGGTAATGACCATCTGTCTATCCGGCCGGAGTTTTTAACCCAGCTTTTGGATGAATTCCGTCAAGAATGTATAGATATTGTGTCGCTTGAAGAGGCGGTCTGGCGGATGTCATCAGGGCGCTCAACTCAACCTTTCGTGACTTTTACTTTCGATGATGGATATCGAGATAATGTTGAAACGGCCTATCCAATACTTCAGTCGTTCCGTGTACCTTTCACTCTTTTTGTCTGCAGTGGGTTTGTTGATCGCAAAGTTCCAATTTGGTGGTTAAGTCTTGAGCAGATTATTCAGCAAAACAATGTCATTGAGCTTTCTATCGCAGGAAAACGCCATGTTTTTCAATGCATTGGAAAGAGTGAGAAGCGTCAAGCATTTGAAAAAACCGTTAAGCTTTTGAGTGGTACAGCGGATGAACAGCTGCGCGAAACCATGCAGATGTTATGCTATGATGTGGGGCATGATGCTATGGCTTTGGTCGATCGTGAAATGTCAACGTGGGACATGCTGAAAGAACTGAATAAAGATCCATTGGTAACAATTGGTACTCATACGCATAGTCATCCCTTCTTGCCTAGTTTGTCGCGAGAAAATGCAAAACGTGAGATGATTGATGGGCGCAATAGAATTAAAAAAATGTTGGGTACAGAACCAGAGTTTTTTGCTTATCCCTATGGTTTTAAAGGCGCAGCTGATGAGCGTGAAGTTGCCCTTGCTCAAGAGGTGGGTTTTAAGGCTGCCTTTACGACTCGAAAAGGGCTTCTTTCAGCGCAGCATATAGACCACGCTTGGGCTTTGCCTCGTGTTTCCATTAATGGATACTATCAAAACATGGCCGCGATGCGCGCCTTGCTCAGCGGTTTGCCATTTTATGTGGCGAACGGTTTTAATCGTATAAAAACATTATAAAATTATGAGCGGTCGGGCGTAATCGCCTTTTCTCCACGCCAGCCAAGCCATATGATAAAGCCTGCAGGGATCACCCATATCAATCCGGCAATGACATAATAGGCCAATTGGAAAAACCATCCCGATTCAGGTAAAAGCACAACTGCAAAGACCATTGCGCCGAGTGAATAAATCACAATAAAAGCGACAAGAAATATAGTTGCGATGATTTTGCGTGTCCGTTTCATGGATTATGATCTAGCGCGCCTTAGATTAGTTGTACAGGGCCTATTGTGCGTCATTTATATCGGCGCTATGTCCAGACTATTATCAAGGCTCTTATCCAGTCTCTTATAATGTGAGTGATCGATGACAACTACAGTAGATTTAGACAAAACAATGCAAGGCGCGCATGGCTACAACAATAGCCAATTGGCTGCGGTTAGGCTCTGGCTTTACACCATTCTCGGCCTTATCACGGCGATGGTTGTGGTTGGTGGTGCAACGCGACTAACCGATTCTGGTCTTTCAATTACTGAATGGAAACCGATTTTGGGTGTTATACCGCCGCTCACAGCTGAGGATTGGCAGATTGCCTTTGATAAATATCGCCTGATACCGGAATATCAACTGGTGAATAAAGGAATGAGCCTTGCGGAATTTCAATTCATTTTTTGGTGGGAATGGGCGCATCGGTTTTTAGGGCGCGTCATTGGTTTTGTGTTCTTTATCCCTGCGGTTATTTTTTGGGCTTTAGGATGGCTACCATCAGGCTTGAAGCCGCGTGTCGTTGGCTTGTTTATTCTCGGCGGCCTACAAGGTGTTGTTGGTTGGTGGATGGTGGCAAGCGGCCTTGTGGATCGTGTCGATGTCAGCCAATATCGTCTGGCAGTTCATTTGACGCTTGCCTGCTTTCTCTTTGCGGCTGTTTTATGGGTGGCGCTTGGTCTTCGCGATAAATTCGCCATCGCGTCAACGCCCGCCATGCGCTGGTCGGCGTGGGTGCTTTTAGTGCTCATCTTCGTGCAAATTTTTGCCGGTGGCTTGGTGGCCGGTTTGGATGCGGGGCTTGCCTATAACACATGGCCACAGATGGACGGAGCGTTTGTGCCAACAGGGCTTGGCGCAATGTCACCAATCTGGCTTAACATATTTGAAAACGCCAAGACGGTGCAATTCGATCATCGCATGATCGCTTATGGTCTTTGGGCATTGGCGCTTATTCATGCTTTTTGGGTATCATTGAAGTCGGTCAGTGGCGTTGTGAAAATACAGGCATGGCTCATCTTCATTGTGGTGACAGGGCAAGCGATTGTCGGCATTTTGACGCTGCTGTGGGCAGTGCCGCTTGATCTCGGGCTCTATCACCAGTTTGGTGTGCTTGTTGTGCTGGCCGCCTCCGTTTGGTATCTGCGTACGCTTAAAGGCCGCTCTGGTTTTCTTGGGCGATAAAAACAGCGCTTTAACGTGCTGCTACGATATCGCGCATGGCTTCCAAAAACTGAGCGACTTCTTCCTCGGTGTTATAGTGACACATCGACACGCGCACACATGAGGGCAGGCCAAGCGGGTTAAGTACATTGCCAGAGTAGTGGTCGGCTTTGCGAATATGAACACGCACGCCTCGCTCACCAAGTTTGGCCACAACGTCAGCCGTATCAATGCCGTCGACGCTGAGGGCAACAAGCCCCTCGCGGCGGTTATTTTCAACGCCGCCAATTATCTGTACGCCCTCCATCTCGGCAACACCTTTAAGATTGCTAGTGCCGTGTAACATGGCGTCTGTCAGCGATTTTTCATGGGCGTGGATGGCTTTCGCAGCTGCTTCAAGTTTTTCGCGGCGGTCATTGGAGGAGGTGAATTTTTCACCTAACCACTCAAAATAACTCACAACATCACTGAAGGTCGCATAAGAGCCAGTATCACGCGTGCCAAGCTCCCAATTACCCTCAGGTGCACCAATCAGGCTGTCGTGGGGAAGGGCTGTCAGGCGATCAGATATCCAAGCAATGCCATAGCCATGGCGAGAAAAGACCTTATAGGGTGAAATCACATAGCCATCGATCTTGTAGCCCGATATATCAAGTCCGCCGTGGGCTGCATGCTGGATGCCGTCTACAATAATAAAACACTCTGGCGCGACGGCTCTGATGGCTTGAGACACAGCACCCACATCAACACCCATGCCGGTGACAGGGGATGTGTGAATGATGGTTGCGACCCGTGTTTCAGGTGTTATATATTTTGCGTAATCCGCCGCCTCGACAGACCCAGTCTCGTCGTTGTGAGGAACGGAGATGTAGTTCTTTTTGGCGATCTTTGCCCAGCGTTGGCAAGCACTACGTGAGGCGGGGTGCTCAAGCGTGGTGCCTAGCACATTACCGCCCTCAGGAGTTTCAAGCACGGCATTCATAATCAAACGGAAGAGAAGCTCTGTGCCACTTTCACCAACGAAGATTTGACCTTCATTGGCATTTAAAAACAACATGGCGTCATCTTTGGACTTTTGGATGACCCGCATCAGCTCATGCGACATAACATTGGCGCGGCCCTGATTATCCGGGATTGCAGCATATTTTGTAGATGTCTCTACGGTCGATTTCAAGGTTAGGGCCCCGCCTGCATTTTCAAAGAAAACGCGCTTTCCTTCAACGGGACATGTGTCCACATGCGCAAAACGATCGCGGATATCATGCATCAGGCCGGGTTGGGTGTTTAGCATATAGGGGGTCCTTATATTATAATCCGTACATTCAATTTACAGTATGTAAATTAAAGGTTGAGTAGTGAAACTAGAGTGACTGTAGAACTGATGCAGCCCAACGCAAATAGTGTAAGCGAGAACGATAAAGATATCATCGCTCGAGAGTAATATATCTCATTGCTTTTAGAATCAATTATTGGGTCGTCCTCTCCGGTAATAAAGTAAAAATATGAGATTTGGGTTTTGTAAAATAGAAAGGATGAAATAGCGCCGAGTATCGATCCTAACATAAAAAGCATAATGCTAGTTATCGATGATATTGTAGAAAATAATGTTACATTATTTTGTATTCCAGAATTGGAATCCAAAAATGACCCTAATAAGCCTACGAATAAAACTATTGCGCCGCCATTTAGGTATATTGATGATTTCAGGGTATTTCCAAGGTATTGATTGGATGAACTGTATAACTCATCGATCCGGCTTTTATCTTTATATATATTGCAGTCAGGTTTTGAGGCGTCGAGGTTATTCATACCGTTCTCTTTTCAAAGTTTGGGTCCATGAAGTTTTCTTATTTTGAGTTGCCTCAATCACTCTGCCAACTATTTTAAAGCACCCATCAAGGAAACAGCGGAAGCTGCTCTAACCCAAGTGTTTCTTGTAACCCAAAAGCAAGATTGAAATTCTGCAAGGCTTGACCGGCTGAACCTTTGACGAGGTTATCAAGCGTCGAGATAATAATCACTCGACCTGTTATGCGGTCTTCAAATACATTGATAACGCAGTGATTTGAGCCGCGCACCATTTGCGTTTGCGGCATCACACCCTCATTGGCCACATGCACGAAAGGCTCATTGTCATAAGCAGCCTTGAGGCTGGCGCGCACATCGGATGCGGTTTTGCCACTCGCGAGCTTTACGTAAATGGTGCACAATTCGCCACGGCTCATTGGGATGAGGTGAGGGGTGAAATTGACAGTCACATGATGACCAGCAGCCTTTGATACTTCCTGTTCAATTTCAGGGGCGTGGCGATGGCCTGCGACCGCATAAGGTGTCATTCCTTCACCGGCTTCTGATAGCAAAGTATTTTGTTTAGGACTGCGTCCAGCGCCGGTGGTGCCGGATTTAGCATCGACGATCAAATCATCAGCCTCAATCGCGCCAGCGCTCACGGGCGGAATAAGGGCCATTAATGTGGCGGTCGGATAACAACCCGGGCAAGCAATCAGTCGCGCTGATTTAAGGTCTGAGCGATAATGCTCGCTCAAGCCGTAAACCGCTTCGCCCTGTAGGTGCGCCGCGCGGTGGTCTAGTCCATACCATTCGGCATAAGTGGCTGTGTTGCGCAACCGAAAATCGGCGGACATGTCAATGATTTTAATGTCGTCATTGGCCTCATAAATCGCGCGGGTCACATCTTGGGTGGTGCCATGGGGCAGGCCACAGAAAACGGCATCGACATCGTTCCAATCCACTTGTTCCCATGTCACGAGGTCGGGCAAGTCCAGCATATAAAAATGCGGAAAGACAGCAGACATTTTCTTGCCAGCATGGGAATTAGCGGTGAGCGCCGTTATCTCAATGTTAGGATGGCGGGCAGCAAGACGCACGAGATCAGAGCCTGTATATCCAGACGCGCCTAGAACACCAATGCGAAGCTTTTTATCAGCCATGTCATTCATCCTTTATCAATAGAGAGCTTTTCATACGCCGACACATTTCACAGCGCAAGCAAGGAGTGTCATATTTGCTGATCTAGTGTTCAGGTTTTGGCACTGTGTTTTCGGGCTTCTTGAACAAGATCAGGCCATTTAACAGCTGCAAGATGCCTTGAACCATGATGGCATAGACCGCACCAAGGGCACCGTGTGTGGGAACAAAATAGAAAGCAGCCAATCCCGTGCCTGCGACCGTTATTATATTGACGATCAGATGGAAGCGATACTGCTGAAGAGCCGGAGGAACGAACCCTAAGAGAGATCCAATATAGACAGGGAGGGAGGCAAGACTCATGATGAGTATCAAATCGCTCTGCTCGCCAATTTCTTTGCCGTAAATTAAAGTAATAAGCAGATCACCAGCGATATAGGCAACGCCAATAAATCCAAGCGATACAAAGGCTGCAACAGCGACACCAAAGCCAATTTCAAGATAATAATTTTTCATATCGCGGCTTGCGAAATTACGAGCCAATCGCGGTGTAACAGCGGCCCCTAATGAGTTGACCACAAGGGCTCCAATGAGGAGTATGTGTGAGATCGCAGCGAAAACACCCAAAGTGGCTGTATCTTCATATTGATCGAGTACAATACGCGGCACAGAAAAAGTGAGATAGACGACCGCCGCAGACAAAGCCATCGGTAGTGCAAATCGCACCAACGTTGCACGATCTGCATTTCCTACTTTGGCCGCGGCATCCTTTTCAAAGCGCTTGTCATAAAACAGATAGCAAACCCACCAAGTGAGCGAGAAAGCGGCCAAAGCAAAATCGAGTCGCCCATAGGCATTCAGTACAAGTGCCAACACAAATGACGACAAGGCCGCGCGCCCAATCATCGAAAGCGCGATGGCTTTCATATTGCCAGTTTTATGGGGTATCGCGTAATTGATATCACTCAAGGTTTCTGACATCTTCCAGCTTGCAGCAAGCAGGATTACAATGAGCGCGAGATCGCTATAGCCAAGACCAAGCGCTGTTGCGCTGATAACCAAGACACCGAGCGGCAGCGCAACCCAGCGCACAGCGTTATAGTCATCAAACCCCCAGCGGTTTTCTTGTTCTGTAATATAGACCAACCGAAACATCAGGCTGGCGACTGCCATGATCGGGTTGGCAATAGCCAGTCCAAGCGTATAGAGACCAACAGCTTCTGGGCCTGAGAGACGCGCCAGAATAATCATATTCAGCCATTGCAAGCCATAATAGCCAATCTGACCAGTAAGGCTCCATCCGGCTTGTGAAAAAAGGCCAGTGCTCTTCATAATTATGATTTATTCCGTTTATGCAGCGCCGTTTTTAAATTGCTGAGCATTCTGTCAGGCGTCAAATAAGCCATCATGCTGCGTACAATACCCCATAGGCTCCATGGGTTGAAAATATTGATGTGCGCTAGTTGTACTTTTAAGCGTGAGGCAATTTGAGTGCGTCTTTTGGAGACGGACATCGAATTTTCACGAACATTATATTTTAATACAGTCTCAGGCAGATTAGCCGCCTTACAGCCTGTGGCCAGCACCCGCGTTATCATCTCATAATCGAGCGCATAGACGCCTTCGCGATAAAACCCTACTTTCTCAAATACTTCTGCTCGATAGATGACTGTGGAATGGACAAAGACTGAGTTTATTTTGTTTCGCCGATGGATGTTTGCATTGTCGCTTGGATGCTGCGTGTTCCAGAGCAGTTGATCTGTTTCCTGATCTGTAAAGTCCGCACCACCACCGATAATCATTAAATCGGGATCATTGTTGAGCGCTTCGAGCTGTTCTGGAAAGCGGTTATCATATGAAATATCATCGGAATCATTGATGGCAATAAATTTAGCGCCATCAGCTAAGGCTGCCTTGATGCCACGGTTCAGGCCAAAAACGGTGCCTTTGTTTTCATCATTGCGAAAATAGTGAAACCATTCTTCATCACCATAGCGGGTGAGAACATTTTCAGGCGGTTTGCTTGAACAGTCATCGATAAGATACAAGGCAAAAGGTGAGGGGGCCTTGGCGATTGCGGTTACGACCTCATCGATTGTTTCAACTTCGTTATAATAGGTCGTGACAATAGCGAGTGTCATAAATTTGAGATCCGATAGTCATCATACATGCATTGGTTGTATAGAAATTATCATGCATCCGTTAAATAACGCTTTCAGTTTGCGATGATTGCAAAATAAAAAAGCGCGGAGGATGTCCGCGCTTTTTGTCGTAATATTGTATGTGTAAAACGCTTTAGCGTTTTGAGAACTGGCCCCCAATAACGCTTTAGCGTTTTGAGAACTGGAATGAACGACGAGCTTTTGCGCGACCGTATTTCTTCCGTTCAACAACACGGCTATCGCGTGTTAGGAAGCCACCTTTTTTCAAAGGTGTACGAAGATCGGGCTCATAGCGTGTCAGCGCCAGTGAAATGCCATGACGAACCGCACCAGCTTGACCTGAAAGACCACCACCGGAAACAGTTGCTGTGATGTCGTATTGTGTTTTGCGATCAACAAGCTCAAGCGGCTGATTGATAAGAAGTTGCAAAACAGGACGCGCAAAATATTTCGGCATTTCTTTGCCATTGACAATGATTTTGCCTGAACCTGGTTTAACCCAAACACGCGCTACAGCGTCTTTACGTTTACCAGTTGCATAAGAGCGACCGTGGGCGTCTAGTTTTTGAACATAAACAGGTGCTGCAGGCTGATCATCGCCAGCTGCTTCTACAGTGCCTATTGCTTCGCCGAGGTCCTCAAGGGAATTGATCTCTTCAGCCATAATTATGCAACCCTCTTGTTCTTGGAGTTCATCGCGCTGACGTCAAGGACTTCAGGCTTCTGTGCTTCATGCTCGTGTTCGGCGCCTGCGTATACGCGCAAGTTACGAAGTTGCTGACGGCTCAAAGGGCCACCTGGCAACATACGTTGTACTGCTTTTTGCACTACACGCTCAGGGAATTTACCCTCAAGGATCGCACGTGCTGTGCGCTCTTTGATGCCGCCCGGAAAATTTGTGTGCCAGTAGTATTTTTTGTTTTCGTATTTTCTACCGGTGAAGACAACTTTATCAGCATTGATAACAATAACGTTGTCGCCCATGTCTACATGGGGAGTAAATGTTGGCAAATGTTTGCCGCGAAGACGTGTAGCAATAACAGAGGCAAGACGGCCAACAACAAGGCCCTTCGCGTCAATTATCACCCATTTCTTCTCGACCTCTGCCGGCTTCTGAGAGAAGGTTTTCATGGAATTTTCCATCTTTATCGTAAGAATATTGATCAACGAGGAACGGTTATTCCTCTATTGCTGGGTGAAGTAATCCAGAAACAAAGCACAGTCAAGGCTTTTTATTTAAGAAAAAGCAATAAAAACAATAGCTTATAAAATAGGTATTATATTACCACAAAAACTTAGCCTCAATTACGCTTCGGCGGGATGGAATAGGTCATTGTGGCGTGGGCGACTGTCTTTTTGTCTGGATCATCTGCGCCATATAATGATGTTTCAATAACCATCAATGATTTTCCCACCTTCAAAGGCCGCGCCTCGCAGATAAGATCACCCTTTGGTGGTTTTCGCAGGAAGTTTATGTTGAGATTTGTAGTGACCGCCAGCAAGACTTTGCCCAACACGCTTAAGACGGATACGTAAGAGGTGCAATCTGCCAACATCATCATGGTGGGGCCAGAAACTGTTCCTCCGGGTCGCAGATGCTTTTCCTGTGTGAGTAACCTGAAGCGAACATCACCGTAACCAACATGTTCGATATCAAATATTTTATGCTCATCGAAAACTTGGGGGAATTCTTCACTGAGGGTGTTGAGCAATTCCTCTTTTGTTATAGCAGGTTGGTTGTCCACGAAATCACCTTGAATTTGTATTTTTCCAATATATGAAACACACTTCAAGTAAACCGGCAACAAGATGGGTAGTATCATGCTGAAAACCGAACTTTCAAATCAAGGCATATTGACCCTCACAATGGCATCGCCGCCAGCGAATACCTTATCTGAGAGGATGCTTGAAGCGTTGAGTTCTGCGATTAAAGGCGCGGGTGATGAGGTGCGGGTCATCATTTTGCAGGCTGAAGGGCGTCTTTTTTGTGCGGGCCATGATTTGAAAGAACTCACCGCCCGACGCTCAGACGATGATCGGGGGCAGGCGTATTTCACAAACATCATGCAAGAGTGCGCTGATTTAATGCAGGCTATCGTCGGCTCGCCAAAACCTATTATTGCTAAGGTTGATGGTTTGGCAACAGCGGCGGGCTGTCAGCTTGTTGCATCATGTGATTTGGCCGTGGCAAGCGATCGGGCTGCGTTTTGTACACCGGGCGTGAATATTGGGCTCTTCTGTTCCACGCCTATGGTTGCATTATCGCGCAATGTATCGCGCAAACAGGCCATGGAAATGTTGCTGCTGGGTGAGCAAATTTCTGCAGGCAAAGCCCTGGAATTTGGTCTTGTCAACAAAGTGGTTGAACCAAATTTTCTGGATGATGCAGTCGAAGAGATGGCCGAGATTATCGCCTCTAAATCGTCATATGTGTTGAAGGTTGGCAAGCAGGCGTTTTATCAACAAGCTGCGATGCCCCTTCAAGATGCCTATTCACATTGTGCAGATGTTATGGTGCAAAATATGCTCGCGCGAGACGCACAAGAGGGGATTGGCGCAGTATTAGAAAAGCGCACCCCTAGCTGGGAAGACAAATAGGACTTCAAACTCAAGCTGCTTTTTTCTCGCTATTATCGTTTTCCGGTCGTTGGGCCCAGCTTGCATAGACCGGATTTTCCTTTCGCATGTCTTCATAAAGCCAGACCATGCGATCGCAAAACCATACCTTCAAAATCATAGACAAAATCATGCCGCCCAGCGTGGGCCATAAGCTCATGTCATAGAGGCCATATGCCATGACCGCGAGGGCTGGAAACATCATGATAGTCAAAATCAGCGCGGCGCGTTGATGGTGGTTAGCTATTGGTACATGAAGACGATTAAGCCAGACCCTTTCACCAAAGGTTGCTTTCGCAGGCCAATGATTAAAAGACTTTGGCACAGGAAAGACGCGTGGATTGATCCATGTCCAGATTATTGCGGCGGCTAGAGGGGCAATAAACCAGATATCCAGCCACTGTCGGCTCCATATGGCAAGAACGATCAGTGGGAGACAGCTAAATCGTGTCCATACAGACCAAGGGTTTGCATGGCGCAACCAAGTGGCTTCATTCATTTTCATGCTTGATACCATGGATCGTTCAAACATATTTTTACCCGGAATGATCTTATATGAATCAGCCATATTTACCTTCCTCGACATCGCATCATCTTAACATGTTTGAGTTGATTGGCGAAATCAAGGTGAATTCCCGCATATTGAATTGCCCCTAGATTTGTAAAGGCCTCAACACTTAACCTTTAATGCGAAGTTAACTAAATATTTGTATAAATTAACTCTGATTGTGCTAAATAGGCACAAAACTTATATAAAGGCTCGCCAGCCCCTAATGTTTTCGTAATTATAGTCGCTGGAGTAATGTACAATTAAGAGCCGCAGCTCTTTCTATTCATTGAAATACTAAGGAACAAGATCAAACTGCCAACTGAGTATGTATAAGTAAACCAAGTATAAAGAGTAATTCGATGAATTTTATCAATCAAGAGACTAATTTTGAACACTTTAAAATAGCATCTCAATTAACATCGAATAATAGTGCAGAACCTCTTAACGTTGCCGTTTTTGGGCTTGGTCATGTCGGTCTTATTTCTGCTTGTTGCATTGCCGCTCAAGGACATAAGGTTGTTGGCGTTGACACGAGCCTTGAAAAAACTGACCTAGTGAATTCAGGTCTCGCACCGTTCACAGAACCAGGGCTTGATGAATTGCTAGAGGATGTCGTGTCCGCTGGTGTGTTATCCGCCTCAGTCGACCCCAGAGCAGCCCTGAAGAGTTCAGACCTTATTATCGTTTGTGTTGGAACACCGTCGGCACCTGATGGTCAGCATGACATGAGCTATATTGCTGATGTTTCTGTACAAATCGCGCAAAGCCTCTTACATCGCCCCCAAAAAAAGGTCACCGTTGCCTTTCGCTCCACGGTACGTCCAGGTACAATGGATGGCTTGATTGCGCAAAACTTCCAAACCATTCTTGGGCCCGACTTCAAAGATTGGGTGGAACTGGTTTATCACCCGGAATTCATGCGTGAAGCACAAGCGATCAACGATTATTACGACCCGCCAAAAATCGTCTTTGGCACACATGACGGATCGCCGTCTGAAACAATGGACCGACTTTACTCAGGTTGTCAGGCGAAAGTTTTTTATACAAATTTCGCAGAAGCGGAATTCACAAAATTTGTAGACAATGCATGGCATGGTACGAAAGTCGCCTTTGCCAATGAAATTGGACAAATGTGTGAGCGGCTCAATATATCAGCGAATACCGCACATGAAATGTTTGTTGCCGATACCAAGCTAAACGTATCCGCGCGCTATTTGCGCCCCGGCGGACCCTTTGGCGGTTCATGTCTTCCTAAAGACATTCGCGCATTGCAGTCAGTTGCAAAAGAGGTTGGCGCAAACACGCCTCTCGTCGACAGCCTCATCACCTCGAACGAGGCACATAAAGATCACCAGTTAGATCAAGTCCTTCGCGCTATTGAACCTGGAAAACCAGTTTTACTGGTCGGGTTGGCTTTCAAGGCAAACACTAGCGATGTCAGAGAAAGCCCAAATTGTGTACTTGCGGAAAGACTGATCGCTCATGGCGTGCAATTAAGCATATATGACGCCTCATTTGACCAAGATTCTACTGCGCATCAAAATGCCGGCACTACTGCTTGTAACATAGCAGACCTGGGTCATCACATAATCAGTAAACAAGAAACTGAGTCAGCAGATTGGGGCTTGATCGTGGTCGCAAATGACACGTTTGATAGCCTCGACTTTTCTGGTAACCCAAAGATCATCAACATACATTGTATTGGATGATCGCTTTGGTATTGCCAAGGTTAGAAATAATAGAAACGCGCATAAAAAGAGAAAACTTCAGGACTGACCTTCGTTCGTTATTCGATTGGAAGTAATCTCAATTTTATCGCATTCTGGAAGTATTGTCACAGGATCGGTTTGGTCGGACACGATAGTATTATTTACGATCGTAGCCTCTTTTGAGATTTTACCCTTGTAGCTTTCAATATGCACATCACCTCTCTTTAACTCGATTCTGCGCACATTTCGTTCAAGATGATTATCTGCGATCCTCACTTGTTCCGTGCCTGACGCTTGTATTCCTGCTTCGCCATTAGAACGGATGGTGTTGCGTTCTACATCTATTTTTTCGACGCCACGCAGATAAAGGCCACTTCCCTCATTTTCTTCGATAAGGTTTTCGACAATTTTGATTTTGCGAGAAATATTCTGCTTATTGTGTTGAACGGTCATGCCCGTAACCTTGTTTGCACGGGTGATGTTGTCGGCAAACAAGCAATAGGAAGAGCCCGTGCATGCGTTAATACCGTGTCGACCATTGCCATATGCTTGGTTGCGTTGAAAGGTCAGGCCAAATTGATTGTCTAACGTAAAGCCATCGAGAAGGTTTCCGTAGGACAGGCAATTTTCTATGGTTGTATTTATACTAGGAGTCTTAGCGGCCGTTCCGTGGGGATCAAAACCATAGCCCATACAATTGCGAATGGTGACCCGTCTTACCGTTAAGTCGATAGACTCTGAATATAACCCGTATTTTTTCTCTTCATCGTGGACATCTTGACGTTGGTTTTTTCTATTTCCATCAACGAATAGATCTTCGACTGTCACGTTCGAAAGCTTGTAGTCGCCTTTGACGGGCCGTGATTTTTTAATACGAATTATTCCGGCCCTACCGCGAAATGAAGCTGCATTATCAACAAGGACGACCCAGCTAACTGGTCGCCCGTTTGATACGATCCCCTTCAATCGGATATTATGTTCCAACACAATGGGGTTACTCACCGTGTGTACACCTGCTGCAAGAATGACCGTTCCTCCGCCCTTTGCAGAAAGGCGCGCGGCAATACGATTGATTTTATTTTCAGCTGATGGGTTGTTCGGATCTGGCAACACGGTCACAATTTTGCGGTCATAAACCGATATTTCTTTCGCCGCAGATCGACGGAAAATAGAAGGAAAACTGATCATTTTTTGGGAGCCCCCTTCGCCTCAGACCGCATGAAAGTCGTGTTCACATTCGACCTAGCAATTGTCGCAGTCGCATGAGGCGTCTTGTGCAAGGTGTGATAAAAAATCCGAGTGGCATTAGCGACCTCGGGCCAATCGAACGCCTTTGGGAGTGTAGCTCGCCCCTTCGCAGGCTTTTTCTGAAATTCACTTCGAACGTCTTCGAGTATTTTCGCTTCAAATTTACCTTCGTATGTATATACCCATTCTGGACCTACCATTTCCGCAATTTCGGCCATGGTTCCCATATTGGGGCAAACCACGCGCCGACCACATGATAACGCCATCAAAAGTGCTGCTGAATTTAGAATTTCTTTATAGGGCAATATAACAACGTCGCAGGCGCTTATATAAGTGAGAAGGTCTTCATCCGGCACAAGCCGGCGGTCGAGCAAGATGTTAGGGTGCTGGGTTACAATTTGCGATAACTTGTCCCCAATGGCTCTATTTGGGTGATCGTCCCCAGCGATGATTAACCGAGAGCTGCCTGTTTCTGAGTGAATGAACTCCTGCGTTAATTTTTCTATATTCTTGTATGCACGTAGCCTTCCAAAAAACAGATATACAAATTCGTTGTACGGAATTTTCAATCCATCCCGCGCTTGCTTGAATGTAGGGGAGCGATCAGCAAGTTGGTTGAAATTACCACGTGGAATTACCTGTGCTGGGATCCCTCGCAATTCTGGACGTTCTTGTAGGGCGGTCGCCTGTGATGTCTTACTCAAGAAAATGAGACCATCCACAAGCGCTAGAAACTTCCACCAGAAGTACTTACTTATGATCGGATTACCCTTTTCATGGGGCTTAATGTTGTGCACGGTCCAAACTAATTTGGCTCCATTAGATTTGCACCTTTTCAATTGGTGCAAGAAATCTTTCATTCGTTTGATCTGTTTTCGTCTCAAACTGAAATGCTCTTTGATTGTTTTTGCTTTAAAACCAAGAATGAAGCTATCTGGCCAATGAACATGTACAATGTCGGATTGTGGAAGTTTTCCTCTAAGCTTGAAGGCCTCAATCGAGCACCCCAGTAGGCTGAGGTGATTATACAAATAAGAGTTCAGTGGATTGCTGGACCCATTATTGATGGGCGGATAAATTAGAATTTTCAATTTTTGCTCCAGAAGTCTAATGACCCGCATCGGTGAATTTATCTGCTTTTCATTGCTGGTAATCCAGCTAAACACGCACCCTCTCAACCAACTAATACAGATGGGACCTCATGGTGTCCTATTTTTCTTTCGTTATAATACCTAACGCGTCATTGATTAAAAAGACGTATGATTTGGGGGAGACTGTGTTGGGGGTGATCTCCATATCGTAAAGTTCGCAAATTTTCCCATCGATACGGAAGCACTGCTTGCAGCTATCATACAGAACAATGAACCTTGGTTCACAGGTCGATGGCCGTGCATTTTACGGACACAGTGCGGACATGAAAAACAACACCTTTCCGGGCGCCATATCAAATCATTGATTTTATTAAAATTTGGTCGCGGGGGTAGGGCTTGAACCTACGACGTTCAGGCTATGAACCTGATGCCAGTAATACAGTGAAGATGGGCAGAAGGATTACTTGAAAGCGATCATGCATCTTTAAGCAATTGAAAAACAACAGCAATAAAGAGATGAATGGTGCCCCCACACGGACTCGAACCGCGGACCTATTGATTACAAATCAATTGCTCTACCAGCTGAGCTATAGGGGCACTGAATGGTCAGATACTAGGGTTTGCTCGCTATTTCAAGAGAGAAAATTCAATAGTTTTGATTGTTTCCTAGTTTTATTATTCGCCAGCTGTTGCAATTGCGGGAAGGGCGTCCAGCATACCGTCTGCACCGATGATATTATCAGAAGCAAGAGCCCGGCGCCGTTGTAGGTATATTGACCTCAACGTTACATATGGATCTGGAGACGAGATGATAACGTTATCAAGCAAATCCCCATTGCGGTGACGTTTGTCGATGGTTTCAACGCCATTAGAAATCAAGCCGCCATAATTAAAATCTGTTATAACGCCAATATAGGTTTGGGGCTTTAAGCCAATATCCACAATGCGGCCGAAAGCATCGCGTACTGTGCCGGGACCGAAGATAGGTGTGACAAGATAGCGGCCTTCACCCACGCCCCAGTCTGCCAGTGTCAAACCAAAATCTGTGGGGTTATACGAATGACCAAGCTCTCCAGCGATATCAAAAGCGCCGCCTATGCCCAATGTGGAATTAATAAAGAAGCGCTTTAAGGTTGTTCCGGCTTCTTTGCCATTGCCTTGCAACGTGTAGTTTATCAGGTCACCTGGAATTTCCAGATGACGTAACCCGTTTTTGATGACGAGACGAAATAGTGGCGGTACGACGGTGCCATAAACTTTTGACAGGGGACGGATAATGACTTTATCAACGCCGAAGTTAAATCCATGGACTTTCCGGTTGAAATTTTCATTAGGGTCTTTTGCTTCGACAACACTATCATTAAGGAGCGCATCCTCCTCAATCACTTGTTCTGCTTCAGGTGGACTTTTCACCGTTTGAGCAAAAACAGATTTTGATGATGGCAATGAATTCGTGTCGCGTGTTGGATTGACGCGAGGTATTTCAACCACTGAAATCTTAGATGACGTATCTAATAAGAGCGCGCTGTTGTTTGCTGTAACCGAACATCCTGCAAGTGCACATGCGATGAGAACAGGGCCAATAATTTTTTTGCTTATTATGCAGGCACTTTTAGTAAAATTAGTCATATGACCCCAACCGTAAATATCAGTAACCTGATTGAAGATTACCATAACAACGTTTAACAGCATTCTATTAATTTCCAAACTAAGTTTAATCACAAATTTGTAAAAGCTGTGGTTTCTTTGCAACAATAAGAAATTGTTTGCGCTTATTTCGATTTTTACGTTACGTATTCACATGATAAAATTCTTAGACACCCTTGTCGCGGGGGTTATAGCGGCGATCATTAAAAGAACTGGCTTAGCGTTGAGTGGTTATGCCGTTATTTTTTTGCTAAGCATTTGTTCTGCAGTCAGTTTTTTGGGCGTAAATACTGATTCAAGTCAGATGCTTTCCTCCTCATTATCCTTTCAGAAAAACACGCAAGCACTCAATCGGGATTTCCCCAGCATTAAAAATACCATTGTTGTTGTTGTGCGAGCGGATATTGCTGAAACGGCGGATGCGACAACACGGATAATTTTTGATTCATTAAACAATAACGACAAAGTGGTGGATGTTTTTGCACCGGCGATTGATTCTTTTTTTCAAGAAAACGGGCTTTTGTATCAAGGGCTCGAGGAACTTGAAAACAACCTCATACAACTCAATAATTCAGCGTCCATGCTTGCGACTTTGAGGGAAGATCCTTCGCTGCCAAGTTTTTATCGCTCCCTTTATACAGCCGAAGAATTGGCGGAAAAAACCAATTTTGATTTATCATTCTTGGATAATTTTTATGCGAGCGCTACGGCGACGATAGAAGGTCGATTAGCTGGTCGTTTTAGCCCTCTATCTTGGGCAGCAACAACGGATAGTACCGCCAAGAGCCAATCTGGTGGCGAACAGGTCCAACGCTTGATTTATGTGCGTCCTGTTTTGGACTTTGAAGCGATACAACCGGCAAAAGCATCAATCAGCGCGGTGGCCGATGCGATTGCTAATTTGCCTGCTGACTTACAGCAAGTGAGCAGTGTCAGCGTGACCGGCGACCCAGTCTTGCGTTTTGAAGAACTTAAAAGCGTATCAACGGGCATTGGACTATCATTGGCGTTGTCATTTCTGCTGGTTGCGGTGTTACTTCTCATGGCTTTTCGTTCGCTGCCCCATGTTGTGCTGACCTTCATTGCGCTCATTACGGCACTCGTTATAACGACCGGATTTGCTGCACTTTTCTTTGGTGAACTTAATTTAGTTTCAATAGCATTCATTGTACTTCTTGTGGGGCTAGGTTTGGACTTCACCATTCATGCTCTGGCTCATTTGAAAGATGGGGATCATACCACTGCTGGTGAGGCCGCAATTGCGATGGGGCAGGGCATCGGTGGGGCACTCGCGTTAAGTGCTTTGACTACGGCAATAGCTTTTTTGTCTTTTGTGCCGACTGAATTTGTTGGCATGGCTCAACTCGGTGTGCTTGGTGCCGTTGGTGTTTTGGTCGCATTTTGTGTCTCGGTTACGCTGGTTCCAGCATTGATCGTTCGCTTTAGATGGTTCGCTCCAAAATTTATCAACGATCAGACAGATCAAAAACCAACGCTTATTAACAATGCGATGCTGATATTGCGCAAACCTCTAACACTTATACTGATCGTTTTTGGGGGAGGAGCACTCTTTATTGCTGGTGACGTGCGCTTTGATGCTGACCCTATCGCGCTTCGTGATCCACAAAGCCCTTCAATGAAGGCTTTGGCCCTTTTACAGGAGCGGCCTGAAACAGTACCTTACCGCCTTAGTTTATTGAGAGCTGATGAAGAGACTGCCAATCAGGATGCGCAAGAGGTTGCCAAACTTGATACAGTGAAAAGCGCCCAAACCTTGAGCGATCTGGTGCCCGATAAGCAAGATGAAAAATTTGAATTGATTGATTTTGCTATTCCTACATTTGATACGATTGTCAGTGGGGATGGACTAGAGCATTCTAAGCTCTCTGAGGGCAAGACACCGCTTGAAGCACTGCGTGATCGTCTTGCGCCGCTTGAGCAAAGACCAATGGCTGTGCAATTTGCCGCCAAACTGGACCAGCTCGCACGGGCGACGCCTGAGATGCAAAAAGCGGTTGAAGCTGATATTTTTAGGTATTTTCCTGCGATGATAAACACAATTGAAGCGCAGCTGAGTGTGGATGTGGTCACCATTGACAAGTTACCTGCTTTTTTCAAAGAACGATTTCGCACAAAAGACGGCCGATGGCGCATTGATGTGGTTCCGCGCGAAGATTTGCGACAGCCTGAAGTTTTGGAACGTTTTGTCACAAGCGTTGAGAGGTTTGATGAAAATGCAGCAGGCGCCCCCCTTCAAATATCAAAAGCAGGCAAGGTTGTATCAAAGGCAATGATCACTGCTTTGATTCTTGCAGCTTCCGGTATTATCCTAATAACGCTGATTGTATTGCGAAGCTTTACGACAGTGTTGGCAATCTTTTTGCCGTTGATGGTGGCAGGACTTTTAACCGCTGCGGCCAGTGTTTGGTTGGGTATTCCGTTTAACTACGCAAATGTGATTGTTTTGCCCTTACTTATCGGCTTGGGCGTGGATAGCGGTATTCATATAGCCATGCGCCGTGACCAGGTTGAGGAGAGTGCCGCTCTTTATGAAACCAGCACACCGCGAGCTGTTTTATTCAGTGGATTGACCACGATTGCTGCGTTTGCAACCTTAAGTGTGTCTAAACACACAGGCACAGCGAGTATGGGACAGATGCTGGCCATAGCGATCTCTGTGACCCTAATTGCATCTATAGTGTTGACACCCATATTAATGGATTTTTTTGAAAAAGTTCTTCAACGGCGTTAAAAAGCCACATTTCACGTTGTAATCCTTAGTTTATTTGGGCATTTAGTTGGTAATAATAAATGCTGGCTTAAATAAGAGATAGCTAACAAGCTGCTTATGGCTTGGCGCGAAAGGAAAATTTATGCGTTCTTCAACTGTTGTAATAACTCAAGCAGATCAACATAACTTCAAAAAAACGGTAGTATTGGCCTTTATTGCGCTGGTCTCAGTCGCATTGTTATTGGTGTTTACCCCCAACGCAAACGCACAAAGCGCAACGGAAAAGCAATCAATCCGTCAAGTTCAAGCTCTCTTAGGCTCTGCGAAAAAAGCTGGCGGGAGCCAAAGCGGATTGACGTCAGTTGTTAAACGTCACTTTGCAATTGGTACATGGACGAATGCATTGTTAGGAAAACAGAGATCCAAGTTTTCAGGTGGCCAATTATCAGAATTTAGAAGACTATTCCCAGCCTACATAGCGAAACAATACTCTAAACAATTCAGTGGCTCTGGCGGCGGTGGCGGTGAAGTTACTAGTGCCCGCACGGTGCGGGGTGATGTGCTCGTGACTACAAAAATTCCTGCAAAAAACCGTACTTTTACAGTTGTCTGGCGCATGCGGGTCATTGGTGGCAAACCAAGAGTTATTGATTACTCAACAGGCGGAATTTCCACCCTCGTTTTACGTCGTACGGAGTTTCAATCAAAAGTTAAACAATCAGGTGCACAAAGCTTGAATAGCTTTTTGAAGCGTTTCATCGGCTCTTAAAGTTTTACTATTAAGTAAAAGTAATCGCGCTGACCGCTGGACGGCGCGTGCTTTTGCGAGTAGACGTTTGACAAATTTAAGATAATCAATAAGGCAACTATTTCGCCTTGCATTCGACAAAAAGGAAAAGCCTTGTCCGTTCCTATTTTTCAGCAAGCTAAAGTTGGCGCTTATGTTGCCAGCCAAAAGCTCAAAGGTAACAAGAGATATCCTCTTGTTCTCATGCTTGAACCGCTCTTTCAGTGCAACCTTGCTTGCGCCGGTTGCGGCAAGATTGACTACCCTAAACCCATCATGAAACAACGCATGAGTGTTGAAGAGTGCATGGAAGCAGTTGATGAATGCGGCGCGCCTATCGTTGCCCTTCCAGGTGGTGAACCACTCATTCACAATGAGATCGTAGACATCGTCAATGGCATCGTTGCACGCAAGAAGTTTGTCTCGCTGTGTACAAATGCTATTTTGCTTGAAAAGAAAATTGATCTTTTCACGCCGTCAAAATATCTCTTCTTCTCTGTTCACTTGGACGGCATGAAGGACCACCACGATAAATCAGTTTGCCGCTCGGGCATTTTTGATAAAGCGGTCAGCGCGATTAAAGTCGCGAAGGAAAAAGGCTTTCAGGTCAATGCCAATTGCACGGTTTTCGATGGGCATCCCGTTGATGGTCTGGTGGAATTCCTTGATTTCTGCCGTGATCTTGATGTGGGCGTTACTCTATCGCCGGGCTTTGCTTATGAGCGTGCGCCTGATCAGGATAACTTCCTGAACCGCAAGAAAACCAAAGAGTTTTTCCGCGAAGTTTTCAAAAAGGGTGAGGGCCGTAAATGGACCTTGTCTCATTCATCGCTTTATCTCGATTTTCTCGCCGGTAATCAACAATATCAATGCACCCCTTGGGGCATGCCAACACGTAATGTGTTTGGTTGGCAAAAGCCTTGCTATCTTTTGGGTGAGGGCTATGTCAATACCTTTAAAGAGCTGATGGAAGATACCGATTGGGATGCCTATGGCACAGGCCGCTATGAGAAATGCGCCGACTGTATGGCACACTGTGGTTATGAACCAACTGCTGCGATGGACGCGACCAATAACCCGCTCAAAGCAATGATGGTCGGCATTCGTGGACCGAAACTTGATGGACCAATGGCGCCAGAAATCGACATGTCGAACCAGCGTCCGACAGAAGATGTCTATGATGCGCTTGTCCAAGAACAGCTTGATAAAATGGATGCAGCTGAATAAGCAGGCTTCATTTTGATCTTAAAATACCGGCTTAAAGGATCTCCTTTGAGCCGGTTTTTTTATGGGGATCTACCGGTGGCGGTGGATGTTTATTTGAGTTGTAGTGTAATTGATTTGAGAGTGTGGGCATCAAGAACAGCGAGGAAGGCCGTTCTCGCATCTGCCATGACGCCCCTTAATTTGCACTGAGGGGAAAAGGTGCAGTTTGAGGTTTTGTCTTGCATACATTCAACGATTGCAAAATCGGCCTCAATCTCGCGCACAACATCACCAATAATGATCTCGTCAACAGGTTTGCCCAAACCAACGCCACCGGAACGTCCTCTGTGAGCTGTGAGCACTCCGGCTTTGACAAGCTTCGCCACAATTTTCATGACATGCGATTTAACGAGGTTTAATTCACGCGAAATCACCTCAACTGTCACCGGTTCTTTTTTGGTGGCAAGGAGCATCAAAATACGCAGCGCAAAATCACTGGCTTGGTTTAGTCTCATGATATACCCAAAACATTCATTTTATATCTTGTATTTAGCACGTGGCCTTGTTAATTAAAACATACAAATAATATGTATGATTAAGAAGCAATATATGACCAAGTTTGAAATCCGCGCTCATGTTGAAAGACAAAGTGTTCATCCTTCCATCACCGAAGATCAAATATCAGATCTGGTTGAGGGGTTTTATGCAAAGATTGCTTTAAATGAGCGCTTAGGCCCGATTTTTCAGCACCATGTCCATGGTGATTGGGACGAGCATTTAGCAAAGATGAAGGCTTTTTGGCGTTCTGTTTTGTTGCGAACAGGCGAATACAAAGGCAAGCCCGTGCCGGTTCATCAGCGTATTGAAGGCATTGAAACGCAGGATTTTGAAGAGTGGTTGAGCCTATTTTACACAACAACCCAGCATATTTTTACTGAAGAAGCAGCGCCTATGGTCAATGAGGCCGCCAGACGAATTGCAACCAGCCTTTGGCTTGCGCGCTCAAATGACCCGTTCGCAAGTCCGCCTATATGGCCTCAGGCTAACGAAACTATACACCTTCAAATACACCAACATTCCAATGTTAGGGAGGAGCTGATGTTTCTTTTCAAGGCTTTAATAAAGGGATTTTTATTACCTGGAACGCTGGTTCTTAATTGGATCGGCATCACGATTGAAGAGGATGGCGGGGTGCTGCGCTCTTTTATCAATATGTGTTTTTGGGGTGTTGTACTGGTTTGGGTGGTTTTGACATTTTTCGTTGATTTCTAAAACTAATCAGTCAGATCAGCGATGGCAAAAGCCGAACACTGGCCGTCTCTAAGGCGTTGAGTGCAGTGTCGGTGTTCTTTTTCAAGGTGAGTAAAAGCGGCAGGCTGAACGGATTGGCTGCCAACCCTTTTAAAATGGGCATAATCTGTGGCTGGCCGCTCGCATCTACGCCATTTGCAACGAAGGCTGGCAAAGTGTCACGACTTGCATCTGAAATGGCACGGATCGCAAAAAACGCTAGGTTGTTTTTTATGGCAGTGCGCGCAACCGCATGGCTTTCCATATCTGCGCATGCGGCTTTTGTTGCGGCAAAGAGTTTGTTTTTGTCTTGTGGTGTGAAAGCGATTGAATCCACCCCACAAATGCTGCCCTTCACGGTGCGGCTGCCTGCTCGTAATGTTGGTTTTTCGATTTTACCCTTAGGCTTTGTGCCGTAACTTTCATCCATGGTGGTAACAACATGGTTTGAAAAAACCACGTCACCGACGCCAAGTGCAGGATCAAGCCCGCCGGCAATGCCGAATGATATAAGCTTGTCGCATCCCTCATTCACAAGTCGTTCTGCGGCTTCGCGCGCGCGCTCAGACGAGGAACCAGATGGGATGATAGTAAAGTGTTGTGGGTTGAGATTTGCCGCATGGATTGCTTTGTTGAAGCAGTCTATTTCGGCTTGAAACCCGCAGATAACGCCAATGCTCATGACACCACCAATTGGGCTGCAATTTCACCGGAACGGATCGAGCCTTCAATCGTTGCGGGTAGACCGTTATCGACCCAATCGCCTGCAAGGGTGAGATTGGGAAATGTACCGCGCGGTTTCGGGCGTTTTGCGACGCTTGCTGGTGATTGGTCAAAAGTGGCGCGTCGTTCGCGGATAAGACGACCCGCCTCATAGTTTGTGCCATCAGGCAATTGCAGCGCTTCGCAAACTTCTTGCCATAGGACAGGCAAAAATTCTGCTTCTGAAAGACGGTCCAACCCAAGCGCGTCAGCTGCGCTGATTGTTAGGCTGATGATATTGCCGCGTGTAAAAATCCAGTGGGTTTTGGCATTCACAAGCCCCAAAAGCGGCAGGGCATATTCGGGTGCAAGCGGCTCAGCCATTTTGAAATGTGCGTTGACGATCGCCGCATCACCATCAGGCATGGATAAATCAGGCAACAGCCGTGCTGCCTGTACGCGGGGAACTGCCAGCACAATTTGATCTTCATCGCCAAGCTCAATCACGGCATCATCGATGTGAAGCTTCGTGATTTTGTTGCCGCTGATTTCTAGCTCTTTCAAGGGCGCATTAAAGGCTGGCTTCACATTGTGCTTTTCAAGATAAGCGAGGGCTGGATCAACAAATGTCTCACTCAAGCCGCGTTTGGCGATCATTGGCCGACAGGCCGAGCCACCCTTAGCGAAAGTTTCGCGCAAGACCGCCCACATCAATTTGGCGCTGGCGCGATCAGGTGTGGTGTTTAAGACCGCCCATGTCATCGGTTCCCAAAACCGATCAAACAATGCGCCGCTGTCGCCTGTTAGGCTTGCGATGGTGGCATGATCATCGGCGAATGGAAAATTCAGTGCGCTTTTATATTCGCCAAACTTTACGCCCGGTATTGATTTTTTCTTGTTAAAAATCCACCACGGTATCAACCCATCATTTAAGGTGACGGACCACCGCTCACGGCTTTTTAAATCGGCAAAAGCAAAAGTTGCCTCACTCGCAATTTCAATCTCATCGCGCGCGTCCAGAAGACCGAGATAGGAGAGGGCGCTTTTGTTGCCGCTTAATAGTAGGTGGTTGCCATTATCGATGAGACAATCGAGCTTTGCATCATGAAACGAGCGACAACGCCCACCAGCAACCTTTGCGCCATCATAAAGCGAGACTTTTCGCCCCGCTTCAACGAGCCGCACAGCCGCACTCAAACCCGAAACGCCAAGGCCGATGATATGCGTTGTTCCGCTCATGACGCGTCAACATTGGCAAGGGGTGGGGTGTTGTCATCTGGTGCTGGGATGGCGCGCTTAGGAAAGGCAAAACCATAGCGAAGACCGCGTGCAAGTTTTTGCCATTTAGACATTTTATGAAGGGCAGCGTCGCGCTCAAAATCAGCCGCCTCCATACGTTCCAAATAGCCCTCATAAACCCCCATCATAATCAAGGCAGTGCGTACCGGCTCGCCTTCAAGAGACGAGAGCGCACGTCTTGCTTCATCAAAGCGGGCGCGGGCAATTTTACCAATATCACGGCAGACAGCACGAAGATTAGGGTGTTGAGCGACCACATGCGGATCATCGTTTTCAATGCCGTGTTGAAGCAATATTTCGCGCGGCAGATAAAGCCGCCCAAGTTCGGCATCTTCTTCAACATCGCGCAGAATATTGGTGAGTTGAAATGCATCAGACAAATGAAGCGCAAAGCGATCACGCGCCTCAACGTTCGATACACCGAAGATGCGAATAGACATCATACCAACAGTGCCAGCAACACGGCGAGTGTAGCCAAGAAGTTCATTCAGCGATGGTGCGCATACAGGACCATGCACATCGGCTTCCATGCCCTCGATCATCAAAATAAGTTCCTGCTTTGGAATTTTGAAGTCTGATATAGGGCGAGCCAGCGCTTTGCCAATTAGCGAGCGGGGCGTGCCTTCATAAAGTGCGTCAATTTCGCGGCGCCAATCTTGCAAAAGATCAGCTTTTTCATTCTTATCGCCAGCTTCATCCGCAATATCATCTACCACACGGCAAAAAGCATAAACCGCATAAATTGCTTCACGCCGCTCTTTTGAGAGCATTTTCATGCCAAGCGTAAAGGACGAGCGAGATTGCGTCATCAAATGCTCGGCATAAGCTTTCGGGTCATCGAAGTCTTTGTGTGTTTCAAGTGGGCGAAGATGTTGCAAATTCATGAGATTGTTTTAACGAATTTGGCGATGAAAGACGAGACGCATCAGTCCAAAAAATCCGGCCAGTGCAAAATCACTCTTCTTAAGCTTAACGCGCGTTGCCAGTGGGTCGCCGTTTCGAAGGCGTTTATGCAGCTTATGGGCAAGATGAACGATGACAGTGGATTCTGCCGCCAGACGTCTACTTTTAAGGCGGGAGGGTAGCTTTTGGCAAAGGGCTAGCAGTGGGTCACAACCATCAAGACAACGGTCTAAAACACGACGATAAGAGGTTGGCGTATGGTTGCCATCAAGAACACTATCATCAAGTCTTTCTTCGTTGAGCCAGTCGGCGGGAATATAAACCCTGTCAATTTCCGCTTTGTCTTTGCCGCAATCCTGCAAGTGATTAAGAATTTGAAGAACGGTGCAAAGAGCGTCAGAATTCTCATATCTTGATGGGTCTTCACCGTGTAGATCGAGCAAAAACCGCCCCACAGGATCTGCCGACATGGTGCAATAATCAATCAGTTCGTCCCATGTTTGATAACGGTTTTTAATGGCGTCTTGGCGAAATGCATCGAGAAGTTTGCGCCCGCGTTCAAGTGGTACATTGCTGGCTTTCAAGCTGTGATTGAGAGTGGTCGCTTTTTCCGTTCCAGCCTCTGCATGCTCAGGCGTCATCAGTGCTGTTTCAAAAGCTGTGAGGCGGCGGACTTTCTCATCGGCTTTAAGATCGGGATCATCGCCAATATCATCACCGGCACGGGCGAAGTCATAATAGGCGGCCACATGAGGGCGCAGATGTTTGGCGATCAAGAAAGAGCCGACCGGAAAGTTCTCATCGCCCGCACCCTTGCCGGATGAGGCTTCTATGGGCTCGTGAGTGGGCGCATTATCAGGCGGCGACATGATTGTTCCAATGTAAGATGTTATTCCATACACCTGTAATCAGACATATCGTGCTTGACAACCAAAGGGCGAAATGATGCACATTCATGCACGTCAATTCTTGTCATGGTTTAATGGATATTCAAACTTCCCTCATTATAGCGACCACGCTTTCCTGTCTTATCTGGATTTATCTGATTGTGTTCAACGGCTGGTTCTGGCTGGCCAATCAAGTGCTGGGTGCGGCTGCTTCGCGAAAAAAAGCCAAATGGCCCGCTGTTGTGGCTATGATTCCCGCTCGCAATGAGGCTGAGAGCATTGGCGCGGTGACAAAAAGCCATTTGGCAACAAAGTACCGTGGAGATTTCTCGCTGATTGTTGTGGATGATCAATCTAATGACGGAACTGGCGATATTGTCCGTGGGCTTGGCCAAAATTCAAAACGCGATGTGCATGTGGTGTCAAACAAACCATTGAGCGAGGGCTGGTCAGGAAAATTATGGGCGGTCCATAATGGTTTGCAGGCAGCCAAAGATCTTGCTCCAAATGCTTCTTATGTACTGTTGACCGATGCGGATATAACTCATGCACCGGATGTTTTAGAAAAGCTTGTTTATAAGGCAGAGCATGATAGCCGCGTTCTCGTCTCAGTGATGGCCCATCTTGATGCGCGGGGTTTTTGGGGCAGCTTATTGATGCCAGCGTTTATTTTCTTTTTCCAGAAGCTTTATCCTTTTGCATCGACCAATGATAAAACAAGTCGGGTCGCGGGGGCGGCGGGTGGGTGTATGTTGGTCAATCGCGCTGCGCTTGAAGAGATTGGTGGTGTTGAGCGCATTCGCGGCTCTTTGATTGATGATTGCTCGCTCGCTTTGGCATTGAAAGACCCGAAAGGCGCAAAGCGGTCGGTCTTTCTTGGTTTTGATGAGGGGGTTGTTAGCCTGCGCGATAATCGTGCGCTTAACACGATCTGGAATATGGTCGCACGCACAGCTTTCACACAATTGCACTTTTCAAATCTTGCGCTTATCGGCGCTGTTATAGGCATGGCGCTGACGTATTTGATCGCGCCATTAGCATTTTTTACTGTGCCACTTCACCAGTCGGTGTTGGCTTGCTTCTTGGGCCTTGGTGCTTGGCTTATGGCCATGGTTGCTTATTGCCCAACCTTGATCCGCTACAAGAAAAATACATTTTGGGCGCTGCTGTTGCCGCTATCGGCCATGATTTATATGGCGATGACATTTTCCTCAGCAATCAACCACTGGCGCGGCAAGGGTGGGGCTTGGAAAGGGCGGACTTATTCTTGAAGGGCATCAATGGCGGTAAGGGGGCGTGTCAGGTGGCCTTCTTTCTTCAGCCATAAAAGAGATTCGGTGAGAGCCTCTTCAATCGGATAAAGATTGATGTCTAGATCATTCATTGCCTTTGAACAATCGAACTCAAACTTACGCCCTGCCATGCGAACACCTGCATAAGGCGCTTTGGGCGGCTTTTTGGTGAGGCGGCTGATCATCTTTTCTTCAATAAAAGAAGCGGTTGCCGCCAAGGCATAAGGCACTTGTGTTTTGGGCATAGAAAGCCCCGTGATTTTTTCCATCAACATGAGAAAATCCCGCATGTCGCGGTTTTTCCCGGTCAATAGATAGCGCTCGCCTGATTCACCCTCTCTTCCTGCAATTGCGATGGCATCAGCCAGAAGCTGCACATCAACAAAATTGATAATCTGATCAATCGTCGCCGGAATTTTGCCATTGGCTAAATCACGGATGAAACAAGTGGGCGCGGTCATATTAAAATCTCCCGGCCCAAGCGGAGCTGATGGCATTACAATAATAGGTTCAATACGATAATTCGCATCAAGGACAATTTTCTCGGCCCGCCTTTTAGAGCGGGCATAAGCGCCAAATAAGGCATCATTGTTTGGCATATCATTTTCGCTAATACTGCGTGCGGTGCGTGGTCCTGTGATCGTGGTGACAAAGCTGGAACAATGAACAAAGCGCTGCGCTTTGGCCTCAACGGCTGCCTCAAGTACCATATGCGTACCCTCGACATTCACTGATTGATAAATATCTTCGTCAGGCATCCAAAGAGCTGTAATTGCTGCAAGATGAAAAACCATCTCAACATCTTGCATAGCGGCAGATACAACAGCTTTATCAAGAATATCAGATTCAATGCGCTCAGCGCCATCTTCTGGCGCGGCTTTAAAGGATTTATCTAGCGCTCGCACTTGATGACCATCAGTGAGAAGCCGCGCCACTAAATGACGACCGACAAACCCGTTTGCGCCAGTTACTAAAACGAGTTTACTCATGATGTGCTCCGCCCGCTGCAAACAAGAAGACCACTTTCACCAACACTGCCCAAAACCAGTTTGCCAGCCGTTTGTACTGCAACAGACGCTGCAGAAAATTTCTCACCGGTGGGATCGTCAAAGAGCGTCAAGACCTGTGTTCCTGATACTTTAACCACACGCGACGGGGCAAGAGCAAAACTGGGCCATTTATAACGATAAAGCGCAAGTCGTACGAGGCTTGGGTGAAGAGCAGCTAGAATAATGCCAGGCCGCCAGATGGTTAGATTATCGGGGCTACCCGGCAGGTCGACGGTATCACGGGCAGGGGTCTTTGGATAATAGCTGATGCGGTTGGCGCGGGTTTCGGCAATGGCCAGAAAATTGTTATCACCCAGCGGACGGTCAGGAAACTGGATGCCAATGCCGTTTGGAAAAGCGATACCTTGGACAAATGGTGTTTTGTCCTTGAAGAAGCGAACAAAACCAAGTGTTTTACCTAATACGTTTTCATAAAATGCATCAAAGCCGGCGCAATATTTTCTATCATGGGTTATGAGCAATGTTGGCGGCGATGTTTTGGTCTTGTTGAAGGCAAGGTCATTGGCTCTGCAAAATGAATAACTTGGCGTCATAACTGGTCTGGAGGAGTTTTGGCCATCAAGCTCAAATGTAACAATAGAAGGAAAGCGCTTACCGTTCGATGTGGCACCGCGATTAACAAAGGCTATCCGTAATGTTTTATCTTCCAGCTCGATGCCATCAATTCCGTGAGGCCTCAAACCACCGGTTAGGGACTTGATAAGAGAGGAGACGTTAAGCGTCTTATTGTTCAAGGCGCTTTTCGGCACAATATAAAGACCGCCTTCGGGCGGCACGCCGCTTTCATCGCGGCTACGCCGATCATAGGCTGAAACCAACAAGTCACCATCTGGCAGGCGCACGATATCTTCCGCGCCTAATATCTCTAAGCCCTTGTCTTGATCAATCAAAGTGAGGCGGTGGCATTGGTCGTGTTGGTAGACGGTCTTTTGAGGCGCGTCAGAACAGGCACCTAAAACAAGGGCTGTTGTGATGAGGGCAATGCGGCGCATCACCCAACAACCTCAGGCATTTGATAACGCCATTTATCAATAAAATGCGCACAGCGCGACGCGACATTTTCGGCCATTTCAGGCGATCCTTTAAAGGCGTTTTTCTTATAAGATTTCACGGAGCCTAGATATGTATCAAATGCAGGCTTTGCTAAATCGAAACCATCCAGTTCCAAGGTTTTATATATTGTCTCGAGCGAGCCAATCGGATCAGCACTTAATGCATCATAGCCAATTTCGACGAAGTCTGGTGCTTGAAAACCTGCCGTTTCTCGCTCAAACCGCTGCATCATTTCATCATATGTGGCCAACACAATCTCATCAATATTGAGGTGATCAAACTTTTGAAGGGCAAAAACTGGCAAAAGCTTATGATAAAAATTTCTCATAGAAAGAAAGACTTCGAAGGGGTTTCTGTGAATATGAATGAACTTAGCGTTCGGAAAGGCTTCTTTTAAGAAAAGCGGGCAGCCAGTATAGACCGGATTTTTAATGAGAAGCTGTTTGCCTTGTTGGTGTGCCAGTTTGCGCATGAAATGAGTGAAGGCAAATTTGCGGCTTTCCCGCTCGGCCTGTGTGCAGTTTTCGAAGAATAGGCCGCGTTTTAACTGGTCATCAAATACGCTTGGGAAATAGATCGCATGATAAAAAGATATCGGTGTCATAGAAGCGAGCGCGATTTCATCTTCCTGCGGTGCATCGGGTGTGACGGGAATATTGTCGATATAGCGATCGCGTGGAATGCTACGCTCTAAAAGAGGCTGAAAAGCGCGCGCAATGCCAAACATATCCCATGGTAATCCGGTCGCAATAGGATTCACATAGCTGAAGGTATCTGCCTTCACCATCGTATTATAAAGGTGTGTTGTGCCAGAGCGCCAATGGCCGAGAATGAAAATCGGTGGCGGTAACTCATCAGCTTCCGGCAGGCGGCTTTCCATGATGGCTTTTTCAATCGCAGAAATGGGCGCACGAGCAAGGGCCGCACCCCAGATACCTGCAGTTTTTAAAATTTTGTCTGATGAGGGCGCGCCGCCACGAGAAAAGACGGCGGATAAAGTTTTCAAATCTGCGCCACAAAGCGGATGAGACATAATCGGCCTTCGGTTTTATTGTGTCTTTGTGTTTATTGAGTTAGCGCTTTTTCAATCGCTGGTATGAGCTCACTGTCTAGTCGTCTTTTGCTGATAGGGCCAATAAATTTATAAACAATTGTTCCCTTATTATCGACGACAAAAGTTTCTGGTACGCCATAAACACCAAAATCAATTCCGACACGACCATTAGCATCAACGCCGATAGCGTCATAGGGATTGCCTAGCTCTTTTAGAAAGCTAAGCGCCGCATCGGGTTGGTCTTTGTAATTCAGCCCAAAAACCTTGAGACGCTCGTCTTTTGCTAATTGTTTAACAAAAGGATGCTCATCTCGGCAAGGAATACACCATGAGGCCCACACATTGATTAGCGTGAGTTTTGCTTGACTGGCTGATTGAGTCGAAAACCCTGGCAGCCCTGTGCCTTCAAGGGCAGCAAGTTCGAAAGTTGGTACCGGCTTGCCTATCAGGGCTGAAGGGACGGTTGAATTATCTTTCCCACTTGTAAGCTGAAAGAAAAATAAGGCGCAAAGAGCTGCAAATATAATCAAGGGCAGGAGATAGAAACCACTGCCACGTTTTCGAGGTTTTGATGCCTGAATATCAGAACTCATTGGCCCGTCTTTTCCTTGTCGTGTCGTGTAATGCCGTGTTGCTCTAATTCATTCAGTGCGTTTTTCTGCTTTTTGCGGTCACTGAACACCCAAAATGTCAGAACGATGAAAACAAGTGCAGTCACGACATATGACGCGGTGATATAGCCGTTTTGATCATCGAAAAACATGCAAACTATTCCGCTACCTGTTGTAAATCATTGCTGGACGCATCAAATGCCGCACGGCTTTGTAATGAGCGCACACGCCGACGCATGATTTCATTGCGCATGGCCATAAAATGCAATGACGTAAAGATAAAAGTAAAAGCAAAGGCCATCACCAGTAGCGGTACTAATATGTCAGAATGAATAGCAGGTCCATCAAGACGTAGAACGCTGGCCGGTTGATGCAGCGTATTCCACCAATCGACCGAGAATTTAATAATCGGAATATTGATAAATCCCACAAGGATCATCACCGCTGTTGCTTTTGCGGCTTTTGCTGGCTCTTCAATCACATTCCACAGCGCAATCAGCCCTAGATACATAATGAATAGCACCAAAACGGAGGTCAGACGCGCGTCCCAAATCCACCAAGTGCCCCATGTGGGTTTTCCCCATAAAGAGCCGGTAACGAGCGTGAGTAGAGCAAAAGCTGCACCAAGCGGAGCGGCGGCTTTAGCTGAGACATCAGCGAGAGGGTGCTTCCAAACCAAAGTGCCAATGGCAGAAAAGGTCATCAACGTATAGGAAAACATAGCAAGCCAAGCTGATGGCACATGAATGAACATGATGCGCACGGTTTGACCTTGTTGGTAATCTTCAGGCGCAATAAAAAAGGCCATGTAAAGACCAATAACGGTCAATATGACCGCAAGGCTCACCGTGACTGGCAACAAAATAGCCGTGAGCTTCATAAATCGTGTTGGATTGGCAAGGGTTGTTACAATACCCATCAAATACTTCTCATTGTTTGGCGCTTTCGCCATTTATGAAAAGCGGCGCCGTCGTCAATATCGTCCAAATTATTGATATAAGACATCTTCCAGTGTTTGGGTAGTGTGGCAATCGTGTCTTTTAAGGTGTGAGATGACGACCATCTGACCTTTTTCATGAAATTGGGCGGCGTTGGTCGAAGCCGCTTTAGACCAACAAGCCAGTAACCACCATCATCACAAGGACCAAAGACAGCGTCACTTTGCCCTAATTTGGCAAAAGCAAGTTCGATATGGTGGGGTTGGATCTCAGGTATATCGCTACCAATGATAAGGGCCGGGCCAGGGGGCAGATTTGCAAATGTGCTCGACATACGCAGACCAAGATCACCATCACCTTGTGCTTCCAGCTCAAAACCATGGAGGAGGGGGGCCGCATTGTCATCAATATCAATGTCTGGGGTGAGAGCGATGGAGAATTGGTAGGTGCCATGATCGGCAATTCGCTTTGAAACAGATGCCAGTGTATTGCGGTAAAATCGTAGCGTTTCTACTTTGCCGATATCGTGAGCAAGGCGAGTTTTGACGCGCCCAAAGCGCGGCGAACGAGCAAAGAGGATGACATGGCGTCGCATCAGTATAACTTCACAATCAAATGGGGTGGCACTTTAATCCAGAATAAAAAGAGGCAGAATAGGTTGCGGCCTGAGCGTTTGAAATAACCATCGCGCTGAAATTTCTGTGCGCTTGTGGTTGCATCTGCATCCAATAAAACAAGGGCCTGTTTTCCATATAGTTTTTCAATTCGCCAGATCAAATCAACATCTTCCATGAGAGCTATATTTTTATAGCCTCCAAGCTGATTATAAAAGTCTCGGTTTATCAAAAGTGCTTGATCGCCATAGGGGAGTGCGAATTTTTCGCAGCGCCATGCAACCTGCCGCTCAAGCTTTCGCGCCTCATTGCTTCCATCGTCGAGCTTGAATCGAAAATATCCTGCCCGAAACTTGTTTTCAGGATTGGTGATGAAACGGTCAATGACTTTGTCCGCATGAGAAGAAAGGTGCGTGTCGGCATGCAGAAATAATATCCACTCGGTTTTGGCTTCCAATGCACCTTGATGAAGCTGTTGCCCACGGCCCGGCGCTGTTTCAATCACCTTAGCGCCATTAGCCTTTGCCTTATTTTTTGTTGCATCTTTTGATCCGCCATCACAAATTATAATACACGCAATTTTATCTTGCTCCATCTTCTCAAGGCATGAAAGACAATGGGGGAGCGACTCAGCGGCATTTAATGTCGGGATAACAATTGTTATCATTGGGGCATTCTGCCTTGTTTAAAGCTACGATGATTGCAAATATCACACTTTTTAAGATTGTTGAGGTGCGAATCTGTGGCTGATATGTTCATTTATGTGAGATTTATGACATTTTCTAGTGAAATGCCTCTTGAGAAATATGAAAAGTGGGATTAGAACCACAGTAACTTTTTAAGGCGCGCGAGCTGTATTTTGCTTTCGCGCCTATAATTCGTCTAGAAAGCATATTGGAATAATCCGGTTGTTTTCAGCGATTGAGACAAAAGAGAAGCGTTTATGGCGATAGGAAATCCGTTCAAGTTTTTGCAAGAAGTACGTGCGGAAACGTCTAAAGTTGTATGGCCTACACGCAATGAAACCTTGGTTACCACCATTATGGTGCTGATTATGGTCGTTATAGCATCGCTATTTTTTCTGGCGATTGATCAAATTTTAGGATGGGGCATCGGTTCGCTATTGAGCGTCGGGCGTTAATTTAGACAACAAAAGCGATGCGGAGAAGATAACAATATGGCCATGCGCTGGTACATCGTGAATGCTTATTCGAACTTTGAGAAAAAAGTTTGCGAGGCGATTCAGGAAAAAGTTGAGAAGAAGGGACTTCAGGATCTCGTTGAGAGCGTGATTGTGCCGACGGAAAAAGTTGTTGAAGTGCGTCGCGGCCGTAAGGTCGATGCGGAGCGCAAATTTTTCCCAGGCTACGTGCTGGTTCGCATGGAGCTGACGGACGAAACGTTCCACCTCATCAAAGAAACGCCGAAGGTAACGGGTTTCCTTGGTAATGATTCCAAGCCCGCACCTATTTCTGATGCGGAAGCTGATCGTATTTTGATGCAGGTGCAAGATGGCGTTGATCGTCCTAAGCCATCGATCACTTTCGAGATTGGCGAAAAGGTCAAAGTTTCAGACGGTCCATTCTCGGACTTCGACGGGTTTGTTGAAGAGATCGATGAGGATCGTGCAAGAGTTAAAGTAACAGTTTCAATTTTTGGTCGGGCAACCCCGGTCGAACTCGAATTTGGTCAAGTCAACAAGCTTTGACCAAAACATTGTGTGGGAGGGGCGACGCTTCGCCGGCGTTTAAACCGTACCACGCAAACTCAACATAACGTCAGCCAAGGCTGACAAAAGGAGTAGAAAATGGCGAAAAAAATTCAAGGATACCTGAAGCTTCAGGTACCAGCGGCGTCGGCATCCCCGTCACCGCCTATCGGTCCAGCCCTCGGTCAGCGTGGTCTGAACATCATGGAATTCTGTAAGGCGTTTAATGCGGCGACACAGGAAGTCGAAAAAGGCGCGCCAGTGCCTGTGACAATTACCATCTATCAAGATAAGTCGTTCACCTTTGAAATGAAAACACCGCCGGTGTCTTTCCTTCTCAAAAAAGCGGCCGGCATGAAAAGTGGGTCACAAACTCCAGGCCGTGAAGCAGTTGCGACAATTCCACGCGCTAAAATACGCGAGATTGCCGAAGCTAAAATGAAAGACCTGAACGCCTTTACAATCGAAGCTGCCATGTTGCAGGTCGAAGGTTCTGCCCGTTCAATGGGTTACGCGGTGGAGGGCTAATAAGATGGCAAAAGCTGGAAAACGTATGAAGAAAGCCCTTGAGGGTATCGATAAAAACTCAGAGTACACTCTTGAAGAAGCTGTAAAGATGATAAAAGAGCGGGCGACGAGTAAGTTTGATGAGACAATTGATCTTGTGATGAACCTCGGTGTTGATCCACGTCACGCAGACCAGATGGTTCGTGGTGTGTGCAATTTGCCAAATGGTACAGGTAAAACAACCCGCGTTGCTGTTTTTGCGCGTGGCGATAAAGCAGAAGAGGCCAAAGCGGCCGGTGCTGATATCGTTGGAGCTGAAGACCTGATGGAAGCTGTTCAAGGCGGCAAAATCGATTTTGATCGTTGTATCGCAACACCAGACATGATGCCGATTGTCGGTCGTCTTGGTAAAGTGCTTGGTCCACGCAACCTGATGCCTAACCCAAAAGTTGGCACAGTGACACCTGATGTTAAAAAGGCTGTTGAAGCCGCCAAAGGTGGCGCGGTTGATTTTCGTGTTGAAAAAGCCGGTATCCTTCACGCAGGTGTAGGCAAAGCAAGCTTCAGCGAAGCCGCGCTTGTCGAAAACATAAAAGCATTCACAGATGCTGTTCAAAAGGCTAAGCCATCAGGCACAAAAGGCACATTTGTACAGCGCATCGGCCTGTCGTCCACAATGGGCCCAGGTGTAAAAATTGAAGTCGGTAGCCTTAGCGCTTAACCGATGATTTGAAAGATTTTCAAAGACGGTCTTGATCGTCTTTGAATTAGGAAAGGGGAGTTTCTCTTTTCCGCCCTGTCCGAGATTGCGGGTAGCCATCTGTTTAAGATGCGCTTTAAGCCAAATGGGCCAGCATGAGATGGGTCAAAACTGAATTTACCAGCGCTACCAATTATTGGGCTGGAATTTGGTTTGAACCTTTATTCCTTGTTCTCACTTTTGTGGGGCTTCAAGGGGGCAGGCTAAACCGTCGGTTTGGTCAATTTCTCGGTATCGAGTGAGTAGGCCATATCGGCAAATGCCATCGGGATGTTTGAGTTCTCAAATATCCTAAACGGAGAAAAGCAGTGGATAGAGCAGAAAAAACTGAGCTCGTCACGTCATTGAACGAAGCGTTTAACAGCGCAAGTTCTGTGGTTGTGGCCCACTATGCTGGCCTAACTGTTGCGCAAATGTCTGAGCTTCGTACTCAGATGCGTGAAGCTGGTGCCAGTGTCAAAGTGGCGAAAAACCGCCTCGTAAAGCTTGCTCTTAAAGGCACGGAAGCTGAACACATTGAAGGTCTGTTTTCAGGCCCGACAATCATCGCATATGCCGATGATCCAGTTGCAGCTCCAAAGATCGCTTCTGCATTTGCCAAGAAGAACGAAGATTTCGTCATTCTTGGTGGTGCGATGGGATCAACCAACCTTGATGTTGATGGTGTGAAGGCTCTTGCCTCTATGCCTTCACTTGATGAGTTGCGCGGTAAAATTGTTGGCTTGCTACAAGCACCAGCTGGCAAAATCGCACAAGTCGTCAACGCACCAGCGGGTCAGCTCGCACGTGTGGTTGGTGCATATGCCTCTAAAGATGAAGCGGCCTGAGGTCGTAGATCAAACTAAATAATGGTTCAAACTAAGGAAATGAAAAAATGGCTGATTTGGAAAAAATCGTAGACGATCTGTCTGCCCTTACAGTGTTGGAAGCTGCTGAGCTTTCAAAATTGCTTGAAGATAAATGGGGCGTATCTGCCGCAGCACCTGTTGCTGCTGTTGCTGCTGCACCTGGTGCTGGTGGCGGTGAAGCCGCTGAAGCAAAAACTGAATTTGATGTTATTCTTGCTGGCGTTGGTGATAAGAAAATCAACGTCATCAAAGAAGTTCGCGGCATCACAGGTCTTGGCCTGAAAGAAGCGAAAGACCTTGTTGAAGCAGCTCCTAAGGCTGTTAAAGAAGGCGTATCTAAAGAAGAAGCTGAAGAGATCAAAGGCAAGCTTGAAGCTGCTGGCGCCTCTGCTGAAGTTAAGTAAGACTTCTAAGCAATCTTCTTTTGAAGAGCTAAAATCGGGTGTGTTTGGTCTTAAAATCAAACACACCTGTTGACGTCTCAAGTTGAGGCGAACTTGTAAATGTTGCTTTTCCAATCGTCCAGCGATTACGCGGTGGACGATTTGATAATCAACTTATTTGGTTTCACTGTGCAGTGGTGTTTGAGCGGCACGAACGGCAGTGAAATATAACCAAACCGATCTTATCGCTCAATAGATCGGACTATAGGAGCGAAAATGGCCCAAGCATTTTCCGGTCGCAGACGTCTGCGTAAATATTACGGCACCATCACCGAAGTAGCAGAAATGCCAAACCTGATTGAGGTGCAAAAAGCATCTTACGATCAGTTTTTGCAGGTTGCAAAACAAGATGACGGTGGCCGTATTGAAGAAGGCCTTCAGGCTGTCTTTAAATCAGTATTCCCTATTTCCGATTTTTCTGGCTCATCTTTGCTGGAATATGTGTCCTATGAATATGAAGCACCAAAATACGACGTAGAAGAATGTCGCCAGCGTGGCATGACCTATTCCGCGCCATTGAAAGTGACGCTTCGCCTTATCGTGTTTGATATTGACGAAGACACAGGCGCCAAGTCAGTGAAAGACATCAAAGAACAAGATGTTTACATGGGCGATATGCCGTTCATGACTGGCAATGGTACATTTGTTGTCAATGGTACAGAGCGCGTGATTGTTTCTCAAATGCACCGCTCACCGGGCGTGTTCTTTGATCACGACAAAGGCAAAACGCATTCTTCAGGCAAGCTCTTGTTTGCCTCGCGCATTATTCCTTACCGTGGTTCATGGCTTGATATTGAGTTTGATGCGAAAGACATCATTCACGCGCGTATCGACCGTCGCCGTAAACTACCGGCAACCACATTGCTTTATGCATTGGGTTACAGCCCTGAAAGTGTTTTGGCTGAATATTATAACACAATTAAATACACACGCTCAGGCGAAGGCTGGCGTATCCCATTTGATGGCGATTACTACAAAGGCCAAAAAGCAAAAGCCGATATGGTAGATGCTGACTCTGGTGAAGTGGTGATTGAATCAGGTAAGAAAATTACCGCGCGCACAGTCAAGCAGCTTGCAGAAAAAGGCGTCAAAGATCTTCAAGTTGAAAACGACGATTTGATTGGTCGTTATGTCTCAAAAGACATGATCAACATGGAAAACGGCGCGATTTTTGCTGAAGCCGGTGACGAGATTGATGCTGAAATTCTAGAAGCCATGATCGAATATGGTTTCACTGAGTTTGATCTTCTCGACATTGACCATGTGAATATTGGTCCTTATCTGCGCAACACGCTTGCCGCTGATAAAAATGATAGCCGTGAAGGCGCCTTGTTCGATATTTATCGTGTGATGCGTCCTGGTGAGCCACCGACGATTGAGACGGCTGAAGCCATGTTCCAATCATTGTTCTTCGATTCAGAACGCTATGATTTGTCAGCTGTTGGCCGCGTGAAAATGAACATGCGCATGGGGCTTGATGCGGAAGACACGGTTCGTGTTCTTCGTAAGGAAGACATCACAGAAGTTGTGCGCACCTTGATCGATCTACGCGATGGTCGCGGCGAGATTGACGATATTGATAACCTCGGCAACCGCCGCGTTCGCTCTGTTGGCGAATTGATGGAAAATCAGTATCGCGTTGGTCTCCTTCGCATGGAGCGCGCCATTAAAGAACGCATGTCTTCTGTCGAAATCGATACAGTGATGCCGCAAGATCTCATCAACGCTAAACCGGCAGCGGCCGCTGTGCGTGAGTTCTTCGGTTCATCACAATTGTCACAGTTTATGGACCAAACGAACCCGCTATCCGAGATTACGCACAAGCGTCGTCTTTCAGCGCTTGGGCCTGGTGGTCTTACCCGTGAACGTGCTGGTTTTGAAGTGCGCGATGTGCACCCAACTCACTACGGTCGTATTTGTCCAATTGAAACACCTGAGGGACCAAACATTGGTCTTATCAACTCATTGGCTACTTTTGCGAGGGTCAATAAATACGGCTTTATTGAAAGCCCATACCGCAAAGTGGTTGATGGTGCTGTTACAACTGAGGTTGTTTATCTTTCTGCAATGGAAGAGGCCAATTATGTGGTGGCTCAGGCGAATGCCCCGCTGGATGAAAGCTATAAATTTGTCAATGATACCGTACAGGCTCGCCATGCTGGCGAAGTGTTGATTACGCCCGTTGACAATGTCGACCTAATGGATGTGTCACCGAAACAGCTCGTATCTGTTGCGGCGTCGCTTATTCCATTCCTTGAAAACGATGATGCGAACCGCGCTTTGATGGGTTCAAACATGATGCGTCAGGCTGTGCCGCTTCTACGTGCCGAGGCTCCATTCGTGGGGACAGGTATGGAAGCTGTTGTGGCGCGCGATTCTGGTGCGGCCATTGGTGCGCGCCGTGCGGGTATTGTTGACCAAGTGGATGCAACACGGATTGTTATTCGTGCGACAGAGGATCTCGATCCTTCCCGTCCAGGTGTCGATATTTATCGTCTTCAAAAGTTCCAGCGTTCAAACCAGAACACCTGTATCAATCAGCGTCCGCTGGTCCGCATGGGTGATTTCGTAACCAAAGGCGATATCATCGCTGACGGTCCGTCGACTGATCTGGGTGACTTGGCTCTTGGCCGTAACACGCTCGTGGCGTTTATGCCTTGGAATGGTTACAACTACGAGGATTCAATTCTTCTATCTGAGCGCATTGTGCGTGATGACGTGTTTACTTCGATTCACATCGAAGAATTCGAAGTCATGGCCCGTGATACCAAGCTTGGCCCTGAAGAAATCACACGTGATATTCCAAATGTCTCGGAAGAGGCGCTTCGAAATCTCGATGAGGCTGGTATCGTTTATATTGGTGCTGAGGTTACTGCCGGTGACATTCTTGTCGGCAAGATCACACCAAAAGGCGAAAGCCCGATGACACCAGAAGAAAAGCTTCTTCGTGCCATCTTTGGTGAGAAAGCTTCTGACGTTCGCGATACATCTTTGCGTGTTCCTCCTGGGGACACAGGGACAATCGTTGAAGTTCGTGTGTTCAATCGCCACGGCGTTGAAAAAGACGAGCGTGCGATGTCTATCGAGCGTGAAGAAATCGAAAGCCTTGCTAAAGATAGAGATGACGAGCAGTCAATTCTTGACCGTAACGTTTACTCACGTCTCAGCGATACATTGGTTGGTAAAACAGCCATTGGTGGACCTAAAGGCTTCTCAGGCGAGAAGAAACTAAGCCTTGAATTGCTGGAAGAATTTCCACGCTCTCATTGGTGGCAGTTTGCTTTTGCTGATGAGAAATTCATGGGCGAACTGGAAGCGCTGCGCGGCCAATATGATGAAAGCCGGAAGCTTCTTGAACAACGCTTCATCGATAAGGTTGAAAAACTCCAGCGCGGTGATGAATTGCCACCTGGCGTGATGAAAATGGTCAAAGTTTTTGTTGCGATTAAACGCAAAATTCAGCCTGGTGATAAAATGGCTGGCCGTCACGGCAACAAAGGGGTGGTCTCGAAGATCGTTCCTGTCGAAGATATGCCATTCCTAGAAGATGGTCAGCATGTTGATATCGTGTTGAACCCGCTTGGTGTGCCATCGCGTATGAACGTGGGGCAAATTCTCGAAACACACCTTGGTTGGGCGTGTGCCGGCATGGGCCAGAAAATTGGCGTCATGATGGATGAGTACAGACGCACAGGTGAACTGGAAGAGGTCCGCAAGGAAATCGAAGCTGTCTATTCAGGTAGTGTCAAAAACGAGAAGGTCTCGGAATATTCTGACGAAGAAATCAAACTCGTTGGCGAACAGCTTTCACACGGTGTGTGCATTGCAACGCCGGTCTTTGATGGTGCGCGTGAGCCGGATGTGGTCGAAATGCTTGAGCGTGGCGGTCTACATAAATCGGGTCAGTCTATTCTTTATGATGGGCGTACAGGCGAGCAGTTCGATCGTCGTGTGACAGTTGGCTATATCTATATGCTTAAACTGCATCACCTTGTAGATGATAAAATCCACGCTCGTTCGATTGGTCCATATTCGCTTGTCACCCAGCAGCCGCTTGGTGGTAAAGCACAATTTGGTGGCCAGCGATTTGGTGAGATGGAAGTCTGGGCACTTGAAGCTTATGGCGCAGCCTACACCTTGCAAGAAATGCTTACCGTTAAGTCTGATGACGTGGCGGGCCGTACCAAAGTGTACGAGGCAATCGTGCGTGGGGATGATACTTTTGAAGCTGGCATTCCAGAAAGCTTCAACGTTCTTATCAAGGAAATGCGTTCTCTCGGTCTTAATGTTCAACTCGAAAACTCCATCGAAATGGAAGATGGCGTGACGATTGATCATGAACCAAGCGAGCCAGCCGAATAGGTAACAGCGCACCACTGTCAGGCGACAAATAGTTGTTGCCTGACCCCCGTGTTTACGGAAATAACCGCGACTCTGATAAGGAAGGCGCGATATTTCCAAAAAGGGCCAAGCCCAGAAGGAAGAAGCAATGAATCAGGATCTTGCACACGTCTTCAGTCCACATGCACCTGCTCAGACTTTTGATCAGATCAAAATCACAATAGCCAGTCCGGAAAAAATCCGTTCATGGTCTTTCGGTGAGATCAAAAAACCTGAAACCATCAACTATCGTACTTTCAAGCCAGAAAAAGATGGCTTGTTTTGCGCGCGTATTTTCGGCCCCGTAAAAGACTATGAGTGTCTGTGCGGAAAATATAAGCGCATGAAATACAAAGGCGTCATCTGTGAGAAATGTGGTGTTGAAGTCACTTTGCAACGCGTTCGTCGTGAACGCATGGGTCATATCGACCTTGCCGCACCAGTTGCTCACATCTGGTTTTTGAAGTCATTGCCATCGCGCATCGGTCAGCTGCTTGATATGACGCTAAAAGGTCTTGAGCGCGTTCTTTATTTTGAGAGCTTCGTCGTGACAGAGCCAGGTCTCACACCGATGAAGGAATTCCAGCTTCTTTCCGAAGAAGAATACATGGTTGCCCAAGACGAATATGGTGTGGATTCATTCACCGCCATGATCGGTGCTGAAGCGATCAAGGAAATTCTGGCTGGTCTTGATCTTGAGCAACTCGCTGTTGATCTACGTCAGGAAATTGCAGAATCAACCACTGAGTTGAAGCCTAAGAAATTGGCTAAACGTCTTAAAGTGGTCGAAGCGTTCCTTGAATCAGGTAACCGCCCTGAGTGGATGATCATGGACATTGTCCCTGTAATACCACCAGACCTACGCCCATTGGTTCCATTGGATGGTGGTCGCTTTGCCACATCCGATCTCAACGACCTTTATCGTCGTGTGATCAACCGGAACAACCGACTGAAGCGTCTGATTGAACTGCGCGCTCCAGATATCATTATTCGTAACGAAAAACGCATGTTGCAAGAAGCTGTTGATGCGCTGTTCGATAATGGTCGTCGTGGTCGTGTGATTACAGGCGCGAACAAGCGTCCGCTGAAATCACTTTCCGATATGCTGAAAGGCAAGCAGGGCCGTTTCCGTCAAAACTTGCTCGGTAAACGCGTTGACTACTCAGGCCGTTCCGTGATTGTGACAGGTCCTGAGTTGAAATTGCACCAATGTGGTTTGCCGAAGAAAATGGCGCTTGAACTCTTCAAGCCATTCATCTATTCGCGCCTTGATGCGAAGGGCTATTCTTCTACTGTCAAACAGGCGAAGAAACTGGTTGAGAAAGAAAAGCCGGAAGTTTGGGATATTCTGGATGAGGTTATTCGCGAACACCCAGTTCTCTTGAACCGTGCGCCAACGCTTCACCGTTTGGGTATTCAAGCCTTTGAACCGGTCTTGATTGAAGGTAAAGCGATCAACCTGCATCCGCTTGTTTGTTCTGCCTTTAACGCCGACTTCGATGGTGACCAAATGGCCGTCCACGTGCCGCTTTCATTGGAAGCACAGTTGGAAGCCCGTGTGTTGATGATGTCTACCAATAACATTCTGCACCCAGCGAATGGTCATCCGATTATCGTGCCGTCACAAGATATGGTTCTCGGCCTTTATTACCTCTCAATCATTGCAGAAAATGAGCCAGGCGAAGGCATGGCGTTTTCTGATATGGGTGAGATACACCATGCGCTCGACAACAATGTTGTGACATTGCACACCAAAATTCGCGGTCGTTTCAAGTCCGTTGATGCAGAAGGTAAGCCGACTTCAGAAATCTTCGACACAACGCCAGGTCGTATGATCCTTGGTAGTCATTTGCCGAAGAATGCAAATATTCCATTTAGTATTGTCAACCAGGAGATGACTAAGAAAGACATCTCGAACATGATTGATCAGGTTTATCGTCATTGCGGTCAAAAAGACACGGTGATTTTCTGTGACCAGATCATGTCACTTGGTTTCAGCAATGCTTGTACGGCAGGTATTTCGTTCGGTATGGATGACATGGTTATTCCAGACTCGAAATACACAATGGTGGATAGCACTGAATCGCTCGCCTCAGAATTCGAGCAGCAATATCAAGACGGTCTCATCACGCAGGGCGAAAAATACAACAAGGTTGTTGATGCTTGGGCGAAATGTACTGACAAGATCGCTGACGAAATGATGGGCGAAATTAAAGCCGTTAAATTCGACGAGGAATCAGGGCGTCAATTGCCAATGAACTCGGTCTATATGATGGCTCACTCCGGTGCGCGTGGTTCACCTAAACAGATGCGTCAGCTTGCTGGTATGCGTGGTTTGATGGCGAAACCAGATGGTTCGATTATTGAAACACCGATTACCTCTAACTTTAAAGAGGGTCTGACCGTGATGGAATACTTCAACTCCACTCACGGTGCCCGTAAGGGTCTTGCGGATACCGCGCTGAAAACAGCCAACTCCGGTTATCTAACACGCCGTCTTGTTGATGTTGCGCAAGATTGCATCATTAACGAGATTGATTGTGGTACAACGGCTGGTCTAACAATGCAGCCGATCGTGGATAGCGGTCAGGTTGTAGCGACAATCGGTAGTCGGGTTCTTGGTCGCTTTACCGCTGATCCGGTTTTGCACCCAACAACGGGTGATGTGATCGTTGCAGAAGGCATTTGTATTGATGAGGATGATGTTGTGGCGATTGAAGCCGCAAACGTTCAAACAATCCGCATTCGTTCTGTGCTGACTTGCGAAACCAAAATCGGCGTCTGTGCGACCTGTTATGGTCGTGACCTTGCGCGCGGCACTGCCGTGAACATGGGTGAGGCCGTTGGCGTGATCGCAGCGCAATCAATCGGTGAGCCAGGTACTCAGCTTACCATGCGTACGTTCCACGTTGGTGGTACAGCGCAGGTTGTTGATAGTTCGTTCCTTGAATCAAACTATGAAGGCACCATCAAAATCAAAAACCGTAATGTGGTTCGCGATTCTGAAGACAAGCTCATTGTTATGGGCCGGAACATGTCAATCATCGTGGTTGATACAGACGGTACAGAACGCGCCACGCACAAGGTCAACTATGGTGCCCGCATCTTCGTTGATGATGGTGATAAGATCAAAGCCGGCCAACGTATGGCTGAATGGGATCCATATACACGACCAGTCGTTACAGAAGTATCCGGTGTTATCGGCTTTGAAGATTTGGTTGACGGAGCTTCTGTCTCTGAGACCACAGATGAAAGCACAGGTATCACCAAACGTGTTGTAACCGATTGGCGTTCAAACGCTCGCAATGGCGATTTGAAACCAGCGATTGTCATCCATAAAGAAGATGGCACAATCGAACAACTGAGCCGTGGGTCAGATGCCCGCTATATGCTTTCAGTGGATTCAATTCTGTCTGTTGATCTTGGTGCTAAAGTTCATGCTGGTGACGTTCTTGCGCGTATTCCACTGGAAAGTGCAAAAACGAAAGATATTACCGGTGGCTTGCCACGGGTGGCTGAACTGTTTGAAGCACGCCGTCCAAAAGATTGCGCTGTGATCGCTGAAATTGATGGCACGATTAAATTCGGTCGTGACTATAAAAACAAGCGCCGCATTGTGATTGAGCCGCACGAAGAGGGAGCTGAAAACTCGGAATACCTCATTCCAAAAGGTAAACCGTTCCACCTTCAAGAAGGCGATGCAATCGAGAAGGGTGAGTACATTCTTGATGGTAATCCAGCTCCACATGACATCCTTGCAATTAAGGGCGTTGAGGCGCTGGCTTCATATCTCGTGAATGAGATTCAAGAGGTCTATCGTCTGCAGGGTGTGACAATCAACGATAAGCACATTGAGACGATCGTTCGTCAGATGCTTCAAAAAATCGAAATTACCGATCCAGGTGATAGTGATTATTTGAAAGATGAGCAAGTTGACCGCACCGAACTGGATGCGGCGAATGCGAAACTCATCGATGAGGCTCGCACACCTGCGACAGGTAACCCTGTTCTTCTTGGGATTACTAAAGCATCGCTGCAAACACGTTCGTTCATCTCGGCTGCTTCCTTCCAGGAAACAACCCGTGTGCTTACTGAAGCAGCTGTGGCTGGTAAAATCGATACGCTCGACGGTCTCAAAGAGAATGTCATCGTGGGTCGCCTCATTCCAGCTGGTACAGGCGGTTCTATGGCAGGTTTGCGTCAGGTCGCAGGCCGCAGAGATGATCTCATCATCGAAGAACAGCGCAAAATGTCTGGTCTGGGTGAGTCAGAAACCATGCTGGCAGATATGCGTGAAGGTGATGCGCCGGAAGCAGAACCTGCTGAATAGGGCAGGGTTCTTCATAGCAGAATTAAAAACGCGGGCTTTAGAGCCCGCGTTTTTGTTTTGGTGGCTGTAATACACACCAAAATATAGATATTAAAATCCCAACTAATAGGGCAAGCCATTGAAATTAATTGGGCTTTAAATTCAGTGTTAGTTAGGCCACTTTCTTGTTGAGAGACTGTTTGAGACCAAGCTGTGGCTGTGTCTTGCCTGTTTTATATATTTTTTTGTTAGTCTGTATGTTGTTGGTATAGAGCTGTTCTGCATGTTCTATTGCTCCGAGCATTTGATCATCAAGAAGACCTTTGCCATGTGCAACTTGAAGTATACCTAAATCAGGGCTGTTGTTCGCCTCAACGATAAGAGGACCATCTTTTGTTATAGTGACATCGAAACCAATTAGTATGGAGTTTTCGAAGAATTTTGCTGCATATAATACGGCTTCCTTCGCTTCATCCCAATGCGGGATAATCTCACCCTTAATCTGAACGCCAGTTTCAGGGTGAGTGTCATGAAACGACCCGTCAATTCCAGATTTGTCTAGTCCAGCGTGAAGCTTGCCTGTTTCGCAATCTACAGCAGCTAGCAGATTACCATCTCTCCAGAAGTTATCAGCCATGTTATTCTTGCCGCTAATTTTCATGCTTGCCCGGTAAACTTCTGGGCCATTACCCTGATCAAGAGTAGCTATTCGAATAGTAGATAAACCAGATGCGCTGATGTTCTTCAAAAATGGATGCGGCGTGATGTACTCTTGTATCAGATAGTCACTCTTGAAATTATCATGAATGCTCTTCCACATATCTTCTAGTGAAAAGCGCTCTCCATTTACAGTTGTGATCTCTTGCTTGTCTTTGTCATAGGACTTGAATGCAACTGCCCCAAGGCTTTTCAAAGAGTTGGATGGCTTACCAAACAAAGGAAATTTTGCCGCAGAGAAAAACGCATGCAGTTCTTCAGTGCTTTTCAGGTTCTTTGTAACTTTGAGTGGGTTTTGGGCAGAGATAACCGCAATGGTATTTGTCGTTTTCAGCCCAATACCTTTCATCATTACTTCAAAGCCAATTTTGCTTTCAATCAACTGTGCCCATGGATTGATAGAAGCAAATTTTTTCCAAATATCAGTTGACTTGTTTATACCTACGAATTCTTTTTTTTGCTGCTTGGTGAAACGTTTGTCATCGAACAGGCAAAAGTCATAATATTCATTAGCCAGAAGTTTGTTGTTTCGTATGCTTAAGCTAGCGAGCTCTTTTAACTGACCACCCAAAGATTTGCCATGTTCCTTGACCACGCGAGGCAAGATGTCTGCCATTGATTGCGTTTCTTTTTGCGCGACGGCGTCTAGGACAGTATTTTGAGGTTTGGTCATATGTTCCACCATATTGATATGAGATTAGATCCAATACATTTGTCGAGATTCGCTTAAGTTTAGGTAAATTTTAGTTTCGAGCCTGATTTGCTGCGTAATAATCATGCATGCACACAAATAGCAGTGGGGATGGTCATCCAATTATCGTGCTTTCACAAGATATGGTTCTCAGGCTTTATTCCTTCTCACTTGTTGCAGAAAATGAACAGGACGAAGGCATGACGTTTCGGATATAGCGGTTCTCTCGCCAAGACTTCACATCAAAGCCTCATCAATACACTACAAGCAGGTGCGGGTGATTTGACATTGGCCAACGACAAAACCAACCCCGCCAAATAGGGCAGGGCTTATTGTTATGAAATTAAATGCGCGGTCCCCCGGGTCCGCGTTTTTGTTTTGGGGGGTGGGGAATTCGAAAGGCTACTCTCTGTGTATTTTTCCTTACTTCTGATCGAAGAACTACCTCAATAAAATTTAGTTATTTATGATGCGGTACTAGTTTTCATTGGTAACTGAAAGACGTCTAAGCTTTTAGCGATGAGATCGCGTAAATATTCGCGTGGCTTTTCGCCGCGAAAGTAATCATTCACCTGATCGCTTTGACCAGGTGTCATCTTTTGATCATGCGGGTGAACTATTAAGCTCCAAACATCAAATAATACTTTTTCTTCATCGGCAGCATCTTGTTCTGGTGGGTTTTGAAGCTGAAAAATGGCCAATAAATCGTCCCTTGTCATCTGCCCCAAACGCGCTTTTTCTAAAGTCTCTGGCGCCAGCACTTTAATGATTAACAAGCTAGCTTGAAGAGCGCGACCCATCTTGGAATTTACAATATTGTCTGGTGTGATCATGGCTAATGTGGCTATTTTTTCAACATCCCTAAGACTAAGGCCTAAATGGTGATCTACAAAACCAAGATAGTCCTCTAGACGTCCAAATTTCCATGACTTGGTTAGACCGAGTTGCCCTGATACTTGGCGAAAATGTTGTATAGGGATATGAGCTGAGCCGTAGTGTTGTCTTATGGGCGGAACCAGTGGCATTGTTATGCTTATAAACTTCTGAAGATAGCGCTCGCCTTCAACCGCTTCTCCATATCTTGCTCTCACACTATTCGCGAGCTGTTTTAAGTTAACTCCTAGAATGAAATGGATCCCCTCTACCTTAAAGAAGTGTTTCATGACTTCCAGCATATCAAGCGCATAATCGGGGCGACAGCGATCTAGCTCATCGACAATGATTACAAGTTTCTGCTCCTTTGCTAATTCTTCCAATGCGCTTCGAAAAGATGTCATGGCAGCTTTCCGATCATCTTCCTGTTCCCAAAATTGATCAGATAGTTTTTTAATTTCTTCTGCAGTAGCGTTCGTTGCACCAGTCAGTGTTGGCCCTATAACTTCACTTACGCCTGATGTTGCTGCTGCGAGCGCAACTCTTGCGATCGACGGCATTACTTTCAAAGCGGCGGCTTTAGCCTTCTCCCATATTTTCTCTTTATCTTCATTGTCTTTCAAGCGTTCAGAAATTGCACTGATCAAACCTATCAATGGGTCATCTAGAAAATCATCTTTAAAAGCATCGAAATATATGATTTCAGCAGTTCCGTTGTTTTCTGATTTATGGGCGCCAGACCAGCACTTAAGAAAAACTGTTTTTCCAGCGCCCCATGGCGCATCGAGCGCTATAACTGTTGGTGTACTAAGCTTTTCTACGAGTTCAGATAATTTCTCTCCATCTTTTTCTCGACCTAGTTGGCAAACGCCTTCAAAGCCCTTCCCATAGAGTTCTATTTCCATCTCGGGTACAGTTAAGTAATTATCCATCACGTAAGCTCGCCTTTAAATTTATCTTTTAAAATTTGAAGCCTTATTCTCTACCACCCCCACAAGAATCGCAAAACACTCATATTTTCTGAGTCTTTTGTGTGTGGCTTACACGATCGATGATTAGTGATTTTGAGCTTGTTGAATAACGCCCGTTAACCGCAGAAAACGGCCAGATTAAATAATTACAAATCCCCCCTTGACGGTTAGCAGGGATGGGAGTATCAATCGCTCACATTCGAACAGGCGGTAAGTTGCGTCGCTTCACAGCAGTCATTGCAGTGAAATATCCAGCTTAAACGGTGTTCGTGATACATGAAGTAAACCAATAGATGCATGATTTTACTCGTAAAATCCTCTGCTCGTTAAGCGCTCGCTGAAATCAGTTGAGCGCATATTTCGCTTCCAAGCGACATATGCGCCTGATTTTTTTGATTTTAGAGATGTGTTTATAAGATGTTTGAGAGCTGAAAGGGCAAATATGCCGACGATCAACCAGTTGGTCCGCAAACCGCGCAAAGCGCCGATAAAGCGTAACAAAGTTCCAGCGATGGAAGCATGTCCGCAAAAGCGCGGCGTGTGTACTCGCGTCTATACGACCACACCAAAGAAACCAAACTCAGCCCTTCGTAAAGTGGCAAAAATTCGCCTGACGAATGGTTTTGAAGTTATTGGTTATATCCCAGGTGAGGGTCACAATCTTCAAGAGCACTCAGTAGCAATGATCCGCGGCGGCCGCGTAAAAGATTTGCCTGGTGTTCGTTATCACATCATCCGCGGTGTCCTCGATACGCAGGGCGTTAAAGACCGTAGACAGCGTCGTTCGAAATACGGCGCTAAGCGTCCTAAGTAAGGTAAGAGACTCATGTCACGTCGCCATAGAGCAGAAAAACGCGAAGTCATTCCGGATCCAAAATTCGGTGATATCGTGATTACAAAATTCATGAATTCCGTCATGCGCGATGGTAAAAAGTCGATTGCTGAACGCATCGTCTATGGTGCGCTTGACCAGATGGAAGAAAAAACAAAGTCTGACCCAGTTCAGATGTTCCATGACGCTTTAGCAAACGTCATGCCGCAGGTTGAGGTTCGTTCACGCCGTGTTGGTGGTGCTACTTATCAGGTTCCTGTTGAAGTTCGTACAGAGCGTCGTCAGGCTCTTGCTATCCGCTGGATGCTTTCAGCTGCTCGTGGTCGCAATGAGCGCACGATGGTTGAGCGTTTGTCGGGTGAGCTTCTTGATGCTGCTAACGGTCGCGGATCGGCTGTTAAAAAACGCGAAGATACACACCGCATGGCTGAGGCCAACCGCGCATTCTCACATTACCGCTGGTAGTTAATATAGAAATTCGGAACAACTCCCATGGCACGCGAATATAAATTAGAAGATTACCGTAACTTTGGCATCATGGCTCACATTGATGCGGGTAAAACGACAACAACTGAGCGTATCCTGTATTACACAGGTAAAAGCCACAAAATCGGTGAAGTGCATGATGGCGCTGCAACGATGGACTGGATGGATCAAGAGCAGGAGCGTGGTATTACGATCACATCTGCTGCAACAACGACTTTCTGGGAAGGTCGTGATGGTCAAAAACGCCGTTTTAATATTATTGATACACCGGGTCACGTTGACTTCACTATTGAAGTAGAACGCTCATTGCGCGTGCTTGATGGTGCTGTTGCGCTTCTTGATGCCAATGCTGGTGTTGAGCCGCAAACAGAAACAGTTTGGCGCCAAGCGGACAAATACGAAGTGCCGCGCATGATCTTCGTCAATAAAATGGACAAGACCGGTGCTGATTTTTACCGCTGCCTAGAGATGATTGATGATCGTCTTGGTGCAAATGGTATGGCAATTCAAATTCCAATCGGTGCAGAAACCGAACTTGAAGGTGTCGTTGATCTCATTGAGATGAACGCTCTTGTTTGGAAGGGTGAAGACCTTGGCGCATCTTGGGATGTTGTCGATATTCCAGCTGATCTACTCGACAAAGCAACAGAGCTTCGTGAGAAAATGATCGAAATGGCTGTCGAAATTGATGAAGAAGCCATGGAAGCTTATCTTGAGGGTAATGAGCCTGATGGAGCAACGCTACGTCGTCTTATCCGCAAAGGTACGATTGATAATACATTCGTTCCTGTTTTGTGTGGCTCTGCTTTCAAAAACAAAGGTGTTCAGCCTCTTCTTGATGCTGTTGTTGATTTCTTGCCGTCTCCTTTGGATATTCCGGCGATCAAAGGCATCAATCCGAAGGATGATTCACAGTTGGATCGTCACGCTTCAGATGAAGAGCCTCTTTCAATGCTCGCTTTCAAGCTGATGGATGACCAATATGGTGCGCTGACATTCTGCCGGATTTATTCTGGTGTTCTGACTGCTGGTTCAACATTGATGAACACAGTGAAAGAAAAGAAAGAGCGCATTGGCCGTATGTTGTTGATGCATTCAATCGAACGTGAAGAAATTAAAGAAGCCTATGCTGGTGATATTGTTGCTGTTGTTGGTCTGAAGGACACAACGACAGGCGACACGCTATGCGACACAGCAAATCCGGTTATTTTGGAGCGTATGGAGTTCCCTGAGCCGGTTATTGAGATCGCGATTGAGCCGAAAACCAAAGTTGACCAAGAGAAAATGGGTATTGCCCTTAATCGCTTGGCCGCTGAAGATCCATCATTCCGCGTTAAAACGGACGAAGAATCTGGTCAGACAATTATGGCGGGTATGGGTGAGCTTCACCTCGATATCCTCGTTGATCGTATGAAGCGTGAATTTAACGTGGAAGCAAATATCGGTGCGCCTCAAGTGGCATATCGTGAAACAATCACCCGTGAATTCGATGCTGATTACACGCACAAGAAACAATCAGGTGGTTCAGGTCAGTTTGCTCGCGTTAAAATTATTTTTGAACCAAACACAGACAGCGAAGAGTTTTCTTTCATCAGCAAGATTGTTGGTGGTGCTGTCCCTAAAGAATATATCCCAGGCGTTGAAAAAGGTCTTGAGAGTGTCATGAATGCTGGTCCAGTGGCTGGCTTCCCGATGCTTGGCGTGAAAGCCACTCTTTATGATGGTTCATATCACGATGTTGATTCAAGTGTTCTTGCTTTTGAGATTGCGGCTCGTGCCTGCTTCCGTGAAAATAAGAACAATCTTGGCGCGGTTCTTCTTGAGCCAATTATGAAGGTGGAAGTTGTTTCACCTGAAGAGTATACAGGTTCTGTTATTGGTGATCTGACTTCCCGTCGTGGACAGGTTCAAGGACAGGATGTGCGCGGTAATGCTAACGTCATCGACGCAATGGTGCCGCTTGCCAATATGTTTGGCTATATCAATACGCTACGCTCTATGTCTCAGGGCCGCGCAAACTACACAATGCAATTTGATCACTATGAGCAAGTGCCAACCGCACTCGCCCAAGAGATTCAATCGAAAATGGCCTAGTGGCCACTAACTGAAGACGACCGCTAGGTCATAGATAATCGAGAGAGAACGGAGAGTTCTGATGGCAAAAGAAAAATTTGAACGCAATAAACCACACGTCAACATCGGCACAATCGGCCACGTTGATCATGGTAAGACAACATTGACAGCTGCGATCACTAAATACTTTGGTGATTTCCAAGCTTATGACCAAATCGATGGTGCTCCTGAAGAGCGTGCCCGCGGTATTACAATTTCTACAGCTCACGTTGAGTATGAAACTGAAGGCCGTCACTATGCGCACGTTGATTGTCCAGGTCACGCCGATTATGTGAAAAACATGATCACTGGTGCTGCTCAGATGGATGGCGCAATTCTAGTTTGTTCAGCAGCTGACGGCCCTATGCCTCAGACACGTGAGCACATTCTGCTTGCTCGTCAGGTTGGCGTGCCTTCGCTTGTTGTTTTCTTGAACAAAGTTGATCAGGTTGATGATGAAGAACTTCTTGAACTCGTAGAAATGGAAGTTCGTGAGCTTCTTTCTTCATACGATTTCCCTGGCGATGATATTCCGATCGTTTCTGGTTCTGCTCTTGCCGCAATGGATGGCAGCAAGCCTGAAATCGGCGAAGAAAAAATCAAAGAGCTTATGGCTGCTGTTGATGAGTATATCCCAACTCCTGAGCGTCCTATTGATCAGCCGTTCCTGATGCCTATTGAGGATGTGTTCTCAATTTCAGGTCGTGGTACTGTTGTAACAGGTCGTGTTGAGCGCGGTGTTGTTAAAGTTGGCGAAGAAATTGAAATCGTTGGCGTCAAAGACACTCAAAAAACAACATGTACTGGTGTTGAAATGTTCCGCAAATTGCTTGACCAAGGTGAAGCTGGCGACAACATTGGTGCTTTGATCCGTGGTGTTGACCGTGAAGAAGTTGAACGTGGTCAAGTTCTTTGTAAGCCTGGTTCTGTTAACCCGCATACAAAATTCACAGCTGAAGCCTACATCCTAACCAAAGATGAGGGTGGTCGTCATACACCATTCTTCACCAACTACCGTCCACAGTTTTACTTCCGTACAACTGACGTGACTGGTGTTGTTTCTCTGCCAGCTGGCACAGAAATGGTTATGCCTGGCGACAATGTATCTGTTGAAGTTGAACTGATTGTGCCAATCGCCATGGAAGATGGTCTACGTTTCGCGATCCGCGAAGGTGGCCGTACCGTTGGTGCTGGCGTGGTTGCTAAAATCATCGAATAGATTAAAGGGCGCACGGCTTTTCGTCGCGCGCCTTTTTCACACGGTTTCGTGTGGTAATTCTGTAACAAACTAGCTGGCATAACGTTCGGTTATGTTGGTCATTTGAAACGCATCCCTTGGGGACGAAGTTTATGAACGGTCAAAACATTCGCATCCGTCTTAAGGCGTTCGATCATCGCATTCTTGATGCATCGACTCTTGAGATTGTGAATACGGCAAAGCGCACCGGCGCACAGGTACGTGGACCAATTCCACTGCCTACACGTATTGAAAAATACACGGTGAACCGCTCGCCACACATTGATAAGAAAAGCCGTGAGCAGTTTGAAATGCGCACACACAAAAGGCTTTTAGATATTGTCGAACCAACGCCGCAGACAGTGGACGCGCTTATGAAGCTCGACCTAGCAGCCGGTGTAGACGTAGAGATCAAACTCTAGAACCGTTTTGGTTTCTAGTAGAAGAAAGAAGAGGACGCCATGCGTTCAGGAGTGATTGCACAGAAGGTCGGAATGACCCGCATCTACAATGATGCCGGGGAAGGTGTTCCTGTAACCGTTCTGAAGCTGGATACTTGTCAGGTTGTTGCTCATCGTACAGATGAAGCAAATGGCTACACAGCCATGCAGCTTGGTTCAGGTTTCCGCAAAGTGAAAAATACACCAAAGGCATTGCGCGGACATTTCGCCGTTGCCAAAGTTGAGCCTAAAAGAAAAGTGGCTGAGTTCAGAGTTGATGCAACCAACCTCATTGAAGTTGGCGCTGAAATTACTGCAGACCATTTTGTTGATGGCCAGCGTGTGGATGTAACAGGCACATCAATCGGTAAAGGTTTTGCCGGCGCGATGAAACGACACAACTTTGGCGGCATGCGTGCCTCTCATGGTGTATCTATTTCTCACCGTGCCCATGGTTCAACTGGCCAGTGTCAGGACCCCGGTAAAGTCTTCAAAGGTAAGAGGATGGCGGGTCATATGGGTGCTGAACGTGTGACAACACAAAACGTAGAGGTTGTTAAAACCGACGTTGAGCGTGGTCTTATCATGATTAAAGGCGCTGTTCCTGGTTCTAAAGGTGGTTGGATTTTAGTTCGTGATTCAGTTAAACGCGGACGTCCAGACAATGCTCCATTGCCTGGTGCATTTAAAGCCGCAGTCGGTGCTGATAAAGCAGAAGCTACAAGTGAGGGTGCAGAATAATGGAACTCTCAGTAAAAACTCTAGAAGGCAAAGCCGCGGGTAAGGTCAAACTTTCCGATGATGTTTTCGGTCTTGATCCTCGCAGTGATATTTTAGCACGCATGGTTCGTTACCAGCTTGCAAAACGCCAAGCTGGCACGCATTTAGCAAAAACACGCTCAGAACTTGATGCAACAGGCAAAAAGTTTGTTCGCCAAAAAGGTTCTGGTGGCGCACGTCACGGCGATCGCAAAGCGCCACAGTTTCGTGGTGGTGGTAAAGCGTTTGGTCCAAATGTCCGCGACCATGCCCACAGTTTGCCTAAAAAGATCCGTGCCCTTGCTTTGAAGCATGCACTTTCTTCGAAAGTAAAATCTGAAAGCTTGATCATTCTTGATGATGCTAAATCAGATGGAAAAACGAAGACGTTAAAAGGTAGTTTCGGCAAACTAGGTCTTGCCAATGCTTTGGTTATTGGCGGTAGCGAGCTGGATAATGGTTTTGCGCTAGCCAGCCGCAACATTCCTAATGTGGATGTGCTGCCGGTACAGGGCATTAATGTTTATGACATTTTGCGCCGCGACACACTTGTGTTGACCAAGGCAGCAGTGGAAGCACTTGAGGAGCGGTTCAAATGAGCAATTTAAGCCACTATGATATCATCCGCTCACCGGTGATCACAGAGAAGTCGACAATGGCTTCCGAAAACAATCAAGTTGTTTTCAACGTGGCGCCTGATGCGACAAAGCCTGAGATTAAAAAAGCAGTTGAAACATTGTTCTCTGTTAAAGTAAAAGCAGTCAACACACTGAACCGTAAGGGTAAAGTGAAACGTTTCCGTGGCATGATCGGCAAACAAAACGACGTTAAAAAAGCAATTGTGACGCTCCAAGAAGGCAGCACAATTGACGTCACGACGGGTCTTTAAGGGTAGAGTGAAATAAGATGGCATTAAAAACCTTCAAACCGAACACACCAAGTCAACGTCAGTTGGTACTGGTCGACCGTTCGGCTCTATATAAGGGCAAGCCGGTCAAAACACTGACCGAAGGCCTTACAAAATCAGGTGGCCGTAATAACGCGGGTCGCATCACGTCGCGTCGTCGCGGTGGTGGTCATAAGCGTTCTTATCGACTGGTCGATTTTAAACGGAATAAATTTGATGTGTCAGCAACAGTTGAGCGCATTGAATATGATCCTAATCGTACAGCTTATATCGCTCTCATCAAATATGATGATGGCGAGCTGGCTTACATCTTGGCACCACAGCGTTTGGCTGTTGGCGACAAAGTGATTTCATCGAAGTCGGCTGATATTAAGCCCGGCAACACGATGCCACTTCAGTCTATGCCTGTTGGCACGATTGTGCACAACGTTGAGATGAAGCCGGGTAAAGGCGGGCAGATTGCACGTTCAGCTGGAACATATGTTCAATATGTTGGTCGCGATCAGGGCTATGCAATTATTCGCTTGAATTCAGGTGAAACACGTTTGGTGCAAGGCTCTTGTCTTGCAACAATTGGTGCGGTGTCTAACCCGGATAATTCGAATACGAATATGGGTAAAGCTGGCCGTAACCGCTGGTTGGGCAAACGTCCATCCGTTCGCGGTGTTGCCATGAACCCTGTCGATCACCCACATGGTGGTGGTGAGGGTCGCACATCCGGTGGTCGTCATCCAGTGACGCCATGGGGTAAACCTACCAAGGGCAAGCGGACACGCTCGAACAAGGTATCAGATAAATTCATTGTGCGCTCACGTCATCAGCGCAAAAACAAACGATAGGAGACGGGACAGTTGGCTCGTTCGGTTTGGAAAGGTCCCTTTGTGGACGGTTATCTGCTTAAAAAAGCAGACAAGGTTCGCGAAAGCGGACGTAACGAAGTTATCAAGACGTGGAGCAGACGCTCTACAATCTTGCCGCAGTTTGTGGGGCTCACTTTTGGTGTCCACAACGGCCATAAACATATTCCGGTGAATATTTCCGAGGATATGGTTGGTCACAAATTGGGTGAATTCTCTCCAACCCGTACCTACTATGGTCACGGCGCGGATAAGAAAGCGAAGAGGAAGTAACGATGGGCAAGGCAAAAGCCGGCCGTCGCTTGGCTGACAATGAAGCGCGCGCAATGAACAAGATGATCCGGGTAAGCCCTCAAAAGCTTAACCTCGTGGCTCAGCTCATTCGTGGCAAAAAAGCAGATAAAGCGCTTGCTGACCTGACTTTCTCGTCAAAGCGTATTGCGGCTGATGTTAAGAAGACATTGGAAAGCGCAATCGCCAACGCTGAGAATAACCACCAGCTTGATGTAGACAATCTTGTTGTCGCAGAAGCCTTTGTTGGTAAAGCCATGGTGATGAAACGTTTTCGTGCAAGAGCACGTGGTCGTGGCGCACGGATATTGAAACCATTCTCGCATTTGACAATCGTCGTGCGTGAAGTTGAGGAGGCGGCATAATGGGTCAAAAAGTAAACCCGATTGGTCTGCGCTTAGGCATTAACCGCACATGGGATAGCCGCTGGTATGCGGATAAGGGCGAATATGGTGATCTTCTACAAGAAGACATGAAGATCCGCGCTATGTTGATGAAAGAATTGAAACAGGCAGCTGTTTCTAAAATTATCATCGAGCGTCCACACAAGAAATGCCGTGTGACTGTTCATTCTGCCCGTCCTGGTATCGTTATTGGCAAAAAAGGCGCCGATATCGAAAAAGTTCGTAGCAAAGTTGCAGCGCTAACAACTTCAGAAGTTCACATCAACATCGTTGAAGTGCGTAAACCTGAACTAGACGCGAACCTTGTGGCACAATCTATTGCTCAGCAGTTAGAACGCCGTATTGCATTTCGTCGTGCAATGAGACGTGCTGTTCAAAATGCAATGCGTATGGGTGCCCTTGGTATTCGTATTAATACGGGTGGTCGTCTTGGCGGTGCTGAGATTGCGCGTATTGAATGGTATCGCGAAGGTCGTGTGCCGCTTCATACGCTACGAGCAGATATTGATTATGGTGTTGCTGAAGGCCTAACAGCTTATGGTATCATCGGAATTAAAGTATGGATCTTCAAGGGTGAAATCCTTGAGCATGATCCTATGGCATCTGAAAAACGCGCAGCTGCAAATAATGAAGGTCCTCCTTCAGGTGGTGGTCGTCGTCGTGAAGGTGGTCGTGATCGCGACGCTCGTTAAGATCGAGTCCGGTCTAGTTAAAGAACAAGAATGAATAGGGAACTGAAACAATGCTGCAGCCAAAGCGCACAAAGTTTCGTAAAATGCACAAGGGTAAAATCCACGGCGTAGCTAAAGGAGGCACAGACCTCAATTTTGGTTCGTTTGGTTTGAAAGCTCTTGAGCCGGAACGTATCACAGCGCGCCAGATTGAATCGGCTCGTCGTGCGATGACACGTCACATGAAACGTGCAGGTCGTGTTTGGATCCGTATATTTCCAGATGTGCCAGTGTCATCAAAGCCGACAGAGGTTCGTATGGGTAAAGGTAAAGGCTCACCGGATTATTGGGCGGCACGTGTCAAACCTGGCCGTGTAATGTTCGAAATTGATGGTGTTTCAGAGCCAATCGCTCGTGAGGCAATGCGTCTAGCGGCTATGAAACTGCCGATTAAAACGCGCTTTGTACAGCGTATTCAGGACTAAGTGCCTGATTATAAGGGACGATCAAAGGATTATATGCGATGAAAGCCGCAGATTTGAGAACAAAAACACTGGATGAGCTTGAAGACGAGCTTTTAGGTCTGAAGAAAGAGCAGTTTAATCTGCGTTTTCAACGGGCGTCCGGTCAAATAGAAAACACTTCGCGTGTTCGCGCCGTTCGTCGTGATATCGCAAAAGTTATGACAATTGCTGCCGAAAAACGCGCAGCGAGCAATGCTTAAAGGTTGATAGAAAATGCCAAAGCGCATCCTTCAGGGCACAGTGGTGTCCGACAAGACTGACAAGACCATCGTGGTGAAAGTTGAACGTCGTTTTAACCATCCGCTATTTAAGAAGGTTGTTCGTCGTTCAAAGAACTATCAGGCGCACGATGCCGATAACCAGTTTAAATCTGGCGACATGGTGTGGATTGAGGAATGTAAGCCGATTTCAAAATCGAAACGGTGGACCGTCCTTTCAGAGCGTAGCCAATCGCTCAGTAAATAGAAAATCAGGTCATGCAAATGACTTCTAACTCAATAAATATAGGCGTAAGCTCATGATTCAGATGCAAACTAACTTGGAAGTCGCGGATAACTCCGGCGCTCGTCGTGTTCAGTGCATCAAAGTACTTGGCGGCTCCAAGCGTAAATATGCTTCTGTCGGTGACATCATCGTGGTGTCAGTGAAAGAAGCTATTCCACGGGGCCGTGTTAAGAAAGGCGATGTTCGTAAAGCTGTTGTTGTACGCACAGCAAAAAGCATCCGCCGCCCGGATGGCAGTGTCATCCGCTTTGATGGCAATGCCGCCGTCATTTTGAATAATAACTCAGAGCCGATCGGGACTCGTATCTTCGGGCCGGTGCCGCGTGAATTGCGCACCAAAAACCAGATGAAGATCATCTCGCTCGCACCAGAAGTTCTCTAAAGGGAAAACCATGGCAGCGAAGCTAAAAAAGGGCGACCGTGTAATCGTACTCGCCGGAAAAGATAAAGGCAAAAAGGGCGTGATTGCTCAAGTGTTGCCGAATGAGGGACGTGCTGTTGTTGACGGCGTCAATCTTGTTCGTCGTCATACCAAGCAATCAGCTGGTGTAGAGGGTGGTATCATATCGAAATCCGCTCCTATCCAATTGTCCAATATTGCAATTGAAGATCCTAAAGACGGAAAACCAACACGCGTTGGGTTTAAAGTTGATGGCGATAAGAAAGTGCGCATTGCAAAGCGTTCGGGAGAAGTGATCGATGGCTGATGCAACATACACACCGCGTCTAAAGACGCTTTATGACGATGTCATCCGTGGCAAGCTTATTGAAGAGTTTTCATATAAGAACGCTATGGAAGTGCCGATTATAGACAAAGTGGTCCTTAACATGGGCGTTGGCGAAGCCGTTGGTGACAGTAAGAAAGTCAAAGCAGCATTCGGTGACCTTGCCCTGATCGCTGGCCAACAACCGGTTGTCACGCACGCACGCAAGTCTATCGCGGGTTTTAAAGTTCGTGAAGATATGGCTCTTGGATGTAAAGTCACACTTCGTGGCTCACGTATGTATGAGTTTATCGACCGTTTGGTGACGATTGCTCTGCCTCGTGTTCGTGACTTTCGCGGATTAAATCCGAAAAGTTTTGATGGCCGTGGTAACTATGCTTTGGGCATTAAAGAACACATCGTGTTTCCAGAAATCGATTATGATAAAATCGATCAAAACTGGGGCTTCGATATTGTGGTAGCAACTACTGCAAGTACCGACGATGAGGCCCGCAAGCTTCTGACAGAATTTAACTTTCCGTTCCGCCAGTAGGCGACGACGTTTGAGGAACTAGAACAATGGCGAAAAAAAGCGCAATTGAAAAGAACAAACGCCGCCGTGAATTGGTGGCCAGAGATGCCGCAAAACGTGCGGAACTTAAGGCGCAGATGAAAGACGAAAACCTCTCTTTTGAGGACCGTTTCAAACTGCACATGAAACTCGCGGAAATGCCGCGTGATGGATCGAAAACACGTATACGCAATCGTTGCGTTATTTCCGGTCGTCCGCGTGGGTATTACCGTAAAATGGGCATGTCCCGTATCGCGCTGCGTGAACTTGGTAACTTTGGCCAAATTCCCGGCATGGTCAAATCAAGCTGGTAAGGGGTACATATTATGAGCATGACTGATCCACTCGGCGATATGCTGACACGTATCCGCAACGCGCAGATGCGAACGAAATCAAATGTTGTAACGCCGTCTTCTCGACTGCGTGCCAATGTTTTGGAAGTATTGCAATCAGAAGGCTTTATCCGCGGCTATTCAGAAGCTGAATATGCTAAAGGCAAGTCCGAGATTACAATTGAACTGAAATACTACGATGGTGAGCCTGTTATTCGTGAAATAAAGCGGATATCAAAACCTGGCCGTCGTGTATATGCGTCGGTAAAAAATATACCGACCGTATCAAACGGATTGGGCGTAGCGATTTTGTCTACACCGAAAGGTGTTATGTCAGATTCACGCGCTCGTGAAGAAAATGTGGGTGGTGAAGTTCTCTGCCAGATCTTCTAATAGATCTATAAGAGTAAACTAATCACTGAATTATAACGAACTACAGGCAGGAAGTCTGATGTCTCGTATTGGGAAAAAACCGGTTGAAGTTCCGTCTAACGTAACAGCAACCATCGACGGTCAAAACGTCGCAATTAAAGGCCCTAAGGGTGAACTCTCTTTTGTGGTCAACGACGAAGTTTTGGTCAAAATGACAGATGACGGCATCGTGGTCGATCCGCGCGACAATTCAAAAGACGCGCGCTCTAAGTGGGGTATGTCCCGCACCATGATCCATAACCTCGTGACAGGCGTCACCGATGGTTTCGAGAAAAAACTCGAAATCAACGGCGTTGGTTACCGTGCGGCAATGCAAGGGTCAAACCTTCAACTTGCTCTCGGTTTCAGCCATGACGTTATCTACAAGGTGCCAGATGGCATTCAAGTAGCCTGTCCAAAGCCAACGGAAATCGTGGTTACTGGTATCGACAAACAAAAAGTCGGTCAGGTTGCCTCTGAAATTCGTAGTTGGCGTCCGCCAGAGCCTTACAAGGGCAAGGGTGTCAAATATGCGGATGAATATATCTTCCGTAAAGAAGGCAAGAAGAAGTAGGATCGAGAGATGGCTTATAAGAAAAAACCTGAAGATCGTCGCCGTATGCGCGTTCGTCGCCAGATCAAACAAGCAGCCAATGGCCGCCTTCGTTTGAGTGTGTATCGTTCTTCTGCAAATATTTACGCTCAAGTTATCGACGATACCAAAGGCCACACTATCGCCTCTGCTTCATCGCTTGATATCAAGCAAGGTGGCAACATTGACGCCGCTTCTGCTGTTGGCAAATTAGTTGCTGAGCGTGCGAAAAAAGCCGGTGTTGAAGACGTTGTCTTTGACCGTGGTTCATACATTTATCATGGCCGGGTGAAAGCTCTGGCAGACGCTGCCCGTGAGGGCGGCTTGAAGTTCTAAGGGATAAAGTCCATGGCAGGAAGAGATCGGGACCGGGAAGATCGTGACAGTGAGTTTACTGACAAGCTCGTGCATATCAACCGCGTCGCAAAAACCGTTAAAGGTGGCCGTCGCATGGCTTTTGCAGCCCTTGTGGTTGTTGGTGATCAAAAAGGCCGCGTTGGCTTTGGTCACGGTAAGGCGCGTGAAGTGCCTGAAGCCATTCGCAAGGCAACGGAAGTAGCCAAGAAAACAATGATCCGCGTACCATTGCGTGAAGGTCGTACCCTTCATCACGATGTAACGGGTCGTCACGGGGCAGGTAAAGTGCTTCTTCGTGCAGCGCCTCCAGGTACTGGTATTATTGCCGGTGGTCCAATGCGTGCGGTTTTCGAAACACTTGGTGTGCAGGACGTGGTTGCTAAATCATTGGGTACATCAAATCCATACAATATGGTGCGTGCAACATTTGACGCATTGAAAAACGAAGACAGCCCACGTTCAGTCGCTGCTCGTCGTGGTCTTAAAGTTTCCGAACTTCAAGCACGTCGTCAGATGGCAGGCGTTGATGATGTCGCTTAGCGAGACGGAGAGGGATTAAAACAATGGCTGAAAAAAAGACAGTCACGGTTGAGCAGATCGGCAGCCCATTACGCCGTCCGCAAGATCAGCGTCAGACCCTTATTGGTCTTGGCCTTAATAAGATGCATCGTCGTCGCACACTAGAAGATACACCTTCAGTGCGCGGTATGATTCGCAAAGTTTCTCACCTCGTACGCGTTGTCGACGAAGCATAATTTTAAAAATTGGGATTGAGACAATGAAACTCAACGAAATTGCCAGTAAACCAGGTTCCATGAAATCGCGAAAGCGTATTTGTAGAGGCATTGGTTCGGGCGTCGGTAAAACAGGCGGCCGTGGTGTTAAAGGTCAAAAATCACGGACAGGCGTGGCCATTGCAGGTTTTGAAGGCGGTCAAATGCCTATCTACATGCGTTTGCCAAAACGTGGTTTCAATGTGCCAAATGCCAAAAAACTTAATATTGTGAGCCTTCGTCGCGTCCAAACAGCTATTGATGCTGGTAAACTTGATGGAAAAGCAACAATCACAGTTGAAACGCTTAAAGAAGCGGGTGTTTTGAATCAGTTGAAAGACGGTGTTCGTCTTCTGTCTGATGGTGAATTGAAAGCCAAAGTCAATTTTGAAATTGCTGGTGCTTCCAAATCTGCAGTTTCTGCTGTTGAAAAAGCTGGCGGAAAAGTCACCATTATTGGTGCTTAAGCGAGATTAAATTAATAAAGGTCTGAGCTCTTTTGCTATTTTAGCGGTTGAGTATTCAGGCCTTTATTCTTAAGTAACATTGATAAATTGGTTCGTGTGGTGTTTTATCTGCATTAATCGGCAATGAAAGCGGGTAAAGGGTGGCCAATTAAACGGACATAATCCCGCATCGAGAGGAATTCCATGCCATCTGCAGCAGAACAACTTGCAGCTAATATAAATTTTGGTACTTTTAGCAAAGCAAAAGAACTTCAAAAACGCATCCTGTTCACGCTTGGCTGCTTGGTGGTTTATCGCATCGGCACCTATATACCAATTCCCGGAATTGATTCGGTTCAGTTAGCGATTGCCTTTGAACAAGCGCAATCTGGTATCCTTGGTTTATTCAATATGTTCTCTGGTGGCGCTGTTGGTCGTTTAGCGATCTTCGCCCTTGGCATCATGCCCTATATCTCTGCTTCTATTATCATGCAGCTTATGACCTCTGTGGTCCCTAGATTCGAACAGTTGAAAAAAGAAGGTGAACAGGGCCGAAAAGTTATCAATCAATACACACGCTACGGCACGGTGATCCTTGCTATCGTACAAGCTTATGGCATTTCTGTCGGGCTTGAAGCAAGCGGTGGCTTGGTTGAAGATCCAGGCTGGTTCTTCCGCATAACAGCTGTTATTACCCTCACAGGCGGCACAATGTTTCTTATGTGGCTAGGCGAGCAGATTACCGCTCGCGGTATCGGCAATGGTATTTCATTGATTATTTTTGCTGGTATTGTTGCAGAAGTGCCGGGCATCATTTCTCGCCTGTTCGAACTGGGTCGCACTGGCGCAATCACAACACCGCTTCTTTTGGCCTTCATGGTCATTACTTTGGCTACAATCGCTCTGATCGTTTTCGTTGAGCGCGCGCAGCGCCGTTTGATTGTTCAATATCCAAAACGACAAATGGGCAACCGGATGTTCCAAGGCGACAGTTCGCATCTGCCATTGAAGCTGAATACAGCCGGTGTTATTCCACCAATTTTTGCAACCTCTTTACTGCTGTTGCCAGTGACCGTCGCAAATTTCTCTGCTGCAGGTGGTGGCAATGAGATACTCAATACAATTGTTGCATCGCTTGGGCGTGGCCAGCCGCTATATCTGGCGCTATATGCTTCCTTGATTATCTTCTTTGCATTTTTCTACACAGCGCTGGTTTTCAATCCTCAAGAGACGGCTGATAACCTGAAGAAGCAAGGCGGCTTTATTCCAGGCATTAGACCTGGTGAGAAAACCGGTAATTATATTGATCATGTTTTGACCCGTATAACGGTTGTTGGCGCGATCTATCTTGCTATTGTCTGTCTGATCCCCGAATTTCTTCTGCCAAATAGTGGTATTGAGATAGCATTTGGTGGCACATCGCTCCTTATTATGGTCAGCGTCACGATGGATACAGTTTCACAAGTTCAAGGGCATCTTATCACTCAGCAATATGAAGGGCTGGTGAAAAAATCTAAATTGAGGGGCAAACGCAAGTGAAACTTGTAATACTTGGTCCGCCGGGGGCGGGAAAAGGAACGCAGTCGCAACGCATCGTTGAGAGCAAGGGTATCGTGCAACTATCAACAGGAGATATGTTGAGAGCTGCTATCGCAGAAGGCACACCAACAGGTATTCAGGCGAAAAAGATAATTGATCGTGGTGATCTCGTATCGGACGATATGATAAGTGGCATTGTTAAGGATCGTATTGGACATGCTGATTGTTCCAAAGGTTTTATACTTGATGGTTTTCCGCGCACTGTTCCGCAGGCTGAATCTTTAGACAGAATTTTGTCGGAAAAAGGCTTAAAGTTGGCTGCCGTTGTCGAAATAACGGTTGATGAATCCGCGCTTTTAGAACGCATAGAAAAGCGAGCACGCGAGACAGGCGGTGCGCGAAGCGATGACAATGCTGAAACGCTCAAGCAGCGTCTTGCTGTTTATCGCGAACAAACGGCTCCAGTATCGGATTTTTACAGAAAAATGGGCATCCTTTCTACCGTTGATGGTATGAAAGAGATCGATGAGGTGACGGCGTCCATTAATGCTATTTTGGATGTCTAATCAGGGAAAATATTAAATAAAGGTACTGATTCAGTAAAAGCGGGTTCTTAATGGTGTTTTTTTGTCAATAAGGTATTGACGCCGCCCTAGTAAGGCCCTAGACCCGCTCACAATCATAAATTCGGTTTGATTTCAGGTCTCGTTGTGTGCAGACATATATGTGAGCCTTTCTCATGCTAATTTAAACAATAAGCTGCGATGACCGGTATCAAACAGGTTGTCGCTTTTACGGGAGTTATATCTTGGCACGTATCGCAGGTGTTAATATTCCAACAGGAAAACGTGTAGTCATCGCACTGCGCTATATCCACGGAATCGGACCTAAAAAAGCAGAAGAAATTATTCAGACTGTGGGCATTGATCCAACACGTCGGGTTAATGAATTATCTGATGCTGAAGTAATTCAAATTCGTGAAGCAATTGATCGCGATTATATAGTAGAAGGCGACCTTCGCCGTGAGACAGCTATGAACATCAAGCGTCTTATGGATCTTGGTTGCTATCGTGGTTTGCGTCATCGTCGTGGTTTGCCTGTTCGCGGACAGCGCACAAGTACCAATGCGCGCACGCGCAAAGGCCCTGCAAAAGCTATTGCAGGTAAGAAGAAGTAATTCATTTCTCGCACGCCTTGCTTAATGCGTGTGAGTTGGTTTAGCCGCTGGAGTTACGGCGGCGTTTGAAATCGAGGAAGAAGTCGATATGGCGAAAGAAGCCACCCGCGTTCGCAGACGTGAACGCAAGAATATTTCATCGGGCGTTGCCCATGTGAATTCTACATTCAATAACACAATGATTACCATCACCGATGCGCAGGGGAATACAATCTCTTGGTCATCTGCAGGCACTATGGGCTTTAAGGGTTCGCGTAAGTCGACACCTTATGCTGCTCAGGTGGCAGCAGAAGATGCTGGCAAGAAAGCGTCTGAGCACGGAATGAAAAGCCTCGAAGTAGAGGTTTGCGGTCCAGGCTCTGGTCGTGAATCTGCTTTACGCGCACTTCAAGCGGCTGGTTTTGTGATTACATCCATACGCGATGTAACGCCCATACCGCACAACGGATGTCGTCCTCGCAAACGCCGCAGGGTATAGCGATATTCGATGAACCGCACTTTCGGACCGGTGCGGTATTACGAGCCGGAAGAGATTATTGTTGTAATAATTCTTTCTTCGCCACAAATGGCCAACGTGGCACTCGAGACTAAGGATAAGAAAAGTGATTTCAAAAAACTGGCAAGAGCTGATTAAGCCCACCAAACTGAACATCACCCCAGGATATGATGAAAACCGCGTAGCAACAGTGGTTGCGGAACCACTTGAGCGTGGATTTGGATTGACATTGGGTAATGCGCTACGACGTGTTTTGCTGTCGTCGCTACAAGGCGCGGCTGTTACTGCCGTTCAAATCGATGGTGTCTTACACGAATTCTCATCAATCGCTGGTGTGCGTGAAGATGTAACCGATATCATTCTCAACATTAAAGAAGTCGCTATCCGTATGGAAAGCGAAGGCCCGCAGCGTATGGTTATACGCAAGGAAGGCCCAGGCGTTGTAACCGCTGGTGATATTAGTGTTGTTGGTGACATTGAAGTTTTGAACCCTGACCACGTACTTTGTACATTGGATGATGGCGCGGAAATCCGTATGGAATTCACTGTGAACATCGGGAAGGGCTATGTAGCCGCTGAGCGCAACCGCCCTGAAGATGCACCAATCGGCTTGATTCCGGTTGATAGCCTTTATTCCCCAGTCAAGAAAGTGTCCTATAAGGTTGAAAATACCCGCGAAGGACAAGTTCTCGATTATGACAAGCTGACAATGACCATTGAAACCGATGCGTCACTAGCACCAGATGATGCGATTGCTTATGCAGCCCGTATTCTTCAAGATCAGCTTTCCATCTTTGTGAACTTTGAAGAACCAGAAAAAGAAGTTGTACAAGAAACTGTGCCGGAGCTTGCTTTCAATCCAGCTCTTCTGAAAAAGGTCGACGAACTAGAATTGTCAGTTCGTTCAGCAAATTGCCTGAAGAACGACAATATTGTATATATCGGCGATCTTATTCAAAAGACCGAAGCAGAAATGCTTCGCACGCCAAACTTTGGCCGCAAGTCTCTTAACGAGATTAAGGAAGTCCTCGCGCAGATGGGCCTCCACCTCGGTATGGAAGTGCAGAGCTGGCCACCAGAAAACATCGAAGAGCTCGCAAAGCGCTTCGAAGATCATTTTTAATCACGGGAGATAGTCCGCGAATACCGGATACGTCTCAAGGAGAACTCAAATGCGCCATCGTAAATCAGGCCGCAAACTCAATAGAACATCAAGCCATCGTACGGCAATGTTCGCTAATATGGCAGCAGCTCTCATCAAGCATGAGCAGATTGTAACAACCTTGCCAAAAGCCAAGGAGCTTCGCTCTGTGGTGGATAAAATCATCACGCTCGGCAAACGTGGAGACCTCCATGCGCGTCGTCAGGCGATAAGCAAGGTGCGTGACGTCGATATGGTGAAAAAACTATTTGATGTTCTTGGCCCACGTTACAAAGAACGTAATGGCGGTTACACGCGCGTTCTCAAAGCAGGCTTCCGTTATGGCGATAATGCGCCAATGGCGGTGATTGAGCTTGTTGACCGCGATGTTGACGCCAAAGGCAAAGACTCTGGTCCTGTCGAAGAAGTATCAACAAGCGAGAGCGAAGCAGCATAGTATCGCGCGCTACCTGCCTGACAAATTCAAAAGCCCTTATTGTTTCGCAGTAAGGGCTTTTTTCGTTGCCAAAGGTAAAATTGCTTACACGCGTGCTTATATGGTGTAAAATATCGTGTGATTCATAAGAGGAATAGTATTCATGAAGTTCGGTCGAACCATTGGTTTTGTTTTGATGGCGCTGGTTGGTTTCACAGCCTATGCGCCAGCTGAGGGGCTCAAAGTTGAAGGGCTTACAGATGGGTTAAAAACGGTGCCCTCAACAGCGCCTGAGGTCAAACTGACCTTTGCGCCGGTGGTTAAACGCACAGCACCCGCTGTTGTGAATGTTTATGCAACAAGAATGGTGCAACAGCGCCGTTCTCCCTTTGCGGGCGATCCCTTTTTTGAGCGCTTTTTTGGCGGGCGAGGTCGCGGCCAATCCAAACCACGCACCAACAACTCACTGGGCTCAGGTGTTATTGTTGATTCAAGCGGCATCGTTGTCACAAATTTTCATGTTATCCGCAATGCGACCGAGGTTAAAGTGGCGCTATCTGATCGTCGTGAATTTGAAGCTGAAATCATCTTGCGCGATCAAAAAAGCGATTTGGCAGTCTTGAAATTGAAAGGTGATGGCGAGGTATTTCCGGCCCTTTCTTTTGGAAGTCAAGATGATTTAGAGGTGGGTGATCTTGTCTTGGCTATTGGTAATCCATTTGGTGTTGGTCAAACAGTGACACAAGGCATCGTTTCGGCACTAGCTCGCACACAGGCTGGCATTTCAGACTCGAGCTTTTTCATTCAGACAGATGCGGCCATTAATCCTGGAAACTCAGGCGGGGCGCTGGTTGATGTGAATGGCGATATTGTAGGAATCAATACGGCGATCTTTTCAAAAAGTGGCGGTTCAATTGGCATTGGTTTCGCTATCCCTTCAGATATGGTGCGCACAGTTGTGAACTCCGCCTTGCGCGGTAGTGCTCGGGTAGAGCGGCCATGGATCGGGGCGCAGTTCCAAAATGTAGATGCTGACAGTGCTCTTGCCCTAGGCCTCAATCGCCCCTCCGGTATTTTGGTTACCAGCATTTATGAAGACAGCCCAGCAGATCAGGCGCGCATTCGCGTTGGTGATTTAATCGTCGCGGTCAACGATGTTTCATTTGATGACACCAATAGCTTTAATTATCGCTTGGCAACGCTTGGTGTAGGGCAACAAGCTGAACTGGCGGTCATGCGTGACGGCAAAAGAAAAAAGTTTGAGGTTAAGCTTATTGTCGCACCTGAAACAGTGCCACGAGATGAGCGCAGCTTAGAAGGTCGTCAACCTTTCTCCGGCGCCACTGTTGCAAATCTTTCACCGGCATTAGCCGAAGAACTACGCTTTAAGGGCGAGCCTGAAGGGGTAATAGTAACAAAGGTCAAGCGCGGCTCTTATGCCCGCCGTTTTGGCCTAAAGCGTGGTGATGTGATTTTGCGTCTGAACGGAGATACGGTGAAGAACACAAGAGAACTTGAACGCATGGCGGGTCAATCACGCGAAACATGGCAGTTTTCTTTGCGCCGAAATGGGCGCGTGCTTGAATCTGAAGAAATCCGTGGCTGATCTTTTCAAAACGCCTGACTTGTCTGACAACGCGCCGCGCCCACTGGCAGATCGCTTGCGCCCCAAAGTGCTCAATGAGGTTGTGGGTCAAGGGCATTTGGTAGGAGATGAGGGAACGCTCACCAGAATGTTGCGATCCGGCTCATTAGGTTCTCTGGTGTTTTGGGGACCGCCAGGCACAGGCAAGACAACTGTCGCTCGCCTGCTTGCCCATGAGACTGACTTAGCCTTCGATCAGATATCGGCCATTTTCTCAGGCGTTGGCGAACTCAAGAAAACCTTTGAGGTAGCGCGCGTGCGGCGTCAATCAGGCAAGGGGACATTGCTGTTTGTTGACGAGATTCATCGTTTTAACCGAGCACAACAAGATTCGTTTCTGCCGGTTGTGGAAGATGGCACAGTAATCTTGATCGGTGCGACCACTGAAAATCCATCTTTTGAACTGAATGCTGCGCTTTTGTCACGGGCACAGGTTTTGACTTTTAAATCACTGGATGAAGCGGCACTCTCTGACCTGCTTAAAAGGGCCGAGCAAGAAGAAGGCAAAGCGCTTCCTCTTGATGAGGATGCCCGTGCCGCTCTTATCCGCATGGCTGATGGGGATGGGCGTGCATCATTGATGTTGTCAGAAGAAGTTTGGCGGGCAGCGCGAGAGAATGAAATTTTTGACGCAGAAACCCTTCAAGAAGTCTTGCAAAGACGTGCACCTGTTTATGATAAGGGCCAAGATGGCCATTATAATCTGATATCAGCACTCCATAAGGCGGTTCGTGGCTCTGACCCTGATGCAGCTCTTTATTATTTGGCGCGTATGTTTGATGCAGGGGAAGACCCGCTCTATCTTGGTCGTCGTTTGGTGCGTATGGCGAGTGAGGATATTGGTCTGGCCGACCCACAGGCGCTGGTGATCACAAATGCAGCAAAAGATGCCTATGATTATCTTGGCTCTCCTGAAGGCGAGTTAGCCTTAGCGCAGGCCTGTGTTTATTTGGCGACCGCACCAAAATCGAACGCTCTTTATAAAGCGTTTAAAAGCTCCATGCGTAGTGCAAAAGAAAATGGATCGCTCTTGCCGCCCAAACATATTCTCAATGCTCCAACAAAGCTGATGAAGGATGAGGGCTATGGCAGTGATTATCATTATGACCATGATGCACCTCAGGCATTTTCGGGCCAAGATTACTTCCCTGAGAAAATGGGGCGCCAAAAATATTATGAACCGGTGGAACGCGGGTTTGAGCGCGATATTAAAAAGCGGCTTGAATATTGGCAGACGCTGCGGGTTGAGCGCGAAGCGGCGCGCGATAAGGGGAAAAAATCATGATGCATTTGATCTATGTGGCGCTTGGTGGCGCATTGGGAGCGAGTGGTCGCCATCTGGTGGGCTTGTTGAGCATACGCCTGTTTGGGGCAAGTTTTCCTGTAGGCACATTTGTTGTCAACGTTGTGGGATCCTTCTTAATGGGGGCGCTGATTGCTTATCTCGTCAAGAAGGGCGGTACTGATAGCGCACAATGGCGGTTGTTCTTGGCAACTGGCGTGCTTGGCGGTTTCACAACATTTTCGGCTTTTTCCCTCGATGCAGTGCTTTTATGGGAACGAGGGCAAGTATCTAGCGCCATTTTCTATGTTCTTGGCTCTGTCATGCTTTCCATACTTGCGTTGATGGCTGGTCTCATGCTTGTAAGGGCAGCATCCTGACGGTGTTTTTCCGATCAGCTGAGATTGAAGGTTCCCATGGCCGCCGTTGAGCAAAAAATAATTGATCCCGATGAAGCAGGAATGCGCATAGATCGCTGGTTTAAGACGCATTATCCCGGCATTGGCTTTGGCCATTTGCAAAAACTGATGCGCTCTGGACAGATAAGAGTGGATGGTGCGCGTGTGAAGACATCCACACGCCTTGCAGCGGGCCAAACCGTGCGCATCCCTCCTGTTGGTTCCAGTGGCGCTGAGAGTGCCGTGGGAGCCCCTGTGACTCACAATACCATGCGCGACAGACATGATGCGGATGTGATCGCTGAAAACACATTGTTTGAAGACGCCAAAGTACTTGTCATCAATAAACCAGCAGGGCTAGCGGTGCAGGGTGGTTCGGGCTTGAACCGTCATGTGGATGGAATGCTCGAATCATATCGTGATCGCAAAGGTCAAAAACCCCGCCTTGTGCATAGGCTTGACCGTGACACATCCGGTGTATTGGTCATTGCTAAAACCCGTCTTGCAGCATCTTATCTGACAAAAGCGTTTCGCGATCGCACGACCAAAAAAGTCTATTGGGCACTGGTGCGCGGTGTGCCACGTCCACCGCAAGGCAGGCTTTCCACTTGGCTTATCAAAGATGAAGATGAGTATGGCGATCAAAAAATGCGCGTCTTAAAGGAAAGAGTGAAAGAAGCAGACCATGCTGTGACGCTTTACTCGGCTATGGAGTGGGTTGGCCAAAATTTGTGCTGGGTTAGCCTTCGTCCTATCACAGGGCGTATGCATCAGCTGCGCGTCCATATGGATTATCTTGGCCATCCGATCATTGGTGACAAAAAATATTTCTCGACTGAAAATTGGGAACTTCCGGGCGGCATTCAGAAAAAACTCCACCTCCATGCCCGCCGCATTATTATTCCGCACCCTGATGGTGGCACGATTGACGTCACGGCACCATTGCCACCACATATGGTGCAAACTTGGAACCTGCTTGGGTTTGATTCGGACACATATGATGCAATCCAAACAGAGACTGTTGAGGCCGAGGATATCGAATGAGCCTTTCAAATGCCCCGCATCTCGTCATATTCGATTGCGATGGAACATTGGTCGATGGCCAGCACCTTGTGATTGCATCGATGAATGAGGCTTTCAAACGTCATGGGTTAGAAGAACCTGATGAGCGGGCAACAAGACGTGTGATTGGACTATCGCTGAAGATTGCTGTGGCGAAGGTATTGGGTAGCGAGCAGGAACATCATGCAGATGAAGTGACGGAGACATTCAAGCAAGCTTTTCACGATCTTCGCGCCAACAAGACGGTTGGCGAACCGTTTTATGATGGCGCTCTAGAGCTTGTGGATGCGCTCTCCAAGCATGATGATGTGCTTTTAGGCATTGCAACGGGTAAAAGCCGGCGCGGGGTTGATATCATGCTGGAACGCACAGGGTGGCACGATACCTTTATCTCCATACAGACCGCAGACAGCGCACCTTCCAAACCGCATCCAGGCATGATTTTGAATGCCTTATCCGATAGCGGGGCTTTGATTGAAAATACAATCATGATCGGTGACACAACCTTTGATATGGAAATGGCCCGTGCAGCAAATGCAAAAGCCTTTGGTGTTGCTTGGGGCTATCACGATGTTAAAAGTCTTGCGGCTGCTGGTGCGCATATGATCGTAGATGATTATGCAGCCCTTGAAAGCGCGTTGAATGCAACATTTATGGATGAGACTTTATGAGTGGGCCTTTCGATATATTCGGTCTTGGCGCTGACCCCGACCACCCTGAAGACAGCCCAGCGCGCAAAGCCCAACGCGCCTCTGGCAAGCCCTTGCCTAAGCGCTTTTATGACAAGGTTGATATCGCGGAAGAAGATGGTGGGTTTTTGTTGCATCTGGATGGTCGACCTGTTCGCACGCCAGCGCGGGAAATTATAAAACTTGATGACAAACCCGTGGCTGAAAAGCTTGTAGAAGAATGGGATGCGCAAGAAGGCGTGGTCAACCCGAAACTCATGCCGCTGACGCGTCTTGTTAATTCTGCGCTCGATGGTGTGTCACAATCGATGGCTGAGGTGGGTGATGAGATTGTACGCTTTTCAGGTACAGACCTTCTTTGTTATAGGGCGGATAATCCAGAACGGCTGGTTGAACTTCAAACATCACAGTGGGGGCCAGTAATCGCATGGGCCGAGCATCGCTATGACTGTCGGTTTAATCTGGCTGTCGGTGTTTTGCACGTTGCGCAGCCTGATGAGACAATCAATGCCATGAACGGGGTTGTCACAGGCTTTGATAGCCCGCTCAGGCTTGCAGCCCTTCATTCCATGACATCATTGATGGGATCTTGCCTGTTGGCGCTTGCTGTCGCGGACAACCATATGAGTGCCGACCATGCATGGAAAATCGCACACCTTGATGAAGATTGGAATATTGAGCAATGGGGCGGCGATCACGATGCAGAAGTGCGACGTGAATATCGTTGGAAGGAAATGAAAGCTGCGGCTTTCCTCGCCGCAGCTGCGCGTTAATTAAGTGGTCCTGGACCTGATTGCTTAACGCTTAAATCGCGATGCCCGTTATTCGAGGAATAATGGATTGGCGCGAGCGCTTATAAACTGTCCAGATATTCTGTAACGCCACAAGGGTGAGTACGCCGGCGATAGAGATCAGGATCGCAATAATCCACAATGTAATGATAAGCTCAAAAGGAACCACATAGCTGAATTCAGGTGCCTTACCCAGAATGAAGGGTGTGACCCATGAAGTGAATGATAGTGAGCCACAGGTCGCCAAGACAATAACGACAGGCAGGCTAGAGTCGATTAAAAGCCGTTTGTTCAGACTTTTCTTTGCTTCTTTCAAAACATAAAAATGGATGAAAAAGCCATTGATGGTGAGAGCAGAGACAATAACCATTTTTGCCCAAAATTTCTCATTGGTGAGAAACTGTGGGTTGGTGTTGACAATTTCCAGTGTCAGCGCTGCACCAGATGCCCAAAGCAATATGAGGCCGAATGTAACAAAGTGTGACAGGCGCTTTATTTCGGTAATTGTACTTTTTTCGAGGGGCCGAAAAATGCCACGCGTTATCATAAGGTAATCAGTATAAAGTGCTCCGCCAAAACCGGCCATTAAACCTACTAAATGCATGATTTTTAAGAAAGTTAAATATTCCATTGGATAAACCCCTATGGTTGTTAAGAGGCTTATTTTTTGCGTATATCGAGCGTAAACGGAAAACACGTTGCCTAATCGTCAGATAGGCAAAGTGAATCAAAACATGGCATTTTCACATAGATATGAATTGTGTGATTGAATTAGCCACAAAGCATAGTCGAATCTGTCGTAATTGTGGTTTTACTATAATAAAATTATAGCAGATTCAGGCTAAATAAGGCGTCCTAAATCAAAGACGGCAAGATTAGCTCAGTTGAAGGTAATAACCACATATTCACAAAGAGATACATCACGACATATATGGTGAGCGTCCGGTTAGCCCCACCTAACGCGATTGCTTTCGACTTGTTAGTGTCCCCTGGTTGATGGTGGACACTTGATGGGGTTGTGATTTTGGCAAAGAAACGGGCACGGCGACCTTGGAGCGCGGAGGAAAAACGTTCAATCTGTTTGCAAACCGCAGAAAAAATTGGATGTTTGCCGGTTCTGAGCGTGGCGGCAAAGCCATGGCAATCGCCTTCACTTTGATTGAGACTGCAAAGCTGAACGGCGTCGACCCTCAAGCTTGGTTGACAAATGTTCTCAGCCGCATTGCAGATCACAAGATCAACCGCATTGACGAACTACTCCCCTGGAATTATCTTGCTGGTGAGTGACCATCTGGGCGCTTACCTCTTATCTACGTAATATTAATATTCAAAATAAATGGCATGAGACGCGAGAGCATGAAAAAAACATTAAACACCGTTGCTGGCGCCGGTTTAGCCGCAATGATGGTAACAAGTGCACAGGCCGGGCCTGTTGAGCATCTTGCTAGCCAAAAACTAGGTGAATTAGTTTGTTATAATGAAGCCAAAACATTTTGCGCTGAAAATCTACGTGGTAATGGCGCGACAGCGGGTGATTTTAAAACGGCGGCTGATCATTCGTTCAATGAGCGCGTTGCAATCCTTGTTCATGGCGGTGATTTGAATACGGTGAAGGCTGCTTTTGATGCGGCGCACAATATGTCTAAGAGGGGTATTGATATTAGATTTGTGACTTTGCCGGATAATGATAATGATCCGAGTGATGCTAAAGTTGAAGTGTTTTCAAACGGTCTTCCCTCAACAACAGCCATTGTTAATAACCCTAAAAATCAGGAGCAATATACCGGAATTGTGAATATTACCGATTTTTTAGCTCTTGATGCCTTCAAGCTTATGAAGATTGAGGAGGAGGAAGAGGCAGAAGCTGAAACTAAGAAGAAATCCCTACCTCAAAATTGAAATCCTGACTAGTCGCCATAACATGAAACATAAAGCGCGTGCCATATATGATCGTTTATTTGTGAACTAAATGTCGACAAAGCATTTCGTTGGGAAATCCCACAAAACACCACTTCTTTGAAGGTCGGCAACTGATAGCTCCACGAGATGCGGTGCAATGTCTGCAGGTGTTTTTAAACTAGAAGGGTCTTCACCTGGTACGGCTTTAGCGCGCATGGCTGTGCGCAGGGGGCCGGGGTTAATGATGATCGTTTTGATGGGCGTTTGTTCTGTTTCCTTGGCATAAGTGACTGCCATGGTTTCAAGCGCTGCTTTGGACATTGAGTAAGCTGCCCAATAAGGTCGCCGTTTGCGGGGCGCACTAGATGAAATGAAAAGCGCGCGCCCACTCATCGATTGACGCAGCAGCGGGTCTAGTGAGCGGATTAATCGCCAGTTAGCGGTGACATTAATTGCCATGACATCATCGAACTCTTTTGGCGACATATGACCAACCGGTGTGATGCTGCCTAAGATCCCAGCATTGGCCAGTAGAATATCGAGTTTACCCCATCGTTCATAAATAGCACCGCCAAGACGATCAATGCCTTCGCCATCTTTGAGGTCAAGTGGCACAAGTGTCGCGTTGCCACCGTCCGCTTTAATTTCATCATCAAGCTCTTCAAGGCCGCCAACTGTGCGGGCCACAGCAATGACATGTGCACCCGCCGCCGCATATGCCTTGGCTGCCGCATATCCAATGCCGCGCGATGCGCCGGTTACAAGCGCAGTCTTACCTTCAAGCTGCCCCTCAATTTGAAGAGTCATCAACCGGCCTCAGATAGTAAAGAGAGTTGGCGCACATTGCTGCCACCTTCGCGATCAGTGAGTGCGGTTGGATATTCGCCAGTAAAGCAGGCATCGCAATATTGCGGCAGATCACCATTACGCTTTGCTTCACCCACGGCACGATAAAGACCGTCGATAGATAAAAAGGAAAGGCTGTCGGTATTAATATAGGTCTGCATCTCTTCAATCGACATGCGAGAGGCGAGAAGCTTACCCTTTTCAGGTGTATCAACGCCATAGTAACATGACGACATAGTAGGGGGGCTTGCAACGCGCATATGAACTTCAGCAGCACCTGCATCGCGCACCATTTGGACAATTTTGACCGAAGTGGTGCCCCGGACGATGGAGTCATCGACGAGTATCACACGCTTACCTTTTAGAACTTGCTTGTTGCCATTGTGTTTCAAACGAACGCCCATATGGCGAACAGAATCAGATGGTTCAATAAAGGTGCGGCCAACATAATGGTTGCGGATGATACCCAGATCGAAAGGAATGCCGGCTTCTTGCGCATAGCCAATGGCCGCCGGTGTGCCTGAATCAGGCACCGGGACAATAACATCCGCATCAACAGCACTTTCGCGGGCAAGCTCCGCACCAATTTGCTTGCGCGCCTCATAGACCGACTGACCACGGAATACTGAATCCGGTCTAGCAAAATATACATATTCAAAGACGCAAAAACGATCGCCGGTTTTGGAGAATGGCTTTAAGCTTTCTAATCCGCTATCCGTGATAACCACCAATTCACCGGGTTCAATCTCGCGAATAAATTGGGCGCCAATAATATCAAGGGCGCAGGTTTCTGAGGCAAGAATATAAGCGCCATCAAGGTCGCCTAAAACAAGGGGGCGAACGCCCATAGGGTCTCGACAACCGATCATTTTATTTTCGCTAATCCCAATCAAGGAATAAGCACCTTCAACCTGCCGCAGCGCATCTACAAAGCGGTCTACTAAGGGGCCGCGAATGGAAGTCGCTATAAGGTGCAAAATGGTTTCTGTATCGGAGGTTGACTGAAAAATGGCCCCTTGAGTTTGCAGTTTCTTTTGTAACGTGAGGGCGTTTGTCAAATTACCGTTGTGGGCGATGGCAAAGCCGCCACCGGCAAATTCGGCGAATAGGGGTTGTATATTGCGCAAGCCCGCTCCACCCGCCGTGGAATAGCGATTATGTCCAATGGCACGAGTTCCCGGCAAGCGATCAATAACGCTCTTCTTAGAAAACGTATCGCCGACAAGGCCGACATGACGCTCAGAAGAAAATTGCTTGCCATCATAGCTAACAATGCCGGACGCTTCTTGCCCACGGTGTTGCAGGGCATGAAGGCCCAATACAGTCAGTGCGGCAGCATCATCGTGACCAAAAATACCAAAAACCCCACATTCTTCATGAAAGGCATCGTCATCATCGTCCGCAGGGAACATATGTTTACTCGCTAATTGTTTGTACTGTCAGGGATGAGGTTTTCTAACGCTTTTTGTTCGCTCTGGCTAATTGGCGAACCATTTTTGTCGTCTGTTTCTGAAGGAGCAGAGCCATCTTCTTTGGATATAATATCTTTGCCTATATCGACGAGGTCTTCAATGTCTTCTGGAAGAACTGCGATCAAAGAGTTGGCCATATTATCAAGGAATGGTTTTGATTTAGATTCAGATATCCATGTGGGCTGTGCTTCTGGTGCCAGCCAATTGAACATGCCAACGGCGACCACAAATAAAAGAACGCCGCGTGCGGCACCAAAAATAAAACCTAAAGTACGATCAAGTGCGCCAATCGATGAGTCGATGATAAAATCGGAAATGCGCATAGTAATAAAACTGACAATAACCAAAGTGACTATAAAGACGATTGCAACTGTCACGATCATCGCGATCGTTTCATTCTCTACATAGTTTCGAACAATAGGTGTTAATGGGTCATCTGTGAGGGCTACTGCAAGAGCTGCCGCTGCCGCTACCATCCATGATCCCACGGAGAGAATCTCACGAGAAAAACCTCTCACCATGGCTAACATAGCTGATAAAAACACCACAACGATGACAACAATATCTAAAAGCGCAAATTGCATCTTATTTCCAACTTGTAGGATGAAATATAATCGGATGAGAACCCGACCTGATCAATATCCGCCTTTCTACAAGTCTTTTGCTCATTTGCACAGACTCCCAATGCTGATGATTTGAAATATCCTAAACAATCTGAGTTTTAAGGGATATTTTCTACCCATCAGTAGTGTCTTTTGGTTTTGAGGCTAATATTTGGGCCACCAACAGCGATAAATTATCAATTGACTTAAAGCTATTGAGTGCTTTTGGCGAGTTTTTTTCACTTAATGTTGGTCCCGTTGCTTGTTTAAAACCAAGTTTTGCCGATTCTTTGAGCCTTGTGGCAACATGAGACACAGGGCGAACGGCACCGGAAAGACTGACCTCACCAAAGTAAACGGCATCTTTGGGAAGAGCAACGCCGGCAAGGGAAGAGGTGAGGGCCGCAGCAATCGCAAGATCAGCTGCAGGTTCATTGATTTTGAGGCCACCTGCAACATTCAAGTAAACATCATGGCTACCAAGACGCACCCCACAGTGGGCGTCGAGTACGGCAAGTACCATGGCAAGGCGCGATGAATCCCAGCCCACGACAGCGCGACGTGGTGTGCCCAGCTGTGAGGGTGCGACCAGTGCCTGCACTTCAACCAAAACCGGACGTGACCCTTCCATGCCAGCAAAAACAGCAGCACCGGGAGCCGAACCGCTACGTTCTCCTAAAAATAACTCTGAAGGATTGGCGACTTCACGCAGGCCCTTACCGGTCATCTCGAAAACACCAATTTCGTCGGTCGGGCCGAAGCGGTTTTTCACCGCGCGTAAAATGCGAAATTGATGTGCGCCTTCGCCTTCAAAATATAAAACAGCGTCGACCATATGCTCTACCACGCGGGGACCTGCAATTTGGCCTTCTTTGGTAACATGTCCAACAAGAACCACTGTGGCTCCTGATTGCTTGGCGTAACGGATCATCGCCTGAGACGACGCGCGCACTTGTGTTACCGTGCCGGGCGCCGACTCCGCCTGATCTGTCCATAATGTTTGGATCGAATCTAGAATAACAAGGCTGGCGTTTTTCTCGTTTTCCAACGTTGCCAGAATATCTTCAACGCTGGTTTCGGCACCAAGTCGCACGGCACTATCAGATAAACCTAGACGCTGGGCGCGAAGCCGCACTTGATCAATCGCCTCCTCACCAGAAATATAAACAACCTTATGCCCCTGATTAGCGAGAGAGCTGGCGGCTTGTAGAAGGATCGTTGACTTGCCGATCCCTGGATCTCCGCCAAGCAGAAGGGCCGAACCTCGAACAAATCCACCGCCTGTTACGCGATCAAGTTCCGGCATATTGGTTTTGGTGCGTGGGGCTTGATCTGTATCTCCATCTAGCGAGTTGAGGGGTATCACACGCCCTTTGCGCATAGGCTTGCCAGGACCACCGCCAACACCAGCAATTTCAAGGTCTTCGACGATCGTGTTCCATTCGTTACAGGACTCGCATTTGCCTTGCCAGCGTGATGAAACAGCGCCGCAATTTTGACAGACAAACCGAGACTTGATTTTAGCCAATTTATTCTCCTAACGGACCATAGAGGCGAGCATAGCGTTTGCCCAGTGAGGTAAGAAATTCATAGTCTATGGTTCCAGCATGACCCGCAAGCTGACTGATCGAAATGTTAGGCCCAAAAAGCTCCACATAATCGCCGCGTTTTACATCAGGAACATCACTCACATCAATGGCAATAAGGTCCATAGAAACGTGGCCCACCAATGGCACTTTATATCCATTGATATAGGCAAAAGCTCCTTTTTTCTTTGTGGTGGAGCCGGATTGACGGATATAGCCATCTGCATATCCGCAGGCAACGGTCGCGATTGTGCGGTCACGATCAACAATTTCAGCGGCGCTGTAGCCAACGCTTTCATGCTCTTTCACATCTCGAATCTGCAAGATTCGCCCCTCCGCTTTCACAACAGGTTTCATGGGATTGCTGCCTGCATGATCCATGAGGGCTGCACCGCCATATAGCGCAATGCCGGGGCGAACTACATCCATATGAAAAGCTGATCCATTGAATATGCCCGCAGAGTTACAAAGCGATCGATCGACATCGGGAAAGAGGGTGCAAATTTCTTGAAAACTTGAGAGCTGACATCCGTTCATCAAAGACCGAGGGCTGCCCCCACAAACGAGATGTGACATCAGTAAAGAGAGATTGAGTTTGGCAATAAGGGCATTATCTTTTGCAAGCTCTCTTGCTTCATCCTCCCGCATACCAAGGCGGTTCATACCGGTATCAATATGTAGGGCTGCGGGGTGACCATCACTGTTATCAGCCCACTCCTTAACTTCGTCTATTGAATTAAGAACTGGCTTTAAATTATTGTTTTTATATAGATTTGAGCAATCAAATAGAAGGCCATTTAAGATGTAAATCGAGGCGTCTATATCCAAGCCTCTGACGCGTATCCCTTCCTCGGGAGTCGCCACAAAATATGTTTTGCAACCCGCATCAGATAATGATTCTACGGCTTTTTCAAGTGTGATGCCATAGGCATCCGCTTTAATCACCGCACCGCATTCCGTTGGATTGTCGCCTTGATTCACGGTGTCGCGCAAGTGGCGCCAGTTATCAGCAAAGGCTTCAAGATCGACTGTTAAGCGTCCGCAAGAAAGAGGGTTCAATGTTGGGTAATCAGACAAATCTACCATCATGTATTATCCCTACATCTTGCCTCAAATGACGCCTAATACTGGTCGGGTAATTGCGATGAATTTGCGAGATCAGAGAAGCGGGTATACTGCGGCGTGAAGGAGAGCGGCACAATACCTGTGGGACCATGCCTTTGTTTGGCAACAATCACCTCAGCGACCCCGCGTGCTTTCTCCATCTTCGTAAACCATTCCGCATAAGATGGGTCATCTTGTGGTGGTTCTTTATTCTGAAGATAATATTCCTCACGATAAATAAACAACACCACATCGGCGTCCTGCTCAATAGAGCCTGATTCTCGAAGGTCGGAGAGTTGCGGGTGTTTGTCGTCGCGACTTTCGACAGCACGTGAAAGCTGGGAGAGGGCGATGATCGGTACTTTCAATTCCTTCGCCAGTGATTTCAAACCGGTGGTGATTTCCGTAATTTCCTGCACCCGATTGCCTGCATTTTTCGAGCTGCCCGACATCAACTGCACATAGTCAACCACCAAAAGATCAAGCCCATGCTGTCGCTTCAAGCGTCTTGCTCGGGTGGAAAGCTGCGCGATGGAAATGCCGCCCGTCTGGTCGATAAACAAGGGCTTCGATTGCATGTCCTGCACGGCAAAGGTGAGCTTGTCATATTCGGCAGGTGAAATCTCTCCTCGGCGAATTTTGCTTGATGAGACTTCCGCCTGTTCAGAAACCACACGTGTTGCCAGCTGTTCCGCTGACATCTCCAATGAGAAGAAGCCAACGCGCCCACCGTTTTTCGGTTTTATTGTCCCATCAGCCTGTACTTCTGGTTCATAGGCGCTTGCGACATTATAGGCGATATTGGTGGCCAGCGATGTTTTGCCCATGCCGGGACGAGCTGCCAAAATGATAAGGTCGGATGATTGTAGACCACCCATGCGGCGATCAAGGTCGCTTAGACCAGTCGCACATCCAGATAACTGTCCATCGCGCTGAAAGGCAGCACCGGCCATTTCAATTGATTCTGTGAGTGCAGACGAAAAATTGACAAAACCGCGTGCCTCACTGCCGGTTTCGGCCAATTCAAACAGTCGTTTCTCTGCTCCTTCGATCTGATCGCGCGGTGTCATCTCAGATGGTGCATCATAGGCCGTATTCACCACTTCTTCGCCCACATCAATGAGTGCGCGTCTGATCGCGAGATCTTGTATAGCGCGACCATAGTCAACAGCATTGATAATGGTGGTGGCTTCACCGGCTAGGCGAGCTAGATATTGAACCAGCGTAATCTCGCCAACTTGTTGTTCTGCCGGCAAAAATGTTTTGATGGTGATTGGATTGGCAATCTTATCCATACGAATAATTTTGCCAGCTTCTTCATAAATCAATTGGTGGATTGGCTCATAAAAGTGCTCGGCCTTGAGAAAATCAGAAACGCGATCATAAGCGCTGTTATTGACCAAAATAGCGCCCAAAAGCGCCTGCTCAACCTCAAGGTTGGCAGGTGATGATCTGAAATCCTGCATTTGCTGCGGGTCATTTGCTGGAGCAAAATTAGGCGCTGTTTCCATTCGTAATTCCTCTAAAGCTGTACCAATTTGATAAACGGTTCGATCGCTTCACAAAAGAGCTTTTTCGAGGAAAATAAATAAATTATTTTTTATGGCGCAAAACGCCTTCTTTGTGGATAAGAGTGGGAAGAAAATGAGGGTCAGGTTTATATTCCTGACTAGGGTCATTTGATAAATTTCGCGATGAATATGCGTTCTCTATCGTCGCTCTGTTTAGCAACAAAACGCAATAAAACCCCGAAGAAAATTCCTTCTTCGGGGTTCATTCAAAGGACTGTGACAGTCGTTATTCTTTTTCACTGTCATCCGCTGTTTCGGCTTCAGCTTCACTGGTCGCATCAGTATCTTCTGCGTCGTCATCATCACTACGAGCGCCTTCTTCGAAGAATTCATCCATTTCACCATCGAAGACTTCAAGGTCAAGCTCGATCTCTTCGCGTTGTGATAGATCCTCACCTGCCGCTTGACGGGTTGCTTCATCAGGAGAACGCGCGATATTGGTTGTTACCGTGATGTCTACTTCTGGGTGAAGTGTAATTGGAACCACATGCATGCCGATTGTTTTAATCGGTTGTTCCATTGTAACTTGTGCGCGGGAAACGCTGTAACCAGCTTCATTTAGTGAATCAGCAATATCGCGTGCAGAGACTGATCCATAAAGTTGGCCTGTTTCACCAGCAGAACGGATAACTGGGAATGTAAAGCCATTGAGTTTTGAGCCAACTTCTTCTGCTTCTTTTTTGCGTTCAAGGTTACGCGCTTCAAGCTCTACACGTTGACCTTCAAACTTTTGTTTGTTGGCTTCTGTAGCGCGAAGGGCTTTGCCTGTTGGCAAAAGAAAATTGCGGGCATAGCCGTCTTTAACGCGGACGATTTCGCCCATCTGTCCGAGTTTTGCGACTCGTTCGAGTAGTATGATTTCCATTGTGTCGTCTCCTTATGGGGTATTTGTTGGTGAGTGTGGATTAGCAAGGCGATAGCGTTGCCGGATTTTGAAAAAATGGTCCGCAATTCCAATGCCGAATACAAGTAAGATCGGAATAGATAAAATTAGGACTGCCATATATAGCGAGGCCAGAAGAACGCCGCGCATTGGTAAATGAGCCGTAGCAACATGCACGGTGTTAAAACCAAGTATGGTAATCGCCATTATAATAGTGCCAAAAAAAGCAGCACCTAGAAAAGAAAGAGGCGGGCTGATTAAACTAAGCAAAACAGCAGCACCAAAAACTGGAATAACAAGATTCGGAAGCTCCGCCATTTTCAGAAAAAAGCTCGGTCTGTTAAAGCGGTCTGATACTTTGGCAATCTTGATGCCCAGCGATAGATTAAGCCACATAACAAGCAACCACGCCATTGGCATGCTGTAAGGTGTAATCTTAACTTGAAACCGGATCGCATTTTCCATTGTTTCGCGAGTTGTTGCATCGAGTTGTTCTAGTGTGGGGGCAAATTCACTAAGGCCGCGCTTGGTGACTTCTTCGGCGTTGAAACCGGAAATCATAAAAGCTAGACCGACAGTCGCGCCGCCAATTAAAACAGCACGCCATAAAATAGTGCTTTCGGGAAACCATTCTTCCGCCTGATCAGGGTCATCTTGGCGTGACAGGCCTGTCAAATGCGCTAGATAAGCGATAGGTAAGCCAAAGAGAACAATAAATAGCAGGCCACCTGTGGGTGTCGCAATAAGGCTCAAGCCCATAAAGGCAACAACTGCTGCTATAAACCCGATTACCGAGCCCCATCCAAGGCTTGCAATTGCGATGGGCAATGGCGAGAGAATCATTAAAGGCAGGGCGAGGGAGGTTCCCGTTAGCCCAGCAGCGAGCAACACCATAGAGGTGGCTCCAGCAACAAGGGCAATGAGGATATTTTGAGGCGTCATAAAAGTGCTGTCCCGCTTGGCGGTTAGAACCGGACAACTCTAGGTTTCCAGCCCAACATGAAATTTGAAAGCGGCGCTCTCATTCGATTGAAAGCGTCGCCGATTTTAGATGTTTATTTAATTACATAAGGCAATAGGCCAAGGAAGCGTGCGCGCTTAATGGCTTTTGCAAGTTCACGTTGTTTCTTTATGGAAACAGCGGTGATGCGGCTTGGTACGATTTTGCCACGTTCAGAAATGTAACGCTGAAGAGTGCGAACATCTTTGTAATCAATCTTCGGTGCATTTGGTCCAGTGAATGGACATGTTTTGCGACGGCGAAAGAAGGGGCGTCGTGATGCCTGTTGTGCGATTTCAACCATATCAATATCTCCTATTCACTGCGCGGTGCGCGGTCGCCACGATCACCACGATCAGGACGGTCACCTCTGGGGCCACCACGGCTTGGGCGGTCGTCACGGTCACGTTTTTGCAACATAACGGATGGGCCTTCTTCATGTTCTTCCACACGCAATGTCTGGAAGCGAAGAATATCCTCATTGATACGCATTTGACGTTCCATTTCCTGCACAGCAGCACTTGGAGCGTCAATGTTCATCAAAGCATAATGCGCTTTGCGGTTTTTATTAATCCGGTAGGTAAGGGACTTAAGACCCCAGTTTTCAGTTTTTGCAACTGATCCACCATTTTCTTCCAACAGGGCTTTAAACTGTTCGATCATCTGATCGACCTGCTGGGCGGACACATCTTGGCGTGCCATAAATATATGTTCGTAGAGAGCCATGCTCTGCCTTTCTGTTTTCATGTCACTCAAGCCGTAAGCGCGAAGCCTCATCAACACCTGTCTGTAATAGAAAGGCAGAATAAGCACCAGTGGAGAGCGGAGACACGGGAAGACGATTTTATCTGAAAATCTACTGTTTCAATGATGCAAAGAATAAAGCATTCACTGAACCAACCTTCCGTTCAGCCCCCAGCTCACAGCTGAGTTCGGCGTTTAATAGCCGTTTTTGTGTGCTTTGCAAGTAAAAACATTGAAAAGATGTGATTTTGGATCAGTTCTGTCATTGCTTGACAAAACATTGTAGTTTAGCAACTCATCGCTATCAAAATAATAAAAGGCGGATATCAACAATTATGACACTTTCACTCACTTTCCCAGGACAAGGCAGTCAGACAATTGGCATGGGTAAAGCACTGGCTGACTCATATCCAGCCGCACGCGCTGTATTTGAAGAAGTTGATGATGCGCTTGGGGAAAAACTATCTGATTTGATGTGGAGTGGTACGCAGGAAGACTTGACCCTAACTAGAAATGCACAGCCTGCTTTAATGGCGGCTAGTCTGGCCGCGATTAAAGTGCTGGAGAACGAAGGTCTTGATATCGCAAGTCAAGTCGCTTGTGTTGCGGGCCATTCTTTGGGCGAATATTCAGCGCTGGCCGCGGTTGGAAGTTTAACTATCTCAGATGCTGCCAAGCTTTTGAGAATTCGCGGCAAGGCAATGCAAGAAGCGGTTCCTGTGGGCGAAGGGGCGATGGCCGTTGTTTTGGGGCTGAACCTTGAAGCTGTTCGTGAAATCGCTGATTTGGCCGCACAAGGTGCAGTATGCGAAGTGGCAAACGATAATTCAGATATTCAAGTCGTTGTCTCTGGCCATAAAGCGGCTGTTGAGCGTGCGATTGATGTTGCAAAATCAAAAGGGGCGAAACGGGCGATGTTGCTGCCTGTGTCAGCGCCGTTCCATTGCCGATTGATGGCACCGGCCGCTGAGGTGATGGCTGAGGCTCTTTCATCGGTGAATGTAAATGCGCCCATTGTACCACTTGTTGCTAATGTGATTGCAGGTCCGGTTACTGATCCTTCCGCTATTAGAAAAAACCTTGTGACTCAGGTGTCTGGTTCTGTGCGTTGGCGTGAATCGATGAAGTGGATGTTAGAAAATGATGTCTCAAAACAGCTGGAAGTTGGGGCAGGTAAGGTGCTAACCGGCCTTATTCGCCGTATGGACAAACAGATTGAGGCGGCAGCTTTTGGTGGGCCTGATGACATTGAAGCTGCAAAAGCGCTTTGGGTATAAAGTTGAAGGATTTTAAATAATGGATTTAACAGGTAAAAATGCACTAATAACCGGCGCATCTGGCGGTATTGGCAAGGCGATTGCTGAAAAACTTTACAGCTTAGGCGCAAGTGTCGCTCTGACAGGGACGAGAGAATCAGTTCTCAACGAGGTTGCAGCAAGTCTTGGTGAGCGCGCGCATCCCATTGTGTGTAATCTTTCTGATAGTGAAGCTCTTAATGGTTTGGTGCCGGCAGCGATTGAAGCAATGGGCAGTGTTGATATTCTGGTCAATAATGCAGGCATCACAAAAGATAATCTTTTCATGCGTATGAAGCAGGAAGAATGGGATGATGTTATCGCCGTTAATCTAACCGCTGCTTTCAAACTATCCAAAGCGGTTCTGCGAGGCATGATGAAAGCACGTCATGGCAGAATTATACAAATCACCTCTGTGGTCGGTGTGACGGGCAATCCAGGGCAAGGCAACTATTGCGCAACAAAAGCGGGCATCATTGGCATGTCAAAATCATTAGCGCAGGAAGTGGCGAGCAGAAACATAACCGTTAATAGTATTGCGCCAGGGTTTATTGAAACTGCGATGACAGATGTGTTGGATGAAAAACAGCATGAAGCCATTATGAATAATGTTCCTGCCGGTCGTCTTGGGCGGCCTGATGAGATTGCTTCAGCGGTTGCATTTCTTGCAAGCGATGAGGCTTCTTACATCACGGGGCAAACGCTGCATGTGAATGGCGGCATGGCTATGATCTAGGTTCCACGCACAATTTTCCACGATCTAGGCATAATAATGCAGCTTAATTGCAAAAATATTACTTCTAGACACGCCAAGGCTTGCGTCTTGAGGCTGTCTGTGGCAAACGCCTTTCAACGATTATCGGTAAGTGCTATCTAGCGCTTCGAATTAAAATAGCGCAAAAGAAGCCGATACAAATGCGCAAATTAAATCTGGCCTTAAATTTAGGAACGACAAAATGAGTGATATTGCAGATCGCGTTAAAAAAATTGTTATCGAGCATCTTGGTGTTGAAGCAGATAAAGTGGCTATTGAAGCTAGCTTTATAGATGATCTTGGTGCGGATAGTTTGGACACTGTTGAGCTTGTCATGGCGTTCGAAGAAGAGTTTGGCGTTGAAATTCCAGACGATGCTGCTGAAACCATTCTGACAGTTGGCGATGCTGTGAAATTCTTGGAATCTGCTTCTGCTTAAGAACGCTATATTTTCATGAATGCCAGCTTTCTTGAATAAAGAGGGCTGGCATTTTGACATCTACAAAATGCTTGTGATTATGGCTAAGATAATAGTGGGTTCTTGATATGCGGCGAGTTGTTATAACTGGTTTGGGTGCTGTAACTCCGTTAGGCGATGGGGTTGAGCACACATGGTCTCGCCTTTTGAATGGCGATAGCGCTGCGGCTCGTATCGAAAAGTTCGATGTAGAGGATTTGGCTTGTAAAATAGCCTGTGAAGTTCCGCGCGGCGATGGCAGCAACGGAACGTTTAACCCTGATACCTACATGTTGCCAAAAGAGCAGCGTAAGATTGATGATTTTATCATCTATGGTCTTGCTGCGGCCAAACAGGCACTCGATGACGCTAATTGGCATCCTCAAAGCTATGAAGATCAATGTGCAACAGGTGTTGTGATTGGTTCGGGTGTTGGTGGTCTTGAGGGTATTGGTGCGGCAGAAGTAACAATGCGCGACAAAGGTCCTCGGCGCATCTCTCCATTCTTTGTGACTGGCCGCCTCATCAATTTAATCAGCGGGTATGTATCCATTAAGCATGGCCTGAAGGGGCCGAATCACTGTGTTGTAACAGCATGTTCTACGGGTGCTCATGCCATTGGAGATGCCTCGCGAATGGTGGCGCTTGGTGATGCGGATGTGATGGTCGCTGGCGGTGCAGAATCAGGCGTTTGCCGACTTGGTATTGCTGGTTTCGTAGCATGTCGCGCGCTATCGTCAGCCTTTAATGATGACCCAAAATCTGGCTCACGCCCTTATGACAAGGACCGCGATGGTTTCGTCATGGGTGATGGTGCTGGTATTGTTGTGGTAGAAGAACTCGAACATGCTCTTGCACGCGGTGCAAAAATTTATGCGGAAATCGTAGGCTATGGCCTGTCTGGAGATGCTCATCATATAACTGCGCCGTCTCACGATGGTGATGGTGCTTATCGTTGTATGATGGCAGCTTGTAACCGAGCCGGTATTTCCCCTAGTGACATTGATTATATCAATGCCCACGGCACATCGACGCCTGTTGGAGACGAGATTGAACTGCGGGCGGTGGAACGACTTGTCGGTGATGGAGCATCATCGCTTTCCATGTCTTCTACAAAATCTGCTATTGGTCACCTGTTAGGTGCTGCCGGTGCTGTTGAGGCTATTTTTACGACACTCGCCATTCGTGATCAAGTCGCTCCACCAACACTTAACCTCGATAATCCATCAGTTGAGAGTCGTATTGATTTGGTTCCTCATGTCAAAAAAGACATGAATATAGACATAGCTCTCTCTAATTCGTTCGGTTTTGGTGGAACAAATGCATCATTGGTGATGAAGCGCTTTACTAAATAGAGTAATATTAATTATCGTAATTTCGACATAATAATGCACATGTTGTGCGGTGTTATGTCCATAAGAATACGCATCAAATCATGGTGTGATTCAAAATGTATATTAGATGTTCCGCTGAGTTTGTGGCGGAATTTTATTAATTACGGCGACACAAAGGTTATTGGATTATGTCTGACGTATCCGATCCATCTGAATATCAAGATAATATTCCCGTTGATGACGTGCCGATCGAGTCTATTGATCTGAAAAGTCCGCGCGAGGCATTGCGTCCGCAAAAGCTACCCAAAGCCCCGAAGCGTTCACGACATGCACGTAATCGTTGGGTTATTATTTTCAATTTTTTCTTCTCTGTTGCAATGCTTGCTTTGGTTGTGCTCGGCGTGGGTTTTTTCTGGGGAAGCAAGGAATATGTTGCCGTAGGGCCACTTGAAAAGACCGTAAAAGTACTCGTACCTCGAGGCTCAAGTACGCGCGATATCGGGGATGCACTTGCCCGTAGCAAAGTGATCAAAAGCCCATTGATTTTTTGGGCAACAGTACGTCTTCAAAAGAAGCAGGGCGAGCTTAAAGCGGGTGAATATATTTTTGAAAAAGGCGCAACCATGCGCGATGTGCTCGCCAAGCTGGTTAAAGGCAAGGCAGTCATTTACAAAGTGACCGTACCAGAAGGATTAACATCTCTACAGATCGTTGAAATCCTGCGTGCAGATAAAATTCTTACAGGCGATATCAATGAAATCCCAGAAGAAGGCTCGCTTTTGCCCAATACATATACTTTTGGGCGCGGCACTAGCCGTATTCAAATAATTAGATTGATGCAGCAGGAACAAATCAAGTCACTCAAAAGAATTTGGGCTAATCGAGTCGATGGGTTACCAGTAAAAACACAAGAAGAATTGGTTATTTTGGCATCAATCGTCGAAAAAGAAACTGCCAAATCTGATGAACGGCCACGGGTCGCTGCAGTCTTTATCAATCGCCTCAGACAAGGCATTAAGCTTCAGTCTGATCCAACGATCATTTATGGATTGTTTGGCGGCGGGGGTAAACCTAAGGACCGTCCTATATATAAATCAGATATAGAAAAGCCGACAGACTACAATACCTATACAATTCCTGCTCTACCACCAGGCCCTATTTCAAATCCTGGTATTGCGGCCATGGAAGCCGTTGCTAATCCTTCGTTCACCGATGAGCTGTATTTCGTTGCTGATGGTACAGGGGGACACGCCTTTGCTAAAACACTTAAAGAACACAATAACAATGTGAGAAATTGGCGACGGATAGAAAAAGAACGTAAAGAGAAAAAGTCAAAAGAAGAAGCGCCAAAAGAAGAATCAACACCTGCACCAAATTAACGCTATTTAATTTGCTGGGCTTTTGCGATACCATTGTCATAATCATGATTATAAATGAATAGGGCCGGGCACTGCGATGAGCTTACAAAGTATGACTGGCTATTCAAGTCAGGACGGCACGATTGAAATAGAATCGACCAGCTTTCAATGGACGTGGAATATTCGTTCGGTCAATGGAAAATCGCTCGATATTCGCCTGCGTCTACCGCCATTCTTGAACGAATTAGATCAAGTGGCACGTCGGATATTTCCTGAAAAACTATCCAGAGGAAACATTCAAGCGAATTTACAGCTTGAAACAACTCGCAATGACGGTGCTTTGAGTGTCAATGAAGAGATACTTGAAGCAGTACTCACTTTATCCAAAAAACTGAGCTTAGAGCATGATGTGCCGCCAATCTCTATGGATGCCCTATTATCAACCCGAGGCGTTCTTGATACGAACAATAGTGATGATGTGCTAGAGGATAAAACAGGTCTGGTTGATGCGGTTTTGAAAGATCTTGATCGGACGCTGGACCTATTGGTGGCATCCAGAGCAAGTGAGGGTGCAGCCCTTCATACGATTCTGGAAGAGACGCTTAATGAGATAGAAAAATTGGTTGTCGCCGCGCGTGATGCTCCTGAGCGGACGGCTTCCAGTATAGGCGCCAAGTTCGAAGAGCAGATAAAACAACTCATGAAGGGTGATCATGAGTTCTCTGAGGAGAGACTTTATCAAGAAGCGCTTATTATGGCCGCAAAAGTTGATATCAAGGAAGAAATCGACCGTCTTGTAGCTCATGTAGCTTCAGCACGAGAGTTACTCGCCAGCAGCGAACCAGTTGGTAGGCGGCTCGATTTTTTGACGCAAGAATTCAATCGCGAGGCAAATACTGTGTGCAGTAAGGCAAATGATATCGCGATCACCAACATCGGGCTTGCCTTAAAAGCGACAATAGAGCAATTTCGCGAGCAGGTTCAAAACGTCGAATAGTAGGTCACATGTCGCCTAAAAAATTAGATGCCAACACAGCTGTTAGACGAGGCTTGATGTTTGTTTTGTCATCGCCGTCGGGCGCTGGAAAATCGACGATAGCTAATCTTTTGCTCAAAGAAGATCGCGAGCTAAAGCTCTCAGTTTCCGCCACCACAAGAGAACGCCGCTCAAGCGAAGTGGATGGGGTACATTATCATTTTTTAAAGCGCGGTGATTTTGACAAAATGGTGGCCCATGACGAGCTTCTTGAATGGGCCGAGGTGCATGGCAACTATTACGGCACACCAAAACGGTTTGTGGAAGATGAGCTTGTCGCGGGTCGCGATGTTTTGTTTGATATTGATGTACAAGGCAGCGATCAATTGCGCGCAAAAATGCCAGATGATATTGCGACAATTTTCATTCTGCCACCTTCTATCGAAGAGATGAAATCACGGTTGAAGCGCCGCGCTGAAGATAGCGATGATGTCATTCGTCGCCGCATGAAGACGGCGGTCGGCGAACTCAAACGCTGGCCGGATTATGATTATCTTGTGGTCAATGAAGACCTTGATGCTGCCTATATGCAGGTGAAAGCTATTCTTAGCGCTGAGCGCCTGCGCCAGAAAAGGCAAGGGGGCAATGCCGAGCTTGCTAAGCAATTGCATGCTGATCTACTGAGAGAAACTGGCGAAGACGGCGCTTGATGCTTTGGGCGCTTATTTTTCGGCGTCTTCCAGCGCAGCACTTGCTTTAAGCCATGCTTCTTCAGCACTGCTCATTTCGCCGACCAGTCTGGCGCGAATTTGATTGAGCTGCCTTGCCTTGTCGGCGTGATCTCGAAATAAATTAGGCAAGGCTAATTTTTCATCGGCCAGTTTAAGTTTTTTCTCTAACAAGGCCATTGTCTTTTCTAACGCGCGCACCTCGGCTTTTAATGGAGCGCGGCTTGCTCGTTTGGCAGCCGATTCTTTGCGTCGCTCCTCTGCCTTTTTAACTTCTCGAGCGGCAGCCTTTTTCTCGGATTTATTAGCATTCGACTTTGATGTCTTGCTGGCCGTTAAAATATAGCTGCGGTATTCGTCAAGGTCGCCCACATAGGGCTTCACGGTGCCATCTGCGACCAGCCATAGCCTGTCGACAGAGGCTTCTAGCAGGCTCCTGTCGTGGCTGATGATGATTACCGCGCCTTCATAGTCATTCAACGCATGGACCAAAGCCTCGCGACTGTCGATATCGAGGTGGTTTGTTGGCTCATCAAGAATAAGCAAATGCGCCCCGTGAAAGGTTGCAAGCCCCAACAGCAGACGAGCTTTCTCACCCCCAGAGAGATCTTTAGCTGGGGTATCCATCTTGGCGCGATCCAAGCCCATTTGCGCCGCACGCGCACGTGCTTGGGCTTCTGTGACACCTTCAGTCGTATCGTCCATCATCGTCTTGACGTGTTCATAGGCGCTCTCATTAGGGCGCAATTCATCAAGCTGGTGTTGTGCGAAATAAGCAACTTCCATCTTGTTTGAACGTTTTATGTGTCCCGTTTCAATCTTAAGACGTCCAGATAAAAGCTTCGCCATCGTTGATTTGCCATTACCGTTCGCGCCCAAAAGACCAACCCGATCTTCAGGGCCAAGCGAGATGCCGATATTGGTCAAAATCGGCTTTTCTGGTTCATAGCCCACAGAACCATTTTCTATATGAATCATGGGAGGAGACATACGCTTTTTCGGGTTTGGGAATTGAAATGGTTTAATGTGATCGTCAACCATCGCCGAAATCGGTTGCATTTTTTCCAGAGCTTTGAGGCGGCTTTGCGCTTGTTTCGCTTTACTGGCTTTGGCCTTGAAGCGATTAACAAAGGCTTCCATGTGCCGGCGCTGGTCATCTTGCTTGGATTTCAGCTTCAACTGTAAGGCCTGCCGTTCACGGCGCTGGCGGTCAAATAGATCGTAATTACCCTTATAGATTGTGAGCTTCATTTGATCCAAATGCACAATCGTATTGACGCAGCGATTCAACAAATCTTTGTCATGACTGATAAGAAAGACAGTGTAGGGATAGCGATTGATATAGTTCTCAAGCCATAGAGTGCCTTCAAGGTCGAGATAGTTTGTCGGCTCATCAAGCAATAGAAGATCTGGTTCTGAGAATAAAACGGCAGCAAGAGCTACCCGCATGCGCCAACCACCTGAAAACTCGGAGCAGGGGCGTTGTTGAGTTATGGCGTCAAAACCAAGACCGTGCAGAATAGCGCCTGCGCGGGATTCTGCGTTATGGGCACCAATATCAACCAGCCGTAATTGTATTTCAGCTATTCGGTCGGGGTCAGTTGTGGTTTCAGATTCTTGCATCAATGATGTGCGTTCAGCATCAGCCGCCAGCACTGTATCAAGCAGCGAGACATCATTACTCGGGGCTTCTTGCGCCACCTGACCAACCCGCGCACCCTTGCGAATAGAAAGGCTTCCTGACTCAGGCGTCAATTCCTCATTCAACAGCTTGAAGAGGGTAGATTTTCCTGTTCCATTGCGCCCAACAAGTCCGGCTTTGGTGCCAGGTGTAATTGCGGCAGTTGCTTGTTCCAACAGGAGGCGACCGCCGATGCGGTAAGTGACGTCATTAATGTGGAGCATTGTTTTAGGGTGAAGACCTATTAATTAAACTGCACTGGTCTTAGACTAGATTGAACGATGGTGCATCCCCTGAATTGTGCTTATTTGGTGGTGTGGAGAAGAATATTTATCACTGTCACGTGAAATTCAAAAAAATGCTTCCATCTGTTTCTTATTAGGATTATCGCTTTGCACATAATCAGCGTGGCATAGCGTATGTTACGCAAAAACAGGAGATGACAGCTCATGTCAATCAAGCTTTACGACCTTTGCGGCGCGGATAAAGATAAGCGTTTTTCACCAACTTGTTGGCGCACGAAAATGAGCCTTGTTCATAAAGGTCTTGATTTTGAATCTACCGGGGTCGCTTTTACCAAAATAGGTGAAACAGTGAAGGGTGATGTGAAAACGCTTCCAACGATCGTTGATGGTGATGAGGAAGTAACGGATTCATTCGATATCGCTGTTTATCTAGAAAAAAAATACCCAGACAGCCCATCACTGTTTGGTGGTGAACAGGGCATAGCCTTAGCTCAATTTGTTCAATCATGGGCAAACACAACGCTGGCACCGGTAATTGTCAGGCTGATTTTAAAGGATATTCACGACACCTTAGCACCGGAAGATCAGGCATATTTTAGAAAAAGCCGCGAGGCCATGTTCAAACAGACATTGGAAGAAGTACAGGCTGGCCGTGATGGTCGTATTGAAGGCTTTCGCGCAGCACTAACGCCGCTTCGAACAATGCTGGTTAAACAACCATTCATCGGCGGTGAAAGCGCTTTATTTGCTGATTACATTGTTTTTGGCAGCTTAAAATGGTTTTCAACCATTGCGCCCTTTGAAGTCTTTGCGGCTGATGACAGCGTGAAGGTGTGGTTTGATCGCATAGATGCTACCTATTCTGGCGTTTAAGCCATAAAAGAAGTGCGTTCGCTCTTGTGATAGAGCGAGCGTAGCGCTATACAGCGCCAACTTATCCCCGACGAATATGAAATAGGAATATCATAATGGCGATTGAACGCACCTTCTCTATGATCAAACCGGACGCAACAGCCCGTAACCTCACTGGTAAAATCACTGCTATGCTCGAAGAAGCAGGCCTGCGCGTTATTGCTTCAAAACGCGTATGGATGTCTTTGAAAGATGCACAAGCTTTTTATGCGGTTCACTCTGAGCGCCCTTTCTTTGGTGAGCTAACAGAATTTATGTCATCAGGCCCAACAGTTGTTCAGGTTCTTGAAGGCGAAAATGCGATTTTGAAAAACCGCGAAGTGATGGGTGCAACCAATCCAGCTGAAGCTGATGAGGGTACAATCCGCAAAACATGTGCGTTATCACTGGGTGAAAACTCTGTGCATGGTTCTGATGCCGCTGAAACAGCAGCTGAAGAAATTGCATTTTGGTTTGCTGAGCGCGAAATTGCCGGTTAATCGACCAATTTAGCAAAACATCCTGACATGATAATGGCTTGCCTTATAAGAAAGGCAGGCCATTTTTTATGATGTTTGTTCTTGGTTTTGGATGGTTTTAAAAAGCAAAGCCAATAGACATGTTAGCAGAAAAAAGAATGATGAAGTCATTTCAAGGCTTTCTTCAAGCAACCTCAGTAACGGACGATTGTTTCCGTGAAAATCTGCCATAAACGGCAAAACTCGGGCCATTGAATCAAGTAATTTTCCTAACGCCAATGTGCCTAATCCCATAAAGATGGATAAAGCCATCGGTTGAAATTTCAAAACATTTGATATCCATGATGGAATGTGGCGGATGAATTGAACAAGAGTGAAAACCAAGACCAGTATAAATAACAACCCCAAGATTTTTTCATAAAATGGTGCGGCGTCACCACTATAAAATCTAAGCTTAAAAATTGAATCGGTTGTCCAAGCCCTGTGTAAATCCATTTCACGCATGGATGCAGCGGCCATTAAGAAGCCGAAATAGAGCCATATTTTGGCGCGTATTCTAAAGAACAGGATGAAAGCCAATAATGCCACAAGACCAAAGATGATAGCAGTTGTGCTTTCAATAATTCCGCCCTCATGAGCAAATTTATCCCATGCTTCTGGTGGGAAATTTACAAGCATGTAGCCGATGCTACCAAGCAGTGCAGTGATAACAATGACGAAATAGATGATGGAAAAAAACCTCATCAATTTTTTTAACATTTATCCCCATGACGAAAGATATCATAATAAACTTTATCCACAGATGGACTTAGCCATTAGATTTAAAGTCTCAAGATGCTAGGTTTTGGATTGCCTGATGATAAAATGTTATGAGCTGTTAATTGCTAGGTTTATTGAGAGTTTTGGCATAATGCTTTTATGCCGATTTATATTACTTGGGCTAAATTATTTTTGCGTCCAGCGGTGAAGCGCGTCGTCGTCGGCTTCTTTTGCATCAACCCATGTGCCGCTTGAGCCATCTGCATGATGCTCTTTTTTCCAAAAAGGTGCGCGAGTTTTCAAAAAATCCATAATGAATTCAGCCGCTTCAAAAGCCGCCTTGCGATGGCGTGAACTGGCGGCAACAAGGACAATAGGCCCGCCTGGTTCCATCTTCCCATAGCGATGAATGGCGGTGATAGCATCAAGCGGCCAACGTTCGGCTGCATCACGGGCAATTTTAGTGATCTCAGCCTCAGCCATGCCGGGATAATGATCAAGCTCCAGCGCGGAAAGAGCGCCTTGCTCATCGCGACAATAACCAGTGAAAGTCACAAGCGCACCCACATTAGGGTGGTCGTGACCAGTCATGCGTTCGCTCTCAGCATTGATATCAAAAGGGGCAGACTGAATGCGAACATCAATATCAGTCATCAGCCACCTGTCATCGGCGGAAAGATTGCGATTTCTTGCGCATCTGTAATGAGCGTGTCGTGATCGACATGTTCTTGATTGATAGCAGCGCGCAAGGCATGGGCCTGCTCGAATATGGCATAATTATCACCTCGTTCGGGCAACCATGCGAGTAAATCAGCAATTGTTTTGATGGTCGCAGGCAAATCGACGTTTTCTTCGTCAATACCCACTTGTTCGCGCACCCATGCAAAATAAATAAGCTTCATGCGTCATCCTCTAAAAGATGGCGCAGACCAGCACGAAAATAATCATAACCGGTAATCAGCGTGACGATTGCGGCAATCCACAAAAGAGCGATCCCTGCATCAACATAAATTGGGCCAAGGGCCGGGCCGATGAGGAGGACCGCCAAAGCGGTCATCTGTATGGCTGTTTTCCATTTGGCTAGATTGGATACCGGCACGCTAACTTGAAGGGATGCAAGAAACTCACGAAGACCGGACACCGCTATTTCTCTGAATAAAATAATTACCGCTGCCCAAACAGACCATGAGGTAATTACGCCAAAGGCACACAATCCCAACAGGGAGGCAGCGATAAGCAATTTGTCTGCGATAGGATCAAGCATACGCCCCAAAGCTGATTGCTGGGACCAAGCACGAGCTAGATATCCATCAAGAAAATCGGTAATCGAGGCGACAACGAATAAGCTGAATGCCACCCAATTGCTGAAAGGTCCATCGAAATAAAAGCAGGCAATAACTGCGGGCACGGCGACAATTCGCCCATAGGTCAACAAATTTGGCAAGCTGAGCGTGAGTGATCTCTCACGTGCCTTCTGCTTGGCTTTTTCGCTATTTGATATCTGAGATGTTGTCATTTGAGGAAATGACCAAATAAGCTAGGCAATTGCAAGGCCTGATATGATCTTTTGGTGAATCTGATTATGATAAGGCCCTTGAGGGGAAAATTTAGTCTAAATATTTAAGCGTCGTCGCTGTTCTCGTGGAAGAAATTATAAACCAGCCGGGCTGTGTGCTCGTTGATTCCATCCACTTCCATCAAATCATCCATACCAGCGCGTTTCACAACCTTAGCCGTTCCAAAATGCTGCAAGAGCGCGCGTTTACGAGCAGGGCCCACACCGACGATTTCATCTAGCGGATTTTTTATCATATCCTTTTTACGCCGCGCGCGGTGCGTGCCTATGGCAAAACGGTGGGCTTCATCGCGCAAACGTTGCACAAAATATAAAACTGGATCGCGTTCAGGCAACATGAAAGCTTCACGCTTGGGCATGAAAAATCGTTCACGCCCCGCATCGCGCTCAACCCCTTTAGCGATACCGACCAACGGCACACCTTCAACACCCAGTTCAGCAAAAGTTTCAACAACCGCACTTAACTGACCCTTGCCACCGTCAATTAATACAAGATCAGGCCAGCCGATTGCATCGTCATTGGTGAGGGGTGCATCACTGTGTTCGCGCTCTTGCTTACTTGTTGAATTGTCAGTGCGCGGTTGTTCTTTTATCAATCGTGTGAAACGGCGGCGCAGCACTTCGCGCATCATGCCGTAGTCATCACCTGGTTCAATGTCGACATCCTTGATGTTGAACTTGCGATACTGCCCTTTAACGAAACCTTCTGGCCCAGCAACGACCATTCCGCCCACAGCGTTCGTGCCCATGATGTGTGAGTTATCATAGACCTCTATGCGCTTTGGTGTTTCTTCAAGACCGAAGGCCTCTTTGACGCCCTCAAGCAGTTTTATCTGAGTTGATGATTCTGCCAGTTTGCGCTCAAGTGCTCTGCGAGCGTTATCTGTGGCTCCTTTGACAACAGCGCGTTTTTCACCACGCTTGGGAACAATGGCTACAATTTTATGTCCGTTCTTTTCGCTCAACGCTTGAGCCAATAGCTCGCGTTCATCAAAATCTTCATTCAGCAAAATCAAACGCGGGCAAGGCTTGCCATCATAAAATTGGCCAAGAAAAGCACTGAGTATTGTTGCTGGTGTGTCGGTTTTATCAACACGTGGAAAATAGGCTCGATTGCCCCAGTTTTGGCCGGTACGAAAGAAAAATACCTGCACGCAAGCCTGCCCACCTTCCTGATGGATGGCAAAAACATCCGCTTCTTCAGTCGATTGTAGGTTTATGTCTTGGCGGCTTTGTATCATCGCCAAAGAAGCCAGACGGTCGCGGTAGATGGCGGCACGCTCATAGTCTTGTTGGCTTGACGATTCTTCCATTTGGTTGGCTAGCCGCTGTTTAATATCGCTGCTTTTGCCACGCAAAAACTCGCTCGCTTCTTGAACGAGGTCACCATAATTTTCTAAACTGATTTCGCCAGTGCAGGGGGCTGAGCAACGTTTGATTTGATAAAGCAGGCAAGGGCGAGTACGGCTTTCATAAACACTGTCTGTGCAAGAGCGCAAAAGAAAAGATTTTTGTAGGGCAATGATGGTCCGATCAACTGCTGCGACGGCTGCAAAAGGTCCAAAATACTGCCCCTTACGCTGTCTGGCACCTCGATGCTTGGTCAATTGTGCGGCATCGTGGTCGTCGGAAATCAGAATATAGGGAAAGGATTTATCGTCACGCAAAAGTACATTGAATGGCGGATGAAACCGCTTAATCAAATTGGCTTCAAGTAATAGCGCTTCGGTTTCTGTCTTGGTGGTAACAAATTCCATTGTCGTAGTGGCTTGCACCATGCGAATGATGCGCGTTGATAGCCCTGCGGGTCTGGTATAGCTGGCTACTCGCTTTTTTAAAGCACGCGCTTTGCCAACATAAAGAACGTCACCTTTTTCATTGATCATGCGGTATACGCCGGGAGCATTGGGCAGGCGCGTGACAAAATCAGCAATCACCGCAGCGCCGTCTTTTAAGGTGCGCTTGATGCCTTCTTCGTTCTGAACTGCGTAATCTGTTTTATTGTCGCTCACTCAGGAATGCCTGCAATATCCGGTGTCTCCCAAGCCAGATGCTGCCCACCGTCGAGGCAAATCATCTGGCCGGTTATCGATGGTGTATCGACAAGATAGCGGATTGTGCGGCCAAATTCTTCTAGCTTTGCCCCTTTTTTCAACAAAATACCGTCGAGCTGCGCCTGAAAGTCTTCGGGGCGTTGTCTGGCGTTCTGTATCGTGGGGCCTGGGGAGATGGCGTTAACGCGGATAAGAGGGGCGAGAGACTGGGCTAGCGTGCGTGTCGCAACCCATAGCGTGCTCTTGGTGAGCTGATATGAAAAGAACTCAGGGCTTAATTTTAAAACGCGCTGATCAATGATATTGACGATATTGCCGTGCTCTGCCTTTGGCAGATTTTTTGCAAAGGCCTGCGTAAGAAAAGCAGGCGCAGCTAAATTGACGGTCTGATGGAATGACCATGATTTTTCGCTCATGGTGTGGATATCATCAGCCTCAAACACGGAAGCATTATTCACCAACAAATTGATGGGCCCGAGGGCATCGATCGCTTGTGGAATAATGGTCTTAACAGCCGCTAGGTCACTAAGATCCGCGGCTATAACGGCTGCCCGCCCACCGTTTTCATTGATTTCGTGTGCCAACTCATCGCCAGCAGCGCGTGATGAATTGCAGTGGATTGCAACAGCCCAGCCGTTTTGCGCCAGATTTTCAGTGATCGCTTTGCCTATGCGCTTAGCGCCACCCGTAATCAGAGCTGTTTTATAGGGTAGCGTCATCACTAAACCTCCAGTTTGAACACCATGAATAGATAAACAGCATATGACAAAAGCATCATCGCGCCAATGCGGCGGCTTATTGGGATGCATCGGAAAACAAATGGTAGAAGGAAGGCTGAAGTGCCTGCCATTACCCAAAGGTCAAACTGTTGAATGCGCTCTGGTGTGTAGATTGGAGTGACGAGGGCGGTCGTTCCAATGATTGCCAAAATATTGAAGACATTCGAGCCAATCACATTACCCATTGCAAGTTCTATCTGCCCTTTGCGAGCGGCGATTATTGCTGTTACTACCTCAGGCAATGAGGTTCCTATAGCTACGACGGACAAGGCGATTGCAGTTTCCGATACGCCTAACAGCGTAGCAATGCCGATGGCACCATTAACGGCCAGATGCCCGCCAATGGGCAGGCCGATCAGACCTATTACAAGAAATACACCAGCCAGAGTAAGATTGTCTGTTCTGCCGTCAACTTCGTCAAGCGGATCCTGTGTAGCAATACCTAGGGCGCGTTGTTTGCGCGAAAAAATAACGGAATCAGTAAGGAATACCGCCAAAAGCAATAACAATACGATACCGTGGATATAGGTGAAGGGTTGATACCAGCAGCAAGCGATAAATATGCCGGTCACAACGATCATGAAACCCGCGTTACGCGCAGATCCAACACCGCCGCAAGGGATCGCCTTGATGAGTGCGGGCAGACCAAGAACGAGTAGAATATTGGCGATATTACTGCCAACCACATTACCGATAGAAATGCCACCATGCCCAGTAAGGGCGGCTTTGAGCGAGATCATAAGTTCCGGCGCCGATGTGCCAAAGGCGACAATTGTCAGCCCAATTACGATACTTGGAATACCGAAGTGTTCAGCCAGAGAGACCGAGCCACGCACGAGAAGATCGCCAGCAACGATTAAAATGGCAAAGCCTACGATGAGATAGAGCGTGAATTCCATATAGGTTGAGCTATCCTGATAGTACTTTTGGGTGGCAATCTTTGTGACGCTTATAGCGATAAATAGGTATTGTTCAACCGATTGACATGTAGCTTTTGCTCACTACCCATAATTTTTGGGTATATGGATGATTTTTATGGCTTTTGCTGTGTTTTAAGGGATGACTTTGGGTGCAGGAAAAATGATTGGCCAATCATTATCTACCCCGTCGCAATCATCCTTTGCCGAAAATTCTATCATTTCGAATCTACCATCGCTTTTCCAGCCCCATTTGCCGCGTATGCCACAATCACCATGGCCGCGGCCTTTATGAAGCATTGTAAGCTCTTTACTCACAATGTCGTAGCTGACGTTTGAGAGGATATCCGTTCCAACCCAACCAGTGAAAGCTGAATAAGTGGCCCATAGTTGAAGCGTGGCAGTCTGGCTTTCTTTATCCACTAAGAAAACTCGAAAGCTCGTATTTGAAGCAGCCGCAAAGCAAGGGATCATCACAAGTGATGTTGCTTCATCGAGCGCTTCAACTGTCACGCCTATCCTGTAGGTTTGTTCTGCTGATACATCACAAAGCGATGGGTCGAGTGTCTTACGGTGCAGATTTGTCGCTATAGTTTCAGCATCGTGTTGAACAGATTTAGGTTTTTCAGTTGAGCGCTCAATAGGTGGTCCAACTGTGCGGCGTGACCCAACTCGGTTTTGTTCTTCATCAATCCACAAAAGCGCATTCGATAGTCCATTGAGGGAATAGCTTGCATTAATTTTTTGCTGATTTTTTGCACCAAACACAACAAACACGCGTCTGCTTTCAATCATGCGACGAAACAGAAGGTTCAAAGCGGATGTGTTGATTAAGAAAAACTCGTTTGCATTTGAAAAACTTGCGTAATCACGATTCGCTTTCAAGGTGTTACGGCGTTGGCCCGCAATGCGTAGGGATAAAGGGCCGAACTGAGAAGGATTATCCGCTTTGGTTTGGACCGATATTTCCCAGTTAGCTTTTTCATCATTATAGCGCCGGACTTTCAGTGCGCCCGCCGCATTGCTTTGATCTGGTGTGGTGGCTGTGCAAAAATTGTCATCCCCGCAAACGACTGACCAGCTTTGAAAGGTAACGCTCTCATTTGACTTGCTATAGGATATCGGTGCTATCAGAAATAATGATAAGAGGAGAGAGAGTTGAACAACCTTTGCTTTCATCATGCGCTAAAAAGGTACCCTGAGTGAGCGGCAATTATCGCCATGAGCGCGTTCAGGATCGTGTCCAGAAACGCAGAAATCTACACCTGGAGTGATAGATGCAATACCCTCACGCTCTTGGATAAGATAATAGAGTTTGGGGTGTGTGCCATTTGTCAGGTGAACATGGGCTTTACAAAACCGTCGGTCTGTCTCGTCTGATGGATTTGTTAAGTGATCTGTTTCTTTCACATGCTCGATGCGATCAAAGGCCAGCTCACTGTGTCTGTATTTCACATTAGTTTTGTGAAATCTCTTGGTGATTTTAGCCAATACTTTAGGGTTGTCACACAAAGGAACTTTGCCATCGCCTCTAATTTCCGTTGGCACAACAAAGCGTTCTTTTTCTTTGGCGATAGCACCGACCATAGGCGATGAGATGATCGAAAAAGCTGATAAAAAGATAATGGCGCGCATTAGATTTCTCGCATAATTAGATTCGAAAGTTTATATACCACAAAATACAGATTTAAACTTGCGCAATGTTGTTAAGGGTCCAATTTTTAAATTGAAAATTTGATATTGGAATATCGTATAGAGTATCTTATGGGATTATCGTGTTCATTATGACATGAACATCAAGTGCCCTGCAGTGAAATTTTACCAATGAATAAGAAATTAAACACAAACACTTTCTCATCAACTTGCCCGCATGATTGTCCTTCGACCTGCAGCTTGAAGATTGATCTGGGACCAGATGGCCGGATGGTTCGCGTGCGTGGAGCAGAGGAAAACACTTATACTGATGGGGTTATCTGCGCCAAGGTGGCGCGTTATGCCGAGCGTGTACATCATCCTGATCGATTGACAAAAAGCTACCGTCGAACTGGCGAAAAAGGGTCGGGGGATTTTCAGGAAATCACTTTTGATGCGGCCTTAGATGAAGTTGCTGAGACTTTTTTGAAACTGGCACAACTCCATGGCACAGAGACAGTTTGGCCCTATTATTATGCAGGTACTATGGGGCTCGTACAGCGTGATGCTATCAATGGACTGCGCCATAAGATGCGCTATTCTAGACAGCATAATAGCATCTGCACCACGCCGGCTTGGGCGGGTTATGTAGCTGGTACAGGCCGTCTGGGTGGGGTTGATCCCCGCGAGATGGCAAAAGCGGATTGCATTGTCATTTGGGGCACGAACCCTGTTGCGACACAGGTCAATGTCATGACCCATGCAATTAAAGCGCGTAAAGAGCGCGGCACGAAAATTGTCGTGGTTGATATCTATGAGACCGGCACAATGAAACAAGCCGACCATAAAATCATCTTGCGACCCGGCACAGACAGTGCACTTGCGGCGGCGATTATGCATGTGTTGTTTCGTGATGGCCTTGCGGATAGGGATTACCTTGAGCGCTATACGGACGACCCAAAAGGGCTTGAAGCTCACCTGACAGAGCGTACACCCCAGTGGGCTGCTGATATCACGGGTCTCAGCGTCGATGCAATCAATCAACTTGCGCATTTGATGGGGAGCAATCCAAAAACATATATCCGTCTTGGATACGGTATGACCCGTCAGCAAAATGGCACCTCGACCATGCATGCGATTACCTCCATTGCCGCTGTGACTGGCTCATGGCTCCATGAAGGGGGCGGGGCATTTCATTCAAACTCGGGTACTTATCCCATCAATAACAATCTCATTCAGGGGATTGATGCGGTTGATCCTGATATACGAACCTTAGACCAATCACGCATCGGCGCGGTTTTGTGTGGTGAGGCGGCAGATCTTTATGGTGGTCCTCCAGTACACGGCCTTTTCATTCAAAATATAAACCCAATGGTTGTAGCGCCAGACTTGCGCAAAGTACGGCGTGGTTTTCTGCGCGACGACTTGTTCACCTGTGTCCATGAGCAATTTATGACAGAAACGGCACTGATGGCCGATATCGTGTTGCCTGCAACAATGTTTAGTGAGCATGATGATATCTATCGTTCTGGCGGGCATACGCATTTGTCACTTGGGCCTAAAATAATGGATCCACCAGAAGGTTGTCGCTCAAACTATGAAGTAATCTGTGGTCTCGCCTCAAGGCTTGGTCTTGATGATCCGCTCTACAAGGTGAGCGCACGAGAGCAGGTGGATGTGATTGTAAAAACATCGGGAAAAACGGATTGGGATCAAATGCAAAATGATCCTTGGCTCGATATGGGTCTTGATTTTAATGAGGCGCATTTTATTGATGGTTTTAATTGGCCCGATGGCAAATATCGCTTCAAACCGATCTGGGATGATGTGATGTATCCGTTCCGCTCACCGGATAGCATGGGCTTGTTGGGGGATTTGCAATCGATGCCAGTATTTCCAGATCATTGGGATAATAATGAAGCTATCGATGAAACTCATAAATTCAACCTTGCCACATCACCGGCGCGTCAATTTTTGAATACATCCTTTACGGAAACATCAACAAGCATCAAACGAGAAGGGCGACCAACATTGCTGATCCACCCTGATGATGCGCGCGAACAGGCGATCAAGGATGGTGATGAAGTGGTGATTGGCAATGAACAAGGCGAAGTGCATCTGCATGCCAACCATTTTGCGGGTTTGTTGTGCGGCACATTGATTGCCGAAGGTGTTTGGCCGAACAAGGCTCATATTAAAGGTGAAGGCATCAATACGCTGATCACAGATCGTCCCATTGCCCCATTTGGTGGGGTGTCATTCCATGATTGTCGTGTCTGGTTGAAACGCGTTGAAAACCAAGCCTAATTCGGGTGATATTGACTATCTGGTACGCTCAACGCCTGATCGAGAAAGACGCGTTCTCCAACAATTTCGGCTTGCCCACTTGCTATCCATTCTAGGGCTTTGGGGTAAATTTCATGCTCTGACGCCAAAATACGCGCAGCCAATGTGTCAGCCGTATCATCCTGTGCGAGTGGCACAACGGCTTGTGCAATAATAGGTCCGACATCCATTTCTTCTCGCACAATATGCACTGTGCAACCTGAAAAGCGCACACCTGCATCAATCGCGCGTTGATGGACATGCAGTCCAGGAAACGAGGGAAGGAGTGAAGGATGAATATTGAGAATTTTATTGGTCCATTTTTCAATAAAGGCAGGTGTTAAAAGCCGCATGAAGCCGGCAAGGCATATCAGCTCGATATTGGCGTCCTTTAAGGCCTTATCCAATGCTTCATCAAATGCACTGCGTGATTCATAGTCCTTGTGCGGTAGCGTTCTTGTATCAATGCCAGCTTTTTGTGCGCGGGTTAGGCCATAGGCGTCCGCTTTATTGGAAATCACCAAGCAAATTTGTGCAGGAAAATTGGCCGCACTTGTTGCATCAATCAGCGATTGCAGGTTGGTGCCGCCACCAGAAATCAAAACTGCAACGCGCTTTTTGGGTGTGCTGGCCATTAGGTGAGGGACCCTTGATAGACAACAGATTCACCATCTCGTGCGTTTAAGCTACCAAGAGAAAACGCACTTTCGCCTTCTGCGTTAAGGGTGGTGATTACTTCATCCACTTTATCTTTGTCGACCACAAGCACCATACCCACGCCGCAGTTGAAGGTGCGCACCAGTTCCGCCTCATCAATCGAGCCAAGCTTTGATAGCCATTTGAATACGGATGGCAGGGTGATGGATGTGAGATCAAGGTTTGCCGCCAGATCATCCGGTAAAACACGCGGTATATTTTCTGTGAGGCCACCGCCTGTGATATGCGCTAGTGCTTTGACTGCGCCAGTTTTGCGAATAGCGGCCAGTGTTGATTTCACATAAATACGTGTTGGTTCAAGTAGGGCTGCACCTATTGTTTGGCTTTCATCAAAAGGCGCTTGGTCTTTCCAATTAAAACCATTGTCGCTCACAAGTTTGCGAACAAGTGAAAAGCCATTGGAATGAACGCCGGATGAGGCAAGCCCGATCAATGCGTCGCCCTCAATAATGTCTTTGCGGGGCAAAAGGTCTGTGCGCTCAGCAGCACCTACGCAAAAACCGGCAAGGTCATAATCCCCGCCTGAGTACATGCCTGGCATTTCTGCGGTCTCGCCGCCAATCAGCGCACAACCTGCTTGTTTGCAGCCTTCAGCAATCCCCGCGATGATGTCCGCTGCCTGCGCGGCATCAAGCTTGCCTGTGGCCAGATAATCGAGGAAGAAAAGTGGTTCAGCCCCCTGCACAACAAGATCGTTCACGCACATAGCCACCAGATCAATGCCCACTGTTGAATGAATGCCAGTTTCAATGGCTATTTTCAATTTGGTGCCAACACCATCATTGGCTGCAACCAATATCGGATCTGTAAAACCAGCGGCTTTCAGGTCAAATAGACCGCCAAACCCACCAAGGTCAGGATTGGAGCCAGGACGTGCGGTTGATTTGACGAGCGGCTTAATGCGGTCAACGACGTCATTGCCAGCATCAATATCGACACCTGCGTCTGCATAAGTCACACCCGGTTTGCATTCGTTATCGTTGGTCATATCTCAAGTCTGTTGGTTGATCGTACTGCCGCTTGAAACCCAAAAGTCAACAATGTGCAAGTGGTGATCGAAAAAATGCCCGCTATTCACCTGTTGTTTGTGAAAATAGTCTGCATATCTCTGGAATTCTTGACTGTGCTGGTTCAGCCAGATACCCAATTACTGAAAGAGTGTTCAGTATTCAAGGTGATAAAAATGGTCTGGCAGAGGCAAGCGATCTATTGGGTAATAGCTTTCGTTTTTTTTCTTGCTTTCATTTATGTGTTCTCAAGCATTTTATTGCCCTTCGTCGCGGGTATGGTCCTTGCCTATATTCTTGACCCGATCGCGGACAAGTTTGAGAAATGGAGCCTTAGCCGTATGGCTGCAACCATTTTAATTCTCATTATCTTTTTGTTTCTATTTTTACTGGCGCTTTTGATCCTTGTACCAATCATCGGCAAACAGATGATTGAGTTCATAGAGCATGTTCCAGGTTATATACGCTCACTGCAAGCCTTTTTCGTTTCAGACTGGTTTTCAGCCTTGACCGACCGTTTGCCTTTTGATGTGGCTGATTTGCATGCTTTGGTGGGTAATTTTGTCGATGATGGTGTGCTGTGGATAACGAAGCTCTTGGGATCTGTTTTGAGTGGTGGACAGGCACTGCTTAGCATTATTTCTCTTTTTGTTATCACGCCAGTCGTTGCTTTTTATCTGCTTTATGATTGGGATAATATGACAGCTAAGCTTGATGGCTGGTTGCCCCGCGACCACGCATTGACCATTCGCCGTCTTGTCGCTGAAATGGCGGATATGATCGCTGGATTCATAAGAGCGCAGGGATTGATTTGCCTGCTTTTGGGAATTTTTTATGCGGTGGCTCTAAGCATGACCGGATTGAAATTTGGTCTCTTGTTAGGGCTTGGTATCGGCTTGATCAGTTTTGTTCCATTCATTGGCGCGATTTTAGGAGGTATTTTATCCATCGGCCTTGCACTCGCACAGTTTTTGCCAGAGCAAAATTACATTATTATCGGGGCTGTTTTTATTATTTTCGTTGCTGGTCAGTTTTTTGAGGGCAATATCTTGCAACCGCGTATCATGGGTGATCATGTGCAACTCCATCCTGTTTGGTTGATGTTTGCGCTTTTTGCTTTTGGTTCGTTATTCGGTTTTGTCGGCATGTTAATTGCGGTGCCTGCGGCGGCATGTATTGGCGTGCTGGTGCGATTTGGTTTAGAGCGCTATTTGGGAAGTCATCTTTATCTTGGGGATGAAGGTGAGGGTGAGTGATGCAGTCGCCAATACTCTATAATCCTGTTCAGCTTACGCTTGATCTGCCTTATAACGAGGCGATGAGCCGTGATGATTTTATTGTCAGCGAAGCCAACCGTCATGCTTTCGAGTTTGTGAGTGCCTGGCCGGAATGGCCGGCAAATGTCGCTCTTCTCTTTGGGCCTGCGGGTTCCGGTAAAACACATCTTGCTAATATATGGGCGCACGAAGCGGGGGCGCAGCGCCACCGCGCAAAAAATTTGACCTTTGATACCATCAATCCGTGGCTAGAAACCGGCGCGCTTGTACTGGAAGATGTGGATTTTCACGCTCTCGATGAAGTAGCTCTTTTCCATTTGGTCAATACGGTGCGCGGTGGGCAGGGCTTTTTGCTGATGACATGTGAACAGTCTCTAAGTGGATGGACGCCCACCTTGCCTGATCTTGCCTCGCGACTTCGTGCAGCAGTGCCCGTCGATATAGGGGCACCCGATGATACGCTTATGCGGCAGATTTTCATAAAGCAGTTTGCAGATCGTCAAATTGCCATCGAAACGCACGTGATTGATTATCTAATCAGTCGCATGGAGCGCTCTTTGAATAGTGTGCGTGAAATGGTCTCTCGACTGGATGAAGCAGCCTTTTCACAAGGCCGCTCCATCACCAAAAGACTAGCGGCTGAAGTCGCAGACTTTTAAGAACAAATCATCAGTAAGCATAATGTCATTTAGATGACGCAAAGCTGTCTTATTCCGTTAGAATATGCATCAAATATTATGAGCCGGATGAACAAAACCAATATGGATGAGATTACACAAATAGGAGCTGATAAGCTTGATGGCGAGCCGAGTGAACAAGGCATAGCTATTGGCGAAGGACAAGATGTGGATCTGATGAACAGTCCCAAGCGCTTTATTAATCGTGAGCTTTCTTGGTTGCAATTTAATCGCAGAGTCCTCGAAGAAGCGTCTAATCATGGTCATCCGTTGCTTGAGCGTGTGTCTTTCATGTCAATTTCCGCCAGCAACCTTGATGAGTTTTTTATGGTGCGTGTGGCAGGCCTTATGGGGCAGGCGCGTGCAGGGATTAATCAGGTAAGTGACGATGGTTTAACACCGCAAGAACAGCTGGCTTCTATCCAGCGTGACGTTGCGGAATTGTTAGAAACTCAGCAGCATTGTTGGTCCCACCTTAAACAAGAACTCGCCAATGAACATATTACATTCATTGAAGATGAAGACCTTTCGCGTTCAGACCATGTTTGGCTCGAAAAGCATTTTATGGAAACTATATTTCCGATTTTAACGCCTTTGGCGATTGATCCAGCTCATCCTTTTCCGTTTATTCCTAATACGGGTTTCTCATTGGCGCTTCACTTGCAACGCAAAAGTGACAATGAAGAAATGATGGCGTTGTTGCGTTTGCCAAGCTCAGGACAGCGCTTCATACAGTTGCCCGCACGAGACGACGCCTCAATACGGTTTATCACGCTCGAAAAGACGCTCGGTCTATTCATCGCCCGCTTATATCCGGGTTATGAAGTTCTCTCTAAAGCTTCATTTCGTGTGATTCGAGATTCTGATATCGAGATATTAGAAGAAGCGGAAGACTTGATGCAGGTTTTTGAAACCGCTCTCAAGAGGCGACGCAGAGGCGTTGCTATTCGTCTTGAGATCGAAAACTCAGCGCCGGCATCTTTGCGCACATTCATTGCCGATAAATTATCAGTCGCCAGTGAAAATGTTTCAAGCGCACAACAATTGCTTGCGATGTGTGACCTATCTCAATTGGCCAAAATAGATCGCCCGCAACTCAAGTTTAAGCCTTATACGGCCCGCTTTCCCGAACGCGTGCGCGAAGCAGGTGGTGATTGTTTCGCGGCGATCCGTGAAAAAGATATGATTGTCCATCATCCCTATGAGTCATTTGACGTGGTGCTCCAGTTTTTGCGTCAAGCAGCAGCAGACCCCGACGTGGTGGCGATCAAGCAGACGCTCTATAGAACCTCAAATAATTCGCCCATCGTGGAAGCGCTGATTGAGGCGGCTGAGGCTGGCAAATCGGTAACTGCCTTGATTGAGTTAAAGGCACGCTTCGATGAGGAAGCCAACATTAAATGGGCCAATCAGCTGGAGCGCGCCGGTGTTCAAGTGGTCTATGGATTTATCGAGTTAAAAACCCATGCCAAACTTTCCTATGTTGCAAGACGTGAGGGTGGGCAGTTAGCGAGCTATTGTCATTTGGGTACTGGAAATTACCACCCAATCACCGCGCGTGTTTATACAGATTTGTCGCTATTTACCGCTGATCCCAAGGTTGCGCAGGATGTAATGCGGATTTTTAATTTAGTCACTGGTTATGCTGAACCACAAAATATGAATCAACTCGTTGTTTCTCCCTTTAACGCGAGGAGCTGTATTCTCGATCACATTGAAAATGAAATCACACAGACAAAAGTGGGTAAGCCAGGCCAGATCTGGATGAAAATGAATTCACTGGTCGATCCAGAGATCATTGATGCCCTTTATAGAGCAAGCCGTGCCGGTGTTTTAATAGAACTTGCGGTGCGAGGTATTTGTTGCCTCAGGCCACAAGTGCCGGGCTTGTCAGAAAACATTCGCGCTCGGTCAATTGTTGGAAGATTTCTAGAGCATTCGCGTATTTACTGTTTTGGCAATGGTCACGGGCTGCCCTCAAAAGAAGCTTCGGTTTATATCAGCTCAGCTGACTTAATGCCGCGCAATTTAAATCGGCGTGTCGAAACGCTGATTCCTTTGACCAATGAAACGGTGCATCAACAGGTCTTAGATCAGATAATGGTAGCTAATCTTCTGGATAACCAACAAAGCTGGAACATTTTAAGCGATGGTACGTCTAAACGGGTTGACTTACAGCCCGGAGAAGACCCATTCAATTGTCATCATTATTTTATGACAAACCCAAGTCTGTCTGGTCGTGGTCAATCACTCGAAACGCAGTCCCCAAGTGACATTATCTAAAAGCTCAAAACCAATTTCAAATCAGGATGAGAATTCCTTGGCTAATATCTCACAGGATTCCCAAAGCCATCTGGTTGGACATGGCCCGATATCTGTTATCGATATTGGTTCCAATTCCGTGCGTCTAGTGACCTATGAAAAATTGTCGCGCTCGCCTTCTCCTATTTTCAATGAAAAAGCGCTTTGCGGTCTTGGTAGTGGTCTTGCTGAAACCGGTATGCTTGATGAAGAAGCCGTAGAAAATGCAATCGCAGCACTGCATCGTTTTAAGGTGATCGCTGATCAGTTAGATTCTGTCGAGCTTTGGGTTATTGCCACGGCAGCCGCAAGAGAAGCCTCTAATGGTGCAGATTTTATCGAACGTGTATCAGAAATCTGCGAAGTGGAGCCGATCCTGCTCAGTGGGCAAGATGAATCTCGTTATTCAGCCCATGGTATTCTCTCTGGCTTTTATAATGTTGACGGTGTGATGGGGGACATGGGGGGAGGCAGCCTTGAACTCGCTGACATCAAAGGTGATCAAATTGGCCAGGGCATGACTTTTCCGCTAGGCGGGCTTCGCCTTCAAGATGTATCAGATAACAAGCCATCCAAAGCCTATGCTGTAGCGAGCGATCTTCTTGCAGATAATATGATATTGAAAGCGGGTAAGGGGCGTGCATTTTATGCTATTGGCGGCACATGGCGGTCATTAGCCTATTTGCATATGCGCCAAAACGATTATCCGCTGCGCGTACTTCATAATTATATAATACCCGCGAAGAAAATGGCATCGTTCTGCAAGATGATCATTGAGACTGAATCTTCTGACATAAAGATGATCGATGTCATTTCTAAAAATCGGGCATCGCTATTGCGTTATGGCGCTGCGGTCTTATTGAAAATAATCGAAGAGATGAGGCCGTCACATATTGTAACCAGCGCTCTAGGCGTGCGTGAAGGCTTCTTGTATGCACGATTAGACGATGCACATCAGGCAGAAGATGGATTGGTCGCAGGTGCTGAGACGTTGTCTTTGTTGCGTTCGCGCTCGGCTGACAACACTATGGAGCTTTTTGAGTGGACATCGCCCTTATTTAAAGCGGTGGGCTTTGATGAAACGCCCGAACAGTTGCGGCTGCGAAAAGCGGCGTGTTTGTTAGCTGATGTTGGTTGGAGAGCCCATCCTGATTATCGTGGTGAACAGAGTTCCAATACAATCGCTCATGCCGCCTTCGTGGGGATAGATCATCCAGGTCGCGCCTTTATCGCACTGTCTACTTATTTTAGACATGAAGGCCAGCAACACGATAAAGATTTGCCGCAGCTTTCTAAGCTACTAACAGATGAAGATATGCGCCTGCGCGCACGGCTGTTAGGGCTTTCATTTAGAATTGCTCATCTCATCTCTGCGTCGACAGCAGGCACGTTACTTAAAAGCGTCTTTGTAAAAGAAGGGGATATACTTATCCTCGATCTTGATAGAGAGCTTGCCGCACACGTGGGCGAACGCTTGATACGGCGCTTGAATCAAATTAAAAAAATCATTGATATTAATGTAGAAATCAGAATTTCAGACTTGGTCTGAATCCTTATTGACTCGTTCTATTGCAACCCGCTTGCCATTTATTTTCAAGGCAAGCTCTCCTCCTTTGATAGCGAGAGCTAATTCACCAAAAAGTTGGCGGCGCCAGCCTTTGAGGGCGGCTACATCCGCATCATCATCACAAGCTATTTGTTCGAGATCATCAACCGTTGCAATGACTTTTGCAGCAACTGCATGCTTCTCACTAGTCATTTTCAAAAGCACTTTTAACAAATCGACTACAGCACCAGACCCCTCAGGAGATTGTCTGCCTCGTGGCACGGGTTCTAGCTCTTCTTTTGGAATTTGTTGAGCGCGCTCAACGGCCTGTAAGAGGTGTTCTGATGTTTTAGAGCGTTCAAACCCACGAGAGATACTTCGAAGTTTACCCAATGCTGCAACGGTTTTAGGTTGCTGTGCTGCTATTTCATAGACCGCGTCATCTTTTATAACACGTCCACGAGGCACATCACGACGTTGAGCCTCAGCCTCGCGCCAAGCTGCTATTTCTTTCATGATAGCTAGCTCGATAGGTTTGCGTACTCGCATCTTCATGCGTTTCCACGCATTTTCTGGCTTGGTGAAATATGTGTCGACTGAATTGAGTACCGCCATTTCCTCTGAGACCCAAGATGAGCGCTCTTGTTCTTCCAGATTGGCTTTGAGTGACATATACACATCTCGAAGATGGGTTACATCAGCTGCCGCATAGGCAATTTGTTTGTCGGATAGCGGGCGCATTGTCCAATCTGTAAAGCGTGAAGACTTATCCACCCGATTGCCCGTGATGCGGAATACTAATTGATCATAACTGATGGAATCACCAAAGCCGCACACCATAGCCGCAACTTGGCTATCAAACAGCGGGCAAGGAATGACTTCAGCTAGATTATAAATAATTTCAACGTCTTGGCGTGCTGCGTGAAATACTTTCACTACAGATTCATTCTTCATCAGTTCGAAAAATGCAGAAAGATCGATACCATCGGCGAGAGGATCAACAATTACATCATATCCTGGACAAGCCATTTGGATGAGGCAAAGTTTCGGCCAATAAGTTGTCTCTCGGAGGAACTCCGTATCAACAGTAACAAATTCAGATTTATCAAGAACATTGCAAGCTTTCTGCAATGCCTCAGTCGTTGTAATCATTTCCATAAATCAGCTATAACCTAAAAAACCATCTTGTCCTAGTTGCTATTTAGTTCATCCGGGTTCTACCTGAGCCTTGACAAATTTAGCCGACAAGTGCACCTCACGCGCAACACTATTTCCATTGTATCAGGAAGAATGACTATGCATCGCTATAGAAGTCACACATGTGGTGATCTGAGAGCCGCCAACTCTGGCGAAACTGTTCGCTTGTCGGGTTGGGTTCATCGTGTCCGCGACCACGGTGGTGTTTTGTTTATTGATCTGCGCGATCATTATGGCGTGACGCAAGTGGTGGCTGATAAAGATTCGCCAGCCTATGCGATGATGGAAAGCGTGCGTGCCGAATGGTGCATTCGTGTCGATGGCAAAGTGAAAGATCGTGATGCCTCGTTAATCAACACCAAACTTGATTCCGGTGAGATAGAGATTTTTTGTGCTGAACTAGAAGTGCTGGGTTCATCAAAAGAACTGCCGATGCCGGTGTTTGAAGAGCCTGATTATCCAGAAGAAATTCGCCTCAAAAATCGCTTTATCGATCTACGCCGCGAGACTTTGCATAATAACATCATGAAGCGTTCAGCGATTGTTTCCTTCATGCGTGAGAGAATGAATGCGATTGGCTTCTCTGAGTTTCAAACGCCGATTTTGACAGCATCATCACCAGAAGGCGCGCGTGACTTTCTCGTGCCGTCACGGGTTCATCCAGGCAATTTTTACGCATTGCCCCAAGCACCTCAGCAATTCAAACAATTATTGATGATGTCGGGTTTTGACCGTTATTTCCAAATCGCACCGTGTTTCCGCGATGAAGATCCACGTGCTGACCGCCTGCCAGGTGAATTTTATCAGCTTGATTTGGAAATGAGTTTTGTCACACAAGAAGACGTTTTGACGACAATGGAGCCAGTTCTTCGCGATATTTTTGCGGAATTTGCCGAGGGCAAACCGGTAACGGATGTCTTCCCGCGCATTGGCTATAATGAATCGATCCGAAAATATGGCTCAGATAAGCCAGACTTACGTAATCCAATTGAAATGCAGGAGGTGAGCGATCATTTCCGTGGCTCGGGGTTCAAGGTATTTGCTGGTATGCTTGATGCTGATGAGAAAAATCAGGTTTGGGCAATTCCTGCGAAGACGGGCGGTAGTCGTGCTTTTTGTGATCGGATGAATTCTTGGGCGCAAGGCGAAGGTCAGCCGGGTCTTGGTTATATTTTCTTCCGTGATGAAGAGGGCACTGTTGCTGGGGCTGGTCCTGTTGCTAAAAACATTGGTCCTGAGCGCACAACCGCCATTCGCGAGCAGCTTGGACTTGATGCGGGCGATGCTGTCTTCTTTGCAGCGGGTAACCCAAAGAAATTTGCAGCTTTTGCAGGCAATGCGCGTACGCGTGTTGGTGAAGAGCTGAACCTCATTGATGAAGACCGCTTTGCTTTGTGCTGGATTGTTGATTTTCCGATGTATGAATGGAACGAGGAAGAAGAGAAGGTTGATTTCAACCACAATCCATTCTCTATGCCAGCTGGTGGGCTTGAGGCGCTAGAAAATGATGATCCATTGACGATTGGCGCCTATCAATATGACATCGTTTGTAATGGCTTTGAGATTGGTTCGGGTGCTATCCGTAATCACCAGCCTGAAGTGATGAAAAAAGCATTCGCTTTGGCTGGCTATGAAGAAAGCGTTCTTGAAGAGCGTTTTGGCGGTATGTATCGCGCATTTCAATATGGTGCTCCACCACATGGCGGCATGGCGGCTGGTGTCGATCGTATTGTTATGTTGTTGGTTGGGGCGCAAAATTTGCGTGAAGTGACGCTCTTCCCAATGAACCAACAGGCCCAAGATCTTCTAATGGGAGCGCCAAATGAGGCGACGATGCAGCAATTGCGTGAATTATCGCTGATGTTGAATGTTCAAGAATAGCTATTTTTTTAAAATGACTGAATTACTTAATTGTGTCTTAACCGGCGCAGGTTAGTCTTCTCTCTATGAGGTAGAGAACAGCGGCTGATCAGATTTGTTAAGGCGAATTTTCAAGATAGTTTTATTGTTGTGCGGGGTGCTTGGCGTATTCTTGCCAGCTGTTCTTGTGCATCAAGTTCTTGTCAGCAATGCACAATTGCAAGGTGAGAAACTTGTAAGCTCGATTGCGGCTACAATGGTCGAGCGCGCAGATATCAATATAAACCGTGCTTTTTCTCAGCTTACACAACTCGCTCTGTTGGGTGTTTCAAGTTGTGATATTCAAGATGTTCGCGAGATGCGCCGTGTCCTTTATGATCAGTTTTGGGTCAAAGAAGTGGGTGTCATTGATGCTGATGGCAATTTCAAGTGTAATCAATACGGGGAGCAAGCCATATTCTCCGAACGTACGCGTGGGCTTCGTAGCGATGCAGAAAACATCACATTTCAAGTCGTGAGACGAGTAGATAGTGATGCTCTGGAAACGCTGCTTACATGGGAGTTGGCTTCAGGTTCTAGTATAGGTGTCATTCTTCCTGGCGAAGCATTGGCTGATGATGTTATTCCAGAAAAAATGAGAAATAAGGGTGTCGCGCTTACCTCGCTTGATGACGGTACTATTTTGTATATGGCACCTGCGCAAGCAACAGCAAAGGCAACGCTACCTTTTGATCAAAAAACCTTTTCGAGCTCTTTAAGCTCAACAAAATATCCATTCCATGTGACAGTTTTAGCACCTTATGATGTAATTTGGAGTGATTTTTCAACGCTTTATGAAAAAGCTATCGCAAGCGCCGTTGTCGTTGGCGTCACTTTGTTTTTTCTTTCGCTTTTCGCGCTGCGACCTAAAAAGGCGCGCATAAACGAAATTGAAGCCGCCATGGAAGCAGGCGAGTTTATTCCATTTTATCAGCCAACGATTAATGTGCAGACCGGTGCTCTTATGGGGTGTGAGGTGTTGATTCGCTGGCGAAAACCTGACGGGACGATATTGCCTCCGGGTGCTTTTATTGGTCTTGCGGAGGCGACTGGTCTTGCCATTGAGATGACGCGTAATTTGATGAGTTATGTTGCGGAAGAAATGGAAGATCTACATGAAGATCGACCAGAGTTGAAACTTGGTATCAATCTTTTCGATGATCACTTTGAAAACCTAGATATTATTGATGATATCAAGCAGGTTTTTGGGCCAAGCAAAATTAGCTATTCACAGCTTATGTTTGAAGTGACTGAACGTCAGCCTCTCAATGACATTGAACGAGCGCGTGTTGTGATCCGTAATATGCGCTCATTAGGAGCTAAAGTTGCGCTGGATGACGCGGGTACTGGTCACGGTGGCTTGGCTTATCTTCAACAGCTTGGTCTTGATGTCATTAAAATAGATAAGCTGTTTATTGATGCAATCGGTACGGATTCTCTTTCCGCCCCGATTGTGGATAGCTTAATTAGCCTGGCTGAGAGCCTCGGCATGGATATCGTCGCTGAAGGTGTCGAAGAGCCACTGCAGGTTGAATATTTGAGAGAAAAGGGTGTTCGCATGGCGCAGGGTTATTTGTTTGCCAAGCCATTGCCGGGCGAAACTTATAAAAGATTGATTGAAAAAATGATGCCCTTGGCAAAACGACCAGAAGAGCGACGAAAAACACGGACGCGCCCAGCGATAGGGCAGGCAATGCCTGCTGTATAATTCAACAATAGCAACCTTTATTGGTTATTTACTGATTTGGTAGATAATATTCTCATGAAGCGAAAAACACCCTTGAGAAAGTTTGATGCGACATCATATTTGATGTCGAAGGGTATCTATTGGATTGCGCTTGCCATTTTATGTCCGATGTTGATCGCTTATTTTCAGATCTATCGTACTGGTGAAGAAGCAGTGCGGGTGCAATCGGATCGTATTCTTAATTTTTTTATCGGTGAAGTTGAAGATGTGATGGCTGAGACCGAATTGGTTCTTGATGGTTATTTGCTAAAGACTGCCGGTTCTTGTGCTGCCAATGATCTTTTGGTGTTGCGCCGACATCTTGCCGCCAATAAATCAGTTGGCGCCATGGGGATTATCGCCGCCGACGGGAAAATTGCTTGCTCGATCGGTGGTGGAAATATTCAGAATTTATCGTTTCCCGCACATCAAGGCGTAACAAACACGAAAATCGAATTTGGAGAGTTGCGCACCGAACAGGCAGCTTTGCCTATTTTGATAAAAGCGGCCCCAAATGGCATCCGAATTTATGCGATCATGTCACAGGCGCGGTTCAAGAAAATGCTCTTGCCAGGATTCATTGCTGATTTTGTACAAGTTGACGTGGTTTTACCCAAAGGTGGTCTTTGGTATTCTGTTACTGGATCAGAAGTTAAAAAGGGTTTCTTAGGCGAACCTTTGGTCCTAGAACGAAAAAGTGAGAGATTTCCGGTTAATTTTTCTCTTGTTCTCGATAGGCGCTCGATCTCTGTATGGTCCGGTGAGCTTCGCGTGTCGATTATTGTCATTGTATTGCTAAGCTTTGCAGCGCTTGTCTTATCTTTTTTAGCTCATCGCTTCTATAAAGCTATGAACGCTCGGCGTATGATATTTAGCCAAATGGCAATGATTGAGCATGCGCGACTTCATTTTAATATAACCTACCAGCCCCTAATGGATATGGATAAAAATCTATTGGTTGGTGTCTTGGCGAAGGCTGATCTTTCATTGTTTGACAAGGTGCCACAGGCGCGGCCCACTGTAGACGAGATTTTGTCAGTCATTTGGGATGAAATTGGCGAATTCGCTTTAAAAAGGCGCGAGTTCAATATCATTGTACAGGTTGAAGGAGAGTCCGTTATTGCGGCGGACCAGCGTCAAGCCGTGATAGATAGGCTCAAAGAGATTAGCTATGAAAACCTGACTTTATTGATGAGCTGGGAAAATGATCGTGGAGTCGATTCTGATATCTACCGCCCACTGGAAGAGGTGGCCACATCAGGCGCTAATCTCGCTATTGACTGCGGTAACGTGCAATTCTCATTGTTGTCCGATATGTGGGCATGGCCCTATCATCAACTCGTCGTAGATTTTTCCAATCTGCCTGAATCTGAGGAAGCTATTAACTGGATAAGCGAGATTGTCATGAACATGAGCGAACAGCTCCAAATCGACAAAGTCGCAATAGGGCTAGAAAATCAGTCGATAAGTGAGAGCGCTATTGGTGGCGGATTTCAGGTCGGTGCGGGGAAACATTATGGACCAGGTCTCACGATAGATTCGCTTCTGTCTGCAGTGCGCCCAGTGCGTGGTGCTAAGCGTTCCACCAGCGAGCAAAAACAAGATGAAGCTGCATAAGGTTATATCTTCTGCAGGCACAGGCTTTTGATTTGTTGCCAGTCTTCTGCTTTTTCAGCGATTTTCTGATCAACTTCAGCAATCCTTCTAAAGTCACTATCTGCCATATAATGAATGCAGAAAACCTCAGGTGATGTGGATTTTATCATGCTGTGATGCATCGGTAAGTCATCAATGAATATAGTCGGTGACGTTGTGATATTAGCTAGCTGGGCTACTGCTTCAGCTTTTGAGCCATTATTTTGCAAAACTGGAAAATCAAGCCCGAGTGCGGCCAAATGGCTTTGTCGTCGCATGGAAAGTTCTGCCGCGACATTTGTGAGAAAGACAATCTGAAACTGTGCTGCGAGTGCTGTTAGGACTGGTTGCGCATCTTCGATAATGGGCTGATGGTCAACATACTCTTCATGGAACTGTAAGGCGAGAGCGCTGCTAGATAGGGAAGAAAGTGATTCACCAGTATCGGCATTGATGATGTTCCCGCCCAGTTTGAATGATGTTTTGCGCAGATACATACCGCGCTCACTCAAATAAGTTTCAAATGGTGCGACAAAATGCAGCACGACCTCATCCACATCACAAATCAAAAGGGGGAGCTGGCTATCTATACCATCCATTACTGATTTTATTTTCATAATAAAAACAGTGCGTTATAAAAAGTCATCACGATGTCCTTCAAGAGTCATCGCAGCACTTTGTATATCTATAGGTGAGAGGCCCGCATTACTGGAAAAACAAAGACATTCAGGTTCATCTTGCCGCAAAAACGTCAAGACAGCGGATAAAAAGCCTGGCTCGCTTGCCGCCTCGCGCAACTCTTCAAGTGCAAGCCCGGTCGTTTCCATGAATCGACCCAGAAGATCGTTGTCCGATGCTATATGACTAAGTGCTTGAATAGCAATGCCTTCAGCTCTTTCTTGTCTCATTTTGCGTCCATATTTAGTTTCACATTATTTACGCTTGTTTGCGTTTGTGAAAGGAAATTCAAGTATGCTTTTAACTCGGTATAAGTATATCTATGAAATTGGGTACTAGAATAATAGCCAAACCGGTGGGAATTATGACAAAAAAAGTGATGATTGTGGAAGATAATGAGCTGAATATGAAGCTATTCCATGATCTTTTGCACTCTCAAGGTTATGAGACGGTCGAGATCAATAATGGGCTTTTAGCACTTGATCTGGCACGTGAACATCAGCCCGATCTAATTTTAATGGATATTCAATTGCCGGAAGTTTCCGGGCTTGATGTCACGAAGTGGCTTAAGGAAGATGACGAGTTGAAAGATATTCCAGTCATCGCTGTAACTGCTTTCGCGATGAAGGGGGATGAGGAACGTATCCGTAATGGCGGGTGTGAGGCCTATATTTCCAAGCCTATTTCTATCTCAACATTTCTCGAAACGGTCCGTTCTTATATCGGCGAATAGACAATCAAACATGGTGACCGCTGGTCGCCATAATAAAAGGGTAGCGGCATGACTGGCCGAATTTTAGTAGTAGATGATAATCCCACCAACGTGAAACTGTTGGAAGCTCGTCTTTCTGCAGAGTATTATACTATCATAACAGCGGATAATGGACGAGATGCCATTGATATTTGCAGTCGCGGTGAGTGCGATATTATTTTACTTGATGTGATGATGCCTGAAATGAATGGATTTGAGGTTTGCCGTATTCTCAAAGCTGAGCCAGAAACATTGCATGTCCCGATTGTTCTTCTGACGGCACTTAATGGTGTTCAAGACCGTATTGAGGGGTTGGAAGCTGGTGCGGATGATTTTTTGACCAAACCCTTCCGTGATCTTGAACTGATGGCTCGGGTTAAAAGTCTCCTGCGTGTGAAACTGCTTGTTGATGAGCTTAGAATGCGTGCGATGACGGCCTACGATGTTCATATGGAGCTTTTATATGAGCATGTATTTGCCAACCCAAAACCCGATGAAGCTGTATTGGTGGTTGATGATCGTGAAGCGTCTGCATCAAAAATACGCAGTGCGCTCATGCGTGCCGGATATCAAGTGATCATTGAGTCAGATCCAAATAAAGCAATGGATTATGCGTCACAAGAGGATCCTATTCTCGGAATTGTAAATCTTGATTTGAAAAATTATGATGGGCTGCGTCTTTGTTCCCAGATGCGACAATTAGAACGTACACGTAATCTCCCATTACTTGCGATCTCAGACGAGGGAGAGGAGAGACAATTGTCTCGCGCGCTTGAGATGGGTGTGAACGACTTCGTAAGCCGTCCGATAGAGACGAATGAATTGATTGCTCGTTGCAAAACCCAGTTGCGCCGTAGACGGTATTCAGATTATCTACGTGAAAGCGTGCAAAACACCATGGAAATGGCGGTCAAAGATGCGCTTACAGGGCTTTATAATCGCCGTTATCTGGAAACACATTTAGCGAGCCACGTTAACATTGCTCATGATAAGGGAACGCCGCTTTCGCTGCTCATCTTGGATATAGATCATTTTAAGCAAGTGAATGATACATATGGCCATGATGCTGGAGATTTAATCTTAAAAGAATTTGCGATACGCATGAGCGATAATGTTCGCCGTATTGATTTGCCTTGTCGTATGGGCGGCGAAGAGTTTGTGGTCATTATGCCGGAGACTGATCGCGATTTGGCCTATTCTGTTGCAGAACGAATCCGTGATGTTGTGGCGGCAAAACCATTTGTTACTGGAGAAAACGGCGAAGAGATAGTGGTGACGACAAGCATTGGTATTAGTTGCTATGTTGATGAGAATGATACACCGGAAAGTATGATGAAGCGCGCCGATGTTGCCTTGTATCAAGCTAAACATGCAGGCAGAAACCGCGTGGTTTTTGAGGTGAATGCTGCTTAAATATCTTATCTAATTGAATTAACTACATAAATTAAAGATAAATATTCATTGTTAATTCCTCTTTATCTTGCGCGCACAGAACTTATTAGTCACAAGGAAGCATCAAGTAAGCAATTACTTGTCAGTAAATCTTGTGGCATTAACAGGTCCGCCGCATCACCTGTGCTACAAGATTAATCCGGCAGGTCCCGTTGAAATATATGGTTGACCTGTCGGAACTTTATTTTAAAAAAAATTTTCGACAAAATAAAACCGACCTTCAAAAAAGGTCGGTCTATA